>NZ_CP150203.1:6067500-6667500 GCF_037969725.1 Paenibacillus sp. FSL W8-0426 | reverse complement strand
GGCCAATGAGATTACGATGCTGTACCGGCTGGCCGTGCCCATCATCAAGCCTACGTTGGCCGTGCTGGCACTGTATTATGCCGTGTTTCACTGGAACAATTTTTTTACCGCATTGCTTTATTTGGGGAAACAGGATATGCAGCCGCTCCAGATGTTTCTGCGCAGGGTGCTTGTCATGGCCTCCCCCGAGGTCATGCAGAAAATGGGCGGCGCGATGACCAGCAATGCACTGGCGGTATCCACCATCCAAGTGCGTTATGTATCCATTGTGGTCAGCATCGTTCCCATCGTCATGATCTACCCTTTTATCCAACGGTATTTCGTCAAGGGCATCACCCTTGGAGCCGTGAAAGGATAGCTTTACCCGCAAGCCATATCTAATCATGTGTTGTTCATGAAAAGGGAGGAGTCGACGGATGAAATTCAAAGGGGCAAGCAAAATCGCATTATTTGCATGGCTGGCGATCAGTTTGGCAGGCTGCAGCAGCGGGGGGACGGGAGGAAGCGCTGATGGAGGAGCTTCGGCGGAAGCAGAGTCGAGCTATAACTACACGGGAGCCGGCCCGGTGACCGACACGCCGGATGCCAGGCTGTCGATTCTGGCGACCAATGCCTGGACAACGAACGTGGACCTTTCCACAGCTGAAATCGTCAAAAAGATCGAAGGAAATGCCGGCGTCACGGTCGATTGGGACCTCATTCCGCCGCAAAACTACGCCGACGCGGTCAGCCCGCGGCTGGCGGCCGGATCGGACCTGCCGGATATCGTTTATTTGCCGGATCAGGACCAATTAATGAAGTATATCAATAGCGGCCTTTTTCTCCCGCTGGATGAGCTGTACGAGAAATACGGCGTCAATTTGAAGAAAATTTATGAAAAATCACCGTCCATTAAGGCAAGTCTGACCACGCCGGATGGTAAAATGTATTATGTGCCGCAGCAAACGCTGACCCGGAACTATATGCCATTATTCATGATCAACCAGCGGTGGCTGGGCAAGCTGAATCTGCAGGAGCCAACGACGTTGGACGAATTTACCGCCATGCTGCGCGCGTTCAAGGCTGGGGACCCGAATGGAAACGGCAAAGCCGATGAAATTCCGCTTTCCATGGAATCCAAGTTTATTCCGATGGCGTTTGGGCCGGCCTTTGGTCTGGATCTGTCCAACAACTTCTATGCCGATGATCAAGGCAAGGTGCATTTCAGCTATTACGAGCCGGCATACAAGGAGTATTTGGCGTATCTGAACGGTCTTTATAAAGAAGGACTGCTGACGGTTGATTATGCCAGCACGACGGGCGATCAGGTGACTTCCCGCATTTCGCAGGACGTGACCGGGGTGACGTTCAACTTCAGTTGGTACCAGTCGATGGTATACAGCCCGCTGTTCAAGGATTATGATCCCAAAGAGCCTGTATTCAAAGGCATCGCGCCGCTGAAGGGACCGCACGGAGATCAGTTCTACATTGGACGCACGCCGGTGAGCGGCATCTTCGGCATTTCGAAAAACAGCAAAAATCCGGATCTCGCCTTCAAATTCCTCGATTACGGAGTCAGCGAGGAAGCCCAGACCATGTATACATGGGGCATCAAAGACGACACGTATACGGAAGAGAATGGCGAGAAGAAATTCACGGACAAAGGCAAGGACAACGAATACATTCAGAAGCTGGGCATCGGTCCGGTGAATCTGCCGAACATTCAGTCCACCGACTCAGCCGATGCGGTTGTGCCGGAGTGGCACTCCAGCTTGGACAAAGAACTGGAGAAGTACGTGCATGAACCGTTCCCGTTTGTGTACGCGCTGCCGGACGAAGCCTCAATTGAAAGCACAACCATGCCTGACATTACCACGTATGTACAAGAGATGAATTTCAAATTCATCAGCGGTGAGCTGGGGCTGGATCAGTTCGACAGTTACATCGAAACGTTGAAAAACATGAACGTCGAGCAGGTCATTGCCGGAAGGCAGGCCCAATATGACCGCTACATGGCCGCACAAAAATAACCCTTTTGAGGTGTAGGACGTTTGATAACAATTAAGGACATTGCCAAATTGGCGGGGGTGAGCTACAGCACCGTATCCAAGGCGCTGAATGGCGACCCCCGCATCAAACATGAGACGAGACAGAAAGTGCTCGCTATCGCGGAGAAGCATCATTACCGCAAAAACATGCTTGCGAGCCAGCTTTCGACAGGCAGGAGCAGCATTATCGGCTTTGTATTGGACGAACTTAGCAATCCTTTGTTCTCTACAATCTCGGGGAATCTGCATGCGGAACTGAAAAAGCGGGGGTATCAGATGATTCTCGTCGTAGCCGACGACGGTCTGGACATCTTCAGCCAGCTTCGTGTGGATGGATGCATTCTGTGGGATTTTGCACTGAACAACCGGGAGACGTTCTGGAAAGGTTTTGCTTCCCTGAACATGCCTTGCTTCGTGCTGGGCACGGATGAGACCCCCAATTCCCCCTACATTAAAATTGATCGCAAAGAGGGCATTTTCCGCGCGGTGGAACATTTGAAGGGATTGGGGCACCAGCGCATCGGATTTATCGGAAACTCCCAGCATATCAAGCTGGAGGGGTATCGCGAGGCCATGCAGCGCACCGGTCTGGCGTTCAATCCGGGCCATGTGCTGCCAGCCCACTCTTCCTGGGAAGACGGGTACTTTGCGATCCGCAAGCATGCGTTCGATTCGAATTCGCCAACGGCTTTCATCGGTCTGAACAACCTGGTGACTCGGGGGGCGCTGCGCGCGCTGCTCGAAGCGGGCTATAGCGTTCCGGGGGACGTTTCTCTTATTGGTTATGACGATCTGCCGGACATGCAGTATGCGGAAGTGGCGCTGACCACGATCGGCCCTCCGCTGGATGAACTGGCCGTGCAAGCGGCGGAGTTAATCGTAGCGTTGATCCGGGACGAAGAGGTGGATGTTCCGGTCGTGATCCAGCCCAGGCTGTACCATCGCAGCTCGGTGGGGCCATGCCGGGGATGAGGCTTCACTTTCAGGAACATGGAATAGAAATGAAAGAAGGAGGATGAACGGATGGCGACGTTTCAGCCGATGGACGGATCAGGGAAGACGGCATACCGCTGCACGGTGGCCATGGACGGAAGCGGAGATTATCGCACTATTCAGTCGGCGTTAAATGCCATTCCGGCCGATGTTTCCGGGGAGGCGGTCATATCCATTAGAGCCGGGGTGTACAAAGAGAAGCTGACCATCGACAGGGAGGGCGTTCGCCTTGTCGGCGAAGGGGCGGATAACACGGTCATTACTTATGATGACTATGCGCTTAAACGTTTTCCGAACGGCGAGCTCTACCATACGTTCCATTCATATACCGTTTTGATTGCCGCGGACGATTTTATCGCAGAAGGCATTTCGTTCGTGAACGCGGCTGGCCCGGGCAAGCAGGTCGGTCAGGCCATCGCCGCTTACGTCGATGGAGACCGGGCCGCGTTCAGGCGCTGTCATTTCATCGGACATCAGGATACGCTCTTTACCGGACCGCTGCCGGAGCAGCCGATGGATCGCAGTTTTTTCGGCGGACCTCGCGATGGGCTGGAGCGGCGCAAGCTTCGTCAATATTACGAGGATTGTTACATCGAAGGGGACGTTGATTTCATTTTCGGTTCGGCGACGGCGTTGTTTCAAGGGTGTGAAATCTTCTCCAAGAACAGGTTTTCGGGCCAAGAGATGCCGCAGGGGGAAGTGAACGGTTGGATCACGGCGGCTTCCACGCCGGAGGGAGTCCGGTACGGCTATGTGTTCAGCAATTGCCGCCTTACCGGCGACGCTCCGCCCCGATCCGTTTATTTGGGTCGGCCATGGCGCAACGATGCCAAAACATGTTTTCTTCACTGCTGGATGGGCCCGCATCTAAGGCGTGAAGGATGGCATAATTGGAACAAAAGCGAGGCCGAGTCTACCGTGCTCTACGCCGAATATCAAAGCAGCGGACCCGGAGCAGCCGAGGCCGGAGAGCGTGTGCCCTGGGCCAAAGTGCTGAGCGACGAAGAGGCGGCAGAATATGCAGATGCCTTGGTTGTGGCAGGAGAGGATCATTGGCGGCCCTTTGCTCGGTAATTCGGTTATCGACGGATGCAGAAGGCCGGGGTGCGGGTTCTTTCACTGCGATATGGGTTGATGCGCCAAACAAGCCAATGGACTTCCCGAAAAGCGGGCAATCCATTGGCTTGTTTGGTCTAGCTGCTTGGTGTGATTGATTAGCTCGGATACAACATCTGTCGTGGTTTAGAAGTTGAAGTTATCCGGGTCGGGACCGACGCGAACATTTTCGTTCAACCCGGAGATGCGATCCATTTCTTCCTTCGTCAATTCGAAGTCGAAGATGGACGCATTTTCGATAATGCGGTGTTCCTTGGTGGACTTCGGAATGGTGACGACGCCGTTTTGCAGATCCCAGCGCAGAATGATCTGGGCCACGCTTTTTCCTTTGGCGGCCGCAATCTCGGTCAGGACCGGGTTATCCAGCAGTTGTCCCTGCATGAGCGGGGACCAGGCCTCAAGCTGAATGCCGTGTTGGTCGCAGAAGGCTTTGAGTTCTACCTGGGTCAGTCGGGGATGGTATTCGACCTGATTGACCATCGGTTTGATTTCCGCATCCTGCAGCAAGTCCTCCAAATGATGAATCTGGAAGTTGCTGACGCCGATGGCTTTGATGCGGCCGGCTTTGTACAGCTCCTCCATCGCTTTCCAGGCACCTTTATATTTGCCAGCTTTTGGCCAGTGGATCAGGTACAGATCCAGATATTCCAACCCCAGCTTGCTCATGGTTGCGTCAAAGGCAGCGAGCGTTTCCTCATATCCGAGATCAGCCGTCCATACTTTGGACGTAATGAATAATTCCTCACGCTTCACGTTGTATTCTTTCATCGCTTCGGCAATCGCCTGGCCGACGCCGGCTTCGTTGCCATAGATGGCGGCCGTATCCACGCTGCGGTAGCCGTGCTCGATGGCCTTTTTGACCGCTGCAATCAATTCGGAGCCCTCGTTTACCTGAAATACGCCCAGGCCGAACCAAGGCATACGAACGCCATTATGTAAGGTTACCGTCGATTGTAGATGTTGTGCTGTCATGGAATGACCTCCTCTGGATTGATATATCCAACCCTAAACAAAGGGATATGGATGAATAATTTAAATATGATCCGATTGAATCTATATAGATTGAATTGGACTCAATATATTATAATATAGTAAAATACGAAATTAAAGTTTATATAACATTGGAAGAGACTAGGGTACAGACCGCAGGTTTTCGTTCAGTGGATTTTTGTTCCCTGCAGATGCTATTATGAATTATTCTTTCGGTACTTATTCCACCGACGTTATATGATTGTTGGAACCGATTCTAATGCATTTCATCCAAGGAGCTGAGGAACGATGAATTACGAAATTTTGCATGAGGGTGCGTTTGCGATGCTTCGCGTTCGTCTGCAGCGCGGGGAACGATTCAAGGCGGAAAGCGGCGCTATGGTATCCATGACGCCGACGGTCGAATTGAAAGGTTCTGCGGAAGGCGGCATGCTCGCCGGTTTTGGCCGGATGCTTAGCGGAGAGAAGTTTTTCTTTCAGGAATTAACTGCAGTCGGCGGTCCCGCCGAAATTTTGCTTTCGCCCTCCAGCATAGGAAGCGTGGAAGCGGTCGAACTGGACGGCTCGTATTCCCTATATGTGCAGAAAGACGGCTTTCTCGCAGGCACGGAGGGCATTCAAGTCCACAGCAAGATGCAAAACCTGAAAAAGGGGCTATTTTCGGGCGAGGGCTTCTTTATCGTCGAGATCAGCGGCCGGGGCACGGTATTTCTGTCGTCATACGGGGCCATTCATGCCCTTCCATTGGCGGCGGGTGAGGAAGTGATCGTGGACAATGCCCATTTGGTGGCGTGGCCCCAGTACATGGACTACCGGATTGAAAAAGCTTCGCAAGGGTGGTTCTCCAGCGTAACCAGCGGGGAAGGCCTTGTATGCCGATTCCGCGGAGAAGGTATCGTCCTGATCCAGAGCCGAAACCCTCAAGGATTCGGGCAATGGGTGAAGCAGTTCATTCCTTCGCGTTAGGAAATGATGAATACGCATACGGTTTGCAACGGATTTCAATATCCAGGCGTTATTACACTACATGGACCCGGATCCAATCGCCAAGGCTTCTGCGCCCTAGTCTATGTGTCGAAGGATGGCACAAATGATGCTGAAAGCATGTTTTCATGGTGATGTTTTGATACGCGAACAGCGATGGCGGTCAGGCCCCAAGTATCAATGATGGAGGAAGATGAGATGACAGGCTCACAGTTTAAAAATGCACAAGAAAGTCCCGGACACCTGCTGTGGCAAGTGACGACGATGTGGCAAAAGGAAATTCGCAGGGTGCTGGAGCCCATGAACCTGACGCAGCCCCAATTTGTATTGCTGCATGCCGTTTCATGGCTCAATGAACGGGATCACGAAGAAAAGGGAGTCACTCAGGTTCAGATTGCCCAATTTGCCAATGTGGATGTTAACGTAACCTCGCAAGTACTGCGTACGCTTGAAAAAAGAGGGCTGATCACGCGGTCACGCCACCATACCGATACGCGTGCCAACATTATTCACACGACAGAGGCGGGAGCGAAGCTGGCGCTTGAGGCAATTCAGGTCGTAGAGGCCGCGGATCGGGAATTTTTTGGTCGGGTGGGCGAGCGCAGGGAAGAGTTCATGAAAACGTTGCAGCAATTCATCAATCATTCATCGTTCACCGAATCCTCCGAATAACTGATCGGCTCAATCATTAATGACGCGTGGTTGCATGTCCGGGTTTCCTTATAGTGAAGAACCCCTTCTGGCCTGAAATGAGCCAGAAGGGGTTTTTCGGGTTGCCAAGTGTCATCCATCGATGCGATAGGTCGCGAACGGTTCGCCATGGCGGAAAGACTGGCTGAGTTGATCCAGCCCGTCCATCATTTCATCGGTGAGTTCCAATTCCAGGCTGCTCAGGTTATGCTCTAGCTGCTCGGTACGCGTAGCCCCGACGATGACGGTGGATACGGCCGGGCGGTTCAGCAGCCAGGCCAGGGAAAGGACGCTTGGCGAGCATCCGTATTCGGCGGCCTTTTCGCTGACCTGCTGGCCGAGCGTGATGTTCCGTTCCTGCAAAAAGCGGTTAAAGGAAGGGTCCGTATCCGCCCTTGAACCGACCGGCACGCCGGATTCGGAATTATATTTGCCGGTCAGGATACCGCCGGCCAGCGGGAAGTACGGAATAATGCCTACGCCCTGATCCAGGCAAAGGGGAACGAGTTCCACTTCCGGCGTCCGGTCTGCCAGCGAATAGCTGGTTTGCGTGGAAATATAGCGTACGTATCCCTTCGATTCGCTCGTGGCCAGAGCTTTCATCAGCTCCCAGGCCGCGTAGTTTGAAGCCCCGATGTAGCGCACTTTGCCGGAAGTAACCATGTCGTCCAGCGTACGCAGCGTTTCATCCAAAGGCGTATATGGATCAAACGTATGGATCTGGTAGAGGTCTACATAATCGGTTTTCAGGCGGCGCAGGCTTTGTTCAAGCTCCTGCTGGAGGTGGAGACGGGAAGAGCCGCGTCCATGGGGGCCGTCATGCCGAGGCAAGCCCGCTTTGGTCGCGAGCACGGTTTGCTCTCTGCGGCCTTCCAGCGCCAGTCCGATGATGCGTTCCGATTCGGTTCCGGCATAGATGTTGGCGGTATCCACGAAATTGATGCCGCGATCCAGTGCGGCATGAATAATGCGAATGGAGGTCTGCTCGTCCGACCGTTTGCCGAAGGCATTGGTGCCCAGCCCGATGGCCGATACGCGCAGGCCGCTGTTTCCGAGACGTCGATATTGCATGGGTATCGCTCCTTTTTATGTCAACGGTTGTATAGCCGATTATAACTTATTTTGTTGAAAACACGTTACTATTGTAGTTAAATGATTCTATTAACGCGTATACAAAGGAGATATGATGGAAAACAGTATCGCAAGTCTAAGCCGGATGGACCGCAAAAAGAAGCCGCAAAAACCGAAGAAGTCATGGAAGAAACCCTTGCTGATCGCGTTCAGCGTTTTGATTTTATTGGGGGGCCTCGGATTCGTGTTTAGGAAAGATCTGGTCCTGCTGGGGTTTAAACTGTTCGCATCGGATACCGTTAAAGATGTGCTGGACGAGTCCTTCAAACCTGTGGGAGATGCGGAAGAAGAGCCTGTGGTAAAACATACCGACCCATTTTCCTTGCTGCTTTTAGGCATCGATCAGAGGGATAATGAACCAAGCCGTTCGGATACCATCATTTATTCTGTCGTGCGCCCGGAAGACAATAAGGTATTGTTGTTATCCATTCCGCGAGACTCTTATACGGAAATCGTCGGCCGGGACGTGAAATCGAAGATCAACTCGGCATATGCCCACGGTGAAGCCAAAATGGCGATAGACACGGTGGAGCAGCTGCTGCAAAACAAGGTCGATTTCTATGCCGCGATCAATTTCAACGGTCTCAAGGATATCGTGGATGCCGTAGGTGGCGTGGAGCTGCCGATCAAAAAAGACATTGAAAACAAGTTAAAGTCCCACGAGAAGTTATTTGTGGCGGCGAACAAACCGATCTATAACGGGGAAGAGGCGCTCGGGTACGTCCGTTATCGCGAGGATTCGGATTTCAACCGGACGATGCGGCAGCGCATATTTCTGAGTGCATTCATGAATCGTGCGCTTGAAGTCAAAAATTTGACCAAAATCCCGGACGTCATCAAAATTGCCGGAAGCAATTTTACGACCAACATGAATTCGGACTTTATCATCGATTTTGCCGAGATGTTGTACATGAAGGACAGCATTCCTGCCATCAGCAATTATATGCTGAAAGGCGACGGGGCAATGCGAAGCGGTACATGGTACTATGACCTGTCGGAGAGTGATCTGGAGTATGCGAGAGGCATGATTGCCAGCTGGTTGGACCCGAATGCTGAAACCGTCATTGAACCGGAATCAACGGATGAAACCGGCGCGACGGATAAGAGCTAGAACGTAAGAAGCAACAAGCTCTTCATTATTTACATTATGAAAATAGGGAAGTACACGGAAGCCTAACGCGTTCCGTGTACTTTTTCGTTATGACATCAAGATGGCACGACAGATAAAGGCAGCTGAGAAGCCAGATGCCTCAGATCAAAATCCTCTGAGCTGTTATCTACGGCGATGAGATCAATATTTTCCCACATACATATATTCGCCTGTATTCCTTGGACAAAGGTATCCCAGTGTTCCAGTTTCCACTTGTCTCGCTCCAGGCCACGGCTTCTGATCCGCTGCTGAAGAACATCTGCATTCACATCAACTCGTAACACGACAGGAATAACCTCTTCCCAGCCATACTTGGAGATTAATCCATCAATGTAATCGCTTTTATGAAAATATCCAACAAAAGGCGCGTCAAGAATGACCGATCTGCCTAATTGCAGATTGTCGTTCGCCACGTTTAATAACGTTTCATACTCCAGATCCATAACAGTATCCCGGTAATAGGTGTTGCCGTCGCGCTCGTGAGGGGAGTAGCCGTGTGCTTCCAGAAGCTTTCCTGTGAAAGTGTTGCACACCACATCTTTATCCAGATAACAAAAATGGTGCTCGGCGGCAAGTTTTTTGCCGATCGTGGATTTGCCCGAGCCAGCGGAGCCGATCAGAAAAATCAGAACAGGTTTCATGAGGTTCCCCCCTAAAAAGATACCCAGACCATTTAGATCATGGGTGTTTTTTTGGTTCGTATATGCGAACCTGATTCGCGTTGGTGAACATTCGCTTCTAGAGTATACTGTTTTTCTCGGAAATACAATCCCTTTTGAGGAAAAAGGATAAACAAAAAAAGTTTTAAGAAAGCGGTTGAAATTTTCCGAGGGGCTGATCTATAATGAGGGCATCGTTCGGTGATGTGAAATAAGTTCACATATGCGAACTTCGACGTCGAAGAATTTGAAGGAGATAACATGGACAATATTCGCATGAATAAATCTGCGGAGCGTGTTGCAGATTTACTCGTTTTATTTGCCAAGAGTGGTACTCCGCTAACACTGAATGAAATTTGCAAACAGATGAACATGCCCAAAAGCAGCGGGTTCGAATTGGTGCAAACCTTGCTGCACAAAGGATTTATTGAAATGGATGATGCGCGTCTCAAAACATACCGCCTAGGTATAGCGGTGTTTGAGACAGGCATGGCTTATTTGTCCAACATGGGTGTTCCTCACATGGCCAGACCTTTGCTTCAAGAGCTGAATCGTCAGACGGGCAGCACGGCCTTTCTTGGCATTGAGGATAAGGGACGGATTGTCTACCTGGACAAAGCGGAGAGTTATTCGGTGATGCGGCCGACAGCCAAGCTGGGCTCCCGCCGATATATGCATACTACGGGTCTGGGCAAAGCGCTGCTTGCGGCCCTCCCGACAAGCAAGGTTTTGGAGATTTTGGGAGAAGGAGAGATCCCTTCGCGTACATCCTACTCCAAAGTAACCATTCCCGATATTTTGCAGGACATGCAGGAGATTCGCGAGCGTGGTTATTCTATCGATGACCGGGAGGATCATCTTGAGATGTATTGCATTGGCTCTGCTGTCTATGATCAGTGGGACGAACCTGTAGCTGCAATCAGTGTGGCCAGCATGTATTCCACCATGACCGCGGAACGTGAAGCAAACATTGTAAAGCTGGTCAAAGAAGCGGCATGGAAGCTTTCAGCTCAACTGGGTTACAGCGGTGATCGGTTATATCCGCGAACACAAGAGTAGGTCGAAGCGAACCCAAAACCCAATATACACATGGTATTACCAATAGACATATGGAATGAGGAGGGCACAGATATGTGGCGAAAGCTGAAGAATATGAACACAATTGCCGAAACCGGAATTGTACTGATCATTCGATCGGACAATGAGGAAGAAGCGCTATCTGTTGCAGAGGCGGCAATTGCAGGAGGCATTCGGGCACTGGAAATTACGATGAGTGTGCCGGGAGCTTTGGATGTGATCAAGGTTTTATCACGAAAATATTGTTCCAAAGGTATTCTGATCGGTGCAGGTACCATTTTGGATGGTGAAACGGCGCGAGCTGCCATATTGGCAGGGGCAGAGATGCTGGTCAGTCCTCAGCTTAATCCCGACATGATCAAGATAGCTAATCGTTACCAGGCGGTCACGGTCAGTGGTGCGTTCACGGCCAAGGAGATCGTG
This sequence comes from Paenibacillus sp. FSL W8-0426, assembly GCF_037969725.1. Classification (NCBI taxonomy): domain Bacteria; kingdom Bacillati; phylum Bacillota; class Bacilli; order Caryophanales; family Paenibacillaceae; genus Paenibacillus; species Paenibacillus sp. FSL W8-0426. The sequence continues at coordinate 6,656,260 of NZ_CP150203.1, read as the reverse complement.
GAGACTCTTGAAGCAGGTGCAGATATCGTCAAGCTGTTCCCGGCAGAAGCTGTAGGGCCGCAATATGTAAAAGCGATGTCTGCGCCGTTGCCTCAAGCCGCGATTGCCCCTACTGGCGGAGTAACACCGCAAAATGTCCATGAATGGATCGCTGCCGGTTGTGTTGGTGTTGGTGTGGGTAGTTATATCACCAAAGCCGCCAAGGATTCCGGTGATTACGGGCGAGTAACGAAGGCGGCTGAAGAGTTTCTGCAGGCAGTAGCGGCCGCGCGTTAATTAACTTCAAGCAAATACATTACCGTGCGAATGAGGTTCACAACGATCAGGGCAGAAATCATGCTGACCGTTGTGAACGCATAGGTACGGAATGCAAGCAATGCTGGAATTAACGAAAGTTTTAACACTGTTATGAAAACGCATACTTCAATGGCTGCTGCGTATTTTTGGAGAGCAGTAAGGCTTAGCTATAATCCTTTATTCCCATATTTATTCATTATATATAATTTAAGTTATTTGATATTTATAAGTTGAGGAGAGTGAGTTCAATGGCAACGTTAAAAACATCGCCATCCCCTGCCTCGGTACCTCAAGCTCCGAAAGTGGGTTTGAGATGGGGAATTATTCTGTTATTGCTGCTGGGTGCAGTTGTAAATTATTTGGACAGATCCAACCTTAGCATTGCTAATACAACCATTGCAGCAGAATTCGGGCTGTCTTCCACTCAGATGGGTTTGCTGTTGTCCGCCTTTCTATGGCCTTATGCATTGGCGAATTTGCCTGCCGGCTGGCTGGTGGACAAGTTTGGCCCCAAAAAGATGTTTGCATGGGCATCGGGACTGTGGTCTACTGCTACCATACTTAGTGCTTTCACCAACACCTATTCCCTGTTATACGCGATGCGGATGCTGCTTGGTGTATCCGAATCTCCTTTTTTCACTTCCGGCCTGAAGGTGACCGAGCGTTGGTTTGCCAAAAGTGAGCGGGGACTGCCTACTTCTATTATTAATACCGGTTCACAGATCGCCAACGCAATCGCACCGCCGCTGTTGACTGTTCTGATGTTAACCATGACATGGAGAGGTATGTTCATTTTTGTCGGCGTCATTGGTCTGATTATCATGCTGATCTGGCTCAAGGTATACCGTGATCCGACATTTGCCGAGAAGCAGATGATCAAAGGGCCGGAAGCTGTTGCAGACGAGAACCCGGGTACAGAGGGCAAAGCCGCTGTTGAAGCTCCCAAAGCAAACTGGGGTTCATTATTCAAACATAAAAGTACCTGGTTTATGATTGTCGGAAACTTTGGTATTATGTTTACCATCTGGGTATACCTGACATGGCTTCCGAGCTATCTGGAGAAGGAGCAGGGCTTTACGTTGAAAGAAACCGGCTGGATTGCATCCATTCCGTTCGTAGCCGGAATTATCGGAGTTCTGCTGGGCGGGTTGATCTCGGACTTTTTCATTCGTAAAGGGGTCAATGCTGTCACCTCACGCAAGGTTCCGATTGTTGGCGGAGCCATTCTGGCCGCAGCTTCGGTAGCACCTATACCGTTCATCGATAGTACGGTGGTGAGCATCGTATTGTTATCCGTGGGTTACTTTGCTTCGCAGCTGCCATCCGGCGTGATTTGGACGCTGGCCGCAGACATTGCTCCTGGTGAACAAGTAGCCTCCTTGGGTGCGATCCAGAACTTTGGCGGATTCCTGGGAGCTGCGCTTGCACCGATTGTAACCGGATACATTTTGGATACGACAGGCAGCTTTAATAATGTATTTTTACTAGGCGCAGGTCTGCTGCTCTTGGGTGCACTATCCTACGGGGTATTCTTGAAAAAACCTATCCCTAAAGCGGCTCACTAAAGCTGTTGAATGAAAAGATAAGTTCTATATAAATCAACATTGATTAAATAAGTAAGCATCAGCATATTCCTGGCGTTTGTTATTTCAAAAACCTGGAGTGCTGATGCTTTTTTATATGATAATCCGTCTATTAGTGGTGTGGGCTCTCCATGTCTATGGGATGGAAAGTTAGCATTAAAACCTCATTTTTTGACATGGATATAGTAAAATAAAGGAAAACATTATTTGACAAACAATGGAGGAAGTCCATGAAGGAATTTAAGGATCGGCTTCATCACGTCCATGAGCAACAGAAGCAGCTGGTAAGGGAGTATAACGCCCTGCTGCAGGAGTATGAGTCCGATGATTTGATTCTGCAAAACGAACAGTTGAGGGAGAAGGATGAAGCCAACAGGCTTAGGTTAGAACAACTGGAAGCCAGAATGCGGAGCATGGAGGAAGAGAACGCCCGCTTGCGGATGGCGTTGTCGGAGCAAATGTTGGATGAGAAGCTCAATCTGATCCGGGTATCCCGTGAGAAGATGGAGACGTATTTTCACGGCAGGACGGCCGTGCACCGCGATCGTCTGGACGCTCACGAACACCGAACCAGGGCGCAATTAAACGGGCTGTATCATCACGCGGAGCGGGAGCTGCAGGAAGAAGCGGGCGAACTCACGGAGCGAATCGCTTATCTCGCTGCAGAGGTGAAGAGACGTATCGATGCGCGCAGGCAAACGTTGCTGGAAAGGGAGGAAGCGGTACGGCAGCAGATGGTACGGGGATACGAGCATATGGCGGAGGAAGAACTGAGCGAAGAAACGATTCAGCGGCGGATTCGCCAAAATCGGATGGAGATGCGAATCGGGCTGAGCTGGATCAACAAGGTAGCCATCCTGCTCATCATCCTTGGTGTAGGGGCCGCATTCCGATACTCGTATGCCGCATGGTTTAACGACCACATGAAGGGGGCTGCCTTCTTTTTGCTTGGGCTGCTCATGCTTGGGGGCGGCGAGTGGTTGTTCCGGCGCAAACGGCAAACCTTTGCCATGGGCTTGCTCGGTGGAGGTATTTCGGTGCTGTTTGGTTCGATCTTCTACAGCTATTTCCTGTTGGGCATCATAGGGCTGTACCCAGCACTTGGACTATCCGTGCTGGTATCGGCCGCAGCAGTGCTGCTATCGCTGAGGTACCAATCCAGAACGATTTGTTCGCTCGGCCTGGTGGGCGGATATTTGCCGTTTTTCTCGTATTTGGGCTATTTCGGATTTCACGGGAACGCGGTGTATGCAGCGATGGTTTATTTGCTGCTGTTAAACGGCATTATTGCATGGGTATCGTTCGGTAAACGGTGGCCCGTCGTGCATTACATCAGCTTTTTGTTCAATACGCCATGCATGCTGATTCTGTTGTGGCTCTCGCCAAGCCATATCATGGCCATGGGCTATTCCGTCGTGACGTTTGCCCTGTATCTGGGCATCACGCTGGCCTACCCGTTCAAACACAAGGTGAAATTGACCTGGTGGGATTTTGCTTTGCTGGCCCTGAATACGAGCATCAGTTGTCTGATGCTGTACCTGCTTTTCGGCGCGCAAGGCTGGGAAGACGCTCATGGTGTGCTGGCACTTGTATTTTGTCTCGTTTACTTCGGGCTGGCCCGATTCGTGCAGCGCAGCATGGTTCAAGAGAAACAGACTACGCTGCTGTTTTACGTGACCTCGTTAACCTTTGCCATTCTGATCATTCCGTTCCAGTTTGGATCCAAATGGTTGTCCATGGGCTGGCTCATCGAAGGTGTCCTGCTCGTGACGTTCGGGCATCTGAAACGGTTCAGAGCCGTGGAACGGGCCGGTTGGGGCGTGACATTGCTGTGTATCTTTACGTTTGTGTACTATGACGTACTGGCACAGTTCATTATCAGTGACAGGTCCTATTTCATGCTGAAATATTCGTGCGTCACGCTGGGGGCGATATGGATCACAGTGTATTACGCGCTGGCAGATCGTGGGGCGTTCTCTCGGGAAAAAAGGCGCTACGGCGCTTTCGAAGCCGGGGCGCTGGCTGCATTCAAATATGCCTCGCTTGTAAACCTTTGGTTCTATGTTCTGTACGAATCGAATGAGCTATATGTGCGTGCGGTGGATGCGTCGTTCGTGTTATACATGTTCTACAAGCTGATCCTGTTGGCTGCCCTGACGATTGCCCTTGCTTACGGATTGAACAAAGTGAAGCTGCTGCAGGATCGCTGGGTGCGGTATTATACGAACTTTTTACACATTGTAGGCTGCTTTATGGCCCTGGCGGTGACGTTGACGATGCCGGCGCTTCAGCCGGATACGCAGCACCACACGGCAGCGGAAATCGTGGGATTGATCGTGCTCATCATTTTCAATACAGGTGTCTTCTTTGCAGGAAGGGATCTGCTGATATCGGGAATACGCGGACAGTTCAAGAGCATAGAGTGGTATCCCGTGATTGCCGGGGTGTACTTGCTGGGCATCATTACGGTATTTTTGACAGTACAATTCCAGTGGGGGGATGTGGGCCTGCTGTTCAGCCTAGTCTACCTGCTGCTGGCTATTCTGTACATTGCCTACGGTTTCCGCAGAAGATACGTGATGATTCGCCGTTTGGGACTGGGGTTAACCTTGCTGTCTACCGGGAAAATGGTGTTCTATGATGTTAGCCTGTTGACTGCAGGCAGCAAAATCATCGCCTATTTCAGCTTTGGAGTGTTATTGCTCGGCATTTCCTACCTGTATCAGAAAGTGTCGAGCCGAATGGAAGAGGCTCAGCCGAACAAAGCAAAGCCTGATGGGGATGCTTCGCAGGGGCCGTCTGATCGCGACGGGGGAATTGCTCCTTAGTTTCTTCAGGCAGGCCGTGCCTCGTAAGTTATCAAACGAAATGGCGGAGTGACATGATTCGGGTCCCCTGGCTGCCGTATGGCAGTCGATGGGGCCTGTTTCGTCTCCATGACATTAATGAAACGCTTTTTGCGCTTTTCGCGTTATAATAGAATGGAATGAAAGCATGTGGGCTGGATTGACGCCAATGCGCCGATGGACGGGTTACTTGATCCAGGACGTTTCGGCAGCCGGAGTGATTTGGAGCGACTCACCGTCATCTCCGTTCATGTGGGACAATACCGTTAACGTGATGGACAAGGCAAATGCCAGCAGCACATAGATCAAAACGTTCTTTTTTTTCATTTGGGGTACCTCTCTGGTGGATATGCTTGAGTTTGCGAATGCCAAAATGGAAAAGGCCTGAAGGGTGCCTGTATACACTATAAATATCGCAATGCGTGCAAACAATGGAACAAATCTGATGAAGCTGTCATTGGACAAGCCAGGCAGAGGAAAAGCCCTATTCAAAGGGGGAATCAGTCATGCGGGAGACGGCCAAAATCGTCATTCGCACGCCCGGCCAGGAGAGCGACGGTTCTTTCGCTTACGTTGCCAAGAACCGATCCATTACGGTGGGGCGATACACGGGTAGCGGCGAATCGGACCTATCCGTATACAATCAATTGATATCGAAATTGCACTGCCGGATTCATTACGATGGGCTGCATCAGTTGTGGATTGAGGATTTGGACAGTAAAAACGGAACCGAGCTGAACGGGCAGAGGCTCGTTCCTTTCGAGAAATATCCGTTTGCTGAAGGGGACAGCATCACGCTCGTGAATGGGCTCATCCAGCTTCGCGCCGAGAGCGACATCGAGGAAACGAGAGAATACCGGATCGCGGATTTGTTCGGCGAGGGTGTGCGGGTACACGATCATTTGCAGACGGTGCAGGTGGGCACGCTGGAGATTCCGCTGTCCAAAAAGGAATTCCAGTTGTTCAAGCTGCTGTACAGCCAGCTCGATCATTTTGTGACCCGGGAGCAGATCGTCAGCCAAGTATGGCCCGAGCGAAGCATCGTCGAGAGCGATCCGGTGGGGATCGACGAGATCAACTCGCTCATTTACCGGACGAACCGGAAGCTGGGAGAGCATTTCACGATCAAGTCGGTGTACAAAAAAGGCGTGTACATGAAATCGCATGTTCAAAATGCGATCGGCTGACGGAATAGGAGTACATGCCGGGGAGGGTTTCCTTTGGCCATTCATTTTCTCCCGTGGATTATGGCTGTTATCGTGTTATTGGCGGTCATATCCATCGTACTTTATAGTTGGAAAAACGGCATTTCGCCCATGCCGACGTCCGGGGTGGTCCGAAGGGCGGTCATCCGGGAGGTCAATCGCATTCCGGGTTACGGCGATTTGATTGAGGCAGGCTCCGGCTGGGGGACGCTAAGCCTTGACGTCGTTCGGCATTGTCCGGGCAAACGGTTATTGGGCATCGAAAACTCGCTTGTGCCGCTATGGTCGTCCCGATTGCTGGCATTCCTGAGTATCCGGCTGCGCCGAATGCTTGGCCAGCGCCAGTCGCTGGAAGGGCGCCTCCGTTTCCTGCGGGGAGATATCTACAGCAGTTCCTACGAGCATGCCGACGGGGTTATTTGTTATTTGTTCCCTGGCGCGATGGAACGGCTTATGGACAAGTTCAGCAAGGAGCTTCCTCCGGGAGCGCGGGTGATCAGCGTCTGTTTTGCGCTGCCGGGCAAGAAGCCGCTGCGTACGATTACGTGCAGGGATGCGCAGCGCACCAAGGTGTACGTGTATGTATTTTAAAAAGTTTGTTCGGGCTGATATTGGCCACAACATGACCGCACAACGATCCGACAACGAAACAACCTAAGCCCATATTGGTGGACTTAGGTTGTTTTTTTATCCTGTGCTGCCGGGAGGCGTGCTTACTTCTCGGAGCTTGTCGTGCTGTTATCCACGACGGTTCCCGTCGTTTCCGTCGTTCCGCCTTGAGTTTGGGTGCTGCTTCCCGGTCTGCCCATGCCGCGACCGCCACCGCCAAAGCCCATGCCCGATGGAGCAGTCGTTACGCCGGATTCATTGACCCAGGTAATGACACTGGACGTTTGGAATTCAACTACTTTGGTACCGCCCGAGTAAGTGCCGTCGGTGTACAGGCCGTCTGTTTCGGTTCCTGTCGATGTACCGCCCGTATAGAACGTGTACGTTCCGTTTTCTTTCAGATCCGGAGAGCTGATGACGACGGAGCGATAGGATTTGCTTGGCGCAAAGGTCATGATCGTATTGCCTTCACTGTCTTCCAGATGAACGAGCGTGCCTGCTTTTTGCGTATCGGTAAATGTCATCCCGATAGAATACTGGCTCGATGTGTCGCCAGGAGCTTGAGCCATGCCTGCGCTGCCTGCAGCGATGAGGAATCCGCCCGTCATTTCGAAGGTACCGTCATAGTCGAGTGGCCCATTACCGTCCGTTGTCGGGCCGTTCACGATAACTGTACCGCCCGTCATCGTGATCGAACCGTTCGAATCCAGCCCGTCGCCGCCAGCATCAAGAGTCAGTGTACCGCCGGTGATGTTCAGCTCGTTATTGCTGTTTCCGCCGCCGCCAGGACCGCCGAAGCCTTGTGGAGCGCCGTTGTCTGTTGCGGAATCTGCTGTTGTTGTGCTGTCTGTTGCTTCTGTGGAAGCAGCGTCATCCGTGCTTGTGTCCGCAGAAGTATCTGTCGCGGCGTCCGTTGTCGCTGTAGCAGCGGTTCCATCGCCAGATGCATTCACGCCGTCATCCGAAGCGATCAGATCGACGTCGCCGCCATTCATGTTAATGATGCTGCCTTCAAGGCCTTCATAACTCTTGTCGATGTCGATTGTACCGCCGTTAATGGTAAGGGTAAGGTCGGCATGGAGCCCGTCATCGCCAGTGAGGATGGATAGTTTGCCATCGTTCACGGTGACGTTGCCGTTACTGTGTACGGAATCATCCATCGCGTCGATGGTGAACGTACCGCCATTCACGACAATGTTGGTTCCTGCTTTGAGCGCCTTGGCGCTTGTACTTTCGGTTTCGGTGGTATCCGTCGTTTCCGTCGTGCTCGCATCGGTGGAGCTGCCAGTGGTGTCCGTTTTCATTGTGCTTTGGCTGGTTGGCGGCGCTGTTGGGGCTGCCGTTGCCGAACCGCTGGAGCTGGTAGAAGCCGATCCCGATGAAGGTGTTCCGTAAGTCGAGCTGCCATCGCCCGAAGGTCTATCCGGAGGAGTCATGCCGTCGCCGAACCGTCCTCCACCAAAGCCGCCCCCGCTAGGGCCTTCTTCCACTTTCTCGGGTGCATTGGCGCTGCCGCCGCCGGTGACGATATTGAATGTACCGCCATCCGTGACAAGCATCGTCTCTGCTTGAATGCCGTCGTTGGCGCTGGTGATGTTGAATGTACCGCCTGCAATGGCTACGAATCCTTTGTCCGCATCCGTGTCATTGTTGGACTTAATACCGTCCCCGCCGGCATCCACGGTAATATTGCCGTCTTTGATAGCCAGCATGTCCTTACCTTTGATGCCGCTCCCTACCGATTTAACGTTAAATGTGCCGCTGACGATTTTCAGATCGTCTTTGCTCGTAATGCCTTCGTTGTAATTGCCTGTGACATTCAGCGTGCCCGTTCCGTTAAAGGTCAGGTCGCCTTTGCTGTAGACGGCTGCATCAGGCTCATCCGTGGCGTCGTCGGCATATACATACTCTTTGCCGTCGGACAAGGTGTTCACGGTGCCTTCCTGCAGCGTAATGACGGCTTTGCCCTTCGCTTCTTGAATGTAGATGGCAGAGCTGTCGTTGTCATGGATCGTTACGCCGTTCAACACGATGTGCACGGTCTCCTTGTCGGTCACATTGACGATGATCTGGCCGTCTGTCAGTTTGCCGCTCAGTACATAAGTTCCGGCTTCGGAGATCGTCACCGATCCGTTCGCTGCCTTGGCACCCGAACCGGTAATGGCTGCCGTCGTGCCGTTCAGTTTGATGGTTGTAGCATCGGATTCGCTCCAGCTTACATTGGTGTCATCCGCATCCAATGAGACGAGGTCGGCGAATTTAACGGAAGTTTGCTCATTGGCGGTGACGGATTTGGAAGCTGTCACCGCAGTTGATGTGGTTGCCGCGCTGGCGCTGGTATTGGTTGCTGCGGGGGCGCCGCATGCCGTAGCAATGGCGGCAATCATGACGACGGACCATAATTTGCTTCCTGCAATCCATGTTTTCTTATTCATACAATATCGTTCCCTTCATTATTAGAAATGTGTGGTGCTTAATATTCTGGCGTCGGGGCCATGTTCAGGGAGATGTCCAGGTTGCCGTTGCGTGTACGAACGGCGTCGAGGAATTCCTTTTGATTGACGTTTTGGCCGATGTGGACGAGGTAAACCAGTTCGTACAAGCTGCCAAGTTCGGTCGTTCTCACTTTGTTCAACTGATACTGCACATTGAATTGTTTGAAGACTTCGTCAAAAGCTTCTTCATAGCTCAGATTTTCGGGAATGGTGACTTTAAGCAATTTTTGCTGGCTCTTCTTGGCGCCGAATTTGAAGTGGCTCAGTACAAACATCAATACACACAAGATGATGGTGAACAGGATTGCATATCCGAAAGCGCCGACACCGCAGGCCAGACCGGAAGCCATGGTGAACAGGACGTAAGCAATGTCTTTCGGGTCGCCGGGCGCACTTCGGAACCGGATGATGGAGAAGGCGCCGGCCAAGCTGAAGGCGCGGGCTACGTTGCTGCCGATGAGCAGGATGATGATGGCGACGATGACGGGGAGCACAACCATGGTCAAGGTGAAGCTTTGCGAGTATGTGTTAGCGTTGGTCTTCATGTATGTGAGGCTGATGATGGCCCCCATCAGGATGGCCAGGCCAATCGTAAGTACGGCGCTGCTGAATGTCAGGGTGGTATCGGTCAGGGCGGAACTGAAAATGGAATCAAGCATATACTACACTCTCTCTTTCTCTGATCTTTTGATTTGGTTGCATGGCCGGATTGAAGTCCGTGCCGGGTACGAGCATGCGCTCGCCTTGGTAATTCAAGTTGGTGGTTCTCGCCAGTCGTTTGAACTCATTGCCGTATTTGGAGAACCCGACACGGTACAAGCCGTGCTCAGACAGCAGCTGCGACAGCCAGAACGGAACGGTTTTTTCCGCTTTGACCTCCATCAGCCATCGCCCATCCTCGACAAGCGGTTCGCCGTAATCTCCTTGCTCCAGTTTCAGGTCATATCGGCGGCTGCGGATGTTGGTATCAAAGGTGATCCGGAGATCGCGGCTGTTTTTGTCAAACAGCGCCTTGCGTTCATAAGCCAGATAAACTTTAGGCTCCAGGTCGTACAGGCGGAGGAAATATTTGATTTCTTCAACGACTTGTTTGTTCATATAATCAGCCAGGTCAGGCGCCTGTCCGGTGCGGACGAATTCATAAGCCTCGTCCAGCTTCAACGCGGTGCGCCGTTTGTTCACCAGGCCGAACACTTTCTTTTTGATCTCCAGATATACCTTGGCATTCTGTTCGGGTACGCCGTAGGCCCGGAGTCTCAGCTTCTCCTTGTATTTCGGTTTGGAAAGGCTGGCCCGGATCAGCGAATCCTGCGGCGTGTCGAAGTAGAGGTTGCTTATGGAGTAGAACTCATGCTTTTTGTTGTACTCGTCCAGTTCCATATAATGCAGCAAGTCGTTGTAGAAGGCTTCGTATTGCTCATCCGTCAGGAGGTATTTGCTCTCGTATCGGTTGAATACTTCAATCGCCATTTCATGTCATTCCTTTCGCTGTGTTTTGTATGTTGTGGTGCATCATGTCTTGCTGTTATGTCTGTATCTTAGAGCGCCAACCTTGAATGAATCTTAAATGGTTTTACATTCCGTTAACATTTCTTTACCTTCCTATAATAGTTGTGTGAAAAAAATTTGGAACAAGGGCCAAACCCGTTTATTGATAAGGGGGGAAGAGTCTCCGAATTAAGGTTGATTCAAGGTTGGAAGGATACAATGAGCAGGTATAATAGAAGAAAACATAGGAAACCAATTCACATGCAGAGGGATGGAAAGACGATGAGAATATTAATTGCGGAAGATGAGGTTCACCTGGCAGAAGCCGTGTCGCAAATATTGAAAAAACACAATTACTCCGTGGATATCGTACATGATGGAAGATCGGGTTTGGATAATGCGCTCAGCGGCATTTACGATCTGCTGCTGCTGGACATCATGATGCCGGAAATGGATGGCATTACCGTACTTAAGAAGCTGCGTGCAGAAGGAAATCATACGCCGGTCATTTTGCTGACGGCCAAAGGGGAAATTTCGGACAAGGTCGCCGGACTGGATTACGGCGCAGACGATTATATCGCCAAGCCGTTTGCGACAGAGGAGCTGCTGGCCCGAATTCGGGCGGCGCTGAGACGGAAGGGCGAGGTTGTACCCGAGGATGCGTTGAAGTTTGGGGACATCGAACTGAACACCGCGCAGCTGAAGCTGAAGGTACAAGGCAAAGAGATCAAGCTGAACCTGAAGGAAAACGAGCTGCTCGAACTGCTGATTACCCGGAAGCAGGCGATTACGTCCAAGGAGCAGATCATCGAAAAGCTGTGGGGCTTCGACTCCGACGTGGAATACAACAACGTCGAAGTGTACATCTCCTTTTTGCGCAAAAAATTGACGTTTCTGCACTCCGAAGTTCGGATCAATACGATTCGGGGCGTAGGTTATGTGCTTGAGGAGACTTCCTGATGTTCCGGCAGCTTCGGAACCGATTCCTGGTCGTCAATCTGGTATCCATCTCCATCATGATGCTGGTTGCTTTCACGACCATCTATGTGATCACGTATCAGAACGTGCAGCGGGATACGAACATGGAGCTGTACAAAGTATCCGACTTCTATCATGCGCCCAAAATGTCGCATAACGGACAGGGAAACAGCAGCTTGGGAGACATGCGTTCGCCGGGGTTCGGGGGAGGCCCCATGGACGACCCCAATTCTCCGCCTTCGCGTTCCTTGTCGTTCATGGTAAAGACGGACAGCCAGTGGAACATGACGGAGAAGCAGTCCAGATTCGAGGCGGAAGACAGCTTCTATGAAGAGGCGCTCGCGAAAGTCGACCGTTCCGAACGGTCGAGCCGTGCAGTCGGACAGTTTTCGCTGAACGGAACGGAGTGGGCGTACGTCGTCGATTCCGGCAGTGCAAGCAACATGATCGTATTTATGGACGTTACGGCGCAGCAAGGCATTCTGACGAACCTGGTTTATACATTTGCCATTGTAGGATTGGTGATGTTGATCGTCATTTTTTTCCTGAGTCGTTATTTTGCGAACCGGTCAATTGCCCCTGTGAGGGAAGCTTTCGATAAACAGAAGCAGTTCATTGCCGATGCATCCCATGAGTTGAAAACGCCGCTGGCCATCATTAATACCAATACCGACGTACTGCTGGCCAACAGCGAAGATACGATTGCCAACCAATCGAAATGGCTGCATTACATCAAATCGGAAACGGAACGGATGGCCGGGTTGACGAGCAACCTGCTGTACCTGACCGAAATGGATGATAGCCGAGCAAGCATGATCCATGCCCGCTTTAATCTGAGCGAGGTGGTGGAGACCGTGATTTTGACGATGGAGGCCGTTATTTTCGAAAAAAACATATCCCTTGATTACAGCGTGGAGCCTGAACTCATGGTGAATGGCAACAGCGAGCAGATCCAGCAGGTCATTCTCATTCTGCTCGATAATGCCGTGAAATACTCCGGTCCCCGGGGGGCGGTGAATCTGACGCTGAAAAAATACCATAATCACGGCGTTCAGCTTGCCGTGTCCAATACCGGTGAGGGGATCGCGCCAGAACATCTGGAGCGAATCTTCGACCGCTTCTATCGGACAGATGCTTCCAGGGCTCGAAAGCATGGTGGCCATGGACTCGGACTGGCCATTGCGCGTTCCATCGTAGAACAGCATCGGGGCGAAATCTTTGCCCGAAGCGTTGTGGGCGAAGGCGCTACTTTCTATGTCCGGTTGCCGCAATAAGCAGCACCATGGCGGCAAAATTGGCGAAGCAGGCATAATGCATGCCTGCTTGGGGCATGGCTATGCTACAATAACAGAAGGAAAAGAACCGAGGGAGTGGACAACATAACATGTCAGAATCAAATGCAATCAACGAGCAGGAAATGATGCAATATATCGCAGACAAAACGAAGGCCGGCCAAGCGGATATCGCGCTTGTCCTGAAGCATGAGCAGGAATATATCAACCGCGCCCATCAGAACGCCAAAGGCGACGTGGACATTGACGGCGACGATTTGGCCGACTACATTGTTGGCCGCAAGGATGTCAAGCTGGACGAACTGACGGTGGAGAGCATTCTCGATGCCGAAATGGATTACCTGATCGAGAAAGGACACGCCGGATACGTAGATTAAAGAGCTGTGAGGAATTGGCGTGTTGAGGCCGTCGTCACATGCCCAAAAGAAAACGAAAGACCTGTATCACCACCGCGCTGGCGATGCTGATACAGGTCTTTTGGTTTGAGGGATTCCAAGCAAGCAGATCTATCTTATTATTTTATTGCCCCATCATCCCGCCATCGACGGTGTACAACGAGGCCGTTACATAAGAAGCTTCTTCGGATAGAAGGAAGTTCATGACGGCAGCCACTTCTTCCGGTTCGCCGTAACGTCCCATCGGAATGCTGGCTACTGTCGCATCTTGATAACCTTCCACGTCGCCGGAATTGGCTTCGATTTGGCGCATCATGCGTGTGTTGATTGTACCCGGCAGAACGGCGTTGACACGGATTCCGAACGATGCAAGCTCATTGGCTGCCGTACGAGTCAATCCGATGACCGCATGTTTGGACATGATGTATGGCGATACTGCCGGTGCGCCCATCAGGCCGGCGAGGGAAGACGTGTTCAGGATCGCGCCGGATTTTTGTTGTTTCATGACCGGAATGACATGCTGCAGTCCAAGGAACACGCCGCGTACGTTCACGTTGTATACGAGGTCGAGCGCTTCGACGCTCAGGTCTTCGATCAGGCCGGTAGGGCCTTCGATGCCTGCATTGTTGGCAAAGTAGTCGATGCGTCCGAACTTGTCAACCGCCTGTTTCACGTAGTTTTTAACGTCTTCTTCTTGGGATACGTTCGCTTTGACCGCGATGACATGTTCTTTGTCGAGTTGAAGTTCTTCAATCGTTTGTTGGATGGCTTCTTCGTTCAAGTCGACGAGAACCAGGTTGATTTTGCGTTCGGCGAGACGACGTGCCAATTCTTTGCCGATGCCTCCGGCTGCTCCTGTGATAACGGCTGTTTGTGTATAGGATGTGCTCATGATTAAATCTCTCCTTGTGTATAAAATGGTTGGTGGGCCTATTGATGAATGGTACAAATGGTCATCTGTACTTCCTGTCTTAATGTTAAGATATACACAAAGTTGTGACAATAATCATTGACGATGAAAATGTCCGCTATCGTACATTCATGTAAGCAGTGTTCATTTAGGCTGCAATAATGGACAAAGGAGGCGAAAATGTTGATTATACACCATCCTCATGATCGGAGGGCACGCAGGACGCAGGATGCAATTATCGCTGCGGCCGTGTCTTTGATTTTGGAAAAAGGGGTAGATGCGGTAACGATTCGCGATATTACGGAACGCGCAGATTATAATCGCGGCACGTTTTATTTGCATTTTCCGGGCAAACCCGAGCTGCTTGAGTTTATGTTGGAGGATTTCATGCAAGGCGTGGGGAGGGCATATGCCGAACCGTATATGAACTTGAAAGAGGTGGACATGACGGCTATGCTGCCTTCCACCATGCCTGTATTTGAATATATCGAGGCCCATCAGGACATCTTTCGGGCGCTCATGACGATGCATAACGACATGAATTCGCGACTGTGCAGCATGTTCAGAACGTATCTGACCAAGGATTTCGTGCTGGTGACCGAGGATAGCGAGCAGACGATCAACTATGACATCATGTTGAGCTATCTCGTTTCGGCTACTGTGGGCGTCATCATGCACTGGGCGGAGACGGGATTCAAATATTCGGCGCACTATATGGGAGAACAATTGACGGCTCTGATCAACATCAAACCGACCCGTCTGCTGATCGAGCCAGGGCAGAAGGGTCGGACGATTCACGAGCGCATATTGTCGGATTAATGAGCACGAGGGGAGTGAGGGCTATACCTTAACCTGTCATGGAGGACTCCGCGGAAGACTGCAGATGCAGCAATTGTTCGCGAACCTTCACGACTTCGCCGATGACGATCAGCGCCGGGTTGCTGATCTTTTCGGATACGGCCAGCATATGCAGGTCGGCCAGCGTACCGGTAATGACACGTTCGGCTGACGTGGTGCCTCGTTCGATCAACGCGGCCGGAGTGAAGCCGCTTTTGCCGTGCCGAAGCAGTTCCTGCTGAATATGGGGCAGCTGGCTTATTCCCATATAGATCGCCAGCGTATCGACGCCGTGCGCGAGCAGGTCCCATCGGACGGAAGAAGCTCTGCCATCGCTACCCGTTCCGGTGATGCAGG
The DNA here is from genome assembly GCF_037969725.1 of Paenibacillus sp. FSL W8-0426. Classification (NCBI taxonomy): domain Bacteria; kingdom Bacillati; phylum Bacillota; class Bacilli; order Caryophanales; family Paenibacillaceae; genus Paenibacillus; species Paenibacillus sp. FSL W8-0426. The sequence continues at coordinate 6,640,968 of NZ_CP150203.1, read as the reverse complement.
CAAACGAAGAGGAGAGTCCGCGATGGGTGAGCGGGATTTGGGAGGACGCGGAGCTGCCCGTCGCCGAAGTGATGCCGGGCACGATCTCGTAATCGATGCCGGCTTGGGCGAGCGCCAGAGCCTCTTCGCCGCCGCGGCCAAAGACAAACGGATCGCCTCCCTTGAGGCGCACGACCCTTTTTCCTTCAAGGGCATGGGTTACCAGCATGCGCCCGATCATCTCCTGAGTCATGGAGTGCAAGCCAGGAGCTTTGCCGCAGTAGATGCGCAAGGCATCGTCCGGCGCTTCGGCGAGAAGCCGGTCATTTACCAAACGGTCATACAGGATGACATCGGCCCTTTGAATGCATTTCAGCGCTTTGACCGTAATCAGATCAGGATCGCCAGGGCCTGCCCCGATGATGCTGACGATCCCCCGGGAGCCTCGGTTGCTTTGGTTCATGAGCCATTCCTCCTTGATGAAATGTCGGCCATTACTTCCGACCATGCTGTCGCTTATCCTGCAATCGTAATGTAAATATCGCCGCTGCTGCTATCCACTTCGGTTTTGTACGTGTTCAGGCACCCATCGTCCGGTTCATATACTTTGCCGCTCCGCAGGTCGATTTTCCAGTCATGCAGCGGGCAGTGAACGGCCGTGCCGCATACCATGCCTTCCGATAACCTTCCGCCTTTATGGGGGCACCGATTCTCCACCGCATGCAGACTGCCATCGCTTAGCTTGAATACGGCGATTTCCGTATCGCGGATCATGAAGGTGCGAGCTCCCTTTTCCTCGATGTCCGCCAGATGTCCAATTCGCAATCGATCCATTGCTGTTCCTCCTTCTCTAGTGGGCTGCAGGCTGCACGTTGGCCAGCGGCGTGAAGTTTTTGCGCAGCTCGTCGTTCTCGATAATTTCCTTCCAAGGATCAACGGTATGTCCCAGCGTCAGCTCCAGTCTTTCGATCAAGGCCAGCCGCACGTCCCGGTCCGCCAGCGCTTCCTTCACGTGGTCCAGTCCGACCCGCTCGATCCAGGCTGCCGTTCTTTCGTTCCAGCGAGCGTTCTCGCGGTAATATTGCAAGTAGGCATACGTCCATTCTTCCACTTCCAGATCGGTCTTCACCGTACATAACAGTTCGGCCGCGCGAACCTTGACGCCGCCATTGCCGCCGACATGGATTTCCCATGCGCCATCGATCGCCACGACGCCGAGATCCTTGATCGTGGCTTCCGCGCAGTTTCGCGGGCAGCCGGATACGGCCAGTTTAACTTTGGCCGGAGCCACCATTTTGTCGAGTTTCTTCTCCAGGCGGATGCCCATTTCGATGGAATCCTGCGTGCCGAAACGGCAGAAGGTGGAGCCTACGCATGTTTTGACCGTCCGCAGCGCTTTACCGTAACCGAAGCCGGAAGGCATATCGAGTTCCTCCCATATTTTCGGCAGGTTTTCCTTTTGCACGCCGAGCAGGTCGAGACGCTGCCCGCCCGTGAATTTGACCATCGGAACGTCGTATTTCTCGGCTACGGTGGCAATTTTAATCAGCTCTGCAGGAGAGGTGACGCCGCCATAGATACGTGGGATGACGGAGTATGTGCCGTCCTTTTGAATGTTGGCATGGTACCGCTCGTTCGTGAATTTCGATACCCGCTCGTCTTCATATTCGCCCGGCCAGATCATGCCGAGGTAATAATTGAGGGACGGACGGCATTTGGAACAGCCTTCAGGCTCGTTCCAGCCGAGCACGTTCATGACCTCTTTGACACTCTTGAGGCCCATCTCCTTGATGCTTGCGACAATCTCGTCACGATCGAGGGAGGTGCATCCGCAGATGCCTTCTTTCACCTGTTCACCGACGGCATCTCCTGCAAAGTGTACGAGCAGCGATTCCACGATGGGCTTACACCCTCCGCAGGAAGCGGAGGCTTTGGTACACGATTTGATTGCGCCAAGTGTATTGCAGCCTTTGTTCAGCACGGCATCGCCAATGGCCGCTTTGGTGACTCCGTTGCATCCGCAGACGATCTCGTCATCCGGCATGGCCGCCATGCGCTCGGCTGCGGACGGGCCGCTGCCTGATCCGCCTCCAGCAGGCACGCCGAGCAGAATTTCCTTCTCGCGGCCGCCGATGTTCTCCCCGCTTTTGATGAGGGAGAAGAGGGAGGCGCCGTCGGTCGTATCGCCGAACAGTACAGCTCCGATCAGCCGGCCATCCTTGATCACCATCTTTTTGTAGACATTGTCCACGTCGTCCTGGATCCGGATGCTGCGGGTATCGGCCGAATCCTTGAATTGACCTGCCGAGAACACATCGACGCCGGACACCTTCAGCTTGGTGGAGGTCACCGACCCTTCGTAACCCTGGGTTGCCGCGCCGGCAAGCCGCTTCGCGAGCACCGTCCCTTGTTCGTATAAGGGAGCGACAAGTCCATAGGCGATGCCCCGGTGCTCTGCGCATTCGCCTACAGCCGAGATGCCCGGGATGCTGGTGTTCATGTAATCGTCGACGATGACGCCGCGATTCACCTTGATTCCCGCATTACGGGCAAGATCGATCTGCGGCCGAATGCCGACGGCCATGACTACAAGATCGGCTTCGAGGACCGATTGGTCAGTGAAACGCAGCGCTTTAACCCGTTTTTTGCCCGTAATTTCCTCGGTCTGTTTGTTTAACAGGAACTTCATGCCTTGTGCTTCCAGCTCCCGCTGCAGCATCAATCCTGCCGGAAGGTCGAGGTTCCGGTCCATCAAATGACCGTTGATATGAATCACGGTAACGTCCATCCCGAGATTCAGCAATCCGCGCGCCGCTTCCAGGCCCAATAGTCCGCCGCCAATGACGGCAGCTTTGCGATAGCTTTGAGACGCTTGCATCATCGTTTCGCAATCCTTGATGTCACGGAAGCCGATGACGCCTTCTTTGTCGGAGCCCGGGATGGGCAGGATGAATGCTTGGGAACCGGTTGCCAGAATCAGTTCGTCATAACTCGCCCGCACGCCGGCTTGGGATAACACTTCCTTGCGATCGGCATCGATGTGAATGACAGGGTCGCCTGGATAGACGCGGATGCCATGTTCTTCGTACCAGCTCCAGTCGTTGATGACGATATCTTCAATGCTCGTTCCGCCGGCCAGTACGGAGGAGAGCATGATCCGGTTGTAATTGGGATGCGGCTCCGCGCCAAAAACGGTAATTTCGTAAGCGTGCGGTGCAAGCTTGAGAATATGTTCAATTGTGCGGATGCCCGCCATGCCATTGCCGACCAGCACCAGTTTTTTCATTGTACTCATGTCGATAACCCCCTTGGTCCATTCTGCGTGATTCCTGCAGCCTTGCCTGAAATAGAAAAAGCCTGTCATGCCCCGGAGGAGTGCGCATACATGCGCATCCCTTGACTCCGAGATTGCAAAACAGGCTTCTTTGCCGTTTTCACCAGCTACGCCGTTGTAACTGTGATCGATATCATATGGTGTTGTTATGGCTAACTATAGAATATCCATCTCAATATGTCAACATAGTTAACACAAAAAAGTAATTGAAATTTGAAGTTAATTATGTTTACATTGGGTGTATCAGCCGGTCGTTTGCTTCTATGAAGCGAGCTGCCTAGGCGTCAGAATCGGTCGTTGAACGAAAAGCTCGTCTCGAATTACATGAAGGCGATTGAAGTGAAAAGTGTCATTCGATGTGACATAAATTAACGATTGAAACGCTTACATTGCGATTTTGTGCAAATTTCCGATTAAGTAGTGGGAGGGATTGATCCGCCATGCGTTCTATATTGGTCATCCGTGTGTCGCCGCCTCCATTCGCCTCATCCGACATGATCCCTCCGACACCGGAGAAGTTGCTGGGGGCTAACGGGTATCATGTTCAGGTTACGAGCAATGAGCAAGATGCTCTCAAGTTGGCCGGCGAAGTGGATGCTTCTGTTCTACATTTACCTCTGACCGAGGCAGAACATTGGGCTGATTGCTTGGGAAAGGGCAAAACGGGAACACCGCTGCTCTGGTGGTGTGCACCCGATACGGTTTCGACATCCGCTGAGGTTTGCGAGGTCGGTGTTGCCTTCGATGGAATGCTCACCCCTTCCATGGCGGGGGCGGAGATTCATTGGACGCTCCACTTTGCTGCCAGGCATTATATGGAACGCAAGCAGTGGGAACGGGAACGCCAGCAGCTCCATTCCAGGCTGGAGGACCGGAAATGGATCGATATGGCCAAAGCCATTCTGTGTGAGATGAGGCATATCTCCGAATCGGAAGCCTATGATCAATTGCGCAGGAAAGCGATGGATGAACGGAAACGGATGGTGGATGTGGCTAAGGCAATCGTGAAGGCCCATCAGTTGCTTCAGTCTTAATTCGGAAGGGGGATTCATTGTGGATATGTCTGCCATACTTAGAGAGGTTGGACGGGGCAAACGGGGTGCGCGCGATTTGAACTACGAAGAAGCGTTTGCGGTTGCGGGTAAAATATTGAATGGGGAAGCATCTCCGGTGCAGACAGCCGCCTTCCTGATGGCCGAGCGCATGAAAATGGAGAACGTGGAAGAGTTGGAGGCGTTTGTGCATGCCTGCCGTAACGGCGCGGAGCGAATGGCCGTCTTCGAAGACGGGCTGGATTGCGCAGGTCCGTATGACGGCCGAACCAAATCGTTCATGGCGACGTATCCGACCGCCTTTGTGCTTGCTGCTTCAGGGGCACGGGTCACGCTGCACGGCAGCGAGCCTTTGCCTCCCAAGTGGGGGGTGACTTTGCCGGTACTGCTGCGGGAAGCCGGGATTGATCCGCGGCAGATGGATCGCGAGGATGCAAGGGAAGCTGCGCTGCGGACTGGGGTCATGTATGTATCGTCCGAGGACTGGTGCGCGCCGCTGCGTAAGCTTAGACCGCTCCGGGAGGAATTGGGATTCCGTACGGTGTTCAATACGGCGGAGAAGCTGATTGATTTCAACCACTCCCCTTATCTCGTGTTTGGCGTGTTCCATAATACGTTCCTGGACCGGATCGCCAAGCTTCTTACCCGATTCCGGTACCGCCGCGCTTATGTCGTTCAGGGCATGGAAGGCTCCGAGGACTTGTATATTGATCGGCCTACGCGGGTATACGGCGTGGAAAACGGGGAGATGCAGCTGGAGCTCGTGGACCCAGCGGCGTACGATTTGGATATCCCTGCACCCGAGCTGGCGTGGACGGCGAAGAAGCAGCTGGAGGTTGCCGAAGCGGTATTGAGCGGTGAAGCGCATGTTGCTTTTATCAACCAGGTTGCGCTTAATGGAGGCTTTCGCCTGTATGCGATGGGACGCGTCAGTTCCATCGAGGAAGGCATTTATACATGTCAGGGCTTGCTTGAGGATGGATCGGCATACCGCATTTATCGGCAGTGGTGCCTGGCTATGGGCGGGGAGCTGCCGGATCGCAGAACGCTGTCCACATATCCGGCTTCGACCACATAGGAAGCATTATTCCCAAGGGCAGCTAACGGTCAGGAAGTCGGCAAATTTGTTGCTCTCTTCCCGCCGCTGCCTTCTCATGACTGCCCGTACAGGAGCGGTTTCATATCGTTTTTTCTCCTCTTCCGTTTCCGGATTGATCCTGGGTACGATCAGCTTGCGTTTATTTTCGTCAAAGCCACAAAGTTAAGAAAGGCCGTTGCGGTGATTTTCTTTTCCCCTGTCTTCAGATCCTCGCGAATCACCTACACGAATATTTTCATCGAACTCCGGCCCGTCCAGGTTGCGAACAGATCCCAGCATTACCGAGTCCGACGATCGATCGGAAACAGGATGTCGACCGCTGAAGCTGCCGAATGCCTCGGTCTTCCGGAATTAGTCTATCCTGTCTTCGCCATGTGCGTAAGCGGTCCATTATTTGTGGAATCTGTCGCGGAATTGGCTTGGAGATTCCCCGGTCCAGCGTTTATACTGCCTGCTGAAATGAGCGATATTTTTATAGCCCAGTCTAGAGGAAATTTCCTTGATGGACGTCTCGGGATTCATGAGCAGCAACTTGGCCTTTTTGAGCATCAGCATAGACATGTACTGTCTTGGCGATAAGCCGAATGAACGGGTAAACATGCGATTGACTGAAGATGTGCTGTATCCGACGTCTTGTGCTATGGACTCAATCGTTTCATGGGTTCGAATTTCCCCCTCCTCACTGTCCATGTCGCCGACGATCTGCTCCAGCCTGGAGGCAACATAGGAAGCGGTGGGGGATATTTGCGACGAGATGCCGTGCCCTTCCTGAGACAGGACATGACTGAGTGTTCCGAACAGCTCAAACAAGGCGGACAGGATTATCATGCGGGACTGGACGCTCACGCCGGCTCCCTCCAGCGTAAGCATAATCAGTTTGTCCAGTGCGGGACGAATCGCGTTGCTAAGCTCGCTGTCTGAGGCTGAGAAAGGACTGACCCTGGCACATAGCAGCTCTCTGAAATCCGGTTCATCTACATCAAAATGAATGCAGTAATAAGTCATGCCTCGGTGAGCGGCCGCATAGCTTTCGTGTTCCTCTCCCGGGATAAGGAGCAGCAGGTCGCCTGGCTGTTGTGTAAAATGCTGCCCATTCACTTTCATCTCTTGAGTACCGGATAAAACGAGGTTTACCTCGAAGAAGGGATGGGAGTGAACAGGATAGCTCCAATGATGATCTACGGTGCGGTAATGGGCAGCAAAGACACGGAAGGTTGAATTCATATCAGGCAGCATAAACTCAGTTCCTTTATATTCCTCTTTGTTCCCCCTATGATCTCTTATCACATTTTCTCTGCGTTCCATAATCGATGCACCTTCCAATAGGTCAGCAAACTTTTGCTTGATTTGGGTAAATAGTGACTTCTTCTGGATATGGGTAAGTATAAATAACTTTGCTATGATTACAGTATACTACTAAATTTTCACGGATTTCTGCCTGTTGAAGAAGAAGGGTAAATATAGTGCCAGCAGACAGGATTATCCGTAATGCAAAGGAGCAAAACGATGGCTGTTATTCAGAATCCGATCTTGACTGGGTTCAATCCGGATCCAAGCATTTGCCGTGCCGGGGAGGACTACTATATTGCAGTATCGACATTTGAATGGTTTCCGGGTGTAGGAATCTATCATTCAAGAGACCTGAAGAACTGGAGGCTCGTATCAAGGCCTTTAAATCGTCTAAGCCAGCTGAATATGATGGGAAATCCCGATTCAGGAGGCATTTGGGCGCCAGCATTGTCTTACTGTGACGGGAAGTTCTGGCTTATTTACACGGATGTTAAAGTGACGGAGGGACAGTGGAAAGATTCTCATAACTACCTGGTTACCTGTGACACCGTTGACGGAGAATGGTCTGAACCGATTTATTTGAACAGCTCAGGCTTTGATCCCTCCCTGTTCCACGACGAGGACGGCAGAAAGTACCTTGTCAATATGGTTTGGGATCAGCGTGTTGGAAATCACCCTTTCTACGGAATTGCTCTGCAGGAATTTGACCCGGTACAGCAGAAGCTGGTGGGCAAAGCAGAGATTATCTTTAAAGGAACCAGTATCAAGCTGACAGAAGCTCCGCATTTGTACAAAATTGACGGTGTTTACTTCCTGCTCACTGCGGAAGGCGGAACGAAGTATGATCATTGCTCCACGCTGGCCCGTTCCCGAGATCTACGCGGACCTTATGAAGTGCATCCGGAGAATCCACTCATTTCGTCCTTTGCACATCCGAGGAATCCGCTGCAAAAGGCGGGGCACTCTTCCATCGTGCATACGCACACCGACGAGTGGTTCCTTGTCCATTTGACAGGAAGACCTCTTTCGAGAGAAGGACATCCGCTCCTTGATCCGAGAGGATACTGTCCGCTCGGACGTGAAACAGCGATTCAACGCCTTGAATGGAGAGACGGATGGCCTTACGTCGTCGGCGGCAACCAGCCTTCCCTTCAGATCGAAGGTCCGAATATGGAAGAGGTCAAGTGGGATCCTGACTTCCCGGAAAAAGACGATTTTGACAGCGAAGAGCTGAATCTGCATTTCCAAAGCCTGCGTATTCCGCTTGGCAGCTCGGTTCTCTCATTGACGGATCGCCCGGGGCATTTGAGATTGTACGGCAAAGAGTCCTTCTCGTCCAAGTTTACGCAGGCCTTCATCGCAAGACGCTGGCAGCATTTCCGCTTTACAGCAGAGACGAAAGTTGCGTTTAATCCAACGACTTTCCAGCAATCAGCAGGACTTGCAAACTACTACAATACCCAGAACTGGACCTCCTGCCAGATTACCTGGAATGAGGAAAAGGGAAGGGTGCTGGAGCTTGCAGTATGTGATAACTTCACGTTCTCCCAGCCTCTGCAGGGGCAGGAAATTGTTATCCCGGACGAAGCGGAGTACGTATACCTGCGTGTCGATGTGAAGTACGACATTTACGAGTATTCTTATTCTTGGGATGGCCGGAATTGGTCGACTATTCCAGTACAGTTCCAATCTCACAAGCTGTCGGATGATTACATTCAAGGCGGCGGCTTCTTCACCGGCGCATTTGTGGGCATGCGTTCTCAAGACACATCAGGCCAAAGCCTGCCTGCCGATTTTGATTACTTTATCTACAAGAGCAACGAAGCGTAATCTAAACATGTGTTAAAAAAGCTCCGAGTCTCTCCGCAAAGGATTAATCCTGCGCAAGAGGTTCGGAGCTTCTTGTATTAATCGCATAAACAGCCTGTTCTACATCAGCCTTTTACGGCTCCGGCCGCCATTCCCTCAACAATCCGGTCGCTGAGGAACATGTAGGCAACGAGAATCGGCAGAATACTGATCATCAGCGTCGCACCGATGGCGCCCCAGTCGGTTGTGTACTGGCCGATAAAGTTCTGGACGCCAACGGTCAGTGTTTTATATTGATCGGAGCTGATAAACGTATTTACGAAGATGAATTCATTCCAGTTATAAATCATGTTGATGATTCCTGTTGTGGCAATAACAGAGCTTGTCATCGGAAGAACGATGCGGAAAAACATTCGGTTAACGCTGCATCCGTCGATTACGGCCGCTTCTTCGACCTCTTTAGGAAGCGCATAATAGAAGCCCAGCAGGATCATAATCGTAATCGGCATATTAAAGGCGACATAGGAGAGCACCAGTGAAAGCGGATGATCCGTCAGGCCGATCTTGTTAAACATGCTGAACAACGGAATTAATGTGGAATGGACAGGAATCATCATCGCGACCATAAACAGGCCGAGGACAAGAGAGCTGCCCTTCCATTTCATCCGGGTGATGGCAAAGGTCACTAGGCTTCCAAGCACCACGGTGATGATTGTTGCTGCCACGGTTATCCAAACACTGTTGAAAAAGTAAACATCAATATTGCCTGAGTTCCATACCTTTGCATAGTTTTCCCACTTCGGATTTGCCGGTAGAGACAGCGGAGGCAGGTTAAATACCTCCTGGTTATTTTTGAGCGAGAAGAGCAGCAGCCATACGAGTGGAAACAGCTGGAATGCTGCAACCCCGATCAATATAATGTATAGAAGCGAATATCCGGTCTTTTTTAGTATACCGGAACCGGATTGCGCAGATCCGCCAAGCCGGGCAGTGCTTTCCATCATGATGTGTTACCTCCTTATGAGTATTGAATCGTATCTTTGGTCGCTGTTAATTTACGAATAATCCAGGTCACGACAAGACAGATAATGAGCAGGAAAAAGCCGATGGCGCTGCCGTATCCGAAGTCGTAGGATTTAAATGCCTCGCTGTACATATAGGAGGCCATAACTTCACTTGAGCCGTTTGGCCCGCCGCCTGTCATGACGTAGATCAAGTCAAAATATTTAAGCGAACCCACAAGGGATAGCACGATGGTAACCTTAATGACTTCCATAATAAGCGGAAGCTTGATTCTAAGGGCAATCTGTATGCCTGTAGCGCCGTCGATTTTTGCCGCTTCTTCAAGCGATGTCGGGATGTTCTTCAGTGCAGAGTAGTAGATCAGAATATAGAAACCTGCATACTGCCATAGGATGGGAATAAAGAGCGCAATCAGTACAAGTGAAGGGTCTGCCAGCCATGCAGGAGGGTCCTCGAAGCCGATGGACGTCAGAAAGCTGTTAATAACCCCGTTTGTCGGATGGTACATCCGAAGCCACAGCTGTGCAATAGCAACAGAGGACAGCAGCATGGGGACGAGATAGATTTTGCGGAACAGATTAGCTCCCTTAATGCGACCCGCTACAACCATAGCCACAGCCAGATATATAATCAAGCTTAAGCCTGAGAAGAAAGCGAGCAAGAGGGAGTGCCAAGCGCTGCTCCAAAATACGCTGTCCTGCAGCAGCTCCTTATAGTGATCCAATCCGATAAATTTCATGGCGCCTATTCCGTTCCATTCATGCAGGCCGTAATATCCAGTTAACAGAATCGGGATATAAACGAGCACCAAAATTAACAGCAGGGATGGAAGGACGTAGAGTGCGATCATCTTCTTGTTAGACATTACCTTATCCATTTGAGTCAAACTCCTTTCCGTTCTGCATAATAAGCTGACCCGGTGCAAGAACCGGGCCAGCTCACCTGATTTTGATGGTTTTCTTGTTGGTTACTTCCCGGAAATAGCCTTGTCATGCTCGGCAGCGAAGTTTTCAGGAGTCACCGCTTTGCCAAACAATGCCTGGATTTGATTCAGATGGGTTTCAGCCGCTGATGCCTGCATCTGCACATCGGCATACAAAGTAATGCTGGTTGCTTTGTTCATTTCGTTGAACAAGTCAATATACAGCTGAGGGAGCTCAAGTGAAGCAGTGTCTACTTTAGTTGCCGGGATCACACCTGCGCCGGTAACAGATTGCTCACCCCATTTAGCTACAAAATACTCTACGAATTTCTTTGCTTCTTCTTTGACTTTGGAATTCTCAGATACGAACAATCCTACGCCGGGTCCGCCTACCCAGCTGTCAACGCTTCCTTTGCCGCCTTCGACTGCAGGGAATTTAAAGAAACCGACGCTGTCGCGGAATTCCTGAGGGATTTCCTCGTTCGTTGTAAAGTTAGGAAGCTCCCAAGTACTCATGATGTACATTGCTGCGTTTCCATTCAGGAACTCGGATTTGGCTTCTTCATTGGAAAGCCCGTTAAAGCCTTTAATAAAAGCGTTGCTGTCTACGAGTGACTGTACTTCAGCTGCCGCCTTGAGCAAGCCTTCATCGGAGAAGGAGCCTTCGCCGTTAATCGCTTTAGCAAGCGCCTCTTGTCCGCCAAAGCGTTCAGCAAGGAACATGTAAATGAGAGATCCTGTCCAGCGGTCCTTATTGCCGAGCGCAATGGGAGCAACACCGTTGTCGGTAAGAGTAGTAATAACCTGTTTCAATTCATCATACGATTGCGGTGTTTCCAGTCCATACTGTTCAAAAATAGCCTTGTTGTAGAAAACAGGGGTAATGTTAAACTCCAGCGGCAGACCGTATGTCTTGCCATCGATATTGAAGGCTTCCGTTGTTCCTTCTACAAATTTTCCGCTTAAATCACCGTCCAGCAGATCATCTAACGGAGTGAACAGTCCGCCTTCAACATAAGGGGCCATAAAGCCTGCAGCCCAGGTAATGCCGACATCAGGCAATTCATTGGAAGCAGAGAGTACCTTCAGCTTGTTTTTATACTGTTCGTTGTCCAGCACTTCTGTCTTGATCGTTACATTCGGGTTTTCTGTCTGGTAATCTTGAATAATTTGATTTACGATTTTATTTTGTCCGGCAGATACACCCTCAGGCCACAGATGCATAAAGCTGATTGTTGTTTTATCGCCGTCCGAGACACCTTCATCTCCATTTGCGCTGCCATTGCTGCCGCTGCTGCCACAGCCGGCAAGCGCGATGGCGAAGCATAGCGTCATGATCATAAACGTCCACTTTTTACTAGATTTGAACACGTTTACATCCCCTTTGCTTATTGATCTTGGTCGGTTGTGAAACCGCTTTATCGACTCTAGTTGAATTGTAGCAAAGCTTTTGTAAGCGCATAACGTAACAGGCTTTGGGTGTAATACCACTTTTATTGGATTTTCTCCTCCGAGCTGGTTTGCAGATTCGCTCTATACCTGCCCGGGCTTACATTCTCCGCTGTTCGAAACACTTTCACAAAATATTTCGGAGTCTGGTATCCGACGAGCTCCGAAATCTCGTTAATGGAAAGTCTCGTATTCACGAGGAGCTCCTTGGCGCGTTGGAGTCTCTTGCGAGTCATATAATCGCTGAAGGTAAGGCCGGTTTGCTCCTTGAACAAGGAACTAAGATAGCTTGTATTCATATGAAGCACCCGGGACAGATCACGCAGGGATACCGGCTCGTTCAGATGCTGATCAAGGTAATCCATCGCTTCCCGAATCGATGTGCTGTACATACGATCCTCTTGAGCGGTCTCCATCAATTTTGGATCGACCAGCTTTTTCATCTGCTCTACTTGGTTCCGGTCCTCATAACGCTTAAGAGCCAGCTCCGCCGCCGCAACGAGCTTCTTCTTGTCGATCGGCTTGAGTAAATATTCGACTACACCGTATTTCAGCGCTCTTTGGGCGTAATCAAACTCGGCATGCCCTGAAATGACAATAACGACAGGAGGGGAGGGGGACGAATGGATTTGTTCAATCAAATCGAGCCCGCTGATTTCCGGCATGCGAATATCGGTAATGACAAGATGGGCATGATTCACCTGCAGCCATGCCAACGCTTCTACTGCACTCGATAAAATATGGATCGTGTGCTGTCCGGATGACCAAGATTCTAGCGTTTTCCGTATGCCTTCTCTGGTTCTTGGTTCATCATCCACAATGAGTATTGTCTTCATGATAAAAAGACCCTCCCGGTTCATTTGGTATCGTAAGTGCAATGACGGTTCCTTTTCCTGCTTGGCTCGTTATACGCATTTCAGGTTCCTTGGTGCTGTAGCTAAGCTTTAATCTTCCGTAGATGTTGGCAATGCCGATGCCCTTTCCTTTTGAAGAAGCCGAACGTCCTTCTTTCATGGCCGTGTATAGGGATTGAATCTTCTCGTCGTCCATTCCCGGTCCGCTGTCTTTGACTATAATCTGCGTATATCCCGGACGTTCTGATGGAGAAACCGTCAGCTCAATGCTCCCTGGGCCGACTTGCTGTTCAATTCCATGTAGAATGGCATTTTCGACAAGGGGCTGAATCAGCAGCTTGGGTATAGGAACAGATCGTAATGAAGGATCGCATGTGATACTCCAGGAGAGCCTGTCTCCCATCCGGATATTCATAATCGTCAAGTAACGCTCAGCATGCGTCAGCTCATGATCTATAGCCACCCACTCGTCCTCATCCCCCCGGTTAATGACATAGCGAAACAGACCGGACATCGCAATGACACTCTCAGCCAGCTCATCCTCTCCTTTTTCGTCGAGCGCCCAGTAGAAGGCTTCCAGCGTGTTAAACAAGAAATGGGGGTTGATCTGAGACTGAAGCGCTTTAAGCTCTGTACGGCTTTGCAAAATTTCTTTTTGATACACGACCTCTACGAGCTCATTCATTCTGTCCACCATCTGATTGTATGTGTTGTTCAGTTCCCGTATTTCAAGTGTGGCAGAGGTAACTGTACTTGGCTTTAACGTCCCGAATTTGGAATTCCGCATCACCTTAATCAAGTTCAGAATGGGCTTCGTAATCATTGTAGATAGAAAAAAGGACAGGATGATGAACAGCAGGGCGCCTCCAATGCCTGAAACGATAATGACGGTTTGAAGCAGGCTGATGCCCTCTGCCTTGTAATCTGCCGGGGATAAAATGACCAGGTTCCAGCTTGTCTTTTCCGAAGGCTTCGTCACCGTGATATACGATTTACCGTCCAGCTGAATGGAAGATTGAAGCTGGTGCGCTTGAATATTCGCGCTGATGCCTGGCATGGGAGCGATCGAAATAGGCTTGCCGGCTCCGTCGAACAGATTCATGTACTCCAGCGGCCGATTGCTGTTGGATTGGGTATCCGTGAGCTGAAAGTAGCTTTTATCGATACGTACGACCAAATAACCGGCTGCCTCAAACGACTGGTTGATCAGTCTGATGTTGCGGATCGCAACGACACTGTGAGAATCCCGCGGATCAATGCCGAACCAGACCAGTCTGCCCTGTGCTCGATCTGCTTCATCCACTAGTCCGTGTTCTACGCGCTGATCCAGCTGCACATCATCCAGCGGCAGAAGTCTACGGTATTCCTTCGTGTAAATTTCGATGGAGCGGATGGAGGCTGCGTAAGCTTCCAGCTTGCGCACCTCTTCCTGCAGGTTTTGTCTCTCTGTAAAGCTGAGTGTCCTGCCTGCGGACTCCTGAGCCAAGTAAAGCTGGACAGAAGGATCCGTCGCGACTTGAGAGGTCCAGGTATCAATTTGGCTCACTAAAGCCTCCAGCTTGCCTGTTGTCTGAATAGCGGTCTGCTCAATGTGGCTTTCCGCATTGTTTCTAAGCAGAACGGAAACCTGCTGATACAGAATAAAAGCAATGGAGCCGAGAACAAGCATCATGACAAATAGGGACCCGATAAAAATTTGATTGCGAAGTGTGTTTAAATTACGGGAATCGATCATGAGGTTCACGTTTCCTTTCAATCTGTAAGTGCTTACATTTTGATTGTTAGCGGTCTTTTAGCTTCGATGTGACGTCAGCTGCACATTCTCAAATTCTAATTCGTTCTTCTTCGTTCGACAATACCTTCATCTTCCCGATGCTTGAAAAGGAAAAGTGCTTGAATGAAATGGGGAAATGTTCGAGCATTGAACAAAAGAGGGGCGTCCCTCAGTCATCGATGATGACTGAGGGACACCCCTTCGAAAAGGATAACAGCGATCGGAAAATGGTACTGCAATCGCAGTAGCCTGGTGTGGTTTATTTATGCGGTTTCTATATTATTAAGCCTTGGCTTTGAAAATGCCGGATGGTCCACCAACGGGCAGGAACGTTCGCCCGAAGTGGGCGTTCAGCACCGAAGCTCCCGTACCATACAATGATACGATTCCGATGCACAGCTCGGCATAGGCTGCAATGGTATGGAAAATATGCGGGGCAATGCCGAAGGCGTCGAAGGTAAGGCCCAGGAACAGGAAATCGATCAGAATGAAAATGATCAGCAATACCTTGTTCGCTTCCACGGCGCCCAGCGTCATGAACAGGGTGAAGATCAAATATCCGGCAAAAGCGAATCCGAGCTGCTTGCCATCGGTTTGTTCCGCAAGAGTGGAGCCGAACACGCCCATTTTGATCAGCCAGTTTGCCCCCATCGCAAACCAGAAAAATGCGTATGCGCCAAAGGCCGTTGTACCGAAGGTGTTATTTCTTTTCGAATCTTGAATGCAAGCGAACAATTGCGCGAACGCGCCGAGGAAAATCGCCCATGGGATCGCGTAGCTAAGCCCTTCCGTGATGCCGAGCTTTTGGGAAGAGGCGACCAAAGTGACGATGGCCAGCCCGAATAATCCCATCGCGCTGGGATCGGCGTTTATGATTTTGACTTGAGTGCGTGAATCGGTTTGCATAGTTGTTGATAAGCCTCCAATGGTTCAAATCGGATGGTGCGAAGCATACATCCTTGAATGGTTTAATTTTGTATCCGCTGGGTCCGGACACACATTGCCCTATTGTAACTGAATGGTTGATGATTGAAAAGGACATTTATCGCTATGGCGGTGCTGATCCACTGAAACGGTTTTGAGCAAGAGTAATACATCAAAAAATCGGTTTTTTAATGGAAGAAGACGGAAAATTACATGTTCATTCCCTGGGAGAAAGGATAGTATCTAGAAAGTAATTTACTTTTGGTATGGGGAGGGAAGCGGGCGGGCCGATGCGGGGCCCGGAAATGACATAAATCAGAGAAGAAAAACGTTGGATACGACATATTGCAAGCGCTTACTTGTTTAGTGGTTTCATCAATTTGTCTGTAATCATTCAATCATGAGATGACGAAAGGATGGGTATTGATGATCGCGAAGACGCGACGAATCGGCTTGATCTTGCTCATATGGGTGTTTACCATCTCCAGCATGGGCTGGGGGACGATGTTTGGCATGACAACGGTAAGTGCGGCTGCTTCCGAAGGGAATGCTGCCGATGCAATCTTTCATAAATACGACTTCGGTTCGGGTGGGACGGCAGACGGATATACGGCGGTTGACGCGAGCGCTGCTTATTCTGCCGGGGCGGGTTACGGCTTCACGGATCTGTCTAAAGTTACGGTACAGGATCGGGGCACGGAAGATCCGATCAAATCGGACTTTGCCTTGCTGGCCGAAGGGGCAGGCTTCAAGGTTGATTTACCGAATGGCGATTACACCGTTTCCCTGGTGGCGGGCGACCCGCAAGGGAATACGGACATTGCCATCAAGGTGGAGAGCATGGATAAGGTGCTGCCCACGGCCAAAGCGGCTGGTGAATTTTTGGAGATGAGCTTCGACATTGCGCTGGTGGACGGGCAGATGAACTTTGAGTTCGCCGGAACGGCCGCCAAATTGAATGCGCTTACGATTGAAAGGTTGCCTGAGCGGGAGGCCGGGAGCAAACCGGTGCTGTACCTTGCGGGCGATTCCACCATGCAGACGTATGACCCGTACTGGAAACCTCAAGCCGGATACGGCCAGATGCTGCCATCGTTCTTCAGTGATGCCGTGGAGATCAAAAACCATTCCATCGGCGGACGCAGCTCCAAGTCATTTATTTTCCAAGGCAGGCTGGATGAAATTTTGCGCGCCATTCGTCCGGGCGATTACCTTCTGGTTCAATTCGGGCATAACGACGCAACGATCAGCGTTCCCGATCGCTACGCCTCACCCGCCGATTACAAAAACTACCTGAAGACTTACATAGACGGGGTGGAGCAGCGGGGTGCTACGCCAATTCTGGTGACGCCGATGGGACGCCGCGATTTCAACGCGGATACGGGCAAATTTAATGTGTCCTTCCCTGAATACGTGCAGGCGATGAAGGAAGTCGCGGCCGAGAAAAACGTGAAATTGATCGATCTCAGCGCGCTTAGCATCGCATATTACGATTCCATCGGGCCGGAGGCGACCTTGTCGGTATTCCTTCATGTGCCGGCGGGTATCTACCAGGCCTTCCCGAACGGCGCAACGGATAATACCCACTTCCAGGAATACGGAGCGATCCAGATCGCAAGGCTTGTTGCCAATGCCATCCGTGAGCTGGACCTTCCGTTGTCCGCCGCCGTCAAGGATGCGCAGGTTCCGGCCGAAGTGCCGGCCAAACCGCAGGATCTTAGAGCAGGCAGCATCAGCAACGCAGGGGCTGTGTTGAAATGGACGGCTGATGACGCCGCTGATATTTACAAAGTGTACCGGAAACTGGCATCCGAGCCGGAATCAGCCTACAAGCTGGCAGGAACGGCCACCGTGCCTACGCTTACGCTTAGCGGATTGGCCGAAGGACAATCCTACACCGTTCGAGTTACTGCCGTGAACGGACGCGGCGAATCGGAAGCTTCGGATGAAGTCGGCTTTACGACCAAATCGGCCAATTACCGTTATGATTTCGGCCCGGTCGGCTCGCCGGTAGCTGCAGGGTACACCGAGGTCAATCGGAATACGATTTATACGCCGGAACGGGGTTACGGCCTGACCTCTTCAGCCAATATGGCGGATCGGGACCGTGGCAGCGCCACCGATGAC
The DNA here is from genome assembly GCF_037969725.1 of Paenibacillus sp. FSL W8-0426. Lineage (NCBI taxonomy): Bacteria > Bacillati > Bacillota > Bacilli > Caryophanales > Paenibacillaceae > Paenibacillus > Paenibacillus sp. FSL W8-0426. The sequence goes on along the minus strand of NZ_CP150203.1, from coordinate 6,623,332 downwards.
CTGCGCCGCGATTTCGTCATTTATTTCGGCGGGTCGTACGAATTCAAGGTGGATTTGCCGAACGGAACGTACTCGGTGAAGACGTATACGGGCGACTGGATCGGATCGGCCAGAACGAACGTCAACATCGAAGGCAAAGATTATGGTACCGTCTCCTCCGGCGCCCAAAATATTGCCGAAAAGGTGTTCAACCAAGTCACGGTTCAGGATGGACAGATGAATCTGGTGTTCAGCGGACAAACGGCGCATTTGAACGGGATCGAGATCACGCCCGTATTGACGGCTCCCGCAAACCTGAAGCTGGATGAATTGAACCTCGACGCCGATCCGATTACGGCTGCCCTATCATGGGAAGCGGCGGCGGATGCGGCCGAGTACAAGGTGTATCGCCAATCCCGCGGAGCCTCCAAGGCCGAGCTGCTGGCTACGACGGCAGAGACCGTCTACGTGGACAACGAAGTGGAGCTGGGCGGAGAATATGTATACACGGTTACAGCCGTGGACAGCACAGGGACGGAATCGGTAACTTCCAATGCCTTGTCCGTATCGACCATTGATTCCACCGTCGACAAAGCCGAAGTGCCTTCCGGCTTAACGTTGCAGAACATTAACAAGAACGATGCCACCATCGGCTGGAATGAAGCTGCAGGCGCACGTTCATATCAGATTTATCGCGCGGTCAAGGCAGACGGACCTTACGACCTGATCGGTCGAACCAAAGAAACGACATATACGGATTCCACGATTCTGAGCACGATTCCTTATTACTACAAAGTCGCTTCCGTCAATGCGGGCGGCGTATCGGAGCTGTCGGCCGTCCTTGAGACGCCTGTCGCAACGAAGCTGGAACGCGAGATGGAGTATTTGGATCGCGCACCGGTAGCGGTTCGGACGGATAACGGCAACTATCTCGGCTGGCGCATGCTGGGCCTCGACCCTGAATCCATTGCATTCAACGTATATCGCGACGGAGAAAAGCTGAATGAGGAGCCGATCGCGAATAGCACGAACTATACCGATGCGGAAGGAACGGAGAATTCCAAATACCGCATTACAAGTGTGTTGAATGGCATTGAAAAAGCGGCGACCAAGGAGTTCGGCGTATGGCAGGAGCAGTATTTGCCGATACCGCTGCAGAAGCCAGCGGATGCCTATACGAAAGATGGTCAGCCATATACGTACCATGCTGGCGATGCCAGCGTGGGTGACCTGGACGGTGACGGAGAGTACGAGATCGTGCTGATGTGGTATCCATCTAACGCTAAAGACAACTCCCAGGCCGGATACACGGGCATCGTGTACATGGACGCTTACAAGCTGGACGGAACCAGGCTGTGGCGCATCGACATGGGGCGGAATATTCGCGCAGGGGCTCACTACTCTCCGTTCTTGGTATACGACTTTGACGGCGATGGCCGGGCAGAGCTGATGATGCGTACTGCCGACGGCACCGTCGACGGGCAGGGCAAGGTGATTGGCGACGCCGATGCCGACCACCGCAACAGCTCGGGGTATGTTTTGCTCGGCGACGAGTTCCTCACCGTGTTTGACGGCAAGACCGGAGCTGCTCTCGATACGGTGGACTATGATCCGCCGCGTGGGGACGTGGCTTCATGGGGAGACGGATACGGCAATCGCGTAGACCGCTTCCTGGCAGCGGTAGCTTATGTGGACGGGGAACGTCCAAGCGCCATGTTCAGCCGCGGTTATTATACGCGCACCGTGCTTGCAACCTATAACTTCCGCGACGGCAAACTCAGCCAGGTATGGCGTTTCGATTCCAATGATGACGGGCACGCGGAGTATGCCGGTCAAGGCAATCATAATTTGTCGGTTGCCGACGTCGACGGAGATGGCAAGGACGAAATTACGTTTGGTGCCATGGCGATCGATGATGACGGCAAACCGTTGTACAACACCAAGCTCGGCCACGGGGATGCCATGCATTTAAGCGATCTGGATCCGACGCGTTCGGGATTGGAAGTGTTCGGCGTGCACGAGAACAAAAGCTCGCAGTACGGAATGGAAATGCGCGATGCAGCGACAGGAGAAGTGCTTTGGGGCGTATTCACCGGCATGGATACCGGACGCGGTATGGCGGCAGACATCGATCCGAATTACCCGGGATCGGAAGTATGGGCTGCAACCATTACGAATGAACAGCATATCCCGATTACCGGTCTGTACAGTGCCCAGGGGGAACTGATCTCCGCGAATATTCCTTCTTCCACGAATTTCGGCATTTGGTGGGACGGGGACCTGCTGCGCGAGCTGCAGGACGGCATTCGAGTCGACAAATGGGATTACGAAAATCAAACCACGGTGAACCTGCTCACGGCTGCGGGATCAGCCTCCAATAACGGCACCAAAGCCAATCCGAGCTTGCAGGCTGACCTGTTCGGCGATTGGCGCGAGGAAGTGATGTGGCGCAGCGAGGACAGCTCGGAGCTCCGCATCTACACGACAACGGATGAGACGGACGTGAGAATTCGCACGCTGATGCATGATCCGGTGTATCGTCTTGGCGTAGCATGGCAAAATGTTGCCTATAACCAACCGCCGCATACGGGTTTTCATCTTGGCGTAGGCATGGAACAGCCTGCAGCACCGAGCATCCGCTATGTCGGTGAACCGCAAGCCCCCGAGGATACAACCCCTCCGGTCATTTCCGGACTGCCTGCAGAGAAAATGAAGGAAGATGAAGTATTGAAGGTGGACGTCCAAGCCGAAGATCCCGAATCGGGCATTACCCAACTGGTGCTGACCTGGGATGGGGAGCTGGTGAAACAGGGTGACGAAATCAGTCTGAAGGGGCTGGTCGGCAAACACAAGTTCACTGCACGAGCAGTGAATGGAGCCGGTCTGGCCACCGAATTGTCGGTCGAAGTGACGGTCGTGACTGCGGATCAGGCAGACGGGGCACCGGGAATGCCGGTGTTGTCCGATAATAACACGCATGGAGACGGCCTCGCTGATGGAAGTTATACGATCACGATGAACATGTGGTGGGGAAACAACGGTACCGAATACAAATTGTATGAGAACGGCGAGCTGATCGATACCCAGCAGCTTGCTGCGTCGACGCCATCGGCCCAGAAGGCGGTCACGGACATTTCAGGACGAGTCAACGGCACATATGTTTACACGTGTGAGCTGATAAATGCCAAAGGGACGACCGAATGTGCGCCGCTCACCGTGACGGTTGCGGATGCATCGCCAGGCCAACCTGTGCTTTCATCCGACAATTGGGATGGCGACGGCAATTACATCATTACCATCAATATGTGGTGGGGCACCAATGCTACCTCATATCGCCTGTATGAGAACGGAGCAGAGATCGATGCACAGACGCTGACGGCAGCCACGCCTAATGCCCAAGAGGCGAAGGTGACGATCTCGGACAGAGCTCCGGGGGAATATGAGTATGTTGTGGAATGGATCAATGAAAGTGGATCGGTAAAGAGTGATGTCTTGAAAGTAACCGTCAGACCTTGAATAATCCTGATCACAAAGCGATAACGAATTGATCGGTTGGCAAATGAGGAGAAGCACCTCTCTGCAATCTGGGTCGGCCCATGCGGGTCGAATCTCGACAGAGGGGTGCTTTTTGGTCTACATGGACAAGAAATTCATTTTTCTTGCAAATGTGATGTCATAAAAAGCGACAAGTGGGTAATATTCACAGTATAGTCACATTGGAATTTGTGATCGTAATCGATCGGGTTATTACTCCATTTCTAGTATTTTGCAGCATTCGATTCATGTTGTACTTGAACACAATATATAGACGCCTATTAACGATGTGATCCCATATATGGCTATGAATGAGGGGGGATTTGGGGTTTTTCGTCATTATTTTTTGATATTATAGAGTCAAATTGTGCCTTAATGTGTTACTATATCCGTAAAGAATCTCAAAAAATGGGTGATGCAGCCGCACCCGAGCCGATGATGCCATATGTTAATCCAACCGAAGATTGACAGCAAAACCTAAACTATATCACAGTATTAAGGAGGTCTCGGGTGATGGTAATGAGTTTGGATCTGAAAAGTCAAATCGAAAAAGCGAGACATAACCTGCACATGCTGGTGGAACATAACAAAGGTGGGCTAGGGCATCCGGATGTCATTCGGCAGTCCATGGCATTGGACGAGCTGATCAACGAATATCATCGAAAACATGGAAGCAAGGCTGGGGTCAGGCCGATTTAATTTCTCATGCTAATCTTCTTTTTCATATAGCTTTATCCCAATGCGGACATGCAAATGGCCGGGAGCAGCAGGCAGCGATAGCGCTGTGCACTTCCGGTCAGGACATGTCCGCATTGTTTGTGGATGTGGCGGTCAATGCTGCAGAAGGCGTTTCGCTTCAAGGTACAGCACTTGAACGAATTTTTTGGTGTTGATCCTTGTTTGGGACAAGGATGGCTCGACGTTGTTTTGCAGCTCCAGCATTTTTTTGCGGATTTCGGTAAAATCAAAAAACTTTGATGCGTAGTTTTCGAACTTGGGATGGGTATAGTCTGTAAGCCCGAGCGAAACAACATGGCTGAGCGTTTGGAAAATGGCGCGGCGAACGCGTTGTTCGGCAGCCTTGATCTCCTTGTTGATCTCAGCGGGAGACGCGTCTGCTCCCAGTTTGCGCAAGGCAACGTTATGGAAAACATCCTTAAGGGAAGGGAACATGTACGGGGATAGCTTATGCTCTTCCGTTTCGGTTTCCTCCAGAAACTCCAGCATGTCGAGCAGGTCTTTGCTGCCCGCTTCCCCCACCATGCCCATTTCCGATAACAGATGATGTCCCGCGGTCGTAATGTTTTTTTCGGCGGCCTGTCCGCTTTGGCGCTCAGACCCTTGAATCCCTGTCAATCCTTGAAGCGTGCGCTGGATTTCCTGAATCGACTGCTGCATTCTCAACCGCTCGTTGACAAGGCGGAGTACCGATACGATCTCCAGGCGGTTGAGCGGTTTAGTAATATAGTATTCAATGCCAAGCGAGTAAGCTTCCCCGATCATGCTTTTGGATTCGATTTGCGAAATCATGACGATTTTCCCGCCGAAACGGTTTCCAAGCGCGCGGATCGTCTGAATACCATCACGCTGCGGCATAAGCAGATCGATCAGCAGGATGTCCACTTTGTTCAGCTCAAGCAGCTCCGCGTGTACGTGCATCCCGTCTTCGGATTCGCCGGCAATTTCACCCAGTCCTTCATCCTCTATAATATCACCGAGCATGGAACGGATTCCTTGATCGTCATCCACGATAAAATACCTCAACCTTCTTCCTCCTTTCTTGATCACAAGCGACCTATTTGCGAACGGCTTGCACAAAATCCGATGTCTCCCCATCCTATCTTTGCCCACAGTATGCCCTGTTTTGGCGGTGTGTCTCAGAAACATGCATACATTTCTGATGAGTGGCGGTCATTGCGCCTATCATCCTCATCGTGTCAAGTAAAGTCACAACATATGGCCGAATATCACTTTATAACAAAAATTTTGCCCATCACACGTAGATAAATGTCGATTTCGGTAGATGTTCCCGTACTATAAGTAACATCGTTACTTTAAGCATATGCGAAATGATGCAAACGGCAGTGCAGGATGTGTATATGAAAGCCCGAGAGCCGGGCAGATCGCCGATTCGAATGAATTATAGAAGATAAGGGGCAGTGCTGATGGAGCAAACAATACAAGATATCGTCATGTTTTTCAACGATTTTCTATGGTCCAAGTTATTGATTATTTTGTTGGTCGTGTGCGGGGTCTATTTTACCACGAGAACGAGATTCATGCAGTTTCGCATGATTGGAGACATGGTGAAGGTGCTTACCGAGCCGAAGAGCAAGAAGCCGGGCACCATATCGCCGTTTCAGGCGTTTTGCATCAGCATGGCTGCGCGCGTGGGCACGGGCAATATTACGGGCATTGCGTTGGCCATCGCTTTGGGTGGTCCGGGGGCGGTGTTCTGGATGTGGATCATCGCCATTATCGGTGCGGCTTCCAGTTTTGTGGAGAGCACGCTGGCCCAAATCTATAAAGTCCGGGACAACGGCGGTTTCCGGGGAGGACCGGCTTATTACATGGAACGGGGGTTGGGAAAACGCTGGATGGGTGCGTTGTTTGCCGTCCTGATCATTCTCTCGTTCGGTCTGGTGTTTAATGCGGTGCAATCCAACACGATCACCGTTGCCTTTCAAAATTCGTTTGGCACGGATCGTCTGACGGTGGGCATCATCATGGCGGTAATATTCGCCGCGATCATCTGGGGCGGGGTCAAACGCATCGCCAAAGCTTCCGAATACATCGTCATCGTGCTTGCCGTGCTCTACATCGGCGTGGCTGCCTTCGTGGTGCTGTCGAACGTCACGGAACTGCCTGCAATGATTGCGTTGATCGTCAAAAATGCCTTCGGGTTCGAGCAAGTGGCGGGGGGGACGCTCGGTGCTGCCCTCATGAATGGCGTCAAACGCGGTTTGTTCTCGAATGAAGCGGGGATGGGGAGTGCGCCGAACGCTGCGGCAACGGCCGATACTTCGCACCCCGTCAAGCAGGGGCTCATTCAGGCGTTTGGCGTATTGACCGACACGCTCATCATTTGCACAAGCACGGCCATGATCATCTTGATGTCCGGATTGTACGAAGGATCGAATTTGGGCGGAATTGAGCTTACCCAGGCGGCATTAAGCGTGCATATCGGATCATGGGCTTCCGGCTTTTTGGCTGTTATGGTGTTTCTGTTTGCTTTCAGTACGCTTATCGGCAATTATTATTACGGGGAGACAAACATCGAATTCCTGAAGTCCAATAAAGGATGGCTCTGGTTATACCGCGTTTGCGTCATTGCGATGGTCGTGTTTGGTGCCGTCGCCAAGGTGCAGCTGGTATGGGATCTGGCTGACTTGTTCATGGGGCTGATGGTTGTGGTGAATTTGATCGCAATCCTGATGCTGTCTAAAGTAACGTTTGAAGCGTTGAAGGATTACAAGAGGCAAAAGGCAGAAGGGCGGGACCCGGTCTTCACCCGCGATCGCATCCGCATTCCGGGCGAGGTTGAATGTTGGGAGCCGGAATCGCCATCTGCGGACAACAGTGATCGGAAGATCGTACTGCGCTCGTAGTGGCCTAGCGTGGTTGATTTATGCGGTTTCTATAAATTGAAATAAAGTAAACAAGACTTCCAGGAGATCCTACTTACGTAGTTTTCCTGGAAGTCCTGTTTGCATAACGGATTACTTGGCTTCAACCGTGTAGCTAATGAGTTGGTCTGCGAGCAGTTTCATACGCTCCCCGGTTGCGTTCAACTTTTCGATCACATCCGTGAAAGACTGTACAAGCGTTGCTTGTTCTTGGGAAGAAGCCGCGATCTGCGATACCTCAACCTCCATTTGTTTGATGACATGCTGCACGTCTTTCAGGCTGGCATCGATATCCGTCGTGGCTTGTTTGGCATCGATCGAGAGCTTGCGGACTTCGGACGCCACAACGCCGAATCCTGCACCTGCTTCACCCACGCGGGCGGCTTCGATGGCGGCGTTCAAGCCAAGCAGGTTGGTCTGCTCCGAAATCTCTCGAATAAAGCCGGCGACCTTGTTGATCTGACTCGAATTTTGCACGGCCAGGCGTGTGTTCTCGAGAATTTGCTCGCTGGTCGCTTGCAATTCCTCGGCATGAGCGGCAACGTGCTGCACCATGTCCACCAGATGGCTGTTAATCGCTTGGTTTTCTTGGATAATGGCTTCAAGATGATTTTGATTGGACTGATCGTAGGATGCGGAGAACACGGCAACGACCTTATTTTCGTCGTCAAAAATCGGGATGCTGAGCACGTCCATTTCGAATCCGTACACTTCTGCCGGCACTTTGGTAAGCGAGGCTTCCCGACCATTCACCAAAGCGGAGAAGTTTTTGAAGTTATCGAGGAGCGGCTCGCCCGGCTTGAAACCAAGGCTGAACTTCTCGTTGGTGATCACGTCGACTACCTTTTCATGATCATATAATGAAAGGCCGACGGGTTCTCTAAGAATTCGGCTGATGTAAGGCAGGGATTTCGTAAGAGCTTCTATAATATTCATGGCTGATGTTCCTTTCCTGGCTGGAGTGATGTCTACAAAAGGTGAACAAACTGTATATATCATCGGATAAGAGTGCGCTATCATTAACTGTATTTTAGATAAATTTGTGAATGTTTAACGTAATATTTTCAGTGAAACATCCATTTATATCGTGGTGCTGGATATAAGTTCTAATAGTAACTATTTTTATATCAAGATATTCCTATGTACATATATCAAAAACAGGACATGTGTCCATGACTGGCCTTCAAAAGATGACGCAGGAGGTTATTCGGTATGAAAGAAATATTGGACTTTCAACAGGTTCGTCGGCTTGCGAGAGAGCATGGTCTGGATCAGGTGTTGAATGAAGCTGCCATTGGCGAGTTAAGGCTGTTGGAAGCTTCCAAGGGAGAAATCATTTGTTCCAAAGGCGAACGGCCCGATCGTCTGTATTTTCTCGTCGAAGGCAAGCTTAAGATTTATACGACGTCGCCTAACGGGAAATCGTTGCTGCTTCGTTTCTCCACTCCGCCTGCTTTGGTGGGCGATCTGGAGCTCGTTAATGGCAAGGAGGCCAAAAACACGGTGCAAACGGTGAGCAAAAGCTTGCTGCTTGGTATAAGCTACCATTTCCTGCAAAGCACGTATGCCAGCAATCCAAAATTTCTCCATTTCATGCTTGGACATATAACCCACAAGCTTTATACGTTCTCCAATTTTTCGAGCCTGAACTTGTTATATCCGGTAGAAAGCCGCTTTGCCAGTTACATGTTATCCACGATGGAGCAAGGGGGACAAGTCAATGAGGAGATCCAGACCTCCCGTTTGACGGAGCTTGCCGATCTGTTGGGTACGAGCTACAGACATTTAAACCGCGTCATTTCGGATCTGTGCGAGCGGGACATCATCCGCAAAGAACAGAAAAAGATCGTGGTTCGGGATGTTGAGCAGCTGCGGGAAATCGCCGGGGGGAATATGTACGAATAATGGACCGAAACGGATAAACGGGAGCAACGTGAGCGATGCCCATGCATAAAAGCACCCCCGATCGTTGCTGAGGGTGCTCTTTGCAGGTTGCGTTGACTTGCTAGCTGGCATGCGGCATGAGGCGTGCACTGCCGAGAAAGTGAAGGACGTTGTTTACTTCGCGTCTTGTTCCTCGAACAGCTTCGCTATTTCAATAATAACCTTCGTTGCTTTAACCATATTGTCGACCGAGATGTATTCGAATTTGCCGTGATAGTTCTCTCCCCCGGTAAAGATGTTCGGCGTAGGCATGCCCATATAGGAGAGCTGCGATCCGTCCGTTCCGCCACGAATCGGACGAATGACGGGTTCGATGTCCAGCCGCGTCATCGCTTCATGGGCAATATCCACGATATGCTTCACAGGCTCGATCTTTTCCCGCATATTGAAATACTGGTCCTTGAGTTCGAGATTGACAATCTTTTCGCCATATTTGGTTTTCAGTTCGGCCACAATCGTTTGCATCGTGGATTTGCGGGCTTCAAAGCTGTTGCGGTCAAAGTCCCGGATAATGTAACTCATTCGGGTCTGCTCCACGTCTCCTTCAATCGATAACAAATGATAGAAACCTTCGTAGCCTTCCGTAAACTCGGGGGCCTCTTTGATCGGCAGACGGCTGTTCAGCTCCATCGCGATTTTGGCCGAGTTCACCATCTTGCCTTTTGCCGTTCCGGGGTGCACGTTGGTGCCGCGAATCGTAATTTTGGCGGCTGCGGCGTTAAAGCTCTCGTACTCCAATTCTCCAAGCGGACCGCCGTCGACCGTATATGCGTACTTGGCCCCGAATGCTGCCACATCGAAGCGGTGCGGTCCCCGACCGATCTCCTCGTCCGGCGTGAAGGCAACGCGGATCTTCCCGTGTTTGATCTCCGGATGCTCGATCAGATAAGCCATGGCCGTCATGATTTCGGCGATGCCTGCTTTGTTATCCGCGCCGAGCAGCGTGGTGCCGTCCGTCGTCATCAATGTATGCCCCTTGTATTCATGCAGCTCAGGGAACTCGGCGACGGACAGAACAACGTCCAATTCTTCATTAAGGACGATGTCTTGTCCATCGTAATTTTCAAGGATTTGCGGTTTGACGTTTTTGCCCGTAAAGTCAGTTGCGGTGTCCAGGTGGGCCAGAAAGCCGATGACCGGGATGTCCTTATCCGTGTTGGAAGGCAGCGTTGCCATGACATAACCGTTCTCGTCCATGGTGACGTCTTGCAGACCGATGGCTTTGCATTCTTCGACCAGATGTTTGCCGAGCTCCAATTGGCCTGGCGTGGAAGGGCAGGTTTCGCTATTTTCGTCGGATTGGGTGTCCATTTGGGCATAGGTGGTCAGTCTTTGGATTAAAATATCTTTCATCCGTATCACTCCTTCAGAACGGTTTGCAAATATCATACCATGTTTTGGATGGGGTTCGCGCGGGCCGGGTTAAGTATAAAAAGAGTAGAGCGGTAAAAAATGTCCGTACTTGTAATTATGCTGATCAGGTTCATAATAAGATATTGAATGACGAATGGGTTGTTTTCCGATCGTGTTTCAGGACATTGAAATAAATAACGATTTACTTAGGAGATGATGAGAAAATGACAGAATCTTTGTTTTCGCCATATCGCTTCAAGGGGCTCGAGTTGAATAATCGCGTGGTCATGGCACCGATGTGCCAGTACTCCGTAACGGCGAAAGACGGCATTCCCAACGATTGGCACCACGTTCACTACGTGAGCCGGGCGGTTGGGGGAACCGGCCTGATCATCATTGAGATGACCGATGTGGAACCGGACGGGCGCATTACCGACAATGACCTGGGCATTTGGTCCGATGAGCATATTCCCGCTTTTGCCAAGCTTGTGAATGGAATGCATGCATATGGCTCCAAAGTGGCGATCCAGATCGCGCATGCAGGGCGAAAAGCAGAGGATGCCAAACAGCCGGTGGCTCCTTCCGTAGTGACGTTCCCTGGCGAAAACTTCAAGACTCCACGTGCGCTGAGCACGGAAGAGGTTCAGGCCATGGTGCAAAAATTCGCGGACGGCGTACGGCGAGCAGTTCAAGCGGGTGTAGACGCGATTGAGCTTCACGGGGCGCACGGATACCTGATCCACCAATTCCATTCCAAGCTGATGAATCATCGCGAGGACGAATACGGTAAAGATTTGTCGCGCTTCGGCTGCGAAATCATTCGTGCGGCTAAAAAGGTGATGCCGGATACCATGCCGCTTATTATGCGCATTTCCGCCGTGGAATACGCCGACGGAGGCTACGATATCGAACATACCCTCGACATTTCACGGGCATATAAGGAAGTGGGCGTCGACATCTTCCACATCAGTTCCGGCGGCGAGGGCCCGTCTGGAACGCGGAAGCCGGGCAATTATCCCGGGTACCAGGTTCCGTTTGCCCGCCGTTTCCGAGATGAGCTCGGCGTCCCGGTCATTGCCGTGGGTTTGCTGGATGACGCCTCCCTTGCCCAAGCCGTGATCGGCAACGGCGATGCCGACCTCGTGGCGGTAGGCAGAGGCATGCTGCGTGATCCGTATTGGGCCAACCATGCCGCACTGAAGTTGGGTGCGGACGTCAAGCAGGCAGCCATTGCGCAGCAATATACGCGTGGATACTGATTGAGGCCGGGCCGAGGCATGGAGATGCCATGCACCGGCTTATTTGCATATTTGCACGATCCCCGGATATAGTGGTAGGAGCAACGTTTGAAACAAAGTGTACAGAGAACAATAACCTTGCCAAGGAGGCGAAGATATGGAATCATCAAGTGCATTGCCGGCAATCCGGCAACAACTCACGCTGCAGGCCCCTGCGGAGAAGGTATGGAATATCGTGTCCACGTCCGAAGGCATGGCTTCCTGGTTCATGCCCAGCAACTTGGAGCCTGTGGTGGGCCACAAGTTCATTTTGGAGGCAGGACCATTTGGCCAATCCCCTTGCGAGGTCACCGAAGTGCAGCCGCTGCATAAGCTCTCTTTTCGTTGGGGGAAAGATTGGACGCTGACCTTCGAACTTGAAGCGCATGGGGAGAACACGGACTTCACGTTGATTCACGACGGCTGGGATGCGGACAAGCTGACCGAGTTTGGGCAGGCTCACGCCATCGTACGAGAGAAAATGTCTCAGGGCTGGACTGGAATTGTACAGAAGCTCGGTCGGGTCGTGGAAGGCCACGCCTGATTCCGATTAGAACGATAGCATGTCAAAAGCCGCAGCGATGCTCCGACGGAATGCCGGGAGAATCCTGTGGTTTTTGTATTTTATAAGAACCTTAGACTTCGCGGCAGGGAGCTAACGAGGTTTATGAACGGATTATGGGCTTACGCCTTCTGCAGCGTTATCGAGTAAGGGGATGTAAATGTCCATGGACTGCGCATCGCCGGAATGCCTTGATTCCAACGAGTAAGCTGTCATGTTCGGCTCCAACCCGCGTTGCCTCAGCTTTTCTGCCAACCATAAGAAGGTTTGATCGGTTTCAGCCCGGTCGGAGCCGCCCTGGTGGGTGTAAACGGCATATTCGCACGCAGGAAGGGTCAAGCCGACCATACCCTGCGGTATTTCGTGAAGGTGCGACACCTCCACCCCGGCCACGTAACGATATATCTTTGAACGGCTCAGCGTAACGCCCGTACTGTTCCCTGCTTGCTTTTGACGAACGATTTCATGCCGCCTGCGCTCCAGTTCCGACCATAACCTGGGGATCATGACCTTGGCCATATACACGGCTGTGAAGGGGGCTTGGAACTCGATGCCGACAATGTGGATCTCGGGACGTAATACGCGCCGGAATGGATCGGCGGCCGGCTGTATGGAATCGGTCATGATTCCTTTTCGTGCAGCAGAGGGCAGCAAGGAATACCCTCCGGCCCTGCCGGCCTCTGCATACAAAGGTACCCCCATGCCGCTGAGCTCGTGCAAATACCGCAGCATGGTCCGATAGGATACGCCGAACTCGGAGGCCATGTCTTCCACGGTAAAGGTTCGTTTCTCATATACCCGCATCATCAGTTCGATCAAGCGCTGCGTTTTGGTCATGATACCGGTCGCTCCTTAAGAAGAAATGTTTTTTATTGTGACAGAATTTGTCATTATATTAGTATAAAATAGAGTCAGGCTAGCGACAACAAAGACAGCATGCGTGAACAACGAACAAACGCTGAAAGGGTGAGGAGAACGATGAATCAGGTCAACGAAGCGATGCTTCTGCATAAGGATGCCGCGGTAGTCATCGGATTGAAGTGGGAGGGAACATTTGCGGAGGCGGGTGCCGGTGGCATTCGAGCTGTGCAGATGGAATTCAAACGGCGATTGCCGGAAATTGAAGGTGTTCTCCATCCAAAGGAACTGCTAGGTCTGTCCTATCATATGAAGGAAACTCATTTTTCGCATCTTGTCGCTGTCGAGGTTGAAGCGGAACAAGAGGCTTCGGTTCCCGAAGGCATGCTGCGCATGGATGTACCTGCACAGACCTATGCCACATGCAGTCATGTCAAAGGACAGAGCATCGAGGCATCCTACAACCATATTTATGCCTGGATCGAGCAACAAGGCTTCAAAGCGTTGAACGAGCCGTTTACCCATTATGAGGTGTACCCGATGGATCAGGACCCGTACGATCCTGAACCTGAGTTTTCCATATTCATCCCCGTCAGCCAATAATTTTTTTGGCATACAGGTTGATTCCGCTTTATTCCTACAGACCGCGTCGTTGCGGTCTTTTTTGCATTTGGTGAAATTTTATGATGGCAAAAAAAGTTGAAAATTCAGGAATTTTTAAGAAGTTGGACTACCCTTATTAAGCTATATGCTTTTTAATAGAGATTGAGATTATCGCAATACGTTATTGACGAAATAATTAAGGAGAAACGCAAAACATGACAGAAACGATCAAAAGAGAACGAATACCGGAGTTGAATCTGGTCCGCGCCATGGCCATTATCGGCGTTCTGTGCGTGCACTCGACTTCATATGCCACTGTTGACATGACGGAATCGGGATACTACTGGTTGTACAATTTCATTAACATTTTCATGAAGTATGGTACGCCTTCTTTTATTTTTCTGAGCAGCTTTGTGCTGTTCTATAACTATTATTCCCGTCCGCTCGACAAGAAGTTGATCGGCAACTTCTACAAGAAACGGTTCGTGTATATCTTGCTGCCTTATTTCCTGTTCTCCCTGTTCTACTTCGTGATTCTTCACGTTACGCATTATCAGGGGCGTCCGTTCGGGGAATCGGCCATCAGCTTCATCAGCAAGTTGTTTACGGGCAAAGCTTACACGCACTTGTACTTCGTGTTTATCAACATGCAGTTTTACCTGCTCTTTCCGTTGGTATTATGGCTGCTCAAGAAATATCCTGCCGTCGTTAAATGGTCCGTGCCGATCGGGCTGCTTATTCAATGGGCCTTCATCGTAAGCAACAAATACGGATTCCAGGTACCGAACAAAGGAAGCTGGGCATTCTCTTACTTCTCCTACTTCATGCTAGGAGCATTCATCGGGGTGTATTTTCCGAAGATCAAGCAGTGGTTTATCGTTAGCCGCGAAAATGCGACCACAGGCCGCGTAGCTTCATGGATTGCCTTATGGATTGTATGGATCGGGGCAGGTCTCGGCCATGTATACATCTACTATCTGCTTCGCATGAAAATAGCTACGTACAATACGCTGTATTATGAGCTGTTGTGGAATGTACACACCTTTGCCTGCGCGCTGGTGCTCATCCAGATTTCTTACCTGCTGTACCGCAAGGGTCCGAAATTCCTCGTGAAGCCGCTGAGCTCGCTTGGGGCTTTGTCGTTCGGCATCTACCTGATTCATCCATTCTTCCTGCTGGTCTATCGCGAGTTTCCGCCGCAAACGGGAACATCTTGGCTGGTGCATCTGTGGTATGCGGGAGGTTTCGGCATCGCACTCGTTGCCTCGTGGATCGTGGTAGCCCTGACAGCGAGGTTCATCCCGTTCGCTTGGGTCATTTTCGGAAATCTGCCGAAGCCCAAACCGCGTTTGGTACCTCAAAGCAATCCGGGACAGGTGGACGTTCGTTAACGTCTATCCTGCATGGAATAATAAACCGTATCCTTGTCGACCTTAGGGTTAGGGATACGGTTTTTTTGTTTACGCTTTTTACAGCCTTTTTTGAAAAAATGAGAACAGGTGTTTCGTTCTGGTGTATAATGGGTAAGAAGGGTGTGGACATGAAACCAATTTTGGAAATAAGGTGATTCGAATGAAGACATGCGAACAATGCGGAAAAGCAGTCGAAGATATACTTGAGTATGTGGAACATATATTGCGCGAATGCGGACGAGCGCAGGGAAACGGAACGGAGAACGGTCCGGAAATCGCACAGGAGTGCTGGTATAAGGATTGCCGGAATTAGACCGTTCGGCAGGGCTTAACGATGCAATCTTAATCCGATCCGTCTTCGAAAAGCAGTCTGACTCCCTGAATGCCTCCGTTAGAGGTTTTCTTATCGGATGTGATACAATGGAAAGAAACCGGATTCATACGGAATCGAGGTGACATCATGGAGATGGGCACAGCCCCTTTCCGGATCAGCATGACAGAACATGAGGCCAGACAGACCAAAACATGTACATATTGCGGACATACCTACCCGTTGTCCGCTTTTCGGCGCAGAACCGGAAAAAGGGCTGGTGCCGGCTCCAGACGCGGGGCCTGCCGCAATTGTCGCCAACTTGGCGCGAATAAGGGTGAGCCGATGGCCGGGCTGGCAAGCGGACCGGCATGGTCAGGGCAGAGAAGTGTGGATGCCGCAGCGCTTCAGGCTCGAGACGAAGGGCGAGCTTCATCTGAGACCAAGGATTTATCGGGCGCGTCCGGCATCGGCAAACCGCGAAAAAAACGTGCCAAAACCGCAGCTTTCGACAGTGCAACAGCTGCATCTCCGAAGCCTGCACGATCGCCGGTTATCACGGAAGGTCTCGCAACCGAACCCGATTCCGGGACGGCAAGCATACCTGCAGCTGCTGTTGCTGCTGATTCCGCAACCGTCAAACGAAAGCGGAGAAGGCGCAAACGCAAAAGCAAACGTCCGGAACTGCAGGCGATAGCCGAACAGTCTGCAGGGGATGAGGCAGGCACACGCCCGTTGGTCCGGGCGGAGAGCGGGCGTCAAGAAGCATCCCCCGCACGAAAGGAATCAGCAGATGGAGAGGCTGCCGCGAGTGACGGCAAACGTCCGGCAGCTGCCCATGCCAATCGCAACCGAAGTGCCGTCGCGGATGGTCGCCCGCGTCGCCATGCTGCGGCGAAACCTTCGGTATTGGACCCGGAAGACCCTTCGTTTTTGCGTACGAACAGGCAGGGTTTGGTACGCATGCGCGGCAAGACGGACAAGGGGCGGCGCTGGCATCAGGAAGTCGAGATGGAGCTTGCGGTAACGCTCGTGAAGGAGAAGGCCGCCGTCGTTGTCAATCGATATACGATTCGCCGATTGTTCAGCAACAAGGACTTCAAGCGATATATTCTGAATCGTGACAGATATACCTGTTATTTCTGTGGTTCCTATGGAGACACGATCGATCACCTTCTCCCTCGGGCCAAGGGCGGTCATACCACGCCGATGAACTGCGTGTGCGCCTGCAATCTGTGCAACCAGTCCAAGGCGGCGATGGATGCGGACGAGTTCATGCGCTCCGGCATACCCGAATGGAATGCAGCCCATCAGGAAGAGATGAACGCGATACAGGATGAGATGAACACGATAGAGGAAGAAATGAATGTGATCATGGAATGAGAAAAGGGCCATTAGGCTCTTTTTTTGTCTAAACAGCAAGTACATAAAAAAACGGTTCGCTAATGCCGGGCGTAAACACGCCGAGAAGCTAAAATTTCATCAAATTAACATCCATTCGGGACTGGCTTCTACGTTATACTTGGGTGAGCGCATTTATGAGAATCAACGCCTTCGAATAAAGGTTTGAATACTGACGGATGGAGGGAGAGCATGACTCTGACGACCTTGGACATCATGTCGTACATCACGGAAGAGAACATCCGGTTCTGGATGGAGAAGTTTCGCTCGCTCGGACCATTGCCGGGCATTTTGCTGACATTTATGAAGTCGTTCGTGCCGCCGTTGCCGACCTTGCTGATCGTGGGGATAAACGGAGCCGTGTACGGATTGTGGGCCGGATTCCTGTATTCATGGATCGGAATCGTGCTGGGCTGCACGGTGACGTTCCTGCTGGTCAGGGAAGTCGGCAAATCCAGGTTCGTGGAACGCTGGTCCAACAAACCGCGCGTACAGCGAAGCATGGTATGGATCCGGCGCAATGCCATGGGATATGTGTTTTTGCTAAGCATCTTCCCGGTGGGTCCGTTTGTCATCATTAATGTGGCTGCAGGTATCGCAAGAATGAGACTGGCCTCTTTTTTGGTGGCAGTCGGGCTGGGGAAAGCGATCATGATCTTCTGCGTGACATATATCGGTTCAAACGTGGAACAGTTCCTTGAGCATCCCGTGCGCTGGCTGGGCGTACTGCTGTTCATTGCGATTTCGCTGTGGGCCAGCCGCAAGCTGGAACGCCACTTTACCCGTTCTTCCGAACGCGAGGATATGAGCAAGCTGGATCCGCCGGCAGGCGAGTCGATTTCCTCCTGAGGGGATATCCCCTAAACAATGGAGGTCGCGCGCCATGCCGGCTGTTTGCGGCCCCTATCCCCGCAATTTGCCCCAATGCTCTACCAGCGGGCCCCCACTGCCGTACACGGGATCGGTAAGAGGCAAGGGCACTTCCCGAATTTCATGCAGCACCGCTGGTCGTTCAGATCGTTCGCCAGTCTTAAGATTGTAGTTCATTCCTTCCGGATAAGCCCCGACGATGCGAAAGTCAGGGCTTTTTTCCATGCGTTTGTGGCCTGTTCCGGCAGGCAGCACGATGACATCCCCTGCTTCAACCCAAACGGGCTGCCCGTGCTCTCCGCCGAGCAAGAGCTTTGCCGATCCTTGGATGACCGCAAGCGCTTCGTGCGTATTGCTATGGTAGTGGTGAAAATCAAATACGCCGTTGGTCCAGCTATTTCCCCAACCGTTCCTGTTCAGGAGATGTTCGGCTTCAACCGGTTGGGCTGCCCAAACATGCCGGTACAGCAGAACAGGCAAAATGGGGTTGTTTGGAATGATCCCGTCATCCTTGAAATACAGGGTATCCACGCCAGCCTCTTTTGAATTCATCTATGCATCACCTCACTAAGTATTACCCATTCCCGACGCTGCGGACAAAGAACTCTGAAAACGCATGAAAAAACGATACGAATTGTATCGTTTTGAGGTATAATCATTGCATGTACGATTCAAGCATACAATGATGGCCTAGGAGGGATGAACTGGTGAACATTGTCATTACAGGTGCTTCCGGATTTGTTGGATTCAATCTCGCCCGTTATTTGGCGGAGCGGGGACATGGCCTTACTTTGATCGATCTCGATGATTATTGCCAGCGATTCTCCATGGGATCGAACAGCTCAACGATGCATCTTATCGCTCATAATCTGATAAGCGGCGGTTTGAAATGGCCTGAAAACACAGATTGCATCATTCATCTTGCGGCAATGCCTCATGTCGATTACTCGTACCACCGGCCTGTTGAAGTGTTTCAAAACAATACGGCAAGCACTCAGTCCGTTCTGCAGCACGCAGCCGATCATCGCATTCCGGTTATCCTTGCTTCTTCCGTTGAAGTGTATGGCGGGCAGCATGGGAAGGTGTACCGCGAATCGGATGAGTATGCGCCGGTATCCCCTTATTCCGCCTCCAAGGTAGCCTGCGAAATGCTGGCTCAATCCTATGCCCAATGTTACGGGCTTTCCGTAAAAGTCTTTCGACTCACCAACCTCTACGGGCCGTGGCAATTGCCTGACCGGGTCGTGCCCCGCAACATGGCCAGAATGATCGCCGGCCTTCCTTTGGATATACAGGGTTCTGCCGTCCGGGATTTCTTGTATATAGAGGATGCGCTGCGTGCCATCGAATTGATTCTCCATCATGGGCGGGAGCGCCATGTCTACAATATTTCTTCGGGCGTGGGCACAACCATGCAAGAGATCGGACGGGAACTTCAAAATTTGAAACCGTCAGGACGGGTAAACCTGTCTGAAGAAGAGCCGACCAATTCCCGAGGGTCAAGCCTGGTTATCGATTCCGGCAAGCTGCGCGCCGAACTGGGCTGGGAGCCGCAAACGATGCTTGAAGAAGGTCTTGAGCGGACGTTCGTTTGGTATGAAACACATAAGGATTGGGTGCGACAGTTCGCAAAGCAGTATGGTTGCTCCAGAGAGAACCGCGATTTTCTTGTGGATATGGCGAGATACGGAGTTGTTGCCGTCTGACAAAAGCAAAAAAGCCAGGGAAGGGTCGATGGATCCGAACGCCTTCCTTGGCTTTTTAACGTGTCCGCACCGTACTTACGGACGAAAAACATGTAGTAACGGACCGGGATGCCCTCATCCTGTTGTTGGATGAATCGCAACGATTAGATATCGCCCTCTTGGCGAACGGTTAGTGATGTTTTTTTACATCGGCAATTTTGTCTTGGACCGCCCCTTTGGCTTTGTCCATCTTGCCTTCTGCCTGAAGGGATTTGTCATTCGTTGCATTGCCGACCTGGTCCTTGATCTCGCCCTTGGCTTTGTTCACGCCTGCCTTGATCTTGTCGCTAGCCGAATTGCTCATGTCGATCATCTCCTTCATCGGAAGTGTAGTCCTTTATTAACCGGGATGCGCATGTTTTAAACGCCGAGCGTGGAAACCTTTCTTCACTTCGTACGCCTTTTTGTTGAGAAAGCTGTCAGAAATCGATCCCTTCCGGAGTCAATCAAGTATAGGCACTGAATGGCGGTGCTTCTTCAACTTCAAGGGAGGATGGTATGATATGAATGCATATATCGGAAATGGAGCGTACTGCTACGCCAACTCGGCAGCCATGATGCTGGCGGCCAAGGGAGAGACCATTGAGCCGGGACTGCTCGAAGTGGTCAGTGGTTTCTCGCTGGGAGCGCATCTGATACCCAGTGGATTGCTCTTTTTTGACAATTGCTCCGAAACTCCGGATTCGGGCATCACGAGGGCGATGGAACTGCTGGGCTTCCGCGTGCAGCATCGGGTACAGGAGGAGGGCACTGCACTACCTCTGTATGAGCTAAGGGAGGCGCTGGATCAAGGCCCGGTTATGCTTGGGCCTCTGGATATGGGCAAACTGGTGTATAACCCGAACCATAACAATCTTGGCGGGTGCGACCATTATGTGCTGGCGCTGGAGATACGAGAGCATGAAGTCTGGCTCCATGACCCCGCAGGCTTTCCTTATGTCTGCCTGACACTGGAACAGCTGAACGAGGCATGGAAGGGAGGCGTATTTCCTTGGAGTCCGGGTGCCTATCGTTTTTGGTCAGGCCCTGAGCGGGTTGAGCAACTTGACGTCAAGGAACTGCATCAGCGCGTGCTGAGCTGGTTCAGGGAAACGATGCAAAATCAGTATCAGACCAAGGCCGCGGAATCCGGGCGGACAGGAAAACAGGCAATACTGCATAAGGCAAACCAGATCCGTGATGGCGCGATTGATATGGACGAATGGAGTCATTACGTATATTTTGCCCTGCCTGTCGGTGCGCGGCGCGCCCATGATTACGGCTCGTTTTTCAAAAATAATCATGGTCAGCTATCGGGCTTGAAGTACAAACAATCCCGACAGTTTGGCGAGTGTCAATCCCGCCTTGCTGCCCGTCACTGGCAAGCGGCGGCAGATGCGATGGAAGCACTGGCCGAGACGGAGGCTGCCATCGAAGAGGCTCTGCTTCAGCTGTAGCCTTGCTGTATCCAGTCTGAAACATGCATCTTGGGAAGGAGAGAATCGACGTGAACAAATCTACGCTGAAGCGATCCATGGATCATTTGGACAGGGAAGCGCATGCGCAGTGTACAGAATTATCCGTGCTTGAGGATATTGTTCTCATCAAGCAGGCGAAATCTGGCGATTCGGCTGCATTCGAAGAGCTGGTGCGACGTTACCGGGTCCGGCTATTCGGCTATGCGCGTTCCCTGGTGAGGGATGCATATCTCGCTGAGGATATTTTGCAGGAGTCGTTGATTCGGGCTTTTGTCTATCTGGAGCAGCTTCAGGATGCGGAACGGTTCTCGGCCTGGGTACAGCGCATCGTGCGAAATCAGGCGTACTCCCGGATGCGGCGGCAGGATCGGCAGAAGGAGTACAGTTTGTCGGCATTAACGGAGGCCTTCCTGCCCAATGAGGGCGCTCCCCCGCACTGTTGGAACAGGAACGGGAGGGGGGACGGGGCGAATTGCGATTCGTTTGTCATCACCAGCGGCGATGCCGACCCGGAGCAAAGGCTTGCAGAGCGCGAGCAGCTCAGACGGTTTCACGAACTGCTTCATGGACTGAGCGGCAAGGAACGCGGCGTCATGCATGCTTATCTTATGGAGGAGCGTTCACCGCAAGAGATTGCTGCCGCGTTGGACCTCACTCTCGCCAACACGTATCAGCTGTTGTCCCGGGGGCGCAAAAAGCTGGCTCAGCGCCATATCCGTCTTTCGTTAAACGATGTACTGGCCGAACGGGCGCCTTATGGCAGCAAACAGGTCATTTTGCGTGAGCCTGGGTTCTTTCGCAGCCCGCAATCCTGGAGCTCAGCCGCTGAAACGCTGCATGAAATGCTGCTGTACACCGGCTCAGCCTTGTCCTTGCCCATGGTGATGGGGATGAGCGGACTGGCGTTTCGATTGACACTTTTCCCGCAGGATATCCATATCGCCGGTCCAACCGCATATAATTTCAAAGAAGTGCTATCGCGAGCCTTACGCTTCATGGGGTTTCCTTCACATTCCGTCGAGGGGGTGGGAACCGGAGCGGGACTCAATGCCAACCTGCTTGATCCGGCGCTGCGCGAAGGCAAAGCGAAGGAAAAAAGGCCCCTGGACCAGCGGTTGGCCAGTGCCGTTTCCTTGATCCACTACTCGATTGACCGCGGTGTTCCAGCCGTTGTCTGGGATTTGAATATTCCGGAGTTCGGGCTCATCTACGGATATGACAGTTCAAATCATACTTTATATGGCGCGGATTACATTCGTGCTGGCATTTATCCGGTCGACCATTTGGGGCGTGGATTGAACCAGGAAATTTTCGTGCTGGCGGCCGATGCCGCGGGCTCGAATGGAATTTTGGACGTAGGCGGGGCCCTGGAAGCTGCATTGGCTCACTACCGCGGAGAGGACCCTTATGCTTTGCAGGATACGGTTAGCGGTCTGGAGGCTTATGAAGCCTGGCGGAACGCTTTTCGCTGCGGGCGGATCGAACCCAATGGCAATGCCTATAATCTGGCCGTTCTGCAGGATGCGCGGTATTATGCGGCTGAATATCTCAAAACGCTATCCGAAAAGTGGGCGAGTGAACCAGAATATGCCGACTTCAGTGCCCTCTGCCTGGATGCAGAGGGAATCTACCGCACGATGACCGACAGGCTGGATGGGCTTGCAAGCCTGTTTCCTTTTCCTGAGGGCGGACGCCCGAATGACGAAATGAACGCGAATCAGGCGATGAGGCTGCTTGACCAGGTTGAGGCGCTTGAAAGGTCCGCCATCGCTGTATTGGAGAACATGCTGGCGGAATGGCGGGCGAAACAGCTGACGCAGGGACCTCGAAAGCTGCTTGGGGGAAAATGAGAGGCAGGAACCTTGATTATTCATGTCATTGGCATAAGGATTGCACGCCGTGCATTCCTTATTTCTGCCTGGAGAGACGTTGTTGGAAACTTCGAAGAATAAGCGGGCAAGGCGCGCTGCATAATAACCACAGTGACGCATTTCGTTGCATGAAAAACCATGATTTTGGAAGAAGGGCTTCTTATCAGCCTAAAAAAAATCGTGACCGGTGTGATGCTTCGTACATATGGTCATATAGGAGCTTGTCCTAATACCATATATGGTAGGGTGAAAGGCAGCATATGGAAGTAAATGGACCGCCCGGCGAGCCGCAATACTTGACAAAAAAATCGGATTTGTTACAATGTTCACAATATCTTCACAAGTGTAAAAAATTTCTTTTTCATGTTCATGTGCAAGAGGTGTAATATAAGGATATAGAGTTCGATTTCGGCCTGCTTGTCGTTTTGTGTGTCAACACTTGTTGTCCGCAATAGACCTATGTATTTTGCGTCCATCCACGTTTGGAGAGAAAGGATGCAAAATGCTGACCTAAATACAATGCATAATGTGAGAGTGGCCAAAGGGCTGCGCTCTTTCTATTGTGTGAAATTTGGTACATTGGTATTGTATCGTTTGTATTCCTGGTTCGGCTCTGATTGACAGGCATCATGAAAGTCGCGGACTTCTATCCCAAAGTAAAGGAGGACTTTCTCTTATGTCACAATCGCCTACTCAACAAGAGGTGCCGGTAACAGAAGGCGCCGACCAGCAACAGTCCCTGGACGTGCTGGATCAACTGATGAAGCCTGAGGTACAGGAGTCCCTTACCGTACTGGTAGAGAACCTGCCTAAACTGGCTGAAATGGTTACGGTAATGACCAAAGCTTACGATTTCGCACAAAGCATCGCCACGGACAAAGTTCTGATCAGCGATACGATGAGCGCGATGGGCGAATTTGCCAAACCTGTAGTGAACACTGCAAAAGGTGTAGCTTCCGCTGCCATCGAAGCAGGAGATCGTGCACAAGTCGACCAATCGACGGTCGGTCTGTTCGGTATGCTTAAAATGCTGAAAGATCCAAACGTACAAAAATCGCTTCGTTTCGCTCAAGCTTTCCTGAGTGTTCTGAACGAGCGTCAACAACAGCGTTAAGATTAGAAAGAACGGAGGATGGATATGTCGAAGCAAATCTTGATCTTGGGCGGCGGCTACGGCGGTTTGTTGACTGCGCTGACTGCGCGCAAATACTTGACCCCGGAAGAAGCGACTATTACGGTCGTTAACCGTTTCCCTACGCACCAAATCATTACGGAGCTGCACCGTCTTGCGGCCGGAAGCATCGCCGAAAAGGCGGTTGCCCTTCCATTGGAGAAATTGCTGCGCGGCAAGGACGTGAACCTGAAAATCGATACGGTGGACAGCATCAAACCTGACGAGAAAAAAGTGCTGATGGCTAGCGGTTCCACATACTCTTACGATGCACTCGTCGTTGCCCTGGGCAGCGAAACGGCATTCTTCGGAATTCCTGGATTGCAAGAGCACAGCTTCACGCTCAAATCCGTTGACGACGCAAACCGCATCCGTGCACACGTTGAAGCGCGTCTGGATGCTTACAAACAATCCGGCAACAAAGCAGACGCTACGTTTGTTATCGGTGGCGGCGGCTTGACGGGTATCGAGCTTGTCGGCGAATTCGCTGACCTTCTGCCAGGCGTATGCCAAGAGAAAGGTATCGATTTCAAAGATATCTCCCTCTACACGGTCGAAGCAGGTCCTTCCATTCTGGCAGGGTTCCCGCCAGAGCTGGTTGAGCGTGCAAAAACAAGCTTGGAAAAACGCGGCGTAAACTTCATTATCGGCGTTGCGATCACCGAAATGAAAGAAAACGAAGTAATGCTGAAAGACGGCAGCTCCATTCCTACGAATACGCTTGTATGGACAGGCGGAGTCCAAGGTAATGCAGTTGTTGCCAACAGCGGAATCGAAGTGGATCGCGGCCGTGCGAAAGTTACGGAAGTTCTGCAATCCACATCCCACAAAGACGTGTTTGTTGCCGGCGACAGCGCAGTGGTCTTCCCTAGCGAAGGTGCTCGTCCTTACCCTCCAACAGCACAACTGGCTTGGCAAATGGGTGAAACCATCGGTCACAACCTGGGCGTAATGTTCAAAGGTGGCGCAATGGAAAGCTTCACGCCGGTATTCTCCGGAACACTGGGAAGCTTGGGTCGCAAAGACGCTGTCGGCATGATCGGCGGCAACCAGACTCGCCTGAAAGGCCTGCCTGCAACAATGATGAAAGAAGCAAGTAACATCCGTTACTTGTCCCATATTCACGGTTTGTTCGCACTGGCGTACTAATAACCGTAGCAATGCAACAGGGCGCTCTCCTCGGGAGCGCCTTTTTGATTATTTCGTCGTTGGTTCAAGTAGAAAGTGGGCGCTGTTCAGCGGTTATAAAAGCCACGGTTGGTTATGGTATATTAAGGCGTATATCACCATAACCGGAAGGAGCGTATTATGATGAACATATTCGTTATCGGAGCAAACGGACAGATCGGAAAACTGCTGGTAGAACTGCTGGCCAAAGAAGCAGCACACCGGGTTACCGCCATGGTTCGAAAAGCTGAACAAGCGGAATCGTTGAAACAGCTTGGCGCCCATGTCGTCATTGGCGATTTGGAGGGGAGCGTGGAAGAGCTTGCCGAAGCGATGAAGGATCACGATGCAGTCGTATTTACGGCAGGTTCTGGCGGTTCCACGGGAGCGGACAAAACGCTGCTGATCGACCTGGACGGAGCGGTGAAAACGATGGAAGCGGCGAAAGAACGCGGAATCAAACGATATATTATGGTCAGCGCATTTGGCGCGGATCAGCGGGAAAAATGGTCCCAGGCCATCAAGCCCTATTATGTGGCAAAGCACTATGCGGATCGGGCGTTGTTGGACAGTGAACTAAACTACACGATCATTCGCCCGGGCGGATTAAAGAATGAGCCGGGCACCGGCAAAGTGGCCGTTGGCACGGACTTGAAGCCGGGAAGCATCCCGCGCGAGGATGTTGCCCGCGTTATCGCGGCATCTTTGCAGGAAGAGAAGACGTATCGCAGGGCATTCGATCTTGTGGCCGGAAACGATGCCATTGAGGATGCATTGGGCAAGCTGTAGCACGCATATCGGATATGGGAGCTGGAAAGTGGATTAAGGGGGAAAGCTGTATGGATGAAGCCGTGCTGGTCATTGAAGACGAGCCGAAAATTGCGCGCCTGCTGGAAATTGAGCTGCAATATGAGGGATACCGCGTAGGAAAGGCTGGCAGCGGAACGGAAGGGTTGGAGAAATATGCAGGCGGTCAGTGGGATTTGATTCTGCTGGACATTATGCTGCCTGGTTTGAGCGGCATCGAGGTTTTGCGGCGCATCCGGGCAAAGGATGCATCGATTCCAATCTTGCTGCTGACCGCCAAGGATTCGGTGGAAGACAAGGTTTCGGGCCTTGACCTGGGGGCCAACGATTATATTACGAAGCCGTTCCGTATTGAGGAATTGCTTGCGAGAGTACGTGCAGCATTGAGGTTAAGCGCCGCGGCGGCATCGGCGGCGGTTTCTTCGATGGGCGGACCGAATGAGGGGGGAAACGGCGGTCAGGTGTCAGATGCCGGAATGGCGGAGCCGGAGAGCGGATGGTTATCTGCGGCAGACCTGAAGCTGAACGAAGGAACCCGTGAAGTGCTGCGTAACGGCAAGCCGATCGAATTGACGCCGCGGGAGTTCGACCTGCTCGTATATTTGCTGCGCAACCAGCGCCAGGTGCTGACGCGCGACCAGATCGTACAGTCCGTTTGGGGGTTTGACTATTACGGCGATACCAACGTGGTGGATGTCTATATCCGCTATGTGCGCAAAAAGGTGGATAACGGCTTCGCGCAGCCTTTGATCCATACCGTGCGTGGCGTGGGTTACGTGCTCAAGGAAACGATATGAGCCTGCGCAGCAAAATATACGGGTACTCTTCCGTCCTGTTCGCCGTGCTGCTAATCGCCGCGAATTTGTCGATCTATTATGTGTTTGAATGGATGTCCATGGATAATGAAATCAAACGAATCGAGGCCGAGGCCGAATCGATTGTGTCGGGGGTTCGCCAGTCGGCGGATGCGATTCCGCCGGACGATCTGCTTCGGGCTTATGCGCCGCTGAACGGCATGCTGCGAATCGTGAACGAGGACGGCACCAGTTCTCCACCGGTTACGACGTTTAACGAGGAGGAGCTGAGCAAGCAGCCCTACAAATACGAAAGCGCCAAAAAATCCGAATATATCCGCGTCGACCAGACCGGTTACGTGTGGGTGTCCGTGCCCTTGATTTGGCCGGACGGCAAAGTGGTCAACGTGCAGGTTACCGAGAGCATTGCGGATACGGAGAGTCGCCTTGCAGTGCTGCGCACGGTACTGATCGTCGTCACGGTTGTGGCGTTGATCCCGGCCATCGCAGCCAGCCGGATTCTGGCCAACCGAATGACCCGGCCGATTCAACAGATGACGAACACCATGAGCGACATTCAGTCGAGCGGCCAGTTTAAACGCCTGGTGCTGGGAGCGGGTTCAAAGGATGAACTGAACACGATGGGCCAGACGTTCAACCGAATGATGGATTTGCTGGAATCGAACTTTGAACGGCAGGAACGGTTCGTTTCCGATGCATCGCATGAGTTGAAGACCCCGCTTACCATTATCGAGAGCTATGCCAGCCTGCTGCAGCGGAGAGGCAAAGAGCAGCCGGAGGTGTTCGAGGAAGCGGTAGATGCGATCCTGTCGGAAGCGGTCCGCATGCGGGAAATGACCGAACAACTGCTGCAGCTGGCCAAGCAGCCCGAACAGTGGAATGTGCGGCTGGACAAGGTGAATGTTTCCCGACTGGTGCAGGAATCGGCCATGGCTTTTCGGGAGGCATACCATCGTAAAGTGACATGCGAAGCTCCAGACAACGTCTGGGCAGTTACGGATGAAAGCAAGCTGAAACAGCTTTTGTTCATCCTGTTGGATAATGCCCGCAAATATAGCGAGGATGACATTGCTGTCCGGCTCGAAGCAAGCAAAAGGGATTGCGTGATCCGAATCGTGGACCGGGGGATCGGCATCCGCGAAGAAGAATTGGACAAGGTATTTGACCGCTTCTATCGCGTCGAACAGTCCAGAACCCGCAGCGAAGGCATTAGCGGATCAGGGCTGGGCCTTTCGCTGGCGAAAGATATCGCCGAGGCGGTAGGTGCACGAATCGAGCTTGCAAGCCGTGTCGGCCGAGGCACTGAGGCGTCCATCGTTTTGCCGGCTGCAGCTCGGGAGGTCCCGTTCTCATGAATTTCTCATTCTTCCCTTTTATAATACCCATAGAGCACGGAAGGAGGACATGGAATGGAGGACGGGCATAACGGCTATAACAGCCACAACAGCCATAACGATCATAATAGCCATAACGGTTATCTATCACAGCATTCCCGGATGAAGAAGCAAGATCAGATCCCGCAGGTTGGCGGACGTAAGGGCACTGTCGGGCTGCGTGCTCTAGGCTGGATCGTGGGGAGACTCGTTGTGGCGGCAGTTGTTGTATGGACGGCTGTGTGGTGGCGACCTTGGGAATCCGGACGGGCAACGTTGACCGCCGAGGCAGCTGCGCAATCGGTACTGAAGCAGTACCCCGGGGAAATCGTCAGCTCCACGCTGAAAGACCGTACCTATATGATACAGCTTCGCTCCGAAACGGGACTGTATGACATTCAGCTGGATGCGGTAACGGGAACCGTGCAAGCCATCAAACGATTGGAAGCCGGCGAGCGATCGGAGGAGAAACCTCTGTTAAGCCGGGAGCAGGTCAAAACGGAGCTATCGAATCAGACCGTGGGACAAGTGGAATCGCTGGAACTGATCGAGAAGGATGGCAGCCCCGTATACACGGCCGTGGTCCAAGCGGCAGACAACAGTCGTGCGGAATTGACGATCGACCCTTATGAAGGGAAGGTGCTGTCCTCGAAAAAACTGCAGCCGTCCGATCGGAAGTCGGATGGGGAGAGTGCGGCTCACATTTTGACCGAAAAGGAAGCCGAACGCAAAGCTTTGGCGAGGGTGCCTGGGGAGGTCGATGACATCGAACTGCGCAGCACCGACGACGGCATTGCTTATTACTTGGTAGACATCGATCTGGAAGACGGCCGTGAAGCTACGGTGCAGGTCAACGCCATCTCCGGCGACATCCGCTCGGTTACGTGGGATAAGGAAGACGATTGAGCGGGGCGCGAACCGGTTTGTCGTTTTCTCATCAAATTCTAATCTTGTTCTCCATGCTCTCTCATCCTTAAGGGTTAAGCTGTATTTGTAGACGAGATCAGAACATGACATGAGGAGATGATGGATGATGATGAACAAACGTAAACTTTGGATTGGCACGATATCGGCGGCAGTATTGTTGAGCGGAACGGCCGTAGCGGCGGCAAGCAGCGGCATCGGTGGACAATCCGCGCAGCAGGCGTCGAAGCCGACTTCGCAAGTGACGACTCAAACGGGCACGGAAACGCTGTTGACGGCAGCGCAGGCCAAAGCAGCAGCCTTGAAGGCGGTTGAAGGGAAAGTGGACGATGTGGACTTGGAGCGCAGAAACGGCCAAACGTTCTATGAGGTCGAAATTGACCGGAAAGGCAACGATGCGGTTGTGCGTTTGGATGCATACACCGGGAAAATTGTTGCCGTGCTTAATGACGACGATGACGACAATGACGACGATTACACAACAGGCACGGTTGCTGCGGGTTCCAAAGAAGTAAAGCTGACGGCAGCCCAAGCATCGAGCATCGCGTTGAAACAAGTGGGCGGCGGCAAAGTGACCAAAGTGGAGCTGGACCATGACGACGGCCGCTATGTGTACGAAGTCGAGCTGAGAACGGATCAGGGCGAGGCAGACGTCGATGTCGACGCCGACACGGGCAAAGTGTTGAAGTTCGATCAGGACTTTGATGATGAGGATTAAATCCAACGATATAATTTTATCTATAAAAAGGCATTGCTGTGCCTGAACAGAGGAGGCGCTTCCGGGGAAGCGTCTTTTTGCTGTTCTACCGGCGCTGCAAAGCATGGATGGGGCACATTGTCGATCGTAGAAACTGCGGAGGAAAACGAATTGCGAACAATGTATCATTTTTTGAACACTTAAATGTGGTAAAATAGTGGGATTGCAGATAACAAATGGAAGGGGAGGAATACCGAATGAATAAACAACAAGTGCTTTCCATGGAAGGATTGCGCATGAGATATGGCGGGCGTTACGTGTTGAATGGCATTGATCTTGAGGTAAATCGGGGAGAAATGATCGGGTATATCGGTCCCAACGGCGCGGGAAAAAGCACCACCGTCAAAATCATGCTTGGTTTGGTTCAGGGGTTTTCGGGCAAGGTCCGCATCTTTGGCCAAGATATAGAGGATGGCAGCGTGGAATACAAACGCAGAATCGGTTACGTGCCGGAAGTGGCCGATCTGTATGAACAATTGACACCAGCGGAATATTTGACGTTTACCGGCGAGCTGTACGGCATTCCGTACGAGGAGGCCGACTATAAGGCGAAGCGGCTGATGGACTGTTTTGGACTGGAGAAATCCTATCATTCGCGCATCTCATCCTTCTCCAAAGGCATGCGGCAAAAGGTGCTGTTAATCTCGGCGCTGCTGCATGATCCGGATCTGCTGTTTCTGGATGAACCGCTCAGCGGGCTGGATGCCAACAGCGTCATGGTATTCAAGGAGATTATGGCTCAGCTCTCGGCCAAGGGTACGACGATCTTCTACTCCTCGCACATTATGGATGTGGTAGAGAAGATCAGCAGCCGCATCGTGCTCATTCAGGAAGGCCGCGTCATGGCGGACGGCACGTTCAGAGAGCTGCAGCAGCAGTCCAAGGAGGGCAGTCTGGAGGAAGTATTCAACCAGCTGACGGGTTTCAATGAACATAAGACGATTGCGGAGCGTTTCGTGTCCATTGTACAGGAGGTGGGCTGAGTGGTGGAGAGACCGGACTTTCGCTCGCTGCAGATCTTGGACCGATTTCGCGGCCTGGTCGAACGCACGGGAGCCGATTACGACATGCTGCGTCTGATTTTGCAGGTGAAGTTCCAGATGGATGGACGCAGGGTGCCGACCATTTTGTCGGGGTCCAGGGCAGCCAAGGAAAACAAGGACGGCAATATGTACATTCGTTCCCTGTGGTTCTATGCGTTGATGGGCATCATTATGGTGCCTTTCATGATCTGGGATATGGGCCCCTACATCCTGTCCATGAGTATCGTGACGGCGATGCTGATGTTCATCATCATGACGTCGATGGTTTCCGATTTTTCCGCGGTGCTGCTGGATATCCGGGATCGCAACATCATTTTGACCAAACCGGTAAACGCCCGAACCGTGGGCTTGGCAAGAGCCATCCATGCAGGCGTGTATTTGCTGCTCCTGACCGGTTCCTTGACGGCCGCTCCGCTCGTTGCTGCGTTTGTCAAACATGGCATCATCTTTTTTGTCATCTTTCTGGTGGAGCTCATTCTGATGGTATCGCTTGTGCTCGTAAGCACATCCCTGGTCTATTTGTTCATGATGCGATTCCTGGACGGGGAAAGGCTCAGGGACATGATTAACACGGTTCAAATCGCATTGTCCATCAGCATCGCGGTAGGATATCAGCTCGTCATTCGCTCGTTCTCCATCATCGACACAGACATGGTGTATACCCCAGACTGGTGGCAGATGTTTCTCCCTCCGGTGTGGTATGCGTCTGCGTTTGAATGGTTGTTAGGCGGTGGCGGGAATGCTTGGATTTACGTCTTCACCGCGCTGGGCGTTCTTGTCCCGATGATCGGCATGTTTGCATACGTGAAGCTTATGCCGTCCTTTGAGCTTTATCTGGAGAAAATGGCCCATTCCGGGCAAACGTCGAAGCGCAAGCGTGGCCGTTGGGATCGGCGCATCGCGCAATTGTTGTGCCGCTCTAGGGAAGAACAGGCTTGCTTCCGCTTGTCAGCGAACATGATGCGGAACGAACGGGAATTCAAGCTCAAAGTATATCCTTCCATCGGCTTATCCTTTGTGCTGCCTTACGTGTTCTGGCTCACCTATTTGCAGTCGGAGTCGTGGGGCGAGCTAAGGCAAAGTTCGATGTTCTATACGATGTATATCATGTTGTTTCTAATTATGTCCGTCGTGCTCATGCTCAAATTTTCGGGGAACTACAAGGCATTCTGGAGCTTCCGTGCCGCCCCGCTGGCGCATGACGGGGTATTGTACAGCGCGGCGCTGAAGGCGTTCGCCACCAACGTGTTCCTGCCCATGTATCTGCTTAACGCCGTCGTGTTCGGCTGGACGTTCGGGTGGAGAATCGTCCCTGATCTCATAGTCATCCTGCTCACCGCGTTGGCGCTGATTCCGCCGTCCGGCAAGCTGCTGCTGAAGCAGCCTCCATTCTCCCAGTCCTTCAGCATGGCGCAGCAAAGTGATGGATGGATCATTCTCGCGTATTTGCCTGTCATTGGCCTGCTGTGGGGACTGCACGCATGGGTGCGTACTTTGCCTGCAGGCATTTGGATCTATCTCGCCATATTGCTTGTAGCCAATGTTGTGCTGTGGACGGTGCTTTATCGGCCAAGCTCCGGGATGGCTTCCGGACGGCAGCTTGAACCTCCCTCTTGGCGCTGAACGTCCATAATCCGCCGCGCGCATCGCGGCACTTTCATGCCTTCCGGGCAGATTTCGTCCATCCCGTTTAAAATTCGTGCTTTACGTCCAATGATGAAGATAAGGTGCGTCGAACGAAGATGCAGGCGAGAGAACGAATCGGAGTTGGAGCGAGGTTGTACTTTCTCGCATGCTGCCCGCCAGGTTCGGAAAAGAGAGGGATGTGCGATTGTTTAAAATATTGTTGTTCATTTTCGCGATACAGATCGTGTACGTGTCGGCATATACGCTGCGGATGATCCTGACGCTGAAAGGTCAAAAGTACATCGCAGCTCTGATCAGCATGGGCGAAATCGTCATTTACGTGTTGGGGCTCAATCTCGTGCTCAGTTATTTGAAGCAGCCTGCGGCGTTGATCGTCTATGCGGTGGGGTATGGACTTGGCGTGCTCTTGGGGGCATGGATCGAGGAGAAGATTGCATTGGGCTACGTCACGGTGAAGGTGATCTGCAACCAGATGGACGGAAGCCTGGCGAATGCGTTAAGAGATAAGGGATACGGAGTAACCTCATGGGTTGGCAGCGGCCGGGACGGGGATCGGCTGGTGATGGAGATTTTGGCTAAACGCAAAAACCAGAAGCTGCTCTACCAGACCATTTTGGCACTCGATCCGAAGGCGTTTGTCATCACGGTGGAACCGAAACAGTTCCATGGCGGATTCTGGACGCGTTCCATTAAGCGGTAAAGCTCAACAATCAACGAACCACGAATCCGAGGTGTCTTATTTGGCGGAAATCTGACGATTCCAGGGGGAGATGCGAAGCGTACTCGCGCTATGTTCAAAAGAATGGCGCATGTATGCTTTGCTTCGCCCTCATTCGCGTGCCTGGGATGCATAAATCGTGTAGAGGCCCAAACCCCAAAATTCATGTATAAGGTGTGCAAAGACCATAAGCGTTTGCATCCCCATCCCTAACAGGATAAGGGCTCGTTACGACTAAGCGCGTGAATTCTGGAAAGGTTGGAATTGGAAGATGGCGGTTGAATGAGGTAGAAATTAGGATGGGGGTTTACCTTGTTGATGCTGTAGGCATTTCAGACTGGATCAAGGCAGGGTTAAACATGAATGATGGGAGGTTGCTTTAGGTGGATCACAGCCGCTTTTCCGCCTCAAAAACATGAATGTGATCCAGAGATTATTGTCGTAACCGGTTTCCCGAATTACATTGGGAGCATGTCCGTGCGGTCCGGGAAAGGGCTGGCGAACGTACACATTCCATTATGAATCGGGAGGCATCGTTCTATGAGAAACAAGATTCGTACGTTGTGCAGCGGGGCCCTGGCGCTTGCATTGGGTTTCACGCTTCTGGGTGCAGGCGGGTCGGATGTGAAGGCGGCGGGAAACGCCGACTATAATCTGACGGGCTTCTCCCAAGGCAATGCAGGCGGAGGCATCGTGAGCGAATCGGATACCGCCAAATACCGGAAGGTGTATACGGCGAATGATCTGCAGGCAGCGCTCAAGAAAGGGTCTGGCGTCAAGGTGGTCGAGATCATGAACGATCTCCATCTGGGTTGGAACGAAATTCCGGGCGCAGCGCAGACATCCCCGTTTGCCAAACATAACGATGCGCTGACCCATCCCGTGTTGAAGCAGACCGGCGTCAGCAAGGTGACGATCGACGGCTTTAACGGTCTGACTATTTTTTCGGCCAACGGGTCCAAGATCAAACATGCAGCATTCTCGATCAAACGCAGCTCCAATGTGGTCATTCGCAATCTGGAATTCGATGAATTATGGGAGTGGGACGAGTCGACCAAGGGCGATTACGACAAAAACGACTGGGATTACATTACGCTGGAAGAAAGCAGCGGCGTCTGGATCGATCACTGTACATTCAACAAAGCGTATGACGGTCTCGTGGATTCCAAAAAAGGAACGAGCGGCGTGACCATTTCCTGGTCTCTGTTCAAAGGCGACGACGGCAGCTCGAATAGTTGGGTTACGCAGCAGATCAACGAGCTCGAGGCAAACAAATCCGCCTACCCGATGTACAACTATCTTCGCAGCAGTGCCGTGGGCCTGAGCAAAGCGGACATTATCGCCGTCGCTTCCTCGCAGAAAAAAGGGCATCTTGTGGGCTCGACCAGCCTTGAGGCGGCCAACGCAAATCTGTCCATGACGCTGCACCATAACCTGTACAAAGACATCCAGGACCGCATGCCGCGCCTGCGCGGCGGCAATGTGCACGCGTACAACATCATTATGGATGCAAGCGGAGCGCGTGCGGCCAAGGGCAAAATTACGTCAGCCATGGCCTCGGCCATTTCGTCCAAAGGGTATAAGTTCGACGTCACCAGCAATGGAGCGATTTCGACGGAAAGCGGTGCCGTGCTGGTGGAAAAATCAGTCATCAAGGACGTGGTATACCCGGTCCGCAACAATCAGACCGATCCGTCCGATGCAGCGTATACGGGCAAAATTCGGGTTGCCGACACGATCTATTCGCTGGACGGAAGTTCGTTCCGGGGCGACAGCGATACTTCGGGGAGCCCGCTTGGCCCTGTCCCCGCAGCTATTAAGGCGTTTTCGTGGAACGGCTTCTCGTCTCTGCCTTACAGCTATTCGGTGGACGATCCATCCACGCTGAACGCGCGGCTTTCCGGTTCGAACGGAGCCGGTGCCGGCAAGCTTTCGTGGTCTAAGGAGAATTGGTTGAAGGTCGCCTACTAAACGGCAAAAGAGCCTGGAGAGAACGGTTTGCCAGACATGGCTGAGGAACGGTGAAGTTGAACGGCGCTGTGCTTTGCCAAGTCAACGCCAAACACCCCGGGAACGTTCGCGTTCGCGGGGTGTTTGTATTCGGTCGAACCGACGTGCAAAGCTGTGCCTGCGCTCAAACCCATTCGGGGCTTGAACGATCGAGCAAACTGCGTAGGCTGACGCTTTGGGCAGCCGCGATTGAGGCATCCCGAGGAACGGGTGGGCGGTACAGTTCTTATAGCGGATGCTCCGCATTAGCGGGCGGCGTGCTGACGGAATCGCGGTAGATAATGTTCCCCTTGACCTGCACGCGTCCGAAGCTGCGGTTAGGCTGCTCGATTTTTTTCAAAATGGATTGTACGGCGGTTCGCGCCATATGTTCGACATCCACTTCCACTGTGGTGAGCTTTGGATCGGACAGCATAGCGTAAATGTCGTTATCGAAGCCGACCACAGAACATTGATCCGGTACCCGAACCCCCATGGAGGTCAGCTTCTGCACCAGCAGGTGCGCTACCTGATCGCAGTTGCAGACAAAAGCGGTAGGCAATTCCTCGGGCAGTTCGATCTCGACAAAGGTTCCCCTTTCGTCCCGATCGTTGAGCACCAGTTCCTGGTTTAGCGGAAGCCGGTGCTCCAGCAAGGATTTGTAATAGCCGAGGAAGCGGTCCTGAATGCTGCTGGTCGAATACAGATTGCCGACATAGGCGATTTGGCGATGGCCCTGCTGAACGAGGTAGTTGGTCAGCTCGTATGCGGCATAGAAATTGTCCGTGACCACCGAGTCGATATCCGCATGTTCGTCGTAAAAATCCAAAAATATTTTCGGCGCTTCCATCGACTGCACCAGTTCGATGTATTCTTTGCTGATCTGACCCAGCACGATGAACCCATCCACCTTGCTCTCGCTGTACAGTCGCGGCAGCGTCAATGCTTTTTCGTCGTGTTCGTTCAAAATATGGAGGATGCCGTAGTAGCCCTGATCCTCCAGATGCTTCGTAATCCGTTGGAAGACACGAACATAGAACGATTGGTCGGGCCCGGTGAAGCGCTCGGGAATAATGACGCCGATGTTGTGCGTCAGGCCTTCCTTCATCGACCTTGCGGCAGCGTTGAAGCGGTAGCCCATTTCCACGGCCAGCGCCTTGATCTTCTCCTTCAACTCGTCGCTGACGCCTTCCTTATCGTTAAGTGCTTTCGAGACGGTCACACTGCTGACCCCGAGCCTGTCGGCGATATCCCGCATGGTGATGTTGTTCTTCAGCTTTGGTCGCCCCCTTCAAGCCGGTATAGGTCCAGTGTGCAGTCCTCCAATTACCGGTTTTCTTCATTTCGTTATGCATAGTAACAATCCATATCAGTATACATCGTTACTCGCGCGGAATAAAGAAATTCGAGGGTAAAGAAGGCCGTTCCTGGCCAGCGGAAGGATCGGTCTCTTCGGATGCGCTTCAGGTTGTTTGGAGCTGCAGCAGTTTTTCGTTCTGCGCGATAAGCTCGCCGCGCTGAATGGCGCAATCCAGGGAGCGATATGGATCGGCTGGCGTATTGAAGGTGTAATCGACCAGCTTATCCAACGTCGTCGTGGCCACATGGCAGCGGGTATCGCTGGATGCGTAATAAATGAATACCTCGTCCTTCTCGTTGACTACGGCGCCGTTGCAGAAGATGACGTTGGATACGTCGCCTACGCGCTCATCGTCATAAGGTGCGATGAAATGCCCGCCGGGTTTGGCGATCACT
This sequence comes from Paenibacillus sp. FSL W8-0426, assembly GCF_037969725.1. Classification (NCBI taxonomy): domain Bacteria; kingdom Bacillati; phylum Bacillota; class Bacilli; order Caryophanales; family Paenibacillaceae; genus Paenibacillus; species Paenibacillus sp. FSL W8-0426. The sequence goes on along the minus strand of NZ_CP150203.1, from coordinate 6,586,364 downwards.
CGCGCCGGGTCCTCCAGGGCCGTCGCGAACGTGTACAGCACGTAACGCAGGCCTGCGGCCGTATTGCGCACCCCGTGAGCGATATGGATCCAACCGCGGTCGGTTTTGAGCGGAGCGGGCCCTTGACCGTTTTTCACCTCATAAACCGTGTGGTAGCGGCGTTCGTCCATGACGCGCTCTTCGTCGATCTTCGGATTAAGGATGTCATCGCACAATCCGAATGCGATACCGCCGCCGGTGCCTGTAGAGATGAATCCGTCCTGCGGTCGGGTATAGAACGCGTATTTGCCGTCCACGAATTCCGGGTGCAGCACCACGTTGCGCTGCTGCGGCGATTTCGTTTGAATGTTCGGCAGGCGCTCCCATGTGGCGAGATCCCGCGTCCGTACAAGCCCTGCCTGGGCTACGGCGCTGGACGTGTCCGATGCGGGCACGTCAGGGTCCTTGCGCTCCGAACAGTAAATGCCGTAGATCCAGCCGTCTTCATGCTTGACGAGCCGCATGTCGTACTGATTGGTTTCGTCCGCATCAATGTCGTTCCAGACCAGCGGGGCACCCGTGAAACGGAATCCGTCGATGCCGTTATCGCTTTCGGCAAGCGCAAAGATGGATTTCCGGTCCAATCCTTCGGTTCGTACCACCAAGATATATTTTCCCTCGTGATAGATCGCGCCCGGATTCAAAGTGGCATTGATGCCGAGCCGTTCCATGAAATGCGGATTGGTCTGCTCATTCAGATCGAATCTCCAGTGCAGCGGTACGTGATGGCGCGTAACGACAGGATAGCGGTATCGATCGTATATGCCGTTGTAGAAAGAATCGCATTTCTCATTCGGACGGTTCAGCAGCAGTTCTTGTTGTTCGAGCATGTCATAATATTTCGGGTGTATCATCGTTATCCCATCCTCTCGATTAGTTCGATGCAAAATCGGCTGTTATGGTAAGGGCATTTCCATGGCCCGGCCATTTCGTGAAGGCTTGGCGTGCCGTCCGCGGCGACCGACCAGAACCATTCCCCGCCCGGACGCGAATCGACGATATGCTCCTTCGTGTATTTCCACAATCCGCTTACCTTCTCCAGAAACGAAGTATCCCCAGTGCGCTGATATGCATTGTAGAAACCGACCATCGCTTCGGCCTGAACCCACCAGATTCTCGTGTCGTCCACGCGGCCGTCTTCCCGCTCGTTGGCGAGCGAACCGTCCGGCTGGATCGCTTCGGCGGCAATGTTGTAGGCAATATCCTTCACCATCGAAGAATATTGGGGATGCTGATCCAGTCCAAGCACACGAAGGGTATCGTCGATCAGCCAGCTCGCCTCGATGTCATGTCCGTAGGATTGCAGGTCAATGATGGAATTCCACTGTTTATCAAAAAACACCCCCAGAAATGCGGTGTCCGGGTTGTACACATGTTCATGCAAAATGGCGAGCAAACGCTCCAGTGCAGCCTTCACCCTGGCATCCGGCCAGACGCGGTACAGGGTGGTGTACGCCTCCAGCACATGTATGTGCGTATTCATCGTATAGTCCGCGATGACCCCGTTTTCGCTTAACATTTCATTGGGCTGTTCGTTCCAGTGACGGTCGAACTGCTCCTTGTAGGCAGGCAGCTCCTTGTTCAGACCTTTGTCCTCGATCAGGTCGAACAGGGCCCGAGCCAACCCCAGCGCCGAGGTGTCTGCTGTCGCTCGGTAATACTCGCTGAGCGAGTAAACCCCGAATGCTTGCGCATATACATGTTTGCTGGTGTCGAGGGCTTTTCCGTCGGCCTCTACCATCCAGTACAGCCCGCCGTGCTCGGCATCGAGCAGATGATTGACGAGAAATCGGTAGGCGTGCTCCGCATGCTCGCGCCATTTCGCTTCGCCCGTCACGCGATATGCGGCTGCAAAGGACCATAGCTGGCGCGCGGTTGCAATCCCGCCTTTGGGGGCATCCTGATTCACGCGCAGGCCGTTGTCGACCCAGCCGTAGTATCCGCCGTGCTTGTCATCCTTAAGGGCGGACCAGAAAGGCAAAATTTTCTCTTCCCAGTGCGCTTTGATTTCGTGTTTGAGTTGTGCTGCCTCGATCATGAATGAGCGCTCCTTCAGATTTGGTATGAACGTATTTTAATTAAAACATAAAATAAAGTAATCGGTAACCTTAGTTTATTATATTATGGGGGAGAAGGTTGGATGTCAATGAGCCGTTATGTATTCCATCGAAAAGAAGCAATGTTTCTCTGTATTGACACGTAAGCGTTACCAATATAGAATTCATTTTGTAACCTAAACGATAACTTAATTTATAACTCGAAAGGGGTCGAAGCTTCATGAAGAAACCAAAAGGTTGGATGCTGCTGCTCACCATGCTGCTCATTACTTCATTGCTTGCAGCATGTTCGTCGGGAGGCGGGACTTCGGCAGGCGAAGAAATCAGCACGGACCCGGCCGACATCAAAGGCGAAATTACGGTATTGACGCAGCGGACGGATATCGTGGACACCGTATTCAAGGAGTACGCCGCAGAATTCAACAAGGAGTATCCGGATGTAAAGGTCAACTTTCAGGCATTGGCCGATTATGAGGGTCAGGTGAAGATCCGCATGAGCACGAAGGATTACGGTGATGTGCTCATGATTCCGACCAGTGTGCCGATTGCGGATATTCCTGATTTCTTCGAGCCGCTTGGCACGTACGACGAGCTGAAGGACAAATACACCGCCATCGAAGAACGCATGGTGGACGGCAAGGTGTACGGCATTCCGACGGTGATTACGTTCTCCGGCATCATTTATAACAAACAGGTCTTCAAGGATGCGGGCATTGCCGAATTGCCGAAAACGCCGGAGCAATTTCAGGCCGCTCTGCAAGTCATCAAAAATAACACCGATGCGATCCCGCTCTATACGAACTATGCATCAGGCTGGGCATTGACCCAATGGGAATCGGATTTGCCTACCGTGGCCGGCAGCATCGATTACGTGAATGTAGAACAGCCGAACACCGATGATAACTTCGTGCCAGGTCAGCCGCATTACGAGCTGTACAAGGTGCTGTATGATGCCGCCAAGAACGGTCTGATCGAGAAAGATCCGACAACAACCGATTGGGAGAGCTCCAAGGCGGATCTGGCGAATGGGAAAATCGCGACGATGGCGCTTGGCTCTTGGGCCATCACGCAGATTCAGGATCTTACCGACAAACCGGACGACATCGGATTTCTGCCGTTCCCGACCAATGCAAGCGAGGTCATCGTGCCGCTCTCCGCGGACTACAACATCGGCATGAACGTGAACAGCGAGAACAAACCGGCCGCCAAGGCATGGATCGACTGGTTCCTGGCCAAATCCAATTATGCCGTCGAGCAGGGCGGCGGCATGAGCGCCGACAAGAGCGCGGAACTGCCTCCGATCCTGAAGCAATACAGCGACGTGAAATTTTCGACGTTGACGCCGGCGAAGGAAGGGCAGGAAGGATTGATCGACAAAATCGACAACGAAGGCGAAATCGGCCTTTGGCAGCCGGACTTCAAGAAACGCATCATCGAAGCCGCCATCGGCAATCGCAGCGAAACCTATGACGACATCATGAAAGACCTGAACGACAAGTGGGTCAAAGCGCGTGCCGAAGTCGCAAAGTAAATCATCCGTCGGCGTTGCGATCCGGTGAGAGAGAAAAGGAGTTGTCTGGGAAACGGGGCCTGCCGGGTTCCGTTTGCCGGGTAGCGTACACCCGGATCGCAAGCCGTTTCAGTCTGGATCAGGAGTCGTGCGGCGGGCGGCATGTTCCCGAACGCCGTTCAATCGACGTTTTTGCAAATAGCGGAGATATCCGCTGGGAGGTGTGGAGAGCATGAAATACTTGAAGGTTTCCGATTGGGGCTATTCGGCTCAACGCAAACTGATTATTATCCTTTTTTCCATCGTGCCGTTGGCACTTTTGTTTACCTTCGCCTACTTGCCCGTGTTCAACATGTTCAAGTACAGCTTCACCGATTGGAACGGATACAGCAAGCGCATGGACTATGTCGGCTTCGAAAATTACGCACGCATCTTCAGTGATCCGGAGTATTTCAAAGTATTCATCGTCAGTGCCTATTATTTCGTGGCTACGTTTGTGCAGATGGGGCTGGCTCTATATTTTGCCACCATTCTGAGCTTCAATTTGCGAGGCAAAAATTTGTTCAAGGGCGTGCTCTTTTTCCCGTACCTGCTGAACGGGGTGGCGATCGGATTCATCTTCCTGTTTTTCTTCAAGCCGGACGGCACGCTGGATACATTGCTGAACGCACTTGGCCTCGGTCAATATACGCAGCTGTGGCTCGGAAATCCGAACATCATCAACGTTTCGCTGGCGAGTGCGTCGGTGTGGAGATATATGGGCTTCAACTTCATTATTTTCCTTGGAGCGATCTCCTCCATTCAAAAAGATGTGTACGAAGCGGCTGATATTGACGGAGCCAATCGCTGGCAGCAGTTCCGGCATATCATCCTGCCGAGCATCGTCAAGATTTTGCAGCTTAATCTGATTTTGGCCATCAGCGGCGCCATTAGCGCGTTCGATATTCCATATATCATGACCGACGGCTCCAACGGAAGCATGACGTTTGTGATCCAGACGGTACATTTGGCCTTCAAATACGGCAAGCTGGGGCTGGCTTCGGCTATGGCGGTCGTGCTGCTGCTGATCGTCATCGTAGTAACGATGATCCAGCGCATCGCCATTAAAGGGGAGGACTGAACATGCAACAAGCCAAATATACGCTCGCGGGCATTTTCAAGTATGCCTCGCTCATCATCGCCGCATTGGTCGCTTTGATCCCGATTGTGGTCGTGCTGTTCGCTTCCTTCAAAACCAACGGAGAATACGCAACGAGCAGCCCGCTGGCCCCGCCGGAGAACTGGCTTAACTTCGCCAATTACACGAAGGCGTTCGTGGACGGCAACATGCTTACAGGTTTCAAAAACACGCTGATCATTCTGGTCATCTCCATCATTGGAGCAACGCTCACCGGTTCCATGATCGCCTACATTCTGGACCGTTTTAACTTTCGGGGCAAAAAGGTGATGCTGACCGCCTTTCTGCTGGCGACGCTCATTCCGAGCGTAACGACGCAAGTCGCCACCTTCCAGATTATCAATGCGCTGGAGCTGTTCAATACGCGCTGGGCGGCCATCGTCATGTATCTGGGCACCGACATTATTGCCGTATATATTTTCCTGCAATTTCTGGGTTCGATCTCCACGGCGCTGGACGAGTCGGCCATGCTGGACGGGGCGTCCTACTTCACCATTTACTGGAGAATCATTTTGCCGCTGCTCAAGCCGGCCATCGTGACCGTCATTATCGTCAAAGGGGTCAACATCTATAACGATTTCTACACGCCGTTCCTGTACATGCCCAAAACCGATTTGCAGGTCATCTCGACCGCTCTCTTCAAGTTCAAGGGCCCTTTCGGCTCCCAATGGGAGGTCATCAGCGCAGGCATCATGATCGCTATCATTCCTACCGTGATTATTTTCCTGCTGCTGCAGAAATACATCTATAACGGCTTCACGCAAGGTTCGGTCAAATAGTCGGATCGATAAATCATTTCACATGAAGGGAGATCAATACGATGACTGTCATCGAAAAGAAAGAAATTCGCATCGTCGGCGAGGCCTTGTCCAACATGCCGTGGGAGGATAAACCGGAGGGCTTCGAGGGTCCGGTGTGGCGTCATTCCGCCAACCCGGTTATTCCGCGCAATCCGGCCAAGGGAGTAGCCCGCGTCTTCAACAGCGCGGTGGTGCCATACGAGGGCAAATTCATCGGCGTGTTCCGCGCCGAAACGATCAACGGCCGTCCGCACCTGCATCTGGGAAGAAGCGAAGACGGGTTGAGCTGGACGATCGAGGAGGAACGGATCGCCTTCGTGGACGAAAAAGGCGAGCCCTTCATGCCAAACTATGCGTACGACCCGCGGCTGGTGAAGGTTGAGGACGCCTACTACATCATTTGGTGCACCGACTTTTATGGCGCTGCTCTCGGACTGGCCCGGACGGACGATTTCAAGACGTTTGTGCGGCTCGAAAATCCGATGCTGCCGTTCAATCGCAACGGCGTGCTGTTCCCGCGCAAAATCAACGATAACTATGTCATGCTGTCCAGGCCCAGCGATAGCGGGCACACGCCGTTTGGTGACATTTTCCTCAGTGAAAGTCCGGATTTGGTGTATTGGGGCAAACATCGCCATGTGATGAGCAAGGGGGGCCAAGGCTGGTGGCAATCGGTCAAAATCGGGGGCGGTCCTGCTCCGATCGAAACGTCGGAGGGCTGGCTGATGTTCTACCACGGCGTTACCGGCACATGCAACGGCTTCGTGTACAGCATGGGTGCCGTCATCCTGGATCTGGATGAGCCGTCGAAGGTGAAGTACCGTTCCGCCAACTTTGTGCTGACCCCGGAGCAATGGTATGAGGAGCAGGGTTTTGTGGACAATGTGGTATTCCCGTGCGCCACGCTGCATGATGCGGAGTCCGGCAGGATCGCGATCTATTATGGTGCTGCAGATACGTATGTCGGCGTTGCGTATACAACGGTCGGCGAGATCGTGAACTACGTGATTGAAACCAACGAAGTGATTCCCGGGGATACGGAGGAAGGACGCCTGTAATTTCCCGAACGGATGCGGGGGGAGAGATTCTTGCTCCCGTTCCAGACGGGCAGGGATGATTGACCATGAAGGGGTGAGCAGCATGGGCGATATGCCTTTGGAACAACTAAAAGCCTACAGCGGAAGCAGTCCGAAGCCGGAGGACTTCGACGCCTATTGGGAGCGGGCGCTTGCGGAGCTGGAACGACAGCCGCTGGACTATGAACTGGTGCCGGCATCATTCCAATCGCCGGTGGCCGAATGCTTCCACCTATACTTTACAGGGGTGGGAGGTGCAAGGGTACATGCCAAGCTGGCACGTCCGATCCGATCGTCCGCTGACCAAGGGCCGGCGATGGCGATGTTTCACGGATACTCGTGCGACAGCGGCGACTGGTTCGACAAGGTCGCGTATGCGGCCCACGGCATGACGGTGCTGGCGCTGGATTGCCGGGGGCAGGGCGGCCTGTCGGAGGATAACCAGCCCGTGAAGGGGACGACCATTCGCGGGCAGATTATTCGCGGCCTGGACGATCCGGACCCGGATAAGCTGTACTACCGCCAGGTTTTCCTCGATACCGTACAGACGGTGCGCATTCTGATGGCGATGCCTGGCGTGGATGAAGACCGCGTGGGCGTATACGGATGCTCGCAGGGAGGGGCGCTGGCCGCGGCCTGTGCCGCACTGGAACCGCGCGTGAAGCTGGCGGTGTCCGTCTATCCCTTTCTCTCCGACTACAAGCGCGCCTGGGAGCTGGGGGCAACCACATCAGCCTATGAGGAGCTCGTCTACTATTTCCGCTGGTTCGACCCGAACCATCTGCGGGAGGAAGGGGTGTTTCGCAGGCTGGGGTACATCGACATATCCAATCTGGCAGACCGTATTCGCGCAAAGGTGCTGTTCGTCACGGGGCTGGCCGATCCGGTCTGTCCGCCATCCACCCAGTTTGCGGCATACAACCGCATAGCTGCGGAGAAAGAGCTGCTGGTGTATCCCGAATACGGGCACGAATACTTGCCTGGACTATCCGACCGGACGCTGAAAGCTTTCCTTCAGTTATAGAAGATAGCGCATGCCAAAGAAAATGAGAAATGCGGCCTTACGGGGCCGCATTTTTTGCATGGGGCGAGTGCCGTCCGTCTGATGATGAAAAAATAAAAAAGCGGCGGCGGAGCCGGAGAGGCTACTTCAGCCGCTGCCCGAGCCGTTCTATTTTCCCGGCCCAGGACTGTCGGCGCTCCGCCGAGAGCTTGCCCACTTGGCCCACCGCGGTGATGCCGATCGGTTTGATGCCGCAGAAGCGGAGAATGGAGTTTTTCATCATGTTGTGGCCCGGCTGGCCTTGGATGAACTTGAAATACCAGTGCGGTCCGTCCATCGTTGTAATCAGGCGGGCCGTGCGGCCTTTAAGCAGCTGTTCGGGCAAGGGGCTCCCCTTTTTATATTTGAAGCCGAATCCCGGCTGCAATATCCGGTCCAGAAACCCTTTCAGCAGCGCGGGTGGACCTCCCCACCAGATCGGATAGACAAACACGATGTGTTCTGCCCACTTGATGAGCTCCTGCGCTTCCAGGAGATCGGGTTCAAGCGGCATTTTGTCACGGTATCCTCCCGAAAGGTTGGGGTCAAACCGCATTTCGTTGAGATGAATGACGCGCACGTCGGCCCCGGCTGCCAAGGCGCCTTTGCGATAGGCTTCCGCCAGCGTGCCGTTAAAACTGTTCGTGACCGGGTTGGACTCGATGATCAATACGTTTTTCATGGGCAAACACTTCCCGTTCCATTATTTTAGTTAATGTTTACTAACCTTATAGGCATAAGAAAAGGCCATGAATGACCTGTTCTTTTGGTTATCATCCGAAATTCGGTTGGGCCGTCAGCAGGGCTCCCAATCGCTGCGCCGCTTCAGCTGCGTATGGGGCAAGCTGCTGGGGCAGCTCGCCTTGCATGCTGGCCGTAGCCATGCTGGTTACGGCACCGATCAAGAGCACGGCGGTGAACCTTGCGTTCTGCTCCGGCAACTCGCCGGTCTGCACGCCTGCTTCGATCAAATCGGCGAGCGCGTCGAGCGGCTGGCGATAATCGTCGCTGCTGCCCATGTCGGCAAAGATTTCGTGGTTCTGGGATATCAGCAGCAACCCGTAAGGGTCTTCATCGTGAAGACGCAGCACGTCGGTGATGAGTTGGGTGAAACGCATCATAACCGGCCCTTCCTGCCGGACATATCCGTCAATCAAGGCGGTATATTCAGCGCAATATTGAGTGAACGCTTCGAGCGCGACGGCATCCTTGTTTTTGAAATGTTTATAGATCGCCGCGTCGGTCACCCCGGCAGCGTCTCCGATCTCTTTGACGGAAATGCCGTCAACGCCTTTGGTCGCAAAGAGCCGCATGGCCGCTCTCAGAATATCTTTCTTTTTGCTGTCAGCATGAGGTTTGTTTGTCATGGTTGTATAGTAAGTGATCGCTAACCAAAATGCAAGGGTTAAGATGGTTGGCTTATTCTTGCAGACAGGTAGGCGCTCAAAGTATGATGATTACAACTATGGCAGGACAGATCGGAATATGAACGGAAGGTGTGTCGGATGAACGAACATTTGCGAGTGAAGCAATGGGTTACAACCGAAGGGGAGCTGGACGAGCGGCATGTCAAGGGCCGGGAAACGCTGTACCAGGGATGGAACGGACGATGCGTCGAACGGTTCATCGGTGCGGATGGATGCAGTTATATTTTCAAACCGTTGACCCATCCTGACCAATATGGGAAAGAGCAGTGGGTGGCCGAACATGTGCTGCCCGCGTTGCCGCCGATCTACCCGCGCTTGATCGCGGCATCTTCGCCCGGTACCGCACCTGAACGAAGCTGGATCGTCTATGAAGACTTGGGCAGGCTGGTGCATGACTCCAGCGAGGAGACAATGATTGCGGCTGCGGCGCAGATAGCCCGATGGCATTCGCTGCCTGCAGCGCAGTGGGCCGGGCTTCCGCGCCATGGACATAAGCCTCCAATGGATCGCATGCTGGACGAGTTGTTGGAGCAAGGGCAAACGGTTAACGAGATGCTGGCGAATCTGGGCATTCACCTGACTGTGGATCAATGGAAACGCATCCCGGTCTGGATTCGTTTGTCATCGGCCGCTCTGCTGCCCGTCCTTTGCCATGGCGACCTTCATCCAGGTAACATTGCTACCTCAGAGGGGCGGACCGTCATCATCGACTGGGAGCATGCCCATTTGAACAACCCGTTATGGGATGTCTACCATCTGATCGACTTGTCGCATCCGCTTTTTCCGCGCAGGGTGTCGCCCGAACTGCGGGAGCGTGTGCTGGAAGCGTATCTGGATGGACGTGAGCGGCATGGCGAGCGGGCAGAGCGGGTGAAGCGGTCTTCTTTCGTACAGTGGTATCATGCGTATGCCTTCGTATTTTCCATTTGGATGTTAAGGCTGATCGAAGGCGATTTGCGGCGGGAGCACTGCGTTTGGCCGGAGGACCAGCTGCGGAATCAATGGCGGGAGACGGCGGCAGCGTTGAACCAATGTGCGTCAGCGTTATTTGGCCAAACTACGGGCCCGCATGAACGTCCGGAACGCGGAATAGAATGAGGGGGATGAGGTATGCATAAAGTAGGACTGATCATGCGTAAAATCCAATTCGCGGAGGCACAGGGACCGCGCGTGTTTGCAGAGCGGCTGAAACAGATCGGACAGGAGCTGGGCGTGGAGATCGTCTTCATTTCGCCGGAGCGGCATGTGAGCGGATACGACTGGCTTCCGGGCTATGAGCATGAGAAGGGCGACTTGGTGAACTATGACGTCGTGCTCGACCAAATTTACAGTCAACATATCGAGCATGTCATTTATACCGTGTCCGGTTTTACCTTCCTGAACATGTTTTTGCCCAAAAGCGTGCTGTTCCCGCACAGTTTCCCCGACCCGGCGCTGACCGGATACGAAATGATGAAACCATTTTACACGATGGTGGACAAGGCGATTGTGCAGACCGATTTTCTAAAAAGAGAGCTGGATCGCCAATTCGGCGTACATGACGTCAACGTCATTCCGATCGGCTTCGACGAAGAGCTTGCACGCCGGCATTACGACCCGGATCAGGTCGTCCATAACCGGGTGCTCTGGATCGGCCGCGACGAGGCCAACCGGCGTCCCGACCTCGTATTGGACTATGCCCGGCAGAACCCGGACAAGGACGTATACATGGTATTCGGCGGCCGCCGTTATGAGGAGAGCATGAAAAAGTATGACATTCCGCTCAACGTGAAGCTGAAGTTTGCGTTGACGCAGGCCGAGGTGTTCACCCTGATGAACACGGCCAAGGTATATTGGAGCTGCTCGACCTTCGATACGTTCGCGATGCCGCTGACCGAAGCGATGGCCATGGGCAAGCTGGTTGTGAAACCGGAGCACGCCTGCTACGGCCACATTCGCGGCCCGCATGCCTTTGCAGGCAACGAAGCCAATTGGTTCGAGCTGGTCAATATGGCGGCAGCCTCGCCGCGCAAGGTATCGGAGGATAACCGGGAGTATGCCTTCGGCGCGTTCTCGCGCACGATCATGAAAGAGGGGTATCAGGCGTTTTTCTCGCAATGGCTGAACTAGCCAAGCGGGCCCTGCGGTACCGGTTTAAGGCAGGATCGCGAACAAGGAGGAGTACGTATGGGAGTGCTGATCTTATGGACGCTGCTGATGGTCGCGGTGCAACTGCTGATCGGATGGAGCATCTATCGTTTACAGGGTCGGAAGCTGACGTGGGTTCAGTTTGTTTTGCCCGGATTCGTGATCGTGGGCGGGGGTACCATCATTCTGATCAGTGCGCGCATCGGCGGCTGGAGCGGGCTTGGATACGGCTTGATGGGCATGTCCATTCTGGCTTCGGGACTGCTTTCCTTCGTGTCCGTGGTGATTGCGCTGGTTGTAACGCATCGGCGCAGAACAGGTCGCTGAAAAAATCGGGCTTGCAGTTCGCCATGATGCTATGATATATTGGCAATAATTATGACAAGGAGGTGAAGACAGGTGAATCACGAGATGGTCAACAACCGTATTAGCCAGCTGCCGATCGCTATGGCTGGCATTGTTCATACTTTTCCGTACAACGGGAGAAGTCTGTCCATTTTTGAATATACGGAAGTTAACCATAGCGAGAAGATGCCTGCCTTGACCTCATTCGGACGATAAGCGATAATTTGCGCTTGAATTCTGAAGGGCCGCGGAGCTAACCTCCTGCGGCTCTTTTTGTGTTGCGGTCGGGCTCTTCCATACCATAGGAGGAACCTAACAATGATGATGATTAGCGCGCAACAATTGACCCAATATTACGGAGCACATCTGGTGCTGGACGGCATTACGTTTGAAATCATGGAAGGAGACAAGGTTGCCCTGATCGGCCGCAACGGCAGCGGCAAGACGACCTTGATGCGGCTGCTTGCCCGGCTGGCACAGCCCGATGAGGGACAACTGACCATAAAAAGGGATACGAAGATCGGCTACGTGGCCCAAATCCCTGAGGGACTGGACGATTACACGGTGCTCGATGTGCTGAGCCTCGGATTCCGCGAGCTGACGGACTGCCGTGCCCGCATGAAGGAACTGGAGCAGCAAATGTCCGACCCCGATTGCGCGGGGGATGCCGACCAGCTGGAGAAGCTGTTGAAACGGTACGCCTCGCTGCAGGAGCAGTTCGAGCGGCAAGGCGGATACGAGATGGATGCGCGAATCGACCAGGTTGCAGACGGGCTGGACATTGCGAAGGAGCATTACGGCTGGACATTCGGAGACTTGTCCGGCGGGGAGCAGACCCGCGTCGTGCTGGCTTCCCAGCTGATCGTCAGGCCGGACCTGCTGCTGCTGGATGAGCCGACCAACCATCTGGATCTGGAGCGGGTCGAGTGGCTTGAGGAATTCCTCAAGGAGTACGACGGAACCATCGTTCTGATCTCCCATGACCGTTATTTCCTCGACCGGGTGGTGACGCGCACCATTGAGTTGGAAGACGGGGAAGCGCACGCGTCGGCAGGCGGTTATACGGATTACATGCAGGACAAGGAGCGTCGATTGCTGCAGCAGTTCGAGGAATTCAAGGAACAGCAGAAGGTGATCAAAAAGATGAAGGAGACGATCCGCCAGCTCGAAGAATGGGGCCGGATCGGCGGCAACGAGAAATTTTTCCGCCGCGCGGCTTCCATGCGCAAAGCGCTGGAGCGGATGGAGAAGGTGAAACGTCCCGTGCTGGAGCGCCGCAACGCCGACTTCGACATGCGCACGGAAGATCGGACAGGGCGGCGGGTAGCCGTGCTGGATGACGTGCAGAAATGTTATGGCAGCCGCACCATCTTGAACGGCGTGTCCGGATTGCTTGAATACGGCGACAAAATCGCCTTGATCGGCCGCAACGGTTCCGGCAAAACGACGCTGTTCAAGCTGCTGCTCGGCGAGGAGCAGCCTAGTGCCGGCAAGCTGGAGTGGGGGGCGCGGGTGGACGTCGGATACCTGGCCCAGCAGGAAGAGCCGGCCGATCCGAAGCTCACCGTGTTGGAGCATTTCCGGTTGGAGGCAGGTGTGGAGGAAGGGGAGGCAAGAGGCATTCTGGCGCGATACCTGTTCTACGGAGCGGATGTCTTCCGTTCGGTAGGGCAGCTCTCCGGCGGCGAATGGACGCGGCTGCGGCTCGCTCTGCTTGTGCAGCGGAAGCCGAACGTGCTGCTGCTGGACGAACCGACCAACCATCTGGACATCGCGTCCCGGGAAGCGTTGGAAGATTCGCTCGCCGATTACGATGGGACCGTGCTGGCGATCTCGCATGACCGTTATTTCGTCAATCGTCTGGCATCGCGCGTATGGGAGCTGGAGAACGGGCGGATGACGGCCTACCTCGGCGACTTTGAAGCTTACCGCACGAAAAAGGCGGAGCAGCTGCACCGCCGGGCAGAAGCGGAGCATTCAGGCAAAGACGTTGGTGCGCGACCGGGGAAAACCGCCCGTAATGCGGAGCGGACCGCTGCCTCTCCCTCTGCATCCCGCTTGGATGCCGGTTCTGGCGCAGCTTCATCGCGCAGCGGAAAGCCCGAAATGACGGCCGAGCAGCTGGAACGGCAGATCGCCGCGCTGGAGGCGGAGATGCAGGAATTCGACCGGCAGATGGAATCCCTTGCGGATACCGAGGAGCTCGCCCGACTTTGGAGCGAGCGGGAGCGCTGTTCCTCCGAGCACAATGAGCTGCTGGCGCGTTGGGCCGAGTTGTAGACAGGTCCGATGCTGCCATCGGCAGCGAAATGACTGGAAAGCGATGGCGTCGCCATCGCTTTTTGTATGCAGTGGACGGATTCTAATGTACAGGACATTCCGAGCGATAATATAATCAAAAAATTTCGCTAAACGATATTGTGATTTCTTTAAACAGGCTTGGATCGGCATTTTCCTTGTCTATCGCAAGGGTGGGATTTTTTGAGTTCCATGGAGAAGTGTGTAACTTTTTTCTTGCTCATGCGTTAAATACGTTTGTAATTATTTTGAAACGGCTCCATCAGGGCTTACAGAAGGGAAGGACTCATTATTTATTACGCATTGACTTATCGGAACTGGTCGGATGAGAAGCGGATGGAAACGGGCGTATTGGAACAGTTGTCGCTATCCCGCGACGAGCTGTTCGTGCACAAGCTGGTCGACGCTACGCTGATGAAGAACAGGCTGTGGGCGCATCTCTCCAATGAATGCGAGGATGGTCGGGAGCATGCCGTCTACGTCGCGGATTACGAGAGCCAGAAACCTGCGGAGTATGGTGCGGCGATTGCGGACGCTGCCCTTGCCATGTGCAGGGTGTCCTCCACGTACGGTGCGGAATACATGCGCTGGGACGGAAGGGCTTTTCAGGAGTTCGATCCCGGTACCAACGTGTCGTACACGATGGAACTGGCGGAAGCGCTGCTGGACCATTACTTGGTTCGCCAAGGCGTTACCTATGAGATCGTGTATTCGGTATTGGATACGGATCGCAGGAAAGTCGTTATTTTCGTAAAGGAGGTTGATCTGTAATGGCAGACGAAGGTCGAAGCGATGCACCCAAAGCCGGATCGCGCGCGAAGCTGATCGCCTTCTCGCTGATGCTGGCCGTCCCGGCCGCATTGTCCGGCTGCAGCAGCGACGACGAATGCGATCCCGAATATGACACGGGTTGCGAATACGACTCCAGCAGCGGGCATTATTATTATGGAGGATCTTCCTCCAGCACCAGCAAATCGAGCGGCTACAGCAAATCCAGCTCAAGCTCCAAGTCCAAATCGAGCGGCTTCGGCAGCTTCTTTGGCAGTTCGGGGGGATAAGCGGCATGAGGCAGATTCATGAGCTGCCCTTCAGCCATGAGGAGGTATTTGCAGGCGAAGCGGGGCGCCACATTCCGTACCATCGCATGTACGGCAAGCAATATTGCGTGCCTGCGCTGACGGTGTACAACGAAGACGAGCTGCGGGAGCTGCGCGTTGCTGCCGAGGCTGTACAAGGCATTTACGGCAAAGTGCTGCGCTTCATCCAGCGCTACATGCCGGACAGCTTTCTGGTGCAGCAGTTGGGTATCCATCCCGGACTTGTGCCGGCCGCCCGCATGGAGATGGTGCTTGGGGGAATTACCCGTCAGGACTGGATTATCGGCGAGGCTGGCTTCAAATGCATCGAAAACAATACGGATACGCCTACCGGCATTCCGGAAGCCGCCGTGCTTGAGGGCATTCTGGTCGGCATGGCGGACGGCAGCGCCGCTCTGGCCTCGCCTTCCGCAGATATGGACGAATGCATCCGCCTTTGCTTCCGCAGCTGGCTGGAGGAGTACGCGCGACGCGGGCTAACGGGAACGGTAACGTTTACGTCGTTCGGCGACCACCTGGAGGATCGCACCAACACGCAATATCTGATGGACAGGTGCCGGGAGGCCGGGTACGACGTGCATTACGCGCCGCTGGAAGAGCTGGAGATCGTTCCTGGCGAGGCGCTCTATCATCAGGGCCGCCGGATCGACCTGTTGTACCGGCTTTATCCGCTGGAATATCTGATCGATGATCGCGACGAAGAAACGGGTGTGGACATCGGCGCAGCTTTGCTGGAGCTGGTGCAGGAGGGCCGCCTCGGCCTGATGAACCCTGCCCAGCATGTGCTGATGCAGAGCAAGGGATTCATGGCGGCGATCTGGTCGCTCTACGAACGCAATGAGCAGACGCCGGAGTATTGCGGCTTCAGGCTGTTCGACGATGCGGAGCTGGCCGTGATCTCAAAATACCTGCTGCCGACGTATTTCGAATCCGGGCCTTTTGAGCTGCAATCGATCCCGTACGTGGCCAAAAGTTATTGGGGCCGCGAGGGGCGGGGCACCTCGTTGATCGGAGAGGAGCCTGCATCGGGAAGTGCCAATCACGGAACAGAACACATCCCTTTCTTGCAGGAACGTCAGCAGGAGTGCATTGCAAGCAAAGGGGATGCCGCGGATGAAGACGATGCGGAAATCGCGGCGTATTATGATAACCAGCCCAAGATCTATCAGCAATTAGCCCCGATGGAACGGGCGCAAATGGCGACCGAAGACGGGCGGTACAGCGGTTATCTGCTGACAGGCGTATTTGTGATCGGCGGACGGTTTGCCGGCGTGCTGCCGCGGATCGGCGAGAAGGTGACCGGGGATATGGCCTATTATTGCGCCGCTTCGGTAAGCTTGGTGAAATGAACGGATGAATGATGAGGAGGATGAACGGCAATGGAAAATTTGGGAGTGAACCTGCTGAACGTGGCGATAGGCATCGGCATTTTGCTGGTGGTGCTGGTGTGCGGGTATTTTGCGTTCAGCAGACTGACCCGTTATAACGACAGCGAGGAGATCGCTAAAGGCAATGAGGCGGCGGGAATGTACATGGGAAGCAAGCTGCTCGGGCTGTGCATTATCGTGGGCATGGTGTCCTTCTCCACGCATTCCTGGCTGGATATGTTGATCTGGTCGGTATTGGGAATTATTATTCTGTGCTTGGTTTATATTATATTCGATTTCCTGACTCCGAAAATGCGCGTATGCGACGAAATTGCCAAGGGCAATATGGCCGTGGCTCAGCTGCTGCGTTCGATCATCATCGGCGTTTCCATCGTCATTGGCACTTTTTTGATGTAAAATGAACCAGAAAAGGTATGGTTGAACATCAAGGAAAGGAAGATTCAGCATGAGAAAAGTCATCATTGATACGGATACGGCAGGAGACGACACGATTGCGATCCTGACGGCATTGCATCATTTTCAGGTGGAGGGCATTACGATTACCGGCGGCAACGTGCAGTTCGACCAGGAAGTCGAAAATGCGCTTTACACCGTGCAGGTTGCGGGAAAAGGGGGCAAAGTTCCGGTCTACAAAGGCCATGAACGGCCGATGCTGGCATACGGCAAAGCCCAACATCGCACGGTAGAGGACGTCCATGGGGACGACGGCATGGGCGGTGCTCATTTCCCGAAAGCGGTGCAGCGTCCCGAGACCGGCCATGCGGTCGATTTCATCATCGAGAAGGTGCACGCGAACCCGGGCGAAATTTCGCTGCTGGCCATTGCGCCGCTGACGAACATCGCGATGGCGATCCAGAAGGACCCGACCATCGTACCGGAGATCGCCCACCTGTACATCATGGGCGGCACGAACAATGCGCTCGGCAACATTACGCCGGCGGCGGAATACAACTTCTACGTGGATCCCGAAGCGGCCAAAATCGTGCTGCATTCCGGCATTCCCATGACGATGGTCGGCTGGGAAATGTGCACCGAATATTCCGTCATGGATGACGATGATCATGCCGAAATCGCGGCGCTGGATACGGCAGGCAGCCAATTTTTCACGGCCATCAACAAGGTGGTCATGCAATTCAACAAGGCGGTACATAAGCTGAATGGAACGACGCATCCCGATACGCTGCTCATGGCTGTCGCTGCCGACGAATCGGTGATGACGAAGTCCGGCAAGTACTACGTCGACGTGGAAGCGGCAGGCGAGTTGACGCGCGGATACAGCGTCGTGGACATCAACGGGCGTTTCGGCAAAGAGCCGAACGTGCGCGTCTGCGAGGCGATCGATCGGCCGAAATTCAAGTCCATGCTGCTGGACGTGCTTTCCGCAATAAAATAACAAAAGCAGAAGAACCTATCCAATGCTGCGGCATTCGGGTAGGTTTTCCTTTTTTGAGGGAGAATCCGTTTGGTTTCAGGCTTGGTGCTGTGGTACAGTAGAGGCACACGTACGGCTGTTAACGATACATTGAGACGGTTGGATATATGGCTGAGTATAGCGATAGTATGGCAGGAGGAACATGACGATGCTTTTTTATTTTATAACGCTGCTGGTCACTCTGGTGGATCAGGGCACCAAATTGGCGGTTCGGATGTACATGGAGGTTGGCGAGAACATGCGGCTGGGGAACTCCGGCATGCAGCTGCACCATTACGAGAATAGCGGCATGGCAGGCAGCATGTTTCAGGGGAATGCCAGATTGTTCGGCATCATTGCCATTCTGTTCGTGGCAGGTGTGCTGTATTACCGGAAAAAGGGAGAAATTCGCGGCCTGCTGATGAATGCGGGGGCCGGGTTCATGGTTGGCGGCGCGCTGGGCAATGCCATCGACCGCTTCGTATATGGGAAGGTGACGGACTTTCTCGTCTTTCCTTCCGGACGCGGCATTCTCAATCTGGCGGACGTTGCGATCAACGTTGGCGTGGTGCTGCTGGTGTTGGGCATGCTCGTTCGCGCTTTCCGCAATTACCGCGAGAAGCGTTTGCGCAACTCGCTGCCGAAATTTTAATGGATCAAAACGCTGCGAGGGGCTGCTCCCGCAGCGTGTGAGGTTTGCTTTTGCATAGAAGCTGTTCAAACAAATACCGTGTTTCGTGGATGAGGGATTAAACCTCCTTTCACGGGACGCGGTTTTTTGTTATGCGTGAAAGGTCGCCCTCGTAAGGCATAATACGCTGCCGAATCCTGGACAGGGCTCCATGCCATTTGGTTCAACGGATCGAAACCGTTTTAGATAAAAAGTAAAGGACCACCATGCTTGGAGTGCCTGCTTGGATTAAGGGTATGGTTATTTCACGTACGGAGTGGGTATATCTGTACATATATCAACAAGGCGAGGGAGGTACAACATGAGAAAGACGCTAACCAAATCGCTCGGAATCATGCTGCTATGCGGCGTCTTGGCTGCGTTATTGTCTGCCTGCACATCAAGCGGGGAGTCCGCCGGCGGCAAGGTGCAGCTTGAGTTTTTCCAGAACAAACCGGAAGCGAAGGGCACCTTCGACGAATTGATCAATGCGTTTAACGAGGCGCATCCCGATATTCAGGTTACCCAGATCAATCCGCCGGATGCAGAAACGGTGCTGAAGACGCGGGTCGTCAAAAACGACGTGCCCGACATTATGGCGATGGGTGCGACGGACACGTACTCGATTTTGGCCCAAAGCGGCATATTCGCCGACCTGACGAACAGCCCGCTGCTGGAAACGATCGATCCGAATTACATACAAATGCTTAAGGACGTCACGGGTATGGACAAGGTGACAGGCATCCCTTACGCAACCAACGCCAACGGCATCATGTACAACAAGACACTCTTCAAAGAAACGGGATTGGACGTTCCCAAAACGTGGGACGAGCTGATCGCGACCGCGCAAAAGATCAAGGATGCGGGAAAGATCCCGTTTTACTTTACGTATAAAGACGACTGGCAAACGAACCTGCCGTTCAACGCCCTGGCGCCGAACCTGGTGGGCATCGATTTTTTCCTGGAACGCCGGGAGAACAAGGTGACCTTTAAGGAAAAGTACCAGGAGGTGGCCGAGAAGCAGCTGAGGCTGATGAATTACGGCCATGGCGACAACTTCGGCAAGGGGTATTCCGACGGAAACAGGGCATTCGCGAACGGCGAGGCTTATATGTACATCCAGGGAACCTGGGCGATTTCCGAGATCCGCAAAGCCAATCCCAACGTCGACATCGGTTTCTTCCCCTTCCCGACGGGCAATGATCCGAGCCAAATCAAGCTGGTGAACGGCATCGATTCCCTGTTCACGATTTCGGCGGATACGCCGCATAAGGAGCAGGCCGAGCAATTTATTGCTTTTCTGCTGAAACCGGAAAACATCGGCAAATACATTGACGAGCAAACGCTCTTCTCCGCCGTAAAGGGCGTCAAGCAGGACGATCCGGCCGTGCAGGAGCTCATGCCATACATCGAGCAGGGCAAGGTCATCGATTTTGCGGACCACTACATTCCGGCTGCGGTGCAGCTGAATTCCATCGTGCAGTCCTTTTTGCAGAACCAAGACATCGACCGATATCTCGACACACTCGACAAAGAATGGGACAAGGTGGCGAACCGGCGTTAAGCCGGGATACGCTGCGTAAGGAGGATGGAGTATGAACAGACGTATCGCACCCTTTTACTGGATGACGGTCCCGGCGGTGGTATTGTTTTTTGTGTTCATGACGCTGCCGGCCCTCCAGGGGATCTATTATTCCTTCACGAACTATAACGGATTCGGCAAAAGCTACGATTTCGTCGGATTCAAAAATTATTTCTATCTTTTCCAGGACGATAATGTGGGCCATGCATACTGGTTCACGTTTAAGTTCGCGATCGTGGTCACGATCCTGACGAACGTCCTCAGCCTGCTGATTGCCCTCGGCCTGAATGCAAAGATCAAGTTCCGCAACTTTTTCCGGGGCATCTACTTTCTGCCGAACATTCTGAGCGTGCTGATCGTAGGTTACATATTCAATTACCTGTTTTCGAACGTGTTCCCGATCTGGGGCCAGAACCTGGGCATCAACGCATTATCGACGAATATTCTGGGCAGCGAAAGCATGGCTTGGATCGGGATCGTCATCGTGGCGGTATGGCAATCGGTCGCGCTCAACACGATTCTGTATTTAGCCGGACTGCAGACGATCCCGAGTACGCTATATGAGGCGTCCAACCTTGACGGTGCCGGGAAATGGCGCGAATTCTGGAGCATCACCTTCCCGCTGATTGCCCCGTTCTTCACGATCAATATGGTGCTGGCGATGAAAAACTCGCTCATGGTGTTCGACCAGATCGTCGCGCTCACGAACGGCGGACCAGGCCGGGCGACGCAGTCGATCTCGCACCTGATCTATACGGGAGGATTCGAAGGCGGCGAATACGCATATCAGTCAGCGAACTCGGTCATTTATTTCATCGTCATTGCGGTGATCTCGATTCTGCAAATCCGGTTCCTGCAAAGAAGGGAGATGGATCTGTGATGAGAACCCGCAATCGCACCAACTGGCCGGTCATGCTGATCGTGGCTGTCTGCACGCTGTTTATTCTCTTTCCGCTCTATATGACGGTGACCATTGCGCTCAAAAATCCGGAGCAAATGGCCCAATCGGTCTTTGCGTTTCCGACGGAGCTGCACTGGGAGAACTTCGCCAGCGCCATCGACATGACGAACTTCTTCCAAGCGTTCCGCAACAGTGCCATGGTGACGGCATCCACCGTCATTCTCACGCTGCTTACGAACTCGATGGTGGCTTACGCCATCGCGCGGAACATGGAGAAACGAAAATTTTTCAAAGGGCTGTATTACTACTTCGTCAGCGCGATGTTCATTCCGTTTCCGATTATCATGCTGCCGATCGTCAAACTGACGTCCTCGCTGGATATGACAAACCTGGTGGGCCTGACCTTCCTGCACACGGTTTATGGACTGGCATTCAACGTGTTCGTATATGTCGGTTACATTAAGTCCATTCCGGTGGCTTTGGAGGAAGCGGCATTCGTGGACGGTGCGACCACCTGGGGCACGTTCTGGCGGATCATCTTTCCGCTCATGGCGCCGATCAGCGCAACGGTGGGCATTCTGACCTGCCTGTCGACGTACAACGACTTCCTGCTGCCGCTGATCATTATCAGCGATCCCAAGCAATATACGCTGCCGCTCGTGCAATACGTGTTCCAAGGACAGTTCAACACCGACTTTAACCTGGCGTTTGCGTCATACCTGCTGGCGCTGCTGCCGATGATCATCATCTATCTGTTCGCGCAGAAATGGATCATTACCGGGGTTACGCAAGGGTCTGTAAAATAAATATATAGGCGTCGTTGGGAAAAACCGACGCTGTCAAAGCAAGCCTGGATGAGATGTGTCCAGGCTTTTTCTGCGCTTTTTCAAACATTTTCAATATTATTGAAATAAAAATATTTATTTTCGTAAAAGCGGATGCTTTTTCAGAAAGGTTGTGCTAATATACCCCTTGTTTGTATAAGTATCTTTAACTGTTGCAGCGTCGTCATTAGTGAAAGACCAACATTTAAACGGAATTAAAGAGGTGACATCATGAGTGCAGCCGTTACGGAGACCGGGACACCGCAGCAAGGCAAATCAATGAATCTGTTTGCGTTGACCTGGCCGATTTTTTTGGAAGTATTTTTGTTTATGCTGATGGGCACGGTCGATACGCTAATGATCAGTTCAGTGTCGGACAATGCGGTGTCGGGGATCGGGGCGTCCAACCAGATTATCTCGATCGCCATCCTGATTCTCGAAGTGATCGGTAACGGAGCAGCGATTGTTGTTGCCCAATATATCGGTTCGAAGAAATTTCTTGAAGCGTCCAAAATTACGGGCATGGCGATTACGCTTAACCTTCTGATCGGTTTAGTGCTGAGCGGAGCGTTCCTGCTGTTTGGCGGACTGCTGCTCGAAAAGATGAACGTGCAGGGCGAGGTGCTTGTGTACGCCAAGTCGTACATGCACATCGTCGGGGGAGCTATTTTCCTGCAGGCATTGATCAACTCGCTTGCCGCTATCATCCGTACGTACGGGTTTACGAAAGAAACGATGTACGTATCCGTTCTGATGAACGTAATGCACGTCATTCTGAACTACATCCTGATCTTCGGCCATTTCGGCGCTCCGGCGCTGGGCGTAGAGGGCGCGGCCATCTCGACGGTCATCAGCCGTTTTACGTGCCTGCTCCTGTTCTTCTGGCTGCTGTACCGGGTTACGGAAGTACGGGTTGAATTCAAGTTCTACCTGCAATTCACGAAAAACTATGTGGCGAAAATTTTGAAAATCGGCATTCCTTCTGCCGTAGAGCAGATCATGTACCATTCTTGCCAGCTCGTTTTCCTGTTTTACGCCACGTTTCTGGGTGCGGAAGCGCTGGCTTCCCGCCAATATGCGTCGAACATTTCATCGTACATTTACCTGTTCAGCATGGCGATTGGCATGGGTACGGCGATCATGGTCGGCCGGTTCGTCGGGGCAAAGGATCATGAGAGTGCCTACCAACGCGTTTGGAAAAGCGTAAAATGGGCAATGATCGCCACCATCGCGGTCGACTTGGTGGTCATCACCTTCCGTGTGCCGCTCGTGGGCATATTCACGGACAATCCGGAGGTCATCCGCATTGCGGCGCAGGTGATCCTGCTGAGCATTGTGCTGGAAACCGGGCGCACGACCAATATCGTCATCATCAACTCGCTGCGGGCTGCCGGGGATGCAAAGTTTCCGGTGTACATCGGTCTGGTCTCCATGGTGTGCCTGAGCTTGCCGCTCGGTTACCTGCTCGTATTCCAGCTTAACATGGGCCTTGCGGGGATCTGGCTGGCGATTGCCGCAGACGAGTGGACGCGAGCCTTCATCATGTTTTTCCGCTGGAAAAGCCGCAAATGGGAGAAGCATGGACTTGTGGACCATGACGAGGATGAAAATGTTCCGCAGACCGTTCCTGCCGTTTAGGACAGCGGACGCTGCGATAGTTAGCGATCAACCATCACCGATCAAGGGAATAACGTTCCTTTGGTCGGTTTTTTGTTGAGGGTGGAACCCTGTTCCTTGTTTCATTTTCCGCAAAAATGATCAAAACGTGAAACGTGCCTTCCCGTATAGTAAGGATATGGAAGGGGGCTGTTACAAGCTTGAGCCGTTATAGCACCATGATCGGACAAAGTCTGTATTTGATCGAAACCCGGCTGCATGAGCCGCTCGGGCTTGAGGAGATTGCCGCTGAAGCGGGGCTGTCGCCGTACCATTATCACCGTGTATTCCGGAAGGAAGTAGGCATGACGGTAACGGATTACATTCGCCACCGCCGAATGAGCCAGGCGTCCACGCTGCTGAGAAGTACCGACATGGGCATTCTGGACATTTCGTTCGAGTGCGGATTCGAGAGTCAGGAAGCGTTCACCCGTGCGTTCAAAAAGATATATGGCATGCCGCCAGGGCGATTTCGCAAGCTGTTCGATCTGAAATTGTTCAAATTCAGAACCAGAGGAGGAGAAATAAGCATGAACCAATCAACGAAGGTAAAAGGCTGGATACTGACAGGCAGCAATCCGCAAAATTACGAGATGGGCATCGATCCGACCGTAGTCCACCAGGGGACATCGTCGGGATATTTAAAAGCGGTGACACCGATGGGGGATGGTGAATTTGCCACGATGATGCAGCAGTTCAAGGCGGACAAGTACATCGGCAAGCGGATGAAGCTGACGGGCTTCGTGAGGACCGAGAAGGTAGAGGGATTTGCGAGCCTGTGGATGCGCGTGGACAATCATGCGCAGGATGTGCTGCAGTTCGATAACATGCATGATCGTGCGATTCTCGGCACGCAGCCATGGAACCAGTACAGCATCGTGCTGGACGTGCCCGAAGGCAGCGCCGTCATATCGTTTGGCGTGATTCTGAGCGGCCCGGGCAAGGTATGGGTGGACAGCTTCCGCTTCGAGGAGGTCGATCCGAGCACACCGCTTACGCACATGAGCATGGAGTACGAGATGCTGGATGAACCGACGAATTTGTCTTTTGAGGAATAGGGATAGAATTCGTACGTGTATGCAATACATGCGGGCAGCTGGATAACGAGGGTCATGAAGTCCTTTACGTCGAACGCAGCGCGGCATCGGTTTATCTGCTTATTCAGAGTCTTTCCGAGTATCGGAGAGGCTCTTTTTTCCATGCCAATGATTAGAAATGGGAGGATCAACGTAAATTACAAGCAGGTCCTTACTGCCCGCGGCGTCGGCCATTGCCCCGCAAAATGGAAAATCCCTTTTCGGGGAGGAACGACCGGTATTGTTGGCGAATCCGCAGCTCCTTGTTAACATAGATGCAGAAAGCGTTTGATGACATCGCAGCAAAGGATGATATGGATATGAACAAAAGAGTGCTTGTGGTCGATGATGAATCCAGCATCGTCAGCGCCATTTCTTATGCGCTGCGGCGCGAAGGGTATGAGGTGGAAACGGCAAATGACGGGGAAGAGGCGCTCCTTAAAGTCGCTTCATTCCACCCGCGGGTCATGATTCTGGACGTGATGATGCCCAAACTGGACGGGTATGGCGTATGCCGCAGGCTGGAGGATCGGGAGGATATCGGCATCATCCTGCTTACTGTCAAAAACGACATCGTCGACAAGATCGTCGGTCTGGAGATGGGCGCCGACGATTATATGACCAAGCCGTTCGAAATTCGGGAATTGCTTGCCCGCGTGAAGGCGTTGATGCGTCGTGTGGAGAAGAGTGCCGCTCCTGCTCCGGCAGAGGATGCAAAACAGGTTCTTATTAACGGCAACCTGCGCATTCACGTGGCGCATCGCACCGTGACGCTGGGTGGGGAACGGGTAGAGCTCACGCCGAAGGAATTCGATCTGCTCGCCATCCTGATGTCCCATCCGGAACGTGTTTATACGCGGGACGACCTGCTTGACCAGGTGTGGGGAATGGAGTACGCGGGCGGAACCCGGACGGTGGACATCCATATCCAGCGGCTGCGCAAAAAGATCGGCGATACGGATCAACGCAAGCTGCAAACCGTCTACGGCATCGGATACAAGGCGTCCGCACCGGAAGCGGGCGGAGCATCATGAGAGCCGGCATCAAGCTGAAGTTTAGCGGTTTTCTGGCTGTGCTTCTGATCTTGACGGTAGTTGTGCTGAGTTATCTGGTGCTGCGCGGCATCGAGCGTAATCAGCAGGCCCAGATCGAGGGCATTTTGTCGCAGCAGACGCGTTTGGTCAATTTGAACGTAAGGCAATCTTATTATACGGAAGCGGTCCGGATGGAGCCGTCGGCTTTTCTGCAGCAGAGCGGCCGCAGGCTCGCCCAGGAGCTGGCCAATTCAACCGGGCTGCCCATTACCCTATATGACCTGAATGCGCGGCAAGTCGGTTCATCCATCATGGCCGGGGATCGCGCAGATGCCGGAGAACTGTTGAGCTATGCTTTGAACAATAAAATCGCTTATCGCGAACAGGGAGAGACGATGCTGTACGTGGCGCCGCTCGACGGCCCGGACGGCCAGATGGGCGCCGTGCAGATCCAGTATTCCGTCGCAAGCTACCATGAGTTCTACGCCCGAATCCGGCAGTTGTTCATATGGGCGGGAATCGTGGTCGTGGCGCTCAGCTTCGGCTTGGGTTACTTGTTCTACAACCGGTTCGCCGTAGCGATCACAAGGCTGAAGTCGTCAGCCGATTCCATTCGGGAAGGGAACTATATCTCCGCATCGCCGGTGAATCGCAAGGACGAATTGGGGGATCTGGGCCAGGGGATCTATTACATGAGCACGTCCATCCAGCAAAATATCGCGGATATGGACGAGGAGCAACGCAAGCTCAAGCTGGCCATCGAGAAGCTGCAGGCGCTGGAACAGCAGCAGAAGCAGTATATCGGCAACATCAGCCATGAGTTCAAGACGCCGCTAACCTCCATTAAGGCGTATGTCGAGCTGTTGGATATGTACAAGGACGATCCCCAACTGTTGGACGACGCAACGAACAACATCGGCAAAGAAACCGAGCGGTTGTACGAAATGGTGGAAAAGGTGCTGCACCTGTTCGCGCTCGAAAAATACGATTTCGAGAACCAGGCAGAAGATGTGGAAATTCGTGCACTGCTTGAAGATGCCTGCGGCCGGATGCGCGGCAAGGCGGAGAAGTTCGTCTTGCGCATGGAGCTGGACGTACAGCCTGCAACGATCCGCAGCGATCGGGAGAGCCTGATGCACATTTTCATCAATCTGCTGGATAATGCGATCAAATATAACGAGCCCGGCGGGGTAATCCGGATCGACGGCGGGCCGCGAATCAAGGAACGTGAGGCGGTCATTCGCATTTTCAACTCGGGAGCCCCCATTCCGGAGGAGGCGCGTGAGAAAATTTTCGAGCCGTTTTATACGGTCAACAAAGACAGGGCAAGGCAATCCGGGGGCACAGGGCTTGGGCTATCCCTCGTCAAACAGTTTGTCGAGAAGCAGGGCGGTGCGATCCGGCTGTTGCCGAATGGCGACCAGAACGAGGAAGGGACGACCTTTGAATTGGTTTTTCCGTTGGCGGACGCAAGTTTACAAGTTGGAAACAACTCGGATTAACTTTCGAAGTATCGGACAGGTATGCTTGGTCCTAGAAAAGCAAATCAGGGGGGGACATCATGGATTGGAAGAAGGCGGCCTTGGGCACGCTTGGGGCGATGGCGCTGTTGTCGGCAACGGCATGCGGGGCGGGAACGTCGGGCGGCAGCACGAATGTTGGCTCGGGAACGGACATTACGGTTAAAGACAATACGAATACATCGGTATATCAGAGCTTCAAACTGGAGAAGATCGACAAGCTGCAAAATATGCGCGGGGTGGCGTGGCTGAACAATGAACTGATTTTGACGGATAAAGAGAACAAATCCTTAAAACCGGTCAACGTCGAAGGGCAGCAGCGTTATCCGCACAATCTGTACATGTACGATTTGGCGAAGGCCAGCGATACGCCGGTGAAAGAAAGCGAAGTGAGCTTGGGCGCACCGCTGGTGTCGCCGGACAGTCAGCATGTATTCTACCGCGAGCCTCAGGAGGCGACAGGCAAAGGGTTCATTTTGAATCTGCACAGCGGAGAGACGGTGCCAACAGGGGATGATGAAGGTTTTGTAGGCGAAGGAGCGTGGCTGGACAACGATCACGTCGTATTTCCGAACATGCAGGGCCAGCTGATTTCGGCGAGCGTGAACGGGGATACCAAAGTGCTGGTGGAGACGGGAAGCTTCAATACACGCAGCATTGCGGCTTCAGGCAGCCTCGTGTATTACATTACGGGTGAGGATGGCCAGTTGAATTCGGTGGATACGGCGACGGGTGAAGTGAAGCAGCTGCTGAAAAGCGTGGAATGGGTGATCCCGTCCACGGATGGCTCAAGGCTCGCCATCGTGAAAAAAACCGCCGACACGAAACGGGCGCTGGTGCTTACTGACCTGGAAGGCAATGAGAAGGCTACGCTTGCGCGCGGTACCCAAATTTTCGGCACAAGCTGGTCCGGCGATGATTCGAAGATCGCCTATACGATCAATTCGGACAACGACAACGAGAAAGGACTGTTCGTGTCCAACACGGAATCCGGAGAGCAATTCCAGATTTCCGCCGACATGGACAACGTCTCCGATCCGCTGAGCTGGAGTCCGGAGGGCAATCGGATTCTGCTGTCTCAGTCCGTGCTCGAAAATGATTCGTACCGTTTCGTAACCTCGATCATTACGATTTCGGAGTGATTGGGCGGCCCATGCAGAAGAGCCTTGTGTTTCGATTCGATTGGATTGACATCGAAACACGAGGCTCTTTTCCGGTTTGGGGCATCAGCCCGTTATGGGAGGTTGATCTGCATCAATACGTTCAGTGCTTCTGCCCGAGTGGCGTTTGCCGCTGGGGCAAATTCGTTATTACTTCTGCCTGATAGGAGGCCGTCTCGTTGCATTGTGGCAACGGCCGTCCTTGCCCATGCCGGGATGCTTGCATCGTCCGCGAACGTAGTCGCTGCATTCCCTGACGTTTCGGCGCCCAATACATTGGTCACGATTACGGCCATCTCAGCCCGAGTGATCGGGTCTTGCGGGCGGAACGAGCCGCTTGCGTCGCCTTGGATGTAGCCCAGGCTTCCGGCTTGTGCTACGGCAGATTGCGCCCACGACCCAATCTCCTCGTTATCCGTGAAATGTGCCGTGGCATCATCAGATTGGAGCTGTAGACGGTTCATCAGCATAACGACGAATTCCGCCCGGGTCACGGCCTTTCCGGGTTTGAAGCTGCCATCGCTGTAACCCTTGACGATTCCTTCGCGCACGGCTTGAATGATGATGTTTTCTGCCCAATGTCCCTTGATATCCCGGAACGATGCGGGTTCTGGTTGTTCGGGCTGGGCGACGGCAAATACAGCAAATTTGGTGAAATGATCCACATTGACCTGAATGCGCGAGCCCTGAGTGCTTGAAGCTCCCGCAGGCGTCCATATCTTCTGCCGTTCGTCGAAATACATGATTTCTGCCCGTTCATTGCTTGCCAGCAAAGCGGTGTCGAATGCCATGTCCAGGTTTACGGGCACGCCGAAATGATCGGGGGAGTCCTTCAGAAGTTCGTACACGGGACTCAGCAAACGCTTCTGATTGGTCAGCAAAGCCTCCGGATCGGCAAGCTTGTTGATGGATATGACCATTGCCTGCGGCGAGGCACCTTTGGGAATATTCATCGTTATTGCTGGTCCGAGGCTGATCCGCCCTGGCTGCCCTGCGGCAAGAGTCAGGCGTCCATCGGTGGAGACGGCTGCGTCGGAGGAACTTTGGGTGGAAACGGAGCCGGAGCTGCCCGAACTACCCGAACTGTTCGAACCGCCGGAACTGCCGGAACTGCCGGAACCGCTGCTGCCTCCGCCTTCAGATCCTCCACCGGACCCCCCGCCAGTATTTTCCGCGGGAATTGCTGCCCATTTGGCGTACAGCGTCAGGTCGCTGGTAATCGTCGTGTTGTCGAAATCAAACGCCTGCGTCAGTTCCGAATCGGTGAACCAACCGGCAAAGGTATACCCGTTTCGGGAAGGCGCGTCGGGGCGATGAGCGAAGTCGTTGTAATCGACCTGTTGTCCATCGACCGCCGAGCCGCCGTTGGTGTTGAACTGCATGTTGAAGGAGCGGACTGTCCATTTGGCGTACAGCGTCAGGTCGCTGGTAATCGTCGTGTTGTCGAAATCAAACGCCTGCGTCAGTTCCGAATCGGTAAACCAGCCTTCAAAGGTATATCCGGTGCGTGAAGGCGTGTCGGGGCGATGAGCCAACGCGTTGTAGTCGACCTGCTGTCCGTCGACCGCCGAGCCGCCGTTGGTGTTGAACTGCACGTTGAAGGAGTCGACTGTCCATTTGGCGTACAGCGTCAGGTCGCTGGTAATCGTCATGTTGTCGAAATCAAACGCCTGCGTCAGTTCCGAATCGGTAAACCAGCCTTCAAAGGTATATCCGGTGCGGGAAGGCGCGTCGGGGCGATGAGCGAAGTCGTTGTAATTGACCTGCTGTCCGTCGACCGCCGAGCCGCCGTTGGTGTTGAACTGCACGTTGAAGGAGCGGACTGTCCATTTGGCGTACAGCGTCAGGTCGCTGGTAATCGTCGTGTTGTCGAAATCAAACGCCTGCGTCAGTTCCGAATCGGTGAACCAACCGGCAAAGGTGTACCCGGTGCGGGAAGGCGCGTCGGGCTCCGCCAACCTGCTCGCATAGCGAACGCTTTGGGCAGGGGTACTTGTACCCCCGCTGCTGACAAAGGTGACGGTTCGCGGCGTATAGTATTTGAACGCGACTGTCGTTGTGTTACCTGCGGCGTCGGTTACAACCAGGACATGTGTTCCTTCACGGCTTACCGTTCCACCGCTGGCAAAAGGAGAACCGTCCAGCGTGGCAGTCCCCTCGTTAAAGGCAATGGTTGGCGCTGTCTCATAGACGGCATCATCAGCAACCCCTATGACGACAGGAGGGGTGCTGTCGATGACAAAATGCACGGTTGTGGTGCCGGCATTGTTGGTGACCGCCAAGGTGTAGCTGCCCTCACCGGTGATGGAGGTACCGCTTGTAAAAGGAGAGCCGTTTAACAGTGCGGTGCCGCCGTAAAACGCAGGCGTAACCGGACCGTTGTAGGTCGTTTGGTCATTCACTCCGGTAATGACCGGTTTATTTGTCGCGGTAACGGTGATCGTGACTGTTGCCGCGTTGCTGTCGCCTATGCTGCCGCTGCCAATATACTGGAAACTGTCACTGCCGGAAAAACCGGCATTCGGCGTATATATAAATGCTCCGTTCGAATCGAATGTAATGGTCCCGTTCGTTGGAGATTCGTGCAGTCTTGCCGTTGAAACGTTGATATCGTTGGCGAGAACCCCTGGTGACGCAACGGTTAGAGTCGTGCCCCCATTGGTTAAGTATTGATCGTTATTGGCCAACGCCCGATCACCGATCGGGGAAGCGCCTACCTTGGAAATATAATAAATGATGCCAGACGGGTCGCCGGTGAGGTCGGGAAGTTTGAACCCAGTCATTCCATCCCCGCCGTACCGGTTTCCGAGCAGGTCGAATAGAGCCCGATTGGCATTGATCGTCAACAGCGTTCCATCGGCTTGAATCCATTCCGGATTGCTCACTTGCACGGGCATCGGAATAATCTCGCCCATGTATTCGTCCCCTGTTCCGCCAGTTAGTGGGGAGTAGGTGCTATTTGTGAAAATCGCATAATGAAGCGGGGTTTGCTCATTAGTCGGCAAGTTAGGAAGCTGGAACGTAGTTTCTCCATCTCCGCCGTATTTCTTGCCGATCAGGGAATAAAGCGACGGGAAACTGGCAATCTCTAAGGTCTGCCCTTCTGCCGTCAGCCAGCCGGAAGGCGAAAAATAGTAAGGGAACAAGCGAATTTCGCCCAGGACGGCATTGGCTATGCCGCTTCCTTCTTCTCTGGATGGAAAAATGCCGTTTGTGGCGATATAATATCTGGTACCTCCCGGAGCCTGGTTGGACAAATTCGGTAAAACGAATGTCTGATTGTCACCCACGCCGTAATTGGCTCCCAGCAAGGAAAATAACTCGGTGTTGGAAGAAATTGCGAGCAGTTGGCCTTCGGCCGGCACCCATCCGTTAGGCGCAGCATCGTAGGGGAACAGCCTGATTTCTCCAAGAAGAGGTTCTGCTGCCGCCGCGTGGGCACGAGGGGTGACGGGAAGGACCGATGAAAGCCCGCTTATGGCAAGCAGAAAGACAAGCGACAGAATGCCCGCTCTTTTGATTCGTTGTGCGATCACAAAAGTTCACTCCATTTTCTCGATGAATGTGTTAATCCTGACTGACTAATGCAAATATTCGGTGCTGCGAAACCATTGGGCTCTCTTGTTCTGAGTTCAGTGTAATGAATTCGCCCTCAAAAATGAATGAAATTTTAATTATTCCATCTCTGATATATTTATCGGTTGCAGCGAATCAAATGAAGAGACCCCATCGAATCGTATTTGTCACTTCCATAACTTGCATCCCTTTCTATACATTAATATTGACTAAGGTATGGCGCTCCGATAAACTAAAGGGCAGGAATACAGGTCGAAGCTAAGGACAGCAGTTCGAGACATGGTTTCGGGCGGCTGTTTCTTTTTCTTTTTCATCATATAAAAACAGGAACAGGTGATACACATGTGCAAGAGCGCGTACCGCGTGCTTTTATATTATAAGTTCGTGAAGATCGATGACGCCGAGGCGTTGACACAGGAACATCTGCAATACTGCAAGGATCTGGGCGTCAAGGGCCGCATCCTGATTGCCTCCGAAGGCATCAACGGCACCGTGTCCGGAACATGGGAACAAACCGAGCAATACATGAAGGACATGCATGCCAATCCGCTGTTCAGCGACATGGTGTTCAAGATCGATGAAGTCGAAGAGCATGCGTTCAAAAAAATCTTTGTTCGCCACAAGGCGGAGCTGGTGACTTTCCGCGTGGATCAAGAGCTGGACCCGAACGAAGTCAGCGGCAAACGCCTCTCGCCGAAGGAATTCTACGAGCATTTGCAGCGCGATGACGTCATCGTCATCGATGGCCGCAATGACTACGAATACGAAATCGGCCATTTCCGCGGTGCCATCCGTCCCGATGTCGAGTCGTTCCGCGAATTTCCGGAGTGGATTCGGGAGAATCTGGGCGACATGAAAGACAAAAAGATCATTACGTACTGCACTGGCGGCATTCGCTGCGAGAAGCTGACCGGCTTCATGATCAACGAAGGGTTCCAGGACGTGGCACAGCTTGAGGGCGGTATCGTAACCTATGGTAAGGACCCTGAGGTGCAGGGCCGTCTGTTCGATGGCAAATGCTATGTGTTCGACGAACGCATCTCCGTGCCGATTAACCGTACGGATGAAGATATCGTTATCGCAAGCTGTTACCACTGCGGAACGACGCATGACCGATATATCAACTGTCCAACCTGCAACCTGCAGCACGTATGCTGCGAGGATTGCGAAGAGACGCATAACCGCTTTTGCTCGGATGCCTGCCGGGAGGCAGCGCCCGTACACGCATAAGCCTGAGAGCAGGTGCTGCACGTGAAGCATGAAAATGAAATGACGACGCGTGAACGGATTTTGTTCATGCTGAAACGGCAAGGCACGTTAACCGCCAGGGAAATGACGGCGGAGCTGGGTTTGACCGGCATGGCGATTCGCCGCCATCTGTCGGCGCTTGAGCAGGACGGCCTGATCGAGGTGCGCGAAGCGAGGGCGACGGCTGGCCGTCCTTCCTCCGTGTACCATTTGACGACGCGAGGCGACGGTTTTTTTCCGAAATCCTACCCGGCGCTTACGCTGGAATTGCTGGAAGAGCTGAACGAATCGGTTGGCGGCGATATCATCGGCACGCTGTTCGAGAACCGGCGCGACAAGCTGCTGCGCAGCGGGATGCCGCAGATGGAAGGCCGGGACCTGGCCGGACGAGTCGAGGAACTGGCGCGCATTCAAAATGCAAACGGTTATATGGCCGATTCTTCTGCGGAAGAAGACGGCACGTACGTTATCACCGAATTGAACTGCCCGATCGTACAGGTGGCCAGCGTGCACAAGCAGGCCTGCCGCTGCGAGCTGGAGCTGTTCCGTTCGCTGCTGCAAGCGGATGTGGAACGAACGGAATGCTACGCCGACGGCGGCAAGAAATGCACCTATCGGGTACGTGAGGCGTCGGGAGAATAAAACGAACAACGGGGACTGTTTTTGTCCGGGGCGTTCTCCTCTTGTAGTAAGCCATGTTAGAACTGGCTTATACATCGAGGGGGTGCTGCCGGAATGCAGTCCTTTTTGTATGGACGAAGCTTGGCCTTTGTGGGGATTGAAACTTGCGGGCAGCTTCCTGTTAATCGGCCAAGTGTTTGCAATTTAGCTGTAATGAACCTGAGGCGTCTTATTTCGGGTGAATTTCGCTAGTTTTTGTGGTTACGAATCTCAGGCACGCTATTCACCATCGTGTCGTCTATATCTCTCATGTTGCCTACAATAAGGTGTCTGAGGTTTGTTAGGATGCTGGGAGGGCGGAAATCGTCTGAATAAGGTGCGAGAGGTTCGTTAGGGGTAGGGGGAGAGAGCTCATCAATCTCTTTCCATGCACTAAATGATGTATTTAGCTGTCCGTAGATTTGTACGGATGGCTTTTTGGTGTGTCATGTTTCCTCTCACGTGTGAGCGAAAAAACAAAATTGGAAGCGCATCAACCATTGACGGGAAAGAGGACTCACCTTAATATTAGGGAAACACAAAATTCACACACGGGCCATGGACTTCAGTCGCATGCGAAAAGTCTGCATTTGTCTACTTTTGTCGATCAAAGCAACAATGCGTTGAAGCGTTCGTTTTGTCCCGCCTTGTCGCATCACTCGGTTGATCGCGACAAGGCTCACAAATTTGAGAAGGTAGAGAGGGGTTATCACATGAAAAAAAAGTTCTGGATGTCTCTGATGATGGCTGCAACCATGATCGTCGCCGCAGGCTGCGGCAACAATGGCAGTAGTTCGAATACCGCTTCCGAGGGAACGGGCAATGCCGGCGAAGGAAGCACCGAGAAATCGTACCGCATCGCCATTTCGCAAATCGTGGAGCATCCGTCGCTCGACGCGACTCGTGAAGGATTCATCGCTGCATTGAAGGACGCGGGAATCGAAGAGAACAAAAACCTGACGATCGATTACAATAACGCGCAGGGTGACTCCACCAACAACCTGTCCATCGCGCAGAAGATTGCCGGCGACTCGAAAAATGATCTCGTGCTGGGGATCGCCACGCCGTCTGCATTGGCATTGGCCCAACAAGTCAAAGATAAACCGCTGCTGTTTGCTGCGGTAACCGATCCGCTGGGAGCCAAACTGGTCACGGATCTGGACAAGCCGGGCAGCAACGTGACAGGCGCTTCCGACACGAACCCGGAAGCGATCGTGCAATTGGCCGATTTCATCGCGAAATACATGACTGACATCAAAACGGTAGGTTTGGTCATCAACGAAGGGGAACCCAACGCCGTCGTTATGGCAAACAATGCGGAGAAGGCGTTGTCCAAGCACGGCATCAAGCTGGTGAAGGCGGCCGTAACAAACACGTCCGAGGTTAAACAAGCTACCGATTCGCTCGTGGGCAAAGTGGATGCGTTCTACATCACGTTGGACAACTCCGTCGTAAGTGCGGTGGATACGATGATCCAAACTGCAAACCAGAACAAAATTCCGTTCTTCTCCAGTGACCGCGATACGGTCGAAAAAGGCGCATTTGCCACCGTGGGTTTCAAATACTACGATCACGGCTACCAAGTGGGCGAAATGGCTGCCGACATTCTGAAGAACGGCACCAACCCGGGCGAAATGAAAGTAACCGTACCGGACAAACTGGACCTGATCCTGAACCTGAAAGCGGCTGAAGCGCAAGGCATCACGGTAACGGACGAAATGAAAGCCGAAGTGAAGGACCAGGCAGCAAACATCATTCAATAACCGGACGGAACTTGCTCCGGAGGGTCAGATACGAGGCGGACGCTCAGACGGGTTCGCCTCCCTTTTTTCGACAAGTTTCGTCGTGGAATAACGGTAGAACCGAGTATCCGGAATCGGTGTTTGCCATTCGGTGAGAGCGCTAAGTTGGGTGGAATTGCATTGACAGATGTTTCGGTTACAGATGGGAGGAAGCAATATGTTCAGTATCAGCTGGGGTGCCATTGAAGGAGCGATTGAGCTCGGGTTGTTATACTCGCTTATGGCGCTTGGCGTATACATTACCTTTCGGATTCTTGATTTTCCCGATCTTACGGTAGACGGCAGTTTCACGACAGGAGGGGCCGTGGCGGCCGTGATGATTTCCAATGGCTATTCGTCATGGGTGGCTTGCCTGGTGGCTATGGTTTGCGGAATGATTGCCGGGGCCTGCACGGGGTTGCTGCATACCAAGGGCAAGATTAACGGATTGTTATCGGGGATTTTGATGATGATTGCCTTGTATTCCATCAATATGCGCATTTTGGGCGGTGCCCCGAACAAATCCATCATGGGCATCGACAATCCGTTTTCGGGCGAGCATGTCATGGTTATTATCATCATTGTCGTTTTGGTATTCAAGATCATGCTGGACTTGTTCATGAAAACGGACATCGGACTCGCACTGCGGGCAACCGGCGACAATAAACGCATGATTCGCAGCTTTGGTGCAAACACCGACGTGACAACGATCATTGGCGTCAGCTTGTCCAACGGGCTGGTTGCGCTGTCCGGAGCGTTTATCGCGCAGCAATCCGGTTTTGCCGACATTACGATGGGAATTGGCATGATCGTCATCGGCTTGGCGTCGGTCATTATCGGTGAAGCGATCCTGGGGGCGCGCACTATTTTCTGGGCTACCCTTGCCGCGGTTGTGGGCTCGATTATTTATCGCGTCGTGGTTGCCTTGGCGCTGCAGGTCGATTGGTTCGATACGTCCGATCTGAAGCTGATCACCGCCGTCATCGTGATCATCGCATTGGTCATTCCGACGATGCGCCGTTCAATGAAGCAAAAGCGGCTCGCCCGCATGCGTACCCAAGAACTGATGCAGGGATCGGGTCAGCAGATGAAGGGGGGCATGTGACATGCTGGAGATTTCACAAGTAACGAAGCTGTTCAATCCGGGTACGACCGACGAGAAGACCGCGCTGGTTGGCGTGAACCTGACGATGAAACCCGGCGATTTCGTCACGGTGATCGGCAGTAACGGCGCAGGGAAATCGACCTTGATGAACATCATCTCGGGTGTCATGAAGCCCGATACGGGAGATGTGCGAATCAACGAACGCTCCATCAAACATTTGCCGGAGCATCGTCGCAGCAGCTGGATCGGCCGGGTGTTCCAGGACCCGATGGCAGGAACCGCTCCGCATATGACGATCGAGGAAAATATGGCGATGGCCTATAAACGGGGAAAAGGGCGTGGACTCAGCTTCGGCGTCACTCGGGCCAAACGCGAGCTGTTCAACGCGCAGCTGGTGAAGCTGGGCATCGGTCTGGACAAACGTCCGAACGCCAAAGTTGGGCTGTTGTCCGGCGGCGAACGTCAGGCGCTAAGCCTGCTGATGGCGACGTTTACCCAGCCGCAAATTTTGCTGCTGGATGAACATACGGCGGCTCTGGACCCGGCCCGTGCCGAACTGATTACGGAGCTGACCGAAACGCTGGTGCGCGAGATGCGGCTGACCACCTTGATGGTTACCCACAACATGGAGCAGGCCATTCGTCTTGGCAACCGCCTGATCATGATGGATAAGGGCCGCATCATTCTGGATGTAAGCGAAGAGCGCAAGCGCACGCTGACCGTACCCGAGCTGCTGGGCGAATTCGAGCGGATCAGCGGCAAAACGCTGGCCGATGACCGCGTGGTGCTGGGTTAATCCCAAAAACGCAACAATCAAAAATGATGCCGATTGCAGCTCTGCTGCAGCGGTGATTCCCCCTTTTGCATTTCTGCAAAAGGGGTTTTTGTGCAGACTGTGCGATGCACGGCTATAATGGAGTATACATTTTATGAAAATCCCTATGGGATGACGGCATATATTAGGAGGCGCTGTGCATGTCATTGCAATTTGACGAAGGATCATATACCGTAACGCGCCGTACCGAATCCATTCGCCTGTTGGCCAAGGAGTTTGCGCTGCTCCGCTTTCTCTACGAAAACAAGGAAAAGGCGTTTACGCGCAGCCAGCTGCTTGACCGGGTATGGCCGCTGGAGTATCCAGTGGAGCGCACCGTGGACGACCATGTCTATCGCCTGCGTAAAAGGTTAAGGGACTGGGAAGAGGTGATGATCGAAACCGTGCGCGGTTACGGCTACAGATTGACGATCCGTATGCCTGTTCATGCCATGCCTGCCAATCCTTCCGAAGCGGATCAGGAGCTGCGCGAAGCCGTTCATGGCCTGTTTCGCAAATATCATCTGTTCGGGCAGGGAAAATCCATGTTGACGCTGATCGAACAGCAGGATGTGCTCGGCATCCAAATCGACCCGTTCTACCGGCTGTATATCCGCTTTGTGCAAGGGGATCTGAAATGGCTGGTCACCACGAAGGAAATTCCGTTTGAGGATCGCCTGTACTGGCTGCTTATCTTCATGCATGCCTTGACGGAACCCAAGGAAACTCTACGGCTATATGAAAAAGCATTAAACTCACATGCTTTGTCGGCGGATCAGCAGCGGGAGCTGCGCATTCTCAACATTGTTGAAGTTTATGCGGAAACAGGACTGTATGGGCGCGCAAGATCGCAATTGGTCGAAACGTACGAAGTGATGGAACGGGACGGCCTGGTGAACTTCAGGCTGCCGGTTGCGTTAGCGCGGCTCTATGTCGAGCTGTGGGGCGGGAGTGAGGATGCCGTGGAACCGTTGATTGCGTCGTTGCGTGCCAGTTTGAAGGAAGCTCCGTATTTGCGAGAGGTCGGACGATTTCAGGTCATGGAAGGCCTTTGGTTGCTGAGACAGGGCAGGCTGCGCGAGGCGGAGCCAAGGCTGGATGACGGATTGGACGTGTTGAAAATGTCGCTGAATGCGCCGTTGGTCCTGAATTCGGCTTCGCAGATTCTGCTGTTTATGGATCATCATCACATTGAGGGCCGTTTGCGGCGAAAATACAAGATCGTATCCGAAGAAATCGCCAAACACTATGAAGTTCCGGTCTATAGACAACAAATGCTGGATGAAGTCCGCACATTTTTATCCTCGTTTTCCCCGGGCCAAGGCCTCTGATATTCCTCTGATATTGCTCCTATATGATCACAGTCATAAGAGATGCAGCCGTCCAGGCTGCTGGACTGGATCAGGAGGAGACTAACATGACAACAATACCTGAAGAAAAGCATGCCGCCCATTCATCGGCTTCGGCACCCCAAGGCAGCTTGTGGAAAAATATACGATTCGTGCGGTTGTTCCTGGCCTACGCGCTGGCCACGTTCGGCGACTGGTTCGACGCACTCGCCATCCAGGTCATGATTGCTTACCGCTGGGGAGCAGATCCGCTGATTATTGCTCTGGTTCCCGTATGCATGGCCATTCCGGGCATCCTGTTCGGCTCGATTGCAGGCACGCTGGCCGACCGGTGGCCGAAGGTGAACATCATGCTGATTTGCGATGCGGCGAACGTGCTGCTGACCGTGGGCATTCTGTTCGCGCCAGGGCCGGGCTGGCTGCTCCCATTGCTCGGTGCGAGAGCGATGATGGGCGTGTTCCACATTCCTGCACAGCAGGCATTGACACGCCAAGTCGTGTCGGAAAAACACCTGCTGCAGGCCACCTCGATGAACGGCTTTGTTGCCCAATGCTCCAAGGTGGCAGGGCCATTGCTCGGTGCCGTGATTTTGGCGGTATTTTCGCCGCAAATCTGCATTGTCGTCAATGCCTGCAGCCGCCTGCTTTCAGGGATGGTCTTGTGGCCGTTAAGGCGTTTGACAGAGAAGGCGAAGACTACAGATGTCGACCTAGTGGCTGGGAACGATCAAACACGGCAGGCATCGTGGATAACGCAGTGGAAGGAAGGATGGATTTTTTTGCGCAGCAAACCGGCGGTATTCCGGACGATTTGGTTTGGCTGCACAGGACTGTTGGCCATTCTTATGATCGATTATCAATTCGCCACCCTCTTTCGAAGCATCAAGCCGGACAACGAGGTGCTGGTCGGCTGGCTCGGAGCTTCCGCAGGCGCAGGTGCCGTAGCCATCATCATGGTGCTCAATCGTTTGTCACGCATTAGTTACGGTTGGGGGCTTGGGGGAGGTTTTCTGTTGATCGGTGCGGGGATCGCCGGACTTGGCTGGCTGGAACCGTCTACGCATGAAGGGTGGATCATCTTCTGGGGACTATGCATCGGTCTCGGCAACGGCTTGTCCATGGTGACCATGAATTATTTGCTGCAAAAGGAAAGCCCGCCGGACATGGTGGGCAGGGTATTCGGCATTCAGAATTCCATGTCGAGCATCGTGCTAGTCGCTGCCCCGCTTGCAGGAGGTGTTCTGATTCAGGCTGCCGGCCCTGGTTTGACCTTTGTCTACATTGGGGCAGCAACGTTTCTCATTGGGTTGGTTGGGGTTGTGCTGCAGCGACTGTTATGGGGTGCAACGGGGAATCAGCCGGTTCGATTTCCTGATATCCAAGATTAAATTTTTATAAATTGTGTGACCGCCATCACTTTTTTTTGTGGACATGCCAAAGTTTGTGATAATTGTCACATGTGCAAATTTAGCGATCTGGCACAATAACGTTCATTAGGACGTGTTTGGCAGGGTGAGGCAAAGGAGACAAACCGATGCCAAACGCGAAAATTTTGCATGTGAACAGAAAGAAGGGGTAAGTTATGGATCCGATTATGCTATCGCGTATCCAATATGCGCTTACGACGATCTTCCACTTTTTCTTTGTGCCGCTGTCCATCGGTTTGGTGCTGCTGGTCGCAATCATGGAGACGTTGTACGTCGTCAAAGGCAAGGAAATTTACAAGACGATGGCCAAATTTTGGGGCAAGCTGTTCCTGATCAATTTCGCCGTCGGGGTAGTTACGGGCATTCTGCAGGAATTCCAGTTCGGCATGAACTGGTCCGAGTATTCCCGCTTTGTGGGCGACGTGTTCGGCGCACCGCTCGCCATTGAAGCATTGCTGGCATTTTTCATGGAATCGACGTTTATCGGATTATGGATTTTCGGGTGGGAGCGCTTGTCCAAAAAGGTGCATCTGGCCTGCATCTGGCTGGTGTTTACCGGCACGTTCCTGTCCGCGCTGTGGATTTTGGCGGCGAATTCCTTCATGCAGCATCCTGTCGGATTCACGATCAACAACGGCCGGGCCGAGATGAACGATTTCTTCGCCTTGATTACCAATGGGCAGCTGCTGGTCGAATTCCCGCATACGATCTTCGGGGCTTTGATGACAGGAGCTTTTGTCGTGACCGGGATCAGTGCGTTTAAGCTGATGAAAAAGCAGGATGTGGACGTGTTCCGCAGATCGTTCCATATCGGCATCGTCGTGGCGCTGGTTTCTTCGATCGGGGTAGCATTCTCCGGTCACTTCCAGGCGCAGTACCTGGTCGAAACACAGCCGATGAAGATGGCTGCCAGCGAAGGAACGTGGACGACGACGGAGGATCCTGCCCCATGGACAGTGGTTGCCTTTATCGATCCGGACAAGCAGGAAAACTCGGGCGAACTCAAAATTCCCGGGCTGCTGAGTTACCTGTCTTACAGCAAGTTTTCCGGCAGCGTAACGGGCATGAAGGAGCTGCAGGCCGAGTATGAACAGAAGTACGGACCTGGCGATTACATTCCGCCTGTGCGCACGACGTTCTGGAGCTTCCGCATCATGATTGCTGCAGGCGGGTTGATGATCCTGCTTGCGCTGTACGGCTGTTACCTGGCACTTCGCCGGAAACTGGAAGGTGCCCGCCCTTGGTTCATGAAATCGATGATTTTTGCGATTTCGTTGCCGTTTATCGCCAACACGGCCGGCTGGATCATGACCGAGGTGGGCCGGCAGCCGTGGACGGTCTTCGGTTACATGACGACGGAAGCCGGGGTATCGCCCAATGTGACGGCAGGACAGATTTTGTTCTCGACGATTGCCTTTACGGCAGCCTATACGATTCTCGGCATCGTGATGGTCTACCTGTTCGTTCGCAAAATCAAAGCAGGGCCTTACGCGGTCGACCAATCGGAGGAACAGGATGAATCGGCCGATCCGTTCGGCATGGATGGGGGTTATTCAGTTGTCACTAAGTGAACTGTGGTTTGTGCTGATTGCCGTGTTGTTTATCGGCTTTTTCTTTCTGGAAGGCTTTGATTTCGGCGTGGGCATGTCGACAGGACTGATCGCGCGGACAGACCGGGAACGACGGACGATGATCAATTCGATCGGACCGTTCTGGGATGGGAACGAGGTGTGGCTGCTGACGGCGGGCGGTGCGATGTTTGCCGCTTTCCCGCACTGGTATGCGACCTTGTTCAGCGGATTTTACCTGCCGCTGGTCGTGGTGCTGCTTGCCCTGATCGGACGGGGAGTAGCGTTTGAATTCCGCAGCAAGATGAAACACCAGCGCTGGCGCAAGACATGGGACATTATCATTGTTGTCTCCAGCGCCCTGCTGCCGTTCCTGTTCGGCGTAGTATTCGCAACGCTGATGAAGGGATTGCCGATTGACGGTGACATGCAGCTTCGGGCAGGTTTCCTGGATATCGTAAACCCGTACACCGTGGTAGGCGGACTTGCCGTAACGATGCTATGCCTGGTGCACGGCCTGTTGTTTGCTTCGCTCCGCACGGTCGGACCGCTCCGGGAACGCGCGCTGCACATGGCCCGCAAACTGATGCTGCCGCTGGCAGTCGTTCTTGCGCTTTATGCCGCATTGACCTATTTCATGACAGACATGTTTGACGTCCGCGGATGGGCGCTTTGGATTCTGGTGGCGCTTGGTGCCGCTGCCCTCGCCGCCGCTGCCTATTTTGTGCGGCAGCAGCGCGAGGGATGGGCTTTCGGCATGACGGGTGCCGTCATTGCGATTTTGTTTGCCTCCGTGTTTGTCGGATTGTTCCCTAGAGTCATGATCAGTTCGTTAGGAGAAGCGTTCAACCTCACGGTACATAATGCATCGTCGGGCGCTTATTCCTTGAAGGTCATGACCATCGTTGCCTGCACGCTGCTGCCGTTTGTGCTGGGATATCAGATCTGGAGCTATTACATTTTCCGCAAACGCTTGAACGAGCAGCATCACCTGGAGTACTGAGATGGGAAGGGGGCTGCTGAAGCTGCCGGGCGTGCGCCCTGTGCTGGCACTAGCATCGGCGTTGGTGCTGCTGCAGGCCATGGCCATCATCATGCAGGCCAAATGGCTGGCCCAGGCCATCACCGCTTTATTTGAAGGTGCTGCCGTATCGTCGCAGTATCCTGTACTGCTGCTGTTCCTGGCCGCATTTGCCGCCCGTTACGCGATCTCCTTCTGGTTGCAGTTGATCGTGTCGCGATATGCAGAGAAGACGGGAACCGACTTGCGCAGGCAGATGGTGGAGCAATGGTTCCGGCTCGGGCCGCGTTTTGCCAAGACGGAAGGAACGGGCCATTTGGTCACGCTGGCGCGGGAAGGGACAACGCAGTACAAAACGTATTTGGAGCTGTTTATCCCCCGCATGCTGGGCATGGGACTTGTTCCATTGGTCATATTGTTGTATGTGTTCAAGCTGGATGTGATGTCCGGGATGATTCTGGCCGTAACGCTGCCCATCCTGATCGGTTTTCTCATTCTGCTCGGTTTGGCGGCGCAGCGGAAAATCGACTTGCAGTTCAAGTCCTACAAGGCGCTGGCAAACCATTTCGTGGATACGCTCCGCGGCCTGGAGACGCTTAAAACGCTTGGACAAAGCGGCAGGCACGCCGGGACGATCATGCGGGTGAGCGAGCGCTACCGCAAAGCGACGATGTCTACGCTGCGGATGGCGTTCCTGTCTTCGTTCGCGCTGGATTTCTTCACGATGCTGTCGGTCGCTTCGGTGGCGGTCAGCCTTGGGCTGCGCCTGACAGAAGGAAGCATACTGTTGGCTCAGGCGCTGACGGTGCTTATTTTGGCACCCGAGTACTTTTTGCCTGTGCGCATGCTGGGAGCGGATTATCATGCAACGCTGGACGGCAAAGAGGCCGGAGAAGCGATTCGCGACATGATCTTGAAGGGGGAATCTGCCGAGCAGAAGCAGAAGGAGGCTTATATCTACGCATTAAACCATCAGCCGGCATCTGACACTATGGATGAAGGGGATGCGGCATTGCCGGTATGGGATACAGCCAGCAGGTTGGCATTAAGGGATGTACAGGTCAGCCATCAGGACGGTGGACCAACATCCTTGAAGGACGTGACTTTCCAGGTTACCGGCATGGGCAAGGTCGGAATCATCGGCGCGAGCGGGGCGGGCAAATCCACCCTCGTTGACGTGCTGGGAGGTTTCGTGCTGCCGACTTCCGGGCAGATGCTGTACAACGGCCGCCCGTTGTCTCTGGAGATGACAGAGGCCTGGAGGCGGCAGACGGCGGCCATTCCGCAGCATCCGCATATTTTCAGCGGCAGTCTGGCAGATAACGTGCGTTTTTATAGGCCCGAGGCTTCAAATGAAGAGGTGTGGAGCGCCATTCAGGCTGCCGGATTAAGCCATCTGGTTTCGACCTTGCCAAGGGGAATCGACGAGCTGATTGGAGCCGGGGGCAGACAGCTTAGCGGCGGGCAGGAGCAGCGCGTGGCGCTGGCACGGGCTTTAATTAGCAAACGCCCTGTGCTTTTGCTGGATGAGCCAACAGCACATCTCGATGTCGAGACGGAATACGAGCTGAAATCGACAATGCTGCCATTGTTCAAGGAAAAACTGGTGTTTCTGGCGACCCACCGGCTGCATTGGATGCCGCATATGGATCGCATTATCGTCATGGAGAACGGCACCGTGGCCGAGACGGGAACGCATGAACAATTGCTGGCCCAAAAAGGCGTATATTATGAGATGGTTCAGGCTCAGATGGAGGCGGTGTAACATGCAAGGTAGATATG
Organism: Paenibacillus sp. FSL W8-0426; assembly: GCF_037969725.1. NCBI lineage: Bacteria > Bacillati > Bacillota > Bacilli > Caryophanales > Paenibacillaceae > Paenibacillus > Paenibacillus sp. FSL W8-0426. Next base: position 6,541,816 of record NZ_CP150203.1, on the reverse strand, counting down.
AAGGGGAGGCAATGGAAGGCAAAGCGCCACGGCGTGGCTGGATTGCTCCCCATGCGTTCCGGCATCGCTGGCGCTTCGTGCTCGTTATAGCGCTCGGCACGCTTGCTGCGCTGTGCGCGGTTATGCTGCTGTTCACCTCCGGCTATCTGATCTCCAAGTCTGCCCTCCGTCCGGAAAACATCTTGATGGTGTATGTGCCGATTGTAGGCGTGCGTGCATTCGGCATCTTTCGGGCGGTATTCCGGTATGCCGAACGTCTCGCCGGTCATGATGCGGTATTGCGCGTGCTTGCCGATCAACGCGTGAAATTGTACCGCATCCTTGAACCGCAAGCCTTGTTCCTGCGTTCCCGCATGCGGGCCGGGGATGTACTGGGCGCATTGGCGGATGATGTGGAACGGCTGCAGGACATCTACCTGCGCACCGTATTCCCGGCGGTTACCTCGCTGATTCTCTATGCGGCAGCCGTGGCGGCGTTTGGCAGCATGGACCCGGGATTCGCGCTTTGGATCGGTCTGTATCTGCTGGTTTTGGTAGGCATCCTGCCCGCCTTGTCCCTTAAGATGACATGGAAGCTGCATGTGCGGATGAAACGGGAAAACGCCAACCTGTACACCCGCTTAACGGACGGCGTATTGGGATTGGGCGACTGGATGGCCAGTGGACGCGTACGCGAATTCGTCCTGCAGCAGGAGGCGGAGGAAGGGCGGGCCGATGAGGTTCGCGGCAGATTGCAGCAATGGACGCGCTGGCGCGACCTGCTTGCCCAGTGCGTTATCGGCCTGACGGTCTGCTCCGTCACCATCTGGGCAGGCGGACAAGCCTTTGCCGGGCATGTCCCGGCAGTGATGATCGCGGCCTTTGCGCTGGTCGTGTTTCCGCTTGCGGAAGCGGTACTGCCCGTGTCCGAAGCGGTCCAGCATATCCCGAGGTATCGGGAATCGCTGGACCGCTTGCGGCGGTTGGAAGGTACCGAGGGCGAACAAGGGCAGCAGAAGGAAGCCGAGCCCCGCCTGGAGCGCATGTCGCCGAATCCCGCCGAGCCAAGCCTGGAACGGCTGTCTGACCATCGCATCCGCATTCGGATTCATCCGAAGCACAAAGCGGATATCCGCCTGGACCGCGTCAGCTTTCGCTACGGCCAGGATGACGAGGACGCTGTGCATGAACTCACGCTTCATCTGCCGCAAGGCAAGCGACTGGCGATCCTTGGGCGGAGCGGCGGCGGCAAATCGACGCTGCTTAAACTTATTCAAGGCGCGCTTGAACCATCCGCCGGAAAAGTGTTATTCAACGAACAGCCTGTACAGTCCCTCGGCGAGAGCCTGCCTGAGGTGATTTCCGTATTAAACCAGCATCCGCATCTGTTTGATACGACGGTGGCAAACAATTTGCGGATCGGCCGTCCGGATGCGACAGACGAACAACTGCGCCGCGTTGCAGCCCAAGTAGGGCTTGCCGACCTCATTCAGTCGCTGCCCCTGGGTTACGAAACGCCGATGCTGGAGACGGGCCAACGATTCTCGGGCGGTGAGCGGCAGCGGATCGCGCTGGCGCGGGTTCTGCTTCGTGATACGCCCGTTGTCATCCTCGACGAACCGACGGTAGGGCTTGATCCGATGACGGAACGCGCGCTGATGCGCACGATGCTGGAAAGCATGCAGGGCAAAACGATGATCTGGGTGACCCATCACCTGATGGGCGCCGAACAGATGGATGAGCTGATCTTTATGGAGAACGGGCGAATTGCGATGCGGGGCTCCCACGAACAGCTGCTGGCGAAGGAAGAACGATATCGTCGCTTGGTGGAACTGGATCGACCGGGATGGGCGGGAAACGCTAAACGGGAGCCTTGGGCACAGACCTGGCAAAAGCCCGAGCCGCTTTTCAATCGGAAGATATAAGCGATGATCTGCATGAAGCCTTTTTTGTGAAGCCTTCTTGAAGTCCCTTTAATGACGCAAAAACGCAGCAAAGCCCGCTTCCTTTATGGAATGCGGGCTTTGCTTGTACCGGGATCAGCGAATACGGTGGGATATTCGCGCCGGCCTGTTTTTGCAATGGGATCGAATCAGAAAAACTTCTCCAATTGTTGGGCGATTTCCTCATTGGAATTGCCAACGGTCGTTTGATACTGCGGCTTCTCGAACAAAGCCTGAATCTGCTCAGGGTACTCCTGCTCGATGTTCACGAGTGCAATCGATTCGTTGAATTTAGCCGGATGAGCAGTGGCCAAGGTCACGTTGATTTCATCCCGGCTGCCGCGATGCTCCGCGGCCACAACGCCGCAAGAAGTATGCGGGTCAAGCAGGTAGCCCGTGCCGGCATGAATTTCGGCGATTTTATCGAGACACTCCTGGTTTTTAACGCCATAAGCTGCAAAATCGCGCTGAACGATGGCCAGTTTGTCCTCAGGGATGACCACTTTGCCTTCGTTTTTGAATTGGTCCATCAGCGCAACAACCGCGGAGGCATCCTCTTGGTACAGATAGTACAGGTAACGCTCGAAGTTGCTTGCCACCTGAATGTCCATCGATGGGCTATGCGTGCTGCGGAATGCGCCAGGCTGATAAACGCCTTCGCTGACGAAGCGTTCCAGGATATTGTTTTCATTCGTAGCCAGGATGAGTTTGCCGATCGGCAGTCCCATCCGTTTAGCCAGGTAACCCGCGAAAATGTCGCCGAAATTGCCTGTCGGCACGCTAAAGTTAATCGTAGCTCCGTTCGCCTTGTTCAGACGGAAGTATGCGTAGAAATAATACACGGTTTGTGCCAAAATACGGGCGATGTTAATGGAATTGATGGCACGCAAGTGATAACGATGCTTGAAATCAACGTCTGCGAACAGTTCCTTGATAATGCGCTGGCAGTCGTCGAAGTTGCCGTCGACGGACAGGTTGAGCACGTTGTCGCTGTGCACGGTCGTCATTTGCAGCTCCTGCACTTTGCTGACTTTGCCGTGCGGATGCAGGATACAGATCCGGATGCCTTCCTTGCCGCTTACGCCTTCAATGGCGGAAGCGCCGGTATCACCCGAAGTAGCGCCGAGTATGTTGACTTTGATGTCGCGTTTGCGGGAGACGTAAGCGTACAGGTTGCCGAGGAATTGCAGAGCAACGTCCTTGAAGGCAAATGTAGGCCCATGGAACAGTTCCAACACGTATTCGTTGTCTTGCAAGTGCCGCACTGGCGTTACTTCCGGATGACGGAACGTGCCATAGCTGTCGTCTACCAGTTTCCGAAGGTCGTCCTTCGGAATGTCGTCACCAATGTATAGCGAGAACACTTCCGTAGCGAGCTCCTGATAGCTGAGCGACTGCCAGGATTGAAGTGTTTCGGATGATAATTGTGGTATGGCCGTCGGTACGAGCAGGCCGCCGTCGTCGGCAAGCCCCATCAAAATGGAGTCCACAAAACCGATGCCGCCGACATTTCCCCGTGTGCTAATAAATTCCATAGTCATCCCCTCAAGTTACTGAAATTTTTTGCTATTATACCAGATGTGAGAGGGAATCCCTATCTTTTTAGCCCAAGTTTGGCTAAAAATTTTTTTATAGCAACGCGGTGATGCTTTTATGAAGCTGAGGATTTAGCCGTTTGCGGTCCTGCTGTGCGGCGATTAACCAGCACGATGCTGAACAAAATCAGGACCAGGCCGGCAATCAGATTCAGGCTGACGCTCTCGCCGAACATGAGCACGCTGGTCAGGATGGAGACCAGCGGAATCAGGAAGGTGAACGAACCGACCTTGCTGGCTTCGCCGGAGCCGAGCAGTTTGAAATACAGCAACCATCCCAGCGCGATGACCAGCAGTGCAATGAACAATGTGTCCAGCATGAACGGAATCGTCCAGCGCACCGAGGCCCAGCTCTCAGTGATGCTTCCCGTGGCCGTCAACACGATGCCTCCGGCCAATACCGACGTTGCCGTCATCCATAGCCCGTCGACGCGAGCCGCATTTTTTTTCATATAAATCGCGCCGAGGGCCCAGCTAATGGCAGAGGCCAGCGCCAACGCGATGCCCGCTGCCGAGACGTTGCCCGTGATGCCTCCGATGCTGATCGTGGCGACCCCTGCGAAGCCGAGCACCAGTCCGACGATTTTGATGGCATTCATCGACTCGCCCAGCCATAGCCAGGCTCCAATGCCAATCAGCACGGGCTGCAGGAAAACGATGGAGGAGAACAGGCCTGCCGGCGCATGGGCCAAACCAACGGTCTGAAAACCGTAGTAAAACACGATGTTCAGTAGTGCGGACAGGGCATACACGGGCCAGTTCTCCTTTAGCCGCAGCATGCGCAGCCGCGGAAGGGCGATGAGCACGAGAATGACGCCCCCGATCAGCAGGCGGAAGCCTGCAAACAGAAGCGGAGGCATAAAGATTAACCCATACTTCGTGAGCGGCCAGTTCCAGCCCCACAGGAGGACAAGAATGCCGAGATATACGTTCGTTTTGAAACGGGAAAGCTGCATGTGAATCCCTCTTTTCCTTAATTGCACCTGACACGGACGCATGATAGTCACGATGTATCGTCCTGATGGATGATACTGTATACTACATGGTACAATATAAACACCCATGATTGAAATGCATGTTATTCATAAGGAGTATAACCATATTGTTATGAATAGAGCACAATTGGAATTATTCGTTCAAGTAGCCGAAACCGGCAGCTTCACCCGGGCCGGGGAAAAGCTGAACATCACGCAACCTGCCGTCAGCCGGTCCATCTCCGCATTGGAGAACGAGCTGGGCGTCAGGCTGATGATCCGCGACCGCCGCCAAGGACTGATGCTGACCGATATCGGCAGCCGCCTGCTTGTCCAGAGCCGCGTCATTTTGAAGCAGTTTGAACAGATGGAACAATTGGTCGCTGCCGAGAAAGGGTTGGAAATCGGCAAGATTCGCATCGGATCGTTCCCAATGACGTCTACGCACCTGCTGCCACGCGTCATTCGCGACATTCGCGAACGTTACCCGGGCATTGAATTCGACTTGCGTGAAGGAACGGTAAACGACATTAGGGAGTGGCTGGACCAACGCGAAATCGATGTCGGCCTGATTATTGCATCGGAGCAGGGGGAATTCGAGAGCATTCCGCTGCTTGAAGAAGAGATGCAGCTTGTGTGCAGAGATGACCATGCGCTGGCAAGCGAAACCGTACTGTCCATCCGCCAGCTTGAAGGCGTGGCTTTCATTATCTGCAACGGCGGTTACGAGGTGCCGATCTATGACATCTTCCGGCGCAGCAAGGCAGGACTGAACGTCAGTTTCACGGTCCATAACGTCAACGCTTGCCTGAACATGGTTCAGGAGGGGCTCGGCGTGGCATTGCTGCCGACCATGCTTCTCGCCGGGCTGCCGGCAGAACTGAAGGCCATTAAGCTGGAGCCTAAAATCTACCGTGAGGTAGACCTGGCCTTGCCTTCGTTTGCCGAAGCATCCAGTGCGACGAAATTGTTCGTAGAAACCGTGCAGCGGCTGTATGGAAGGTCTGGTCGCAGCGGCAGCAACAACGTCATTCAAAACGGCCTGATGTAAACTGAAGAAGGCGGTGGGGGTAGCGACAAGTTCAGATGAAAGCCAAAAGGAACGATTCCCTGCGGGAATCGTTCCTTTCTGCATGCTTCAGGTTGCCAAGCCACACGCTCTAACATCGACTGAATATTGCAAAGTCTGGCAGACGCCGGGATGGACATCTTCTATCGCTCGACGAGCAGCAGAATGATCGATGACAGGCACAGGCATGTGCTGATCAGATAGAGCACGCCTACGACCTGTTTATGGCTCAAGCCTGCCCGAAGCAGACGATAGTGGGCTTGGCTGGCATCGGCCTGGTAGATCGCTTTTCCTTGCAGGAAACGTTTGACCACGACAAAGATGTTGTCAAAGATCGGTACGCCAAGCGCAAGGATCGGAATAAAGAGCGACAGCATCGTTGCTTGCTTGAATGCTCCGTCAAGAGCGATGACTGCCAGGATGAAACCTAGGAAGGTTGCGCCCGCATCACCCATGAACACTTTCGCAGGCGGCTTGTTGTATTTCAGATAACCAACCGTGACGCCTACCAGTACGATGGACATCAGGGCTGAATCAGCCTGTCCTTTCGCCAGCGCTACGACGAACAGCGTGACAGCGGAAATGGCCGAAAGTCCGCCAGCCAGCCCGTCCATACCGTCGGAAAAGTTAATGACGGTAGTTACGCCGAAAATCCATAGAATGGTCAGGATGAACTGCAGCCAGACCGGGAGCATGACATATTCGGACGTCAGCGGATTAACGAATCCCGTAAAAGCGATGCCTGAGGCAAAAACGAGCACCGCCGCGGAAATCTGGATAATCATTTTGGGCAGCGCTGGAAAGTCCTTGCCCTTCGTTTTATACCAATCGTCGATGGTGCCGATCGTCAGAAGCAGCATCCCGCCGACGAACAGGGCGGCCGTTTCCATAGACAACTGTTTGGTGAACAAAATATATGTAAGAAAAAATCCTGTAAATATCGCATAGCTTGCCGTCAGCGGAATGGGCTGCCTGTGGAGTTTGCGCTCCACGTCCTCGCGGGGCTTGTCCACGAAATCAAGACGGTGGGCAAGACGCCCAAGCGGAGGAATGAGCAGGACCACGACAGCAAATGACAACAGAAATGCAGCTAAATATAACATAACTTTGCTTGTTTCACTCCCATCTCCATATTTCCCCTATTATACGAGTTCGGCAGGAAGTCTGTCGATGTCATTATTGTCATTATTGCCCGGAAGCTCTTGTCGCCATCGTGGTAAGTTCAGGAAAGCCAAGCTCCGAAATACGATTTCACAGCTTCTTCACTGTACCGGTCATTCCCTTGCCAGGTCGAGGCAAAACGGAAATCGCTTGAACCACCTCTTCCGATGCGCGGTGTATCTGTCTCGGCTAAAATGCCGGCTGCGCTCCAAATTTCCAGAATGGCATCGCGCTCATATTGGTTGGACGGGAAGATGGTTTTCCACCGCTTCTCCAGCTTGCGAGCACCCTCACCAGGCTCACAGGCATATATCGTTTCCAGCATGCCGCGCAGGATGGCGATATCGGCATCGGTTACTTCATAGGTATCTTCGTCAGTTAACAGCAGCTCCAAATCCATCAGGCAGTATAACAGCAGATCATGGCGCACCCCGCCCCACCGTATGCGTTCAAAATTCAGGACGTTCAAGTCCTGAGCGACGTACTCGCGATCGGAACGCAGCCGTTGGAAGTTGCAGTCTCCACATGCGCTGGAATTGGCATGAAGGGCCGGACGCTCGCCGTAGGTATGCAGCGGCAAAGGCGCCGTCAGGGCCCAACTGGAAAGCGCGCTGCGAAGATGTACTTTTCGCGTGGACAGGCTGTGCAGAAATGCGATGGCCGCCTGTTCCTTGATGTTGTGTTTCTGGTGCATGGAGTGCAGCCGCTGAACGATTTCATCATGCGAAATGGTGAGAGGGTCGAACATGACGCCTTTGCTTTTGGCATACTCGAAGTCTTCCCCCGTAAAAGGAGTCTGCGGCGATTTCCATCCGCCGTTTCCCCAGAAGAAACTTTGCAATATTTTGAGTGCTTTTTTGTCCATGAAATTCATTCTCCCATCATATATAGAATAAGGTCTCCAAGCGAGATGAGATACCATAGAAAAAAGAAAACCGACAACCCTCCCGATACCGGAGGGCTGCCGGATTCTACGCCCTGATCACGGGAACGCTGCCGTTGCCGTGATCAGGCGATGCTTATTGCCGTGCAGCCTTGTTCTGGAAAGCGGCGATGTCCGCGTATTCTTCATCGAATTTGCGCGAGATGCGGATGAAGATCGGCAGCAGCTCGCGGTAGACACGCACGCTGTCCGGGTCCGGCTTGTGCCGGTGGGTCGAACCGATCATGCCCGATACGGCGCTCAGCGAATCGATGCGGCCCAGCGCATACAGGCCGAGTACGGCTGCGCCCAGGCAGGAGCTCTCGATGCTTTCCGGAATGATGACATCCTGATCGAAGATGTCGGCCATCATCTGCCGCCACAGCTCGGAGCGGGCAAAGCCGCCCGTAGCCTGGATTTTGGCGGGGCGTCCGATTTTTTCCTCGATGGCCAACATCACCGTGTACAGGTTGAAGAGCACGCCTTCGAGCGCCGCGCGGATCATATGCTCCTTTTTGTGATGCAGCGTCAGGCCGAAGAAGGAGCCGCGCGCATTCGGATTCCAGAGTGGGGCGCGTTCTCCCGTCATGTAAGGGTGGAACAGCAAGCCTTCGGAACCCGGAGGCACGTTTTCGGCAACCCGGGTAAGCACTTCGTACGGATCGATGCCGAGCCGTTTGGCCGTCTCTACCTCCGATGCGGCGAATTCGTCGCGAATCCAGCGGAAGATCACGCCGCCGTTGTTGACCGGACCGCCGATCACCCATGCATTCTCGGTGAGTGCGTAACAGAAAAAGCGTCCCTTCGGATCGGTTACGGGTTTGTCCACGACCGTACGGATGGCGCCGCTGGTACCGATCGTGACCGCGACCACGCCCGGATCGATGGCGTTGACCCCGAGATTGGAGAGTACGCCGTCGCTTGCTCCGATCACGAAAGGAGTCGTTTCGGCAATTCCCATCGCCTTGGCGTGTTCCGGATTCAACCCTTGTTTGATCACATGGGTTGTCGGCACGAGCTTGGACAGGTGTTCCGGCGTAATGCCCGCGACATGGAGCGCTTCTTCGTCCCAATCCAGCTTCTCCAGGTTCATCATTCCGGTAGCCGATGCCATGGAATGGTCGATGACGTAGTCGGAGAACAGCTGGTAGAATACATATTCTTTCATGGAAACCAGTTTGTGCGTCCGTTTGAACAACTCGGGCTCTTCCCGGGTGAACCACATGATTTTGGTCAAAGGCGACATCGGGTGAATCGGCGTCCCGGTCCGCAAATATATTTCGTGGCCGTTCATATCGGCTTTGAGCGCTTCCGTCCATTCGGCGCTACGGTTGTCCGCCCAAGTCATGGCCCGCATTAACGGTTTGCCATGCTCGTCTACGGGCAAGATGCTATGCATCGCCGAACTGAATGACACCAGCATGACCTCGCCCGGCTGAATGCCTGCAGTGGAGGTAGCCTGTTTGACCGAAGCCAAGACGGCGTTGAAAATGTCGTCCGCATCCTGCTCCGCAATGGCAGGCGTAGGCGTGTATAGCGGATAATCGACACTGCCCTGGGCCACGATCGTTCCGTTTTGTTCGAACAGGACGGCCTTGGTGGAGGTAGTGCCGATATCCACGCCGATCATATAACGTGAAGAAGCCATGGTTGCTATCCCTCTTTTCTGAAACGTCTGGTGGGTACTCTGCCATCAAGCATATCAGAATTCAGGGACGGATCAAAATTACCCGTATCTGGAATTTAAATTAATCTTTTACTGCCCCGGCTGCGATATCCGAGATGAACTGGCGGCTGATGAACAGGAACATGACGATGAGCGGAATGACTGCCAGCAGCGTGCCGGCGATAACCATGGCATAGTCCGTGTTGTATAGCCCGTTCAGTTGGGATAACGCAATCTGCAGCGTGTACTTTCGTTCGTCGGTCAGGACGATAAGCGGCCACAAATAGTCGTTCCATACGCCGATGAACGTGAAGGCGCCGAGGAAAGCAAAGGCAGGTCGCAAGATCGGTAGGGCAACGTTCCAGTATAGTCGGAAGAATCCGCATCCGTCGATCCGACCCGCGTCGAGCAGGTCGCTTGGAATCGACTCGGTCGCATACTGCCGGATCCAGAATATGCCGAAGGCGTTGACCATGCCCGGAATGATCAATGCTTTGAACGAGCCGACCCAGCCGAAGGTAGCCATCAACACGAACGATGGAACGAGCGACAGCTGCGAAGGTACCATCATCGTGGCGAGCAGCACAACGAAGAGCCACTTTCTGCCGGGGAATTCAAACTTTGCAAAGGCAAAACCGGCAAGGGAATCGAAGAACAGCACCAGCAGCGTGACCGTGGCTGCGACGAGAAACGTGTTTACAAAAGCTCCCCAGAAGTCGATTTGCTGCATCACCCGGGTGATGTTGTTCCATAGCTCCCCGCCGAACCAGAGCCTGGGCGGAAAAGCATAAATGTCGGACGTGGTTCGGGTAGACATGACGACCAGCCAGTAGAACGGAAACATCGAAATGATCATGCCTGCGGCCAAGCCGATATAAAGCACGAACGATTTGAGGTGTTTGGATGCCATGAGCGCTCCTCCTTGTCACATCAGGATGACTTGCCTTGAACGAGCTTCCAGTTCACGATCGAGAACAGCGCGATGATCAGGAACATGCCCCACCCGACGGCAGCACCGTATCCGAAATAGTTGTTGATGAACGATTCCCGGTACAAATAAAGCACGATCGTCATTCCGGCAGCGCCTGATCCGCCGTCATTGCCCACCAGAATTTGCGGTTCCGTAAACAGCTGCATGCCGCCGATGGTCGACGTGATGACTGTGAACAGAATGACGGGCCGCAGCATCGGGATCGTAATTCGGAAAAAGGACTGCACGCCCGAAGCCCCGTCAATGCGGGCAGCTTCGTACAGCGTTTGGGGAATGCTCTGGAGACCGGCCAGGTAAATGACGGCATTATACCCGGTCCAGCGCCAGACGACCATGGAAGAAATCGCAACCTTGATGCCCCATGGCGCATTCAGCCATTCCACGACCGGAAGGCCGACCGATTGCAGCAAATAATTGAGGAAGCCGTAATTGTTGGCAAACAAGGCCCCGAAAATAATGGCAACGGCCACGATGGACGTGACGTTGGGCAGAAAATAGCCGACGCGGAAGAGGGTACGGAATTTCACAAACGGTGCATGCAGCAGGAAGGCTATAATCAGGGCAAAGAAGAGCATCGGAATCGTCGAGTAGATCCAGATGGCAAAGGTGTTCCCCACCGCCTGCCAGAACTCGGCATCGGTTAACATGTATTTGAAATTGTTCAGTCCGTTATAGGTCATGATGCCGATGCCATCCCACTTGTGGAAGGCAAGATATAATGAAAATCCGATCGGAAAGAGTCCGAAGACGGCAAACAGAATATAAAACGGCGAAATAGCTACATATAACGAGCGGTTTTCCCAGATGCGGGACAGGAGAGGTTTCTGACGATCCAGATCGGGGCGTGCGCCGGCTTGATCCGGAGTAAGGCGCGGTTCAGTTACGGCCATGGGAATTTCCTCCTTTGCGGGTCATCCTTGCATGGGCGGTGCCATTCATACAACCTAACGCTGCAGCTCGCGGTCGACGCGTTGCACCGTATCATTCCATACTTGCTGCGGATTGGCATTCTGCTTGGCGATATCGTTCAGGCGCCGCGTAATGATGCCATGCACGGAAGGATACCTTTCGCCAAAGAAGGCAATCGGGACGTGTTGTGCCGATTCGGCAAATACGCTTCCGGTAGCTTGCCCGCCAAAGAAAGGCTCTTCCTCTTTCATGGAAGGCGAATCGAATACGCTTGGCGCGGACGGGAACAGGTTCAACGTCTGGTATTGTTCCAATTGGTTTTCCGGATTTTGCAGCCAGCGAATCAGTTCAAAAGCTTCCTGCGGATGTTCGCTGGATTTAAGAATGGACAAAAAGGATCCGCCATTGTTGCCATCCCCGCCCGGCGCACGGGCTACCCTCCATTTGCCGGACGTATCCGGGGCGGCCTCCTGCAGCACTTGCTTCATCCATACAGCGCCCACGAAGGAGGCGATTTCCCCGTTGTTCATGGCTGCGTTCCAGCCGGGAGTCCACCCGTCGGCATTGGCCAGCAGTCCCTTTTCCTTGAAGGATATCGCGGTATCCCAGCTCGTCTTGACCAGAGGCGAATCCAGGCCAAGGAACGTTCCGTCCGGCTGGAAGTAGCGGTCCGTGCCTTGAGACAACACTTGATTGTAAACGCTACCAATATTGTCGGTCAGAAACACTTTGCCTCCGAACGCATTCTTGAGCTTCTCGCCGGCCGCTGCATAAGCTTCCCAGCTGTTGATCTGACGGGATACTTCATCCGGATCGGACGGCAGTCCGGCTTCCCGGAACAGGTCTTCGCGATAGAACAGGGCGGTTGGTCCCGTATCCATCGGGAATCCGATCATTTGTCCGCTTGGCGTCACGCCTTGTTTCCACTTCCACTCCAGATATTGGTCTTCAATGTCTCCCGCGCCGAGATCATACAGGTTATAGAAACGGTCCTCACTCGGAAAGAGCTCCATGATCCAGTCGTTCAACGCAACGATATCCGGTTCGCCGGAACGGGCTGCAAGCGTGGTTTTGAGTTTGGCTTTGAAGTCGCCCCCGATTTTTTGGGCCGTTAGTTGAATGTTGGGGAACTGCTCCTGTGCCTTGGCTAACAGCTTGTCGTCAATGGAACGGTTCCAATACCACAATGTAAGCGCTACCTTTTTGCTGGTCGCTGAATCGTCCTGCCCTGGCCAAATGGAACACCCGCCCAATAGCAGAACGCATGCCATGAATGCGGCGACCCAGCAAGCTCTTTTTCGGCGGATCATATGCACTACCCCCTTAAGGTTAAGATGCCAACGTGAAGTAAAGTGGATTTTGCCGACTACACCATCATTGTATGAGCAGTTTCTAAACTCATAACCAATATTCCTGAAACGAATCACAAATTTGTGTCCATGATTTAGTTATAGATTTGTAAGTTACTTTAAAAACAAAAGTTACTTGACACCATCTAATTTTTATTTTAAACTTGCTTACATAAAGTAACTAATGATGATGACAATGATATATATCACTGCAGATGCCTATTCAAGTGGTCCGCTTGCCCGGACGCGAATCATAAAATAGCTTTAGAACGCATAGCGGGAGGAACCTTTCGATGATAAATTCGCATACTATACAATTGCTCGCCCCGAAAATACAGACTATTCCAAGTGGAAAAGAATTTATATACTTGGTCGGCCCCATCAAGCTTCCGGTGAATCTGGATGGCGAAACACGCATCTTCCAATGGTACAGCTGGATGAAGGCGGAGAAAGAGATGGACAGCCGCGAACTGATCGAATCACTGGCGGCGGCTGAACTGGCGGAACGTCAACAATCCAGCGTGCTTGTTTACGGCGATTTCGCCCAAGCCGCGGAAGCGCTCATTCGGATGCACAGCATTTGCCATACCGGCGACATTTTTGGCAGCAAGCGCTGCGACTGCGGCTTCCAGCTGGAGCAATCCATGAAGATGATTGCCGCTCACGGCGCTGGAGCTTTGTTCTACTTGGCGAACCATGAGGGTCGCGGCATCGGTTTGTTCAGCAAAGCCATGGCTTATCTGCTGCAGGAAGAAGGCATGGACACCGTAGATGCCAACCTTCAGCTTGGATTCACGGACGATGCACGCAATTACGATGACGCCATCGCCGTGCTGCGCGCACTGCGTCCAGAGCCGGTTACCCTGATCACCAACAACCCTCGCAAGCTGGCTGCCTTGCAGGAGGCTGGACTGAACGTTGGCGGACGTGTTCCGCTCTGGGGGGACCGTTCGGCGTATAACGAGAAATATTTGCAAACCAAGGTCAATCGTTCCGGCCACCTTTCGGAAAGTGATGTTTGGGATGTGGCAGCAAGTTCTCTTCCGCATGCCCAGGCGTAACGAAAGAACCAAGAAGCTTTCGCCGCAGATCATTGTTTGTTCGACCCGCCTGATGCCTGATGAATAGACTGCGAATTTATTCGTATAAAAAACAACGAGGAGCCAGTCACGTATTGACTGGTTCTTTTTTCATGCACGGAATACTTAAAATTTGAAATAATTTCTCGTATTCGAAAATCTTGCTGACCGACAGTTGTCAATTATACAATGGAACCATCCGAAACATGTAAGGGGGAGCTCCATGCCATTTGAGGGACAATGCATGTTACCGGCGGCCAAAAACATGAAGCAGTTCGAAGCGATCATCGCAGGGCCGTACCGATACGGCATTCTGCTGGATACCCATATCGGCCAGCTTCAGAGCATTTTGAACGAGGCTCGGCGGCGGGACAAAAACATGCTGCTGCATGCCGACCTGGTGCAAGGTCTCAAAAACGATGAATTCGCGGCAGAGTTCCTATGTCAGCAGATCCGTCCGGCAGGATTGATCTCGACGCGGGCGAGCGTGATTCAGAAAGCGAAGCAAAGAGGGATCACTGCGATTCAGAGGGTGTTTCTGCTGGATACGAATGCACTGGAAAAAAGCTATCAGCTGCTCGACAAAACGCGGCCCGATTACATCGAGGTGCTGCCCGGCGTCATTCCGCATATCATTACCGAGGTGTATGAACGCACAGGGATACCGATTATAGCGGGCGGTTTGATCCGTTCCGTACAGGAGGTCGAGCAGGCTCTTCATGCCGGAGCTCAAGCGGTAACGACGTCCAATGCCGATCTCATCCGACACTATGGGAAAACGCTTACAAAGTAACCCGGCGTGAAATCGCAATGAACAGTGCTGTGAACATAACGTATGCGTGCAGGAGGGGATGCAAGGATGGATCAATATATTATGGCCCTTGACCAAGGGACCACCAGCTCAAGGGCAATTTTGTTTAATCGAAACGGGGAGATCGTGCACACGGCACAGCAGGAATTTCCGCAGTATTTTCCTAAACCGGGGTGGGTGGAGCAGAATGCCAACGAAATCTGGAGCTCCATTCTGGCCGTCATGGCTTCCTGCCTGGCGGAGAGCGGCATTAAGCCGGCGCAAATTGCCGGGATCGGCATTACCAATCAGCGCGAAACCGTGGTGGTCTGGGACAAGGAAAGCGGGCGTCCCATCTACAATGCCGTCGTCTGGCAGTCGCGCCAAACGGCGGGAATTTGCGAGGAGCTCAAGTCCAAAGGGCTGGACGACGTATTCCATCGCAAAACAGGGCTGCTCATAGATCCTTATTTTTCGGGAACGAAAGTACGTTGGATCCTGGATCATGTGGAAGGTGCGCGGGAACGCGCCGAGCGCGGAGAATTGCTGTTCGGTACGATCGACAGCTGGCTGATCTGGAAGCTAAGCGGGGGGACGCATGTGACCGATATGTCCAATGCTTCCCGTACGCTGATGTACAACATTTACGAGTTGAAATGGGACGACGAGCTGCTGGCCATTCTCGATATTCCGCAAGCGATGCTGCCGGAAGTGAGGGGATCCTCCGAAGTATATGCCCACACGACGGAATATCATTTCTTCGGCCACCGGGTTCCGATCGCTGGTGCGGCCGGAGACCAGCAAGCCGCATTGTTCGGTCAAGGCTGTTATACGCGGGGGAGCATGAAAAATACGTACGGAACCGGCTGTTTCATGCTGATGAATACGGGCAAAGAGCCGGTTCAATCGGAGCATGGGCTGATTACCACGATTGCCTGGGGCATCGACGGCGAAGTGGAGTATGCGCTCGAGGGCAGCATCTTCGTTGCAGGCTCGGCGATTCAATGGCTCCGGGACGGCTTGCGGATGCTGCGTTCGTCGCGTGACAGCGAGGACTACGCAGCACGCGTCCCATCGACGGATGGCGTGTACATGGTGCCGGCTTTTGTGGGGCTCGGAAGTCCATATTGGGATAGCGAGGTCAAAGGTGCGATATTCGGCCTGACGCGCGGCACGACCAAGGAGCATTTCATACGGGCGACGCTGGAGGCGCTGACCTATCAGACCCGGGATGTCCTTGAGGCTATGGAATCGGACTCGGGTATCGAGGTGGGGGCCTTGCGCGTGGACGGCGGGGCAGCGGCCAACGATTTTCTCATGCAGTTCCAGAGCGACATTCTGGGCATGCCGGTAGAGCGTCCTGCAGTGAATGAAACGACGGCTTTGGGAGCGGCTTATCTTGCCGGTCTTGCGGTTGGTTACTGGAAGAGCAGAACCGAGCTGAGCAATCATGAAAATACGGAGCGTTTGTTCCGTCCGAGCATCCCGGAGGAAAGAAGAACGGAGTTATACAAGGGTTGGCAGCGGGCAGTCCGGGCGGCAATGGCGTTTAAATAGACCCGGCGGGCCTTGTTGTGGATATTTGTACTTTATCGACAAAGATATACAATAGCTGTGATTAAATGGTGGAAAATCATTCATAAGAGGCAGGTTTAATTTTCCTGGTCCGCAGAATTGGGGTAACCATAATAAGGGAAATAAAAGGGTATGTGGGTCATATTGAAATTACACCCTATAGCAAAAGGTGGATTCAAAAATTTTTTGAATAATGTGTCATTTCAGGCCTTCACGCCGCCCAAATTGTGTGGTAGGATTAAGGCACAAGTTAAAAAATGATGTCTGGAGATCGGGAGAGACCACGTAACGCTCAGCTATCGCTGCGGCGCATGACGTGGTCTTTTTTTTGTCCTTTTGCGGAGAAAATGAATGGAAATCAGTGGAGGCGATTCGGATGACTGCAACGTTCTCGGCCGGAAAACGAACCGATGTATTACATGAAATGGCGAATGCACATTTTGACATACTGATTATCGGAGGAGGCATCACCGGAGCCGGCATCGCCCTGGATGCCGCATCGCGCGGACTGAAGACGGCTTTGGTGGAGATGCAGGATTTCGCTGCCGGAACCTCCAGCCGCTCGACCAAGTTGATTCATGGCGGACTTCGTTATTTAAAGCAATTCGAAGTAAAAATGGTTGCCGAAGTCGGACGTGAGCGAGCCGTCGTTTATGAAAACGGACCCCATGTGACGACGCCGGAGCCTATGCTTCTGCCCATTTATAAAACCGGAACGTTCGGTCGGCTGAGCACCTCCATCGGTTTGATGGTTTACGACCGCCTGGCGGGCGTGAAGTACAGCGAACGCCGCCGTATGCTGAATGCCCGTGCCGTCTCGGATATGGAGCCGCTGCTTCGTAGGCAGGAGCTTCTGAGCGGCGGACTATACGTGGAATATCGGACGGACGATGCCCGCCTTACGATCGAAGTGATGAAAGAGGCGGTGAGCCGCGGAGCTCAAGCCATCAACTATGTGAAGGCCGATGGCTTCATTAAGAAGGACGGCAAAGTCGTTGGCATTCAGGCGACCGATCAGTTGGATGGACGAACCTGCATGCTGCATGCCGACAAGGTGATAAACGCTTCGGGACCATGGGTGGACCGTCTGCGCGAGTTGGACGGTTCCCGCCAAGGGAAGACGCTGCAGCTCACCAAGGGCATTCATCTGGTGTTTGACGGCAAGCGTTTTCCGCTCAGGCAGGCGGTATATTTCGATACGCCCGACGGGCGCATGGTTTTTGCCGTCCCGCGGGATGGGAAAACCTATGTAGGAACGACGGACACGGTATATAAGGATGACCCGGCTCATCCGCTCATCGACGATTCCGACCGGGAGTATGTGTTGGAGGCGATCCGGAACATGTTTCCGGACGTGCGTGTTACGGCGGAAGACGTGGAGTCGGCCTGGGCAGGCGTGCGCCCGCTGATTCATGAGGAAGGAAAGGGTCCCTCCGAGATTTCCCGCAAAGACGAAGTGTGGGTGTCCCGCTCGGGATTGATTACGATTGCAGGCGGCAAGCTTACCGGTTATCGGAAAATGGCCGAAATGGTCGTTGATCTGGCGGCCCGCCAACTGGAAGAGGAAACAGGCCGGTCCGCAGGCCCGTGCATTACGAAGCGGCTGCCCATCTCCGGCGGAGACGTCGGCGGGTCGGCAGGATATGCTGTTTATGCGGAGCGCAAAATCAAAGACGGCGTAGCGTTGGGGCTGGAGCGAGCCGTCGCGGAAAGGCTGGTCCGCACCTATGGCTCCAACGTGGATCGGCTTTATGCACGTTTGTCGGGTCTGCGGGGCAGATCAGAGGTGCACGGCATGCCGATCGAACTTTTCTTGATGGCAAGCTATGCCATGGAGGAAGAGATGGCAGCGACGCCGGCGGACTTCTGGGTACGGCGCACAGGGGCTCTCTTTTTCCGGATCGGGGAAGTTCGCCAATGGAAGGGCGCTGTCGCCGCATACATGAGCCAGGTTTTGCACTGGACGGAGGAGCAGGCCTCGCATTACGGCGAAGAATTGGACCGATTGTTGTCCGAGGTTTCGTTTCGGCGTTAAGGGAGGATTTAGCGAATGGGGGTCGAATGGAACATGTAAGCGTATAACATGGAGAGGGGACTGCAGCGATGACTTTACAGATTGGCATAATCGGCACAGGCTGGTTCAGCAAGGTGCATGCAGATATATTGACCCGGATGGAGGGCGTGCGCGTGGCTGCCGTTCTTGGCACATCACTGGAAAAGGCGGAAGCCATGGCCAACGTCTACGATGCTGCCGGGTATGAAGAGTTGGGACATATGTTGGATGGACAGAAGCTGGATGCTGTCTATATTTGCGTGCCTCCGATGTCCCACGGTGCGATTGAATTGGAATTGATTCGCCGCGGCATCCCGTTCCTGGTCGAGAAACCGTTGAGCACGGGATTGGATGTGCCGCAGCAGGTGCTTGGCGAAATCAGAAAGACGAATATGTTGACATCGGTGGGATATCATTTCCGTTACCAAGGGGCTGCACAGGTGCTGCGGGAAGCGATGCAGAATCAAAAAGTGGGCATGGCCCTTGGCCGCTGGATGGGCGGCATGCCGGGAGTAGCCTGGTGGCGTCGCCAGGATGGATCGGGTGGTCAGTTCGTGGAGCAGACGACCCATATCGTGGACCTGCTGCGCTTCTGCGCGGGCGAGGTGACAGAGGTATACGCGGCCGCTGCGCAGCGAGTCATGCACGAGACTCACGAGAATGTCACCGTGGACGATGTGGCCAATGTCACGCTCCAATTGCAAAGCGGCGCCATTGCAAGCATTGCGAACACCTGCCTGCTCCCGGACGGAGAAGGCGGAGCGGGGCTGCAATTCTACACGGCTAGCGGCGTGTGGGACTGGACGCCTGATCGGCTTCTGCTGCCCGTTGCGGCGCCGCATCCGATGGCCGGCCATGAGATTCCGGCGGGAGCCAATCCGTACGAACGGGAAAATGAAGCGTTCATTCACGCGCTTCGCACCGGCGACCGCTCACGCATTTTGTCCGACTACGAAGACGCTTATCGGACGCAGGAAATCACTGTGGCGGCGCAGGTTTCGCTCGAGTCCGGCCTGCCTGTAAAGCTCCACGTCCGCTAACTCTCCATTCGATAAACGAAAACGCCTGATTCTGAACCGACCCGCAAGGGTCAGCCAGAATCAGGCGTTTTGTGTTAAAGCATGTTGTTTTTGTCGGCAGGCAGCCATAAAGCCTATTTCTTGAGCCACTCCGATGACCAGCCATAAATTTGATTGATGACAGGTTCGATGGCTTTGCCTTTTGGGGTCAGTTCATATTCGACGCGGGGAGGAATCTCCGGATACATGTGCCGCGAGACGATGCCCTCCATCTCCATTTCCTTCAGGCGTTCGGATAATAGTCGGCCGCTGATGGCCATCTCGGCTTCCAATTCGGTAAACCGTTTCGGGCCGGACAGCAGTTGATACATGATCAGCAGCACCCACTTTTTGCCGATGATATCCATGGCCTGAGTGATCAGGCAAGGGCTGGGCGGCGCTTTTTTTCTCAGCTTCAATCTATTCACCTCAATTCCGGTAAAGACATATCCATATTTGTATATATAAAGAGCTTGGCTTTCTGTCACTCGAACCGTGGTAAGGGGACAAGCAAGTCAATAAAGAGTTACTACAATTATTACTGTAACATACCTTTTGTATGTATTATACACCATTCCGCAAAAAATTACTTGATTAAATAATGTTATTATTATATACTCGCTTCATAAAAGTAAGTAAATAATAAAAATATAACAATGTATTAAATAATACCAACTAAATTATCGATACTAGAAATTCGTTTTAAAAATAAAGCTGTTTGCTCAGCTATTACATAGATTCTTTTTAATATGCATTTCGTTGGCAGGATGCTTTCGAACATTCAAATATAATGCGTCAGGAGTGAATGGAAATGAAAATGTTGGGTTATATTGCGCTGGTTATTTTGGCAGGGGTGTTCGTGATGACGGGGTTCAACAAGGTAAGCGGATCGGAGATGATGGTGCAGACCTTCGAAGGATTTTCATATCCGGCCTGGACGATGTATCTCATCGGTGCAGTCGAGCTGCTGAGCGCCGTGGGCCTGCTTATCCCGCGTACACGCATGGTTGCGGCCGGTTTGTTGACTTTTATCCTGATTGGGGCTGTGGGCACCCATCTGATATATGGCCAATATGCGGCCTTAGGGTTCCCTGCAATTCTGCTTGTGGCGAATATCATTGTGCTGCTGATTGGAATGCGCCAAATGGAGGAAGAGGAGCTCGACGCTTTTCAGGCGATCTCATAATATGACTTTACACTGAAAAAGAGGAACGCCCGAATCCGCGGCAATCCTCTTTTTTTGGCTTGATGCAAAAAAAGAAGAACCCGCATGTTATTCAGGGTTCTCTTGCAACGGGATTCCGGTCACCCGGAAGTCTCCATATGTTTTTGATGTCGCGATTATAGCAGTTTCTTTAATTGGGAGACGCGTCCTTGGCTGATGCCAAGCTTCTCTGCAATTTGCTGCTGGGCCAGGCCGGGATGCTGTTCAACGATTTCTCTCATTTGCTGCAGCATGCGGGCCGTTTTGGGCCGCAGGTCCGGATACTCGTTGCCGGCTTTCTCGTCCGAATCGGATGAAGCGGCTCGGGCGGATTCGGAAGCAGGACGCTCCGCGGATGCAGGAGATTTTTTCGGTTGAGGAACGAACCATTCGGGAGTGTCTTCCGGGTGTTTTAATTGAGTTGCACAGGTCCGGCAGATGAATTGCTCTTTGAAATACATTTCTGTATCCAGGTTTCCGCAAAACACACACAATGTCGATTTGTACTTTCTTAAAATCAACTCTTTCCCTTCAATGAAAAATTCAAGAGGATCGCCGATATGGATTTCCATCGTATCCCGCATTTCTTTGGGAAGGACAATTCGTCCAAGGCGGTCCAGAGATCTCTTCATTCCGGTTCTTTTCATCGCATCTCCCCCGCAATATTAACTTTGAAAACCTGTCCTTATTGTAAGGAAGAAAGGGCTTTATTACAACAATTATATTTCAAAAAAAAGGGATAATTCCATCTATTATATTACGGAAAAATAAGCTTGGAGAGCAGGGGGGCCACTGCCAAGGTGAATAATGCGGCGAGCACCATGGAGATGCTGGAGATGGTGCCCGTCAGCGAGCTGAATTCGAACGCTTTGGACGTTCCCGTGCCGTGGGCTCCGGTCCCAAGCAGCGTGCCGCGGGCAATTTCGCCTTCGATGCGCAGCATTTTTACGATGGACGGGCCGATGGTGGCGCCGAGCAAGCCGGTCATGATGACAAATACGGCCGTAACGGCCGGAATGCCGCCGATGGTGGCCGAGACGTTCATCGCAATCGGCGTGGTGATCGATCTCGGAATCAGGCTGTGCACAAGCCCGGCGTCGAGGTGCAGCAGCTTGGCCAGCAGGGCCGAGGACAACACCGCGACCACGGAGCCCGTCATGACGCTGAAGACGATCTCCGAGACGTGTTTTTTGAGCACATGGAAAAACGTATATAACGGAACGGCGAAGGCAACGGTAGCCGGTTGAAGCAAAAGGCTCAGCCATTTGCCGCCCATGCTGTACGTTTCATAATTGGTGCCTGTAGCGATGAGCACCAGCGTGACAATCAACGGTGTGATGAGCAGCGGTGACAAATATACTTTGGGCAGACTGCGGTACATGCGTTTGGCGATCCAGTAAATGCCGACCGTGAGCAGCAAGCAAAGAAATCCGATCATCCCGTATGACGCTCCTTTCTTTTGGCGATTCGGCTGGCGACCAGACCCGTGCAGGCCATCACCAGAAACGTGCTTAACAGCACGATGAACAAAATTTGCAATCCGTCCTGTTCCAGCATCGGCACGTAATTCATGATGCCTACGGCCGACGGAATGAAAAACAGCAGCAGCTCGCCCAGGAGCCAGCCCGCGCCAACCTCGATCCAGCGCAGCTTCACGACGCCGGCCTGGAGCAGAAGGAACAGGATCACCATGCCGAGGATCGATCCCGGGACGGGCAGATGGAGAACTCGGGCCAATTGGTCCATCCCGAGCGAGAACACCATGAGCAGCGCAACCTGCACGATGCCAATGCCCCATTTTTTCACGGTAAACCCTCCTTTGAATATGTGAATGAAGAACATGTTTGTTATGAAAAATGAAAGTAATAAAGCTTTGTCATTTCAAATTTTACAGCGACATCTTTCATGAGTAAAATGCATATTAAGAATATTTATCATTCCATTTATCTATGGAAGGGGTGGGCATATTACGATGGATATTCGCCATTTGCAATATTTTCTCGAGGTAGCGAGACAGCAGAGCTTCACCAAGGCGGCAGAAGTGCTGTTTATCACACAGCCCACGATCAGCAAAACGGTAAAAAGCCTGGAGGACGAGCTCGGCGTGACCTTGTTCGATCGTTACGGCAAAAGGGTGGAGTTGACCGATGCGGGCCATGTGTTTTTCCGTCAGGCGCAGGAAATCGAAAAGTCGTTCCGCAGCTTGTCGTCGGAATTGGACGATCTGATGAACCTGAAGAAGGGACATTTGCGCATCGGTCTGCCGCCCATGGTGGGATCCAGCTTTTTCCCGATGATTATTGGCGAGTTCCACAAGGCATTTCCCCAAGTGACCATCGAACTGTTCGAAGATGGCGCGAAAAAAGTGGAGGCCGACGTGATCAGCGGTGCGCTGGATATCGGCGTGGCGGTGCTGCCCACGGTGGACGAGGTGCTCGATCACTTCGTATTCGTGGAGGAAAAGTTGAACCTGCTCGTACATCCTTCCCATCCGCTTGCCGACAAGGGGACGGTTGCGCTGCGCGAACTGGAGCATGATGCTTTCGTGCTGTTCAGGGAGGACTTCGCGCTGCACGACCGGATTATCGCTGCCTGCCAGGGAGCGGGATTCCAGCCGCGCGTCGTCTATGAGAGCTCGCAGTGGGACCTGCTTAGTTCGATGGTGGCTGCCAATTTGGGCGTGGCGCTGCTGCCGGAAACGATCTGCCGCGAGGTGGACCATATGCGCGTGCGGATCATGTCCGTGGAAGAGCCCGTTATTCCTTGGCAGCTGGGCATGATCTGGCGCAAAGATCGTTATCTTTCGTTTGCCGCGAGGGAGTGGATTTCGTTTACGCAATCGAAGCTGAAATGATTAGGAATATCACGGTTTCATTGGTAAAATGAATTCAGACTATGGTGGAGGTGTTTGTTCGATGAAACTGCGGGTATCCGCTGTGCAATATCATTTGGAAACGATCGGCTCGTTCGAGCAATTTGCTGCTCAGTCCGAGCATTACATACGGGCAGCCAGCGAATTCGGCACTGAATTCGTGCTGTTTCCCGAGTTTTTTACCACGCAGTTAATGTCCATCGGGGATGAGCAGGGTAACGCACTGACCATTGAGGACTTGCCGGATTTCACGGACCAGTATGAACAGTTGTTTACGTCGCTGGCGGCGAAGTATGGCATGCACCTCATCGGGGGAACACATGTTATCCGCCGTGAAGGCAAGCTGTACAACACGGCTCACCTGTTCTATCCGGACGGCCGCATCGCGCGCCAAGCCAAAATCCACATTACACCTACGGAAGTGGATGAATGGAACATGGCGCCTGGCGAAGGGCTTGAGGTGTTCGACACGGATAAAGGCCGGATTGCGATGCTGACTTGTTATGATATTGAATTTCCGGAAATCGTACGCATGGCGAAGGCGAAGGGGGCTGACGTCATTTTCTGCCCATCCTGCACGGATGACCGTCATGGCTTCTATCGCGTCCGTTATACGAGCCACGCGCGTGCGGTGGAGAACCAGGTCTATGTTGTACTCACCGGAACGGTGGGCAGCCTGAAAACGGTTGACTTCATGCGGGCCAATTATGGTCAAGCCGCGATTATTACGCCGAACGACGTGCCGTTTCCGCCGCGCGGCATTTTGGCCGAAGGGGAAATCAATGACGACATGCTCGTAACGGCTGACCTTGATTTGGATCTGCTGTATGAGGTGCGCGAACGCGGTTCGGTTACCACATGGCGCGACCGTCGTACCGATCTGTACACCGATTGGAAATAAACGTGCTTCGATTATGGCAGAAAGGGGGTTCAGCGATGGCTCAGCATGGCTTGTATCGGAAAGAGATGTACATTGCCGGCCCGGATCGGAACGGCAGACCGGCCAAGGCCGTCATTCGCAGCTATGCCGCAGCCGACTTCGACGAGCTGATCCGCATTCAGGCGGAGAGTTTCCCGCCGCCATACCCGGAGGAGCTGCTGTGGAACCATGAGCAGCTCACCAGCCACATTGCGCATTATCCTCACGGAGCCATATGTATCGAAGTGGATGGCGAGCTGGCAGGATCAATGACGTCGCTGCGCATGAACTGGGACCCTGATCACCCGGCGCAGCATACCTGGGCCGAAGTGACGGATGACGGTTATATTCGCAATCATCAGCCGGATGGCAATACGTTATATATCGTCGATCTTTGCGTTCGTCCCAAGTATCGCAAATGGGGGCTGGCCCAGCTTATGATGCAGGCGATGTACCATCTGGTGATCGCTCAAGGGATGGACCGCTTGCTGGGCGCAGGCCGGATGCCGGGGTATCATCTCGTTGCCGGACAGATGTCGGCAGAAGCGTACCTGGAGAGCGTAACCGCGGGAGAGCTTCGCGATCCGGTCGTCTCGTTCCTTTTGCGCTGCGGGCGAATGCCCGTGGGCGTTGCGGCGGACTATCTGGACGACGAGGAGTCCTGCAACTATGCCGCCCTGATGGAGTGGCGCAATCCGTTCAAGTAACATGCGGCAAAGTACTTTTAAGTCAACGATTCTTGGTTGAATTGGACATTGATACGATGACGATCGGAAGATGTTTCTGACCACGCAGTGGCTCCGTTTAACAATCATTCATTCAAAAGCATGCAAATGATAAGGAGGCCGTCATCATGGAATATCAACGAATTACATCGATTGAAGACCCGCTGTTCGCCCAGATGCACAACCTGATGAAGGAGATTTTCCCGCCTGAGGAAGTGCTGGACTTCCCGCTGTGGAAGGAACCGCTGGAAGACCCGGGCATCCGCGTATTCGTGGCGGTTCATGAAGGACAGGTTGTAGGTGCGACCGAATATCGCTATTACGAGGACTGGAACGTGGCCATGACCGACTTCACGATCATCGGCCGCGAAGGACTTGGCATTGGCGCATTTCTGGCCAACCACCGGAAGCGTGACCTGCAGGCACTCGCTGCAGCGAACGGCAAAGAGCTGTTCGGCATGTTTGCCGAAATCTACAACCCGTACCTGAGCCAGGATCATTCGTTCGGCAGCATTAAACCGATGGACCCTTACGTACGCCGCGAGGTGCTGTCGCACCTCGGATACAAACGGATCGACTTTCCGTATGTTCATCCGTCCTGGCAGGGAGACGGCGAAGCGGTGGGAGGATTGGATCTATGCTTCATGCCTGGCGACGAGGAGCTGGCCGAGCTCCCGACAAGCCTGGTGTACGATTTCCTGAATCGGTACTATGCCGTACTGCCGAACAAACCGCAGGAATGGCTGGACATGGCGGCCAAGCTGTCGGAACGGGATACGGTGTCCCTGCAGCCGTTGTAATTCATTGTATGAGACGATGAGCAACATAGAGTAACCGTTCTTAACACAAAATAGCCCGCAGAGCAGTCCGTCACCGGACCCGCGTCTGCGGGCTTTCGACATTTCATGAATATATAAACCGCAAAAAACAAACACACGTTAACGAAGAGGCAGAACCAATCTGGAGAAGCAAAGCGTTCTAAAAGCTTTCTGAAAGAAAGCTGCATCGGAAGCATAGGCTTATCACCGGATTTTCCCCTTAGAAAAGGGGAATCCAAAAAATTTGGGGATAACAGCGATCGGAAGATGGTACTGCACTCGCATTGCCCTAGTGTGAATGATTAGTGCGGTTTATATAGATTGAATAATGGCGTTATTGATCTTGATTTCGGTCCGGGAGCTGGCTCAGATAACTATTGGACAAATGAATGAGTTCCAGTGCCCGTTCATATTGTTCTTTGGTGATGTACGGCGTGGAAGCTGCCGATGAATTCTCGTCCTGAGCAGTCCCTGCCTGATGATCCTCTGTTTGATCCTCCGCTGTTTGATCCTTCGTTTTTACGGTATCAGCAGCATGAACGTCTTTAGTGTTACCTTCCTCAGCATTGCCATTCACCATCGCCGGAGTGGCTTCATCTTGTGCGGAGTCATCCACGGCCGGTTTCAGCGCAAGCATGTTTCTCGCCGCAGCTTCTTCCAAAGAATAATGGGTGCCGTCCCCATACCCGGTTTTCGGAATAAACAATGACGCATCGTTCAGCACCGATCCGGAAGGCAAATAATAACGCTCCGGCAGCAGGTTGCCGCCTTCCCTCAGCAGATCTTGCCCGAAGTGCAGCTGATTCTCCAAGGACAAACCCGTCAGTCCGGCAATCGTTGGCAGAATGTCGACCTGGCCGCCGATCTGTCCGAGCTGTGTTCCCGGCGCCACGCCCGGCGAAGAGATGATCAGCGGAATGTTGATCATGTCCGCAGACGTATATTCGCGGCCGTAGATCTCTTTCATGAGCGCTTTGTCGTCTTTGTCGAGCGAGTAGATCGGAAGGCCGAGGTGATCGCCGTATACGACGAGCAGGCTGTTATCCCACAATCCGCGCTGCTTCAGTCCCTCGATGAAAGTCCCCACAGCCTTGTCTGCATAATGCTGGGACACCAGGTAGTTGCCGGGCAGCGTATTTTTGAATCGTTCGGGAAGGGTCATATCGACCTTTCGTTCAGGCAATTCATAAGGATGGTGCGCCGACATAGAGATGACCTGTGCGTAAAAAGGAGATTCTGAAGCTTGCATTTCCTCCAGTTTATCCAGCGTTTTGGCGTATAACACCTCATCTGATGCGGAGAAAGCAACCGTGTCCTCCGTTCCGAAATATTTCAAATCATAATAATGGTCGAAACCCAGCGCTTGATACAGCTGATCCCGGTTCCAGAAATGAACGTCATTGGTGTGGAACGTCGCCGTCTGGTAACCGTTTGCCCCCATCAGTCTGGGCAGGCTGGGCAGTTCTTTACTGGCATAGACTGTTGAAGCGGCTCCGTTTGGGGGAATATAAAACGACGTATTCACCACAAATTCGGCATCCGACGTATTTCCCTGTCCCACCTGTTGGTAGAAATTCGGGAAATACAGGCTTTTCCGTGCCAATTCGTTCAAATTCGGAGTCACTTCCTGCCCATCCACTTCCAGCCCGATCAGGAAGTTCTGGAATGACTCCAACTGCAGCACAATGACATTACGGCCTTTGGCTGCGCCGGCTTCCACGACGGCAGGCACGCTCGTTGTCTGCTTGAGCTCGTTCACGGCGTTCTGGTCGATCGCCTCCAGCGGGACGGGTTTTTTCGGCCGATCCGCCAGAATCGTAAATGCCTCATACCCGAGAATGCCCATCTGTTCAGCCTGGATAAGCTCGTTCATGCTAGCCCGATTGGGATAAATGTTGAGCAAGCAAACAACTAAGGAGAGCACGAGAATGACGGACGCAATCCGTCTCCGGGTACGCTTCTCAAGCGGAATGCGCCCGGGGAGTTCAAGGCCTCCATGCCGGATGCGACGACGGATCAGGATGCCTCCGATGACGATAATATCGGTGAAAATAAACAGATAATACGGATCAAGCAGGGAGAACATGCTGCTCTTCACCGCAGTGACTTGGTTGACTTGCGCCAGGGCATGGTAATTGACGATGACCCCGTAATATTTGTAATACATAATGGCTGCAAAAAAAATGCCGGACAGGAGCAAATCCAATCCGAGGTACGCCCACATGCGCCGTTTAGCCGCAAACCATTCGATCAGGCAGAAGCAGATCCAGATGAGCGGCAATTCGGTCAACAAGGGCTTCCATACCGGAATATCGTCGAAGATCACGATCCAGGCGAGAGAGCTCTTGATCATCATGATCACGGTGAATAAGATGAACGGTCCGCTTAGAAACCGGCCGAGTGAGCTGCGTGACAAAATACCGCCTTCCCTTCCGTTGTTTCATTTACAATTATTATGCTATGTTCAGGCGAGCCGTGTCAAAAAGCACCAAGCATCATCCTGAAACGAATCGAAACGACCCATCTTTGCGGGGTTGGTCAGGAAACGACCAGGTATTGAATAGAGGTACATGAGCTTCTCCCCCTTATTGTGCATTTCTTTATGGTTTACTACTCAAGATAGCTTATGGTAACGCTGATCCAAACCCGGTTTGATGGCTCCTGGCGGAAATGGGTGCTGCATTTAAATACGTCCGTAAACATGAAATCAGCCAGTATTTCATGGTAAAGTATAGGGACTATATACGGAACGGGTGATCGCATGACAACTGAAATTCGAATACCGGTAAGACCGTTGGTGGAATATGTATACCGGAGTGGAAGCATTCGTCCCGGCTTTCGTACCAATGCCTCGATGCATGAAGGAACGCGCATTCACCAGCGGGTGCAGAAGGATTATGCGGAGGAAGACCTGAAGGAGGTGTTCCTGGAGGCGAAGCTGCAATACGGCGATTTGGTCTACGTCATCGAAGGGCGCTGCGACGGCTTGATCCGCCTGGATGGGCAGCTGACCGTGGATGAGATCAAATCAACGGCAGGCAATCTGGACGATCTGGGGGAGGGTGCTCCCGTGCATTGGGCTCAAGCCATCATGTACGCTTACATGATAGCCGTCCAGCAGGATGAGCCGCGTATGCAGGTACAGCTTACTTACGTGCATTCGATGAGCAACGAGGAGCGCCGCATGCGGCGCATGCTGGAGCGGGAAGAGCTGGAGCAGTTCGCTGCCGAGGTCATCGCGGGTTACGCGCCGTATGCGGAAATGATGGTTGCCCATGAGCAGAAACGGGATGAGACGGTTCGCGGGCTTGGTTTTCCTTTTCAAAAGTATCGGGAGGGACAGCGAAAGCTGGCCGGGGCGGTATACCAGACGATTCGCGAGGGCAAGGGGTTGATGGCCAAGGCTCCCACAGGGATCGGCAAAACGATGTCCGTGCTCTTCCCGACGGTCAAGGCGATCGGGGAAGGCGAGGCAGGCAGGCTGTTTTATTTGACCGCCAGAACGACGACGCGTGCTACTGCGGAAGAGGCGTTTGCTCGCATGCAGGCACAGGGTCTTCACATGCATGTCATCAGCCTGACCGCCAAGGATAAAATTTGCTTCAAGGAAGAGGAAGCATGCGACGCCGGGCAATGCGGGATGTGCGAAGGCTATTATGACCGGATCAACGGTGCGGTGCTGGACATGCTGGAACACGAGACGTTGATGACGCGCCCGGTGATCGAGCAGTATGCCCGCAAACATCGGGTATGCCCGTTCGAATTCTCGCTGGATGCCGCGTATGCGGCCGATGCGGTGATTTGCGACTACAACTATATTTTCGACCCCCGGATTTCCCTGAAACGCATGCTGGAAGAGCAGAAACGCAAGACGGTTCTGCTCGTGGACGAGGCCCACAATCTGGTGGACCGCGGCAGGATGATGTTTTCGGCCGAACTGGCGAAGTCCGCGTTCTTTGATACCCAGAGCACGTTCAAAGCGCTTGAGGGCAGCTTGCCTGCAGCGAAAGGCATCGCCAGCACGGCGGGTGCGGTAGACAAATACATGGGCACGATTCGCTCGCACGGCGAAAACGCGGGCGAACTGCTGAAAAAGGAGCCTCCCGAAGAACTGTTCGACCTGCTGGAACCCTTCGTCATGGCAGCGGAGCAGTGCCTGCTTGAGGGTGGAGCGCAAGACGAGGAGGCTCAGGCGCTGCTGCTGGACGCATATTTTGCGTCCCAGAACTTCCTGCGGATCGGCAAGTTGTATGATGAGCGATTCATCACGTATGCCGAATGCGAGCGCAGCGAGGTGCGAATCAGGCTGTTCTGCCTGGACCCTTCGGTGCTGCTGCGTCAGACGGCCAAAGGATTTCGCTCGGTCGTTCATTTCTCGGCCACGCTGTCGCCGATGGGGTATTACCGCGACATGCTGGGCGCGGGCGAGGACGACTACACGCTGCGGGTACCTTCGCCTTTCCGGCCGGAACAGCTCGACGTCAGGCTGATGCCGCTGTCCGTGCGCTATAAGGATCGGGAGCGCTCCCGAAGACCGATTGCGGGAATGCTGCGACAGCTGGCCGTGGAATGGCCGCGGGGCAATTTACTCGTGTTCTTTCCTTCCTATCCGTACATGCGCGAAGTGTACGACACGTTCATGGAACAACCGGGCAATGTCGACGTCACCATGCAGCGGCAGGGCATGAGCGAGGAGGAGCGTGACCAGTTCCTGAATGCTTTCCAGCCTGATCCGGAACGTACCCGCATCGGCTTCGCCGTTCAAGGCGGTGTTTTTTCCGAAGGCGTCGATCTGCCGGGCGACCGCTTGAACGGCGTCGTTGTAGTGGGTGCGGGTTTGCCGCAGATCGGACTGGAAAACAACGTGCTTCGCGATTATTTTAATGAAACGGGACGCAATGGCTTTAATTACGCCTATATTTTCCCTGGCATGAACAAGGTGCTGCAGGCTGGCGGCAGGCTGATCCGTACGGAGGAAGACACCGGCGTACTGGTTCTCATCGATGACCGGTTTACGCAGGAGCCTTACCGTTCCCTGCTTCCGGAGGAGTGGCAGCATTTCACGCGCATAGCCCCTTCTGCAACTAATTTCTCTTCCAATGATTAAACCATGGGCCGAAAAGGGTATTACTTGGTTAGTTGACAACACGTAGAACTACCGAGCGAGCCGTTTTGCGGTCGGCTTCTGAAGCAATCCCAGGGAGGTTGGTTTATGAAGAGAAATCATACGATGATGCAGTTTTTCGAATGGCATCTGTCCGCAGACGGAAACCACTGGAAAAGGTTGGCCGAGCTGGCCCCCGAGCTGAAGGCGAAGGGAATCGACACGGTGTGGATTCCGCCCGTGACCAAAGCCATATCCAATACGGACACGGGATACGGCGTATACGACCTGTACGATCTTGGCGAATTCGACCAGAAGGGAAGCGTGCGCACGAAATACGGCAGCAAGCAGGAGCTGGTTGATGCCATCGCGGAGTGCCAAAAGAACGGCATCGCCGTTTATGTCGACCTGGTCATGAACCACAAGGCAGGAGCGGACGAAACGGAAGTGTTCAAAGTGATCGAGGTCGATCCGAACGACCGGACGAAGGAAATTTCCAAGCCGTTCGAGATTGAGGGGTGGACCAAGTTCACTTTTCCGGGGCGCGGGGACACGTATTCCTCTTTCAAATGGAACTACGAGCATTTCAACGGCACCGATTACGATGCCAAAGGGAGACGAAGCGGGGTGTTCCGCATTGCCGGGGAGAACAAAACCTGGAACAAAAACGTCGATCGGGAGTTCGGCAACTACGATTATTTAATGTTTGCGAACATCGACTACAACCATCCCGACGTCCGGCGTGAAATGCTGAACTGGGGCCATTGGCTGATCGACACGATTCAGTGCGACGGCTTCCGGCTGGACGCCATCAAACATATCAACCATGAATTCATCCGGGAATTTGCCGGAGAGATGATCCGCAAACGCGGGCAGGATTTTTATATTGTCGGCGAGTTCTGGCACCCGAGTCTGGATGCCTGCCGCAAATTTCTGGATACTGTCGATTACCGGATCGACCTGTTCGACGTATCGCTGCACTACAAGCTGCATGAGGCGTCCCTTCAGGGCCGCAACTTCAATTTATCCTCCATTTTTAACGATACGCTGGTGCAGACGCATCCTACCCATGCCGTTACGTTCGTGGACAACCATGATTCCCAGCCTCACGAAGCGCTGGAATCGTGGGTGGCGGACTGGTTCAAACCGAGCGCTTATGCACTGATCCTGCTGCGTAAGGATGGATATCCGGTTGTGTTTTATGGCGACTATTACGGGATTGGCGGTCCTGAACCGGTGAAAGGCAAACAGGACATTCTGGATCGTTTGCTGTATGCACGAACCAACAAAGCGTACGGGGAGCAGGTCGATTATTTCGATCATCCGAACACCATCGGCTGGGTAAGAAGGGGAGCGAAGGAGTTCGAGGGCTCCGGCTGCGCGGTGGTTATCTCCAACGGGGACGATGGCGAAAAACGCATGTGCGTAGGGCAGCACCATGCCGGCGAAACGTGGACCGATCTGACACTGAGCCGAAAAGAACAGATTAAGATCGGTCAGGACGGATGGGCCAGTTTCCCCGTTAACGGTGGTGGGCTGTCCGTGTGGGCACTGCCCGACGCGGCTGCGGGTCAGTCTTCGTCTTAATTCCTAATACAAAGCAAGCGGGCACTGTTTCCTGAC
Source organism: Paenibacillus sp. FSL W8-0426 (assembly GCF_037969725.1). Lineage (NCBI taxonomy): Bacteria > Bacillati > Bacillota > Bacilli > Caryophanales > Paenibacillaceae > Paenibacillus > Paenibacillus sp. FSL W8-0426. The sequence continues at coordinate 6,509,438 of NZ_CP150203.1, read as the reverse complement.
TGAGTCGGTCTGGAACGGTGCCTTTTTGGATTAAACAAGGCAAATTACAGAGCCGCCCAAGCCGATAATATGACTATGTCAGTGGGGGGCATTTCGGATCGATTCTAATCGGTCTTCCCATGGGTGTTATTTAGGTTTTAAAATGACGATTAGGGAGAAAAGGAGACAGAACAATGACAGTATACGACAAAGCAAAATACCATTATGACGGTGACTTTCCGGCGGAATTGTCCCATGATCAGGCTTATGTGCATATTGGTTTTTTCCTGGGGTGGTTGGTCGATCAGGGACTGTGCAGCAACGAGTTCTTGGATAAATACCGCACCGATGTGGAGGCATTCAAAGCCAGAAAGCTCCTGAGCTCGCAGCTGTGCCGAAAAACGGGGGGTGTACTTGCGGCAGATATGTTGAACGATGAAGGGAATGCTTTTGCCGAGCGTGGGTATGAAAGTTATCTGAGCGACTACCTCTTTTTCGTGAACCATGATGACGCAGAATCGGTCTACCATGTGCCGGACACGTGGGAAAATTACGAGATGATTCGAGAGCAGTTGGATATTTCATATGAAATGTGGCGTGAAATAAGACAGGGTTGATCCTTTAAAAGTACGCAGCGACTCGTATGCCCTGAACTCCGAGAGCTTGATCTGGAGCAGTTGATCGCCAAGCAACGGGATAGGTTTCAAACAGGTCAATCGGAAGGATACACGCTGCCGGCCGGCAACGGCTAACAGCGGTTCCCTTCCGTTCCCGCTCAAGAGACGTATGAGAACCGCTTTGGCGCGCCGTTACGTGTTACCCGTTTCAGAAGGGCGCTTTACCCTCTCAGTACAAAGCTTTGAAGCTGTCCGGCCATTTGCAGGTCATGCGCCTGATTGAATGCTGCCCTTTTGCCGGCATCCGCATATTCGTCATGGTAATGCATCAGCACCGTTTTCTGCCGGATCTCGGCGGGCAGCTGCTGCAGATCCTGCAGCGAGGTATGGGATTTAATCACCAGATCGTGCATGTGGCATTCGTGGAAAATCAGCTGCACTTCATCGGCCGTCGCAATCAGCCTGTCCTGATCCAATGTGCTGTCGCCGCTGTAATCAAAGTATCCGCGGGCCAGCAGGCCGTTGCTTATCATGCCCGGCACATGCGTTGTCCGGAACGTTTCGAAGGTGACTCCGCCCAGCTCGAACGTGCCGCCGTCCGGCAGCGGAACGATGTCGTAATAATCATGCAGCGTACGCTCCCCATCCGTCGTATGACGCATGCCGGGAGACAAGATGCTCCATAACGGGTCTACCAATGCTTCGTGGATGTACAGGCGCGGTCTGCGTCCGCTTACGATTTGGGAATAATAACCGAGCAGCTGGACGCCGTTGATATGGTCCTCATGCAGGTGCGTGATAAACACATTTTCGATATCGGTTAAAGGAAAGCCGTATTCTTTCAGCGCCCTGGCGTTCGATTCGGGAAAATCGATGACGAGATGCGTGCCGCCGAATTCGGCCAGCATGCTGTTGTGGTGCTGCTCGAAGCTAAACATGTCCCCCGTGCCGAGAAACGTAACCTTCATCTGTGTCATAACCCTTGATCATCTCCTCTGGATATGAATCTTCAAAACGGCATAAACAGGATAAATTCAGTATACCTTGTCTTTCGGTGGTGTGCCTAAATCAACCTTTTTTGAAATCGTTATCATTTTGTATTGAACTTTCGGGGCAAACAGTGTAGCGTAAAAATGGGAATGAACCCATGTGAACGTAAACTCACCCAAAGGGAGCGTGCGAGGCGAATGAAATCTTTTTTGGATGAACAATTTTTGCTGCACAATGAAACCGCGGTAAGGTTATACGAGGATTATGCCAAGGATATGCCGATCATCGACTACCACTGCCATCTCAGCCCGCAGGAAATCTACGAAAACAAAACGTTTGCCAACATTACTGAAGCGTGGTTGTACGGCGATCATTATAAATGGCGGCTCATGCGAGCGAACGGCATCGAGGAGAAATACGTGACGGGTGGAGAAGGCGTGACCGATTACGATCGTTTTCTCGCGTATGCCCGGACCGTGCCGATGATGATCGGCAATCCGCTCTATGCCTGGTCGCATCTGGAGCTGCAGCGCTATTTCGGCGTATACGAAATTTTGAACGAGCAGAGCGCCCCGGCGATCTGGGAAAAGGTCAACGCCAAACTGAACGGTCCCGGATTCGGCGCGCGCGACCTGATCACGAAATCGAACGTCTCCGTAGTATGCACCACGGACGATCCGTGCGATTCGCTGGAGTACCATCTGCAAATCAAGGAGATCGAGGGCTTCAATACAAAGGTGCTGCCTTCGTTCCGTCCGGATAAAGGGCTTGAGCTTAACCGCGACACGTTTGTAGACTGGGTAGGCAAACTTTCGCAAGCCTCCGGCACGGCCATTTCCGATTACGATTCGTTCTTGTCCGCCCTGGAATCGCGGGTAGAGTTCTTCCACTCCGTGGGGGGACGCGTATCGGACCATGCCTTGGATTATGTGCCTTACGGTGTGGCGACCCGAGAGGAAGCCGCAGCGATCTTTGCCAAGGCGCTTGCAGGCCATAAGGTCAGCCGGGAAGATGAGAACAAATACAAAACGGTGACGCTGACCTTCCTGGGCAAACTTTACGCCGAGCGCGGCTGGGTCATGCAGTTCCATATCAACGCGGCACGCAACAACAACCGGCGCATGTTCGAACGGCTGGGACCGGATACGGGCTACGACTCCGTAAACGATGCGCCGTTATCTGCGGCCGTGATCGGACTGCTCGATGCGCTCGACCAGCAGAACGCGCTGCCGAAGACGATTCTGTATTCCCTGAATCCGCGCGACAACGAGGTGCTTGCAGCCATCATCGGCAGCTTCCAGGGCGACGGCGTTCCGGGCAAAATTCAGCTGGGTGCCGCATGGTGGTTCAACGACACTAAAGACGGCATGCTCGCCCAGATGCGAGCGCTGGCGAACGTGGGTCTGCTCAGCCGTTTCGTCGGCATGCTGACCGATTCGCGCAGTTTCTTGTCCTACACGCGGCATGAGTATTTCCGCCGTCTCGTCTGCAACCTGATCGGCGAGTGGGCCGAGCAGGGCGAAGCCCCGCATGATATGGAGCTGCTCGGACGGATGGTGCAAGGCATTGCCCATAACAATGCCGAGCAATACTTCCCGTTCTCCTCGGCTCGCGAAACGGTAACGGCTTCGCGCTAATCCTAAAGGAACTTAAAAAAACCGCCCCTTTGCGGAGATTGTATGCAGACATCTCGCAGAATGGGGCGGTTTTTTTTTTGAAACGGCTGCTTAGCAAGCCATTCACTGCTTGGCATACTTTCTGCGAGGAGAAAAGATGAACAGAAAGGCCGCATAAATCACGGCAAAAATGATGAATTCCAACGTATTTTTATATAAGGCGCTTGATAAGTTGGCGGTTAGATGGAGAAACAGTACCCGCGAGATTACATAAGCGATCAGAAGTAAAATGATGTTTTTCAGCATAGCTAGGTCCATCCTGTAAGCTCTTCTTTAATTAGACTGGTATCTTTGCATAGCACCAAAATGGGAATATTTAAATCTGATTAAAGGTTATCACAGCAGCCCAAGTATGTAAATTTTTCCTTATGAATACGACCGCTAAACGATCGTTTGACATTCGGACTTCATGATAATATACTTAGTACACCTAATTAATTTGATGGCTATTTATTATGTGATCTATTTAATAGATGACCTAAGAAGGAGGGAGAACATATGACGGGTCTGGATCCGGTTGCCCGCAAACTGCTGTATTCCATCATGCAATTCAACAAAGGCAAATGGCGGCAGCACAAGCCTCACGGGCGAAATCACAATGAAATCATGGTGCTGGCTTGTTTGCTGCACGGGGCGCATCCCGGTGAACGCATCGATTGGAGAGACAATCCGCCTGATTTCGACAGCGGTCCCGAACCTAATCCGCGCGGACTGAAGGTATCGGAAATCAGTGCGCTGCTTCGCGTGAAGTCGCCTACGATCACGCCGGTGATTCGCGGTTTGGAAGACGAGGGACTGGTTGAACGGACGATGGATGAGGAGGATCGGCGCGCCGTACGCATCACGATTACGGAAGCGGGCCGTAAGATTATCCAGGCGGCGCATGAAGAACGAATGGAGATTTTCAACAAACTCGTCGCACATTTGGGGGAGGAAGACAGCTTGCAATTGGCCGAATTGTTGACCAAGGTGTACAGCTTTTTCGATACATTGAAGTCCGTTCAGACGGAACAGTCCAACGACCAAGGAGATGATAAGCCATGATGAAATTGTTTCGCATGCTGAAGCCGTATCGGATCCCCATATTTTTTATCGTCGGGTTGGTGCTGCTGCAGTCGCTTGCTGAACTGTACCTGCCGACCCTGATGGCGGACATTGTGAACGATGGTATCGTCAAAGGCGACGTGCCTTATATCTGGAAAATCGGAGGCTGGATGCTGGTCATTGCCATCGGCGGAACCGCAGCCTCCGTAACGGCGAGCTACCTTTCCTCCAAGACGGCTGGCGGCTTTGCCAAACAGCTGCGCAGCAGGGTGTTCCGCCATGTCGAGAACTTCTCGCTGCAGGAATTCGACAAGTTGGGTACGGCATCGCTCATTACCCGTACCACCAATGACATCACGCAGGTGCAGAACGTGTTGACCATGATGCTGCGCATGATGATCATGGCGCCGCTCATGAGCATCGGCGGCATTTTCATGGCCATTTCCCAAGACGCCAAGCTGTCTACGATCTTCCTGGTCGTGCTGCCCGTGCTGGCCGGAGCCATCGCGCTGATCGGTGCCAAGGGATTGCCGCTGTTCAAGCAAATCCAGAAAAAGCTGGATCGGTTGAACCTGGTGCTGCGGGAGCAGTTAACCGGCATCCGGGTCGTACGTTCCTTTAACCGAGGGGAACATGAACGCCAACGTTTCAACAACGCAAATACCGATCTGAGAGACATCTCCATTAAGGTAAACGTCTTGATGGCTACGCTGATGCCTGTCATGATGCTGGTCATGAATTTCTCCATGATTGCCATCTTGTTCTTTGGCGGGCAGCGCATCGACAGCGGAAGCATGGATATCGGTTCGTTGATTGCCTTTGTCCAATACGCGATGCAGATTATGTTCTCGCTGATTATGGTATCCATCATTTTCGTCATGATTCCGCGGGCTTCGGCTTCCGCAGAGCGGATCAACGAGGTATTGGAAATGCAGCCGGAATTGGAAGATCCGTCGCAGCCGCGCAGCATGGGCTCAGAGCAGGGCACCATCGAGTTTGACAACGTGACCTTCCGTTATCCGGGAGCAGAGAATGCGGCATTGTCGGGCATTTCGTTTACGGCTCGTCCAGGTGAAACAACGGCGATTATCGGTGGTACCGGGTCAGGCAAAACGACGCTGCTCAGTCTCATTCCCCGGTTTTATGATGTGACAGAGGGGCATGTCCGTGTGAATGGCACGGATGTGCGCGAACTTACGCAGGAGCAGCTGAGATCCAAAATCGGCTTTGTTCCGCAAAAGGCGGTTCTGTTTACCGGAACGATTGCGGAAAACATCCGTCACGGCAAAGAGGACGCTTCGATGGAGGAAGTGGAGCATGCAGCCCGGATCGCCCAGGCCGAGAACTTTATTTCCGAAATGAAGGATGGCTACGAAAGCCTGATTGCCCAAGGCGGGAATAACGTTTCGGGGGGACAAAAGCAGCGTTTGTCCATCGCTCGTGCACTTGTACGTCGTCCGGAAATTTACATTTTCGACGACAGCTTCTCGGCGCTTGATTTCAAAACGGATGCCCGGCTTCGCGCAGCCTTGAAATCAGAGACGAAAGAGGCTGCGGTCATTATCGTGGCCCAACGCGTAAGCACCGTGATGGATGCAGACCGCATCCTCGTCATGGACGAAGGTAAAATCGTAGGTTCAGGAACGCATCAGGAACTGCTGGAGAACAATGAAGTGTACCGTGAAATTGTATCTTCCCAGCTGACAGAGGAGGAGATCGCATGAGTGAACGTCCATCGAACAACGCACGTCCTGCGGCAGGACCGAGGCATCCCGGTCCGGGTCCCGGCATGGGCATGCGTCCTCCGGGTGAAAAGGCCAAAGACTTCAAGGGTACGATGCGTCGGCTGATCCAATATCTTAAACCTCATCGCTACCGGCTTCTTGGCGTGCTCGTTACAGCGATTCTGAGCACCGTGTTCGGCATCATCAGCCCGAAGGTCATGGCGGAAGGAACGGATATTTTGGCCCAGGGCGCGATTGCGATTATGACAGGAATTCAGGGCGGTGGCGTTGATTTTCCAGCCTTGATGAAAGTATTGTATTTGCTGCTTGGTTTGTATCTGTTCAGTGCAGCCTTTATGTATGTTCAACAATATCTGATGGCTGGCGTCGCTCAACGAGTCGTGTACGATATGCGCGAACAGATTAGTGCAAAGATCGGCCGTTTGCCGCTCAAATACTTCGACTCCCGCACGCATGGGGAAACGTTGAGCCGTGCAACCAATGACGTGGACAACATCAGTAACACGCTTCAACAAAGTTTGGCCCAGTTCATTACATCGGTTGTGACGGTGGTCGGCGTCATTATCATGATGCTGACGATCAGCCCATGGATGACGTTGATCACGGTACTGACGCTGCCGCTGAGCATGATCGTGGTCATTGCGGTGGCGTCCCGTTCCCAGAAACACTTTGCCGGCCAGCAAAAATCGCTCGGCGAATTGAATGGCCATGTAGAGGAAATGTACACAGGACATAAAGTCGTCAAAGCGTTCGGACGGGAAGAGCAGTCTGTGGCGCAGTTCGAAAAAATCAATGAAGAATTGTACGCTTCCGGTTGGAAGGCTCAGTTCATTTCGGGTATCATCATGCCGCTCATGAGTTTTGTAGGTAACCTGGGATATGTATTGATCTGTGTGGTGGGCGGCATTTTCGTCACCCGCGGTTCGATTTCCATCGGGGACATTTTGGCCTTTACGCAATATTCGCGACAATTCACGCAGCCGATCAACCAGATCGCGAACATCTCGAACATCATCCAATCCACGATTGCTTCGGCAGAGCGGGTGTTCGAGCTGTTGGACGAAGAGGAAGAGGTTCCGGAAACCAGCCAACCTGCGCAGCTGAAACAGCCTAGAGGCGCGGTCACGTTCCAGGGCGTGAACTTCGGCTACAAAGCCGATGCGCCGCTCATCCGCAACATGAACATCGATGTCGCGCCAGGGCAGACGGTGGCCATCGTGGGACCGACCGGCGCCGGGAAAACGACGCTGATCAATCTCCTGATGCGTTTCTACGAAATCCAGGATGGGCGCATCGCTATTGACGGCGTGGACATTCGCGACATGGAACGCGGCCAGCTGCGCAGCATGTTCGGCATGGTGCTTCAGGATACGTGGCTGTTCAACGGCACGATCCGTGACAACATTGCCTACGGCAAAGAGGGAGCCACGGAAGACGATATTGTGCGTGCCGCGGTTGCCGCGCATGCCGACCACTTTATCCGCACGCTGCCGGATGGATATGACACGGTGCTGAACGAGGACGCATCGAACATCTCCCAAGGGCAGAAACAGCTGCTGACCATTGCAAGAGCGATTCTCGCGAATCCGTCCATCCTGATTCTGGACGAAGCAACGAGCAGCGTCGATACGCGCACCGAGGTATTCATCCAGAAAGCGATGAACGATCTGATGAAGGACCGCACCAGCTTTGTCATTGCCCACCGTTTGTCTACGATTCGCGGAGCGGACCTGATTCTGGTGATGGACCACGGGAACGTGATCGAGCAGGGCAACCACGAAGCGTTGATGGAAAAACAGGGCTTCTACGCCGATCTGTACAACAGCCAGTTTGCGGAGGAACAACCGCAAGCGGTGTAGAGCCAGGCATACACTGCAAGCAACATCAAAAAAACCGAGGTCGGAATTACGCCGATCTCGGTTTTTTCTTTTTCAGAGTTCGATGGAAGTACATATTAGGCACGTACATAGCGTTCGCGGAACTCTTCTTCCAACATGCTCATCAGAATGGCGTCGTGATACCGATGATTGTAGAACAGCACATCCCTTCTCACGCCCTCGCGCTTAAAACCGAGCTTCTCATACGTACGAATAGCCCGATCGTTGAACGCATAAACTTCAAGCTCGATCCGGTGCAGATTGCAGATGCCGAAGCCGTAGTCCAGCAGGAGCTTCATGGCTTCGGTCCCGTAGCCTTTGCCCTGATGCGCCGCACTGTCGATGGCGATGCGGATGTGGCCGCTTCGGTTTTTGGCATGCATATCCATCAAGGCGATCTCGCCGATCATTTCGTCGGTATCCTGCAGGCAGATGAGCAGCATGATTCGGGAGCTGTCCTGCGAAGCCTCCTCCACGAATCGTTCCACCTGCTGATGGGTAAAGCTGCCCTGCGTGCCGGTCAGCCTGCGCATTTCCTCGTCGAACAGACTAGGGAAATACGCATCCACATCGGTCGGTTCAAATAGACGCAGATAGATGCGCTCCGTCTCAAGCAGACGTGGAATGCGCGCTTTCGTTGGTTTTGTATCGGTCATTGCTGATCCCCCTCCACTATGCAAGGTTCGGTTTGATTCGGGTAACACCGATTATAGACTATTGTTATACATTTGAAAATATAGCATTTTGTTCATCTTCTATAGAAGAAGTTGATCGACAGGAAAAGAGTGCATTATATGCCTCCCCGGATTAGTATCGAGCGGGGTGTGCCAGGGATAACGACACGGGCGAAGGGCTGGGGAGGGATTCACGCTTGTTGAGCGGCTCCCTCCAGAAACAGGTTCACCAGCTCCCGTGCCAGGTCGGCAATATTCTCGTGCATGCTGCGAACGTCCTCGCGGTTGGCCAGCATCAGCAGGGAGGTAAAAGCCTGTGCCAGCAGCAGCGGATTGCTCCGGCGCAAATAACCGATCTGCATTTCCCGCTCAAAGTGGGTGGCCAGCACTTGGAAAATGCGCGTTTCGGCCTCGCGGATTTGCTGCAGTTGGTCCGGATCGAGGTACGTTTCCGCCTCTCGCATCATCGTTTCCGTATCGACATGGGAGCGCTGCATTTTGGCTTCAGCGATGCTTTCCAGCCGTTCACGCAGCGTACCGGGAGCATCCAGTCGAAGGGCGGTCTGCTCCATGCCCATGGCCATCATATGGGTGATGGCCACGGTGAACAGGCCGGGTTTGCTGGAGAAATGGTAATAGATCGACGCTTTCGTCACGCCGCATAAGGATGCGATCTGTTGTAAAGAGACCGGTTCATAGCCGTATTCCATAAACAACCGGGACGCAGTCGCCAATATTTTCGTGCGGGCAGATGCCTGTTCCGCATTTGCCTTTGGCCTGCCCGGCGTACGGGCAGGATTTGATTTTTTGCTCATGGAGATACCTCTTTCCATGGGATTATGCATCATTAGATTGTACATGTTCCGGACGGTAAAGTATAGGCAACGGCGTTCACAAAAATATCAATTGCATAATTAACCTTCCGGTATATATAATTAATTCGATTGTACGATGACCGACGGTTCATTTCTATGATTTTTCACACATACGGTCATACGCTGCTGAAATAAAGGAGATGAAACAAACATGCAGGAAGGTTCAGGCTACGGCCGTTTTGTTGCGGGCAAACGAAGTAAATGGATCACCTTGGTGGTATGGATTGTTGTAGCTGTGCTGCTAGGGGTTATATGGCCGGCAGTAGGCGATCGTGAAACAAACAACGCACAGGATCTGGACGAATCGAAGCCTTCGGTGCAGGCAGCTGCCGTTGCCGGGCGGGAATTTCCGGGCGGGCAAGGACTGCCCGCATTGATTGTGTGGCATCAAGCCGGCGGCCTGACGGATCGGCAGATTGAACAGATTCAGGCATTGACCGAGCGGCTGGACCAGGACCCGGTGGAACAGCAGCAAACCGTCGTTCCGCTGTATCAACTGCCGCCGCAGGCGATCAAAGGGCAGTTGTCTGAAGACGGCAGCACACTCGTAATGCCGCTGTTTTTCAATGAGACGGCAGACTCCGGTCAGCTCAAGGAAGGCATTAAAGGGCTGGAACGGAAAACCGAGGATATTTTCGGCAGCAACCCATTCACGGTGGCCGTTGACGATTCGAATGGAACGCTGAGTGCACGCGTGACCGGCCCGGTTGGCATCTCGATCGATGCGAGCGGCCTGTTTGCGTCGGCGGACGTGTCGCTGCTCATCGCTACGGTACTTCTTGTGCTCGTGCTGCTGCTTCTGATCTACCGTTCGCCAGTGCTCGCGATCATTCCGATTATTGCGGTAGGTTTCGCCTATATGGTAACCAGCCCGATTTTGGGCTTCATGGCCGACAAAGGCTGGATTACGGTGGACGCGCAGTCCATCTCGATCATGACCGTGCTGCTGTTCGGCGCAGGTACGGATTATTGTCTGTTCCTCATTTCAAGGTTCCGCCAAATCCTGTATCATGAACCGGACAAACGAAAAGCACTCTTCCAAGCCATCACCGGTTCTTCCGGCGCGATTGCGATGAGCGGGTTCACGGTTGTGGCGGCGCTGCTGGTGCTGCTGTTGGCCGAATACGGGGCATACCAACGTTTTGCCGTTCCTTTCAGTCTGTCCATCTTCATTATGTTTATCGCAAGTCTGACGCTGGTACCGGCGCTGCTGGCCATCTTTGGGCGGGGTTCGTTCTATCCGTTCGTTCCGCGCACGCATGAGATGGAGGCCGAACGGGCCCGCAAAAAAGGCAAACCGGCTCCAGCACCGCGCAAAATCCGGGAAAGCTGGATCGGCCGCACAGTGATCACGAAGCCTTGGACGGTTCTGATCGTCACACTGGTGCTCCTGGGGGGGCTTGCATCCTTCTCCAGTCAAATCAAATTCACGTATGACTTGTTGTCCTCCTTCCCGGAAGACGTGCCTTCCCGCGAAGGTTTTACGATCATCGGCGAACAATTTTCGCAAGGGGAGCTTGCTCCGGCGAAGGTGATCGTCGATGCCGGAGGCAAAAATACGGAATTGAAGCAGCGGCTGGAGGCCCTTGATTATGTGAGCAAGGTTGGCGAACCGCAGCAAGGGGCCGAGAACGCCAACATGACGGGGTACGACGTCGAATTCAATCTGAATCCGTATTCGATGGAAGCCATGCAGCATATTCCGGATCTCCGGGCAACTGCGGAACAGGCACTGACCGACGCCGGAGTCGACGGTTCGTCCAGCCGCGTATGGATCCACGGCCAGACGGCAGAGCAATATGACATCGAAACGGCCGGTGAACGCGATGCACGCATCATCATTCCGGTCGTCATTGGCATGATTACGCTGTTGCTGCTGTTATACCTGCGTTCAGTCGTGGCTACGGCGTACCTGATCCTGACGGTGGTTCTGTCCTATTTCTCGGCCCTGGGGCTGGGCTGGCTAATCATTCATTACGGCCTAGGCGCAGATGCCATTCAGGGCGCAATCCCGCTGTATTCGTTCGTTTTCCTGGTGGCGCTCGGCGAGGACTACAACATTTTCATGATTTCGAGCATCTGGCAAAAACGCAAAACGATGCCTCTTCGCCAGGCGATCAAGGAAGGCGTGGGAGAGACCGGGTCAGTGATCACGTCCGCCGGGCTTATTCTGGCCGGCACGTTTGCCGTGCTTGCAACGCTTCCGATTCAGGTGCTGGTGCAGTTCGGCATCATTACCGCAGCGGGCGTGCTGCTGGATACGTTCCTCGTAAGGCCTTTCCTGGTCCCTGCGATTACGACGCTGCTCGGCAAATGGTCCTTCTGGCCCGGCAGGTACGTTCCCGTACCCGAGAAAGCACGAGAGAAGCAGACCGAGTCCGTCTAAGGTTTACGCGCGCATGGGTTTTGGGACATAATAGAGGTAACGTCGGCTAGGGCGGACGGACCTGTTCAACATCAATGGGACACCAGAGGAAGGATGAAAAACAAGCAATGACCAACAAGTTGAATGTTTACTTTAACCATGACGGCGGCGTGGACGACCTCGTTTCGTTGTTTATGCTTTTGCAAATGGACAATGTACACGTAACCGGGGTATCGGTAATTCCGGCAGACGGATATCTGGAGCCGGCGACCGATGCGAGCCGCAAAATCATCGACCGTTTCGGTTCGTATGAGATCGAAGTTTCGAAATCCAATTCCAGAGGGAAAAACCCGTTCCCTGCGGCGTGGAGATTGCACTCATTTTATGTAGATGCATTGCCGATTCTGAACGAATCCGGAAAGATGGAAGCACCGCTGTCCACCATTCCTGCCCATAAACATTTGATTGAAAAAGTACGCAATACGGAAGGCAAGACGCTCCTGCTCTTTACCGGCCCGCTGACCGACCTGGCACGCGCTTTGGATGAAGCACCGGACATCGAAGAGAAAATCGAGAAGCTCGTATGGATGGGTGGCACATTCGAAAAAGGGAACGTCGAGGAGCCTGAACACGACGGCACCGCGGAATGGAACGTCTTCTGGGATCCGGAGGCAGCTTACCGCGTATGGGAGAGCAGCATCCAGATCGACCTGGTGGCACTGGAAAGTACGAACAAAGTGCCGCTGACGCCAGCCGTGCGCAAACGCTGGGCTTCCGAACGCCGCTATGAAGGCGTGGATTTCATCGGCAACTGTTATGCAGGATGTCCGCCGCTTGTGTACAGCGAGACGAACTCCACGTACTATCTGTGGGACGTGTTAACAACGGCTTCCGTGGGACGCGAAGATATCGTGAAGAAAAAAACGGTCAACTGCGTCGTGATTCCGGATGGTCCGAGCCAAGGCCGTACGGTAGAGCAAGCGGACGGACGTCCGGTACAGCTCGTCTATGACACGGACCCTGAAGCATTCTTCACATACATGACCGACCTGGGCAAAAAGGCTGCTCCGCAGCGTTATTAATTACTGCGCTGCCACAGCGCACCATGTCGTGACATTCATAAAAGAAAGCCGCTACAGACCGGAGTTTTATTCCGGTGCTGTTTGCGGCTTTTTTTAAAATTGAGTCGGTCTGCGCTTGCTGCCGTATTACATGGTTCCGCCGCCTTGCCGAACGGAAGGGGGGATTTTCTCCGGTCCCTGGTTGATATAGCGGTTAATGAACGTGCCGATTTTGGCTTCGTCATATGCGGGCAAGTTCATCGTTTTGGTCCAGGCGGTGACGACGAACTCGCTCCCTTCCGGAATATCTTGGTTGGGCACGGCGAGAATGCCGGAACCAGCCTTGCGGAAGTTGGCGAAATATTTGAGATGTTCCTTGATCATCTCGCTTGCGTCTTCACGGTAATAAATAATGATATCCCCATGCTCCAGATTATGGACGAGATAAGGATACCCCGGAAAATCGGTATAGAATCCAAACTTGATGTCATGAGGATTGTGCGGTCCCGAAGTGGGTATGTTCATCTCGTATGAAATAGGATCTTCCGTATGCTCTGCGCCATAATAAGCATCGTTAGTGACTTCGATATCGGCGTTTGCGTCCAGATCGGAAACGTCGTATTTCGTATTCGCTCCTTGAAGAGCGTATACCCCCATCAAAATTAGCGATGCCGCCAGTGTAATATGGGCTGCCAGTCGGATGGAACGGCTTTTTTTCTTAATCGCTGCCCGCTCCTGTTTCTTGGAATGCGCCATTACGGAGCCTTTGATTCGAAACGCCCAAACGTAGGCTGCGATAGCCAGCAGCAAGGCTATGCCCCCGATCATCAGCCACAGGTAGGAGATGGTGGCGGCTTCATGGTTCATCTGCATCATTTGCATGTCATTCATGTTATGGTCCATGGGAGTCCTCGGCTTTCTATAATAGGATTGAACACTACATATTGTAGTGTAAATGGTACGGAAAGCGCAATCCCGTAGACGAAAGAAGTCCTCCATCCGCATGATAGAACATGCGGTGAGAACTTCTTAAACAATATGTACTTATATAGCGTACAAAAGGCTAGAACAACATGCCGATCATGCCGAAAATGGTTGCAGCGAGCAAACGGTACATGATATAGAACAGCACGACGTTTGCAATCAATACACTGTAAAGGCTGTCCATTGCGGCCGCAGAACGATTGAGCGGATAATGAAACAGCACCGCATTCAGCGCCACAAAAATAATAATATAAGAAACAACAAATAAATAGAATGCGATGGAAAATGAAATAAACACAAACACGTTGGCTACAATGAGCGAGGCTGCAGCAGGGACAAGCAAACTGCCAAATTGGGCGACGAGGGTCTTCGCATGAAAAGCGAGCTTTTCCATTTTCAACACGGCGTAGATCAAAACGAGCGCAGCAGCCAGCGTTACGGCGGTAAAGATCAACGGACGAACGAATCCGCCCAAGAACAAGCTCGAAAAATTGTAGGCACTGAAGGTTTGCAAAAAGAATAAGGAGACCAGCAGGATGACAAGTGCCATGGTTAAAAGTCCGTTCAGGGCATGTTGTTCACCGACCGTTTTCATCGTCTGATAAGGGCGGGCCATCACACTCAGAAAATAAGACAGGTATTGCTTGCTTACTTCTTTGGCTTGTTGAACTTTTTCATTCTGCAGTACATTGCTCCATTGATTGTTGTCCTTGTCACCGGATGCGGAAGGCTGTGCCGAGACGGATGGAGAAGACGAGGGGGACGCGGAAAATGGCTCCTGCGTACTGGACCAATGCGTGTACCCGGATTCTGCCTCAGCCGCAGGCTCCAATCTTTCATCCATCTTCCTTGTTTCAGTCAAAGGCTCGCCTGGAGCAAGTTTGGAGCCGCACTTTTCACAAAAGCGTGCATTTGCGTTTTCATGATTGCAAACAGGGCATTTCATGTTTCAAACCTCCGATTCCATATTTTAGATAATTGGCGTACATTTTGTCCCATTTTAACGGTTGTTGCAGAAGTTTGTCCATGCTTTTGGGGTAATCACCGACGGATCGTCCGCAGTAGCGATCACCATATCAATATTCATGCCTTTGGATAGATTAGGTGCCGAGAGGGCATGATTTGAGGTAGGAAGTCACGGTTTCCTATAATCGTGAAAATGTGACAAATACTGATCATATAATGTTAAATGTTCGCTTTTTGTAGGTGCAATGTTGGTTATATTGATCTTTTGGGTTGCCCAAACCCGGACATTTATGTATAATCAATCGTGTTAACACGTCGAATGTACGGTAGTAAATGATGTGGGTGAGTTCAATGGAACGACTGGACAGCAATGAAAGCAAGAAAAAAATGTGCCAGTTCTACAATGAAATTTCGAAGGAACTGTTCGGATTCGGGACGACTCTCCTGAGAGTGACGATCGATCAGAACATCGTGACCTTCTATGCCAAACACCGACGTTCGCCGCGCTCCGACGCCCTGGAAGGGGAGGCCCCCGGCTTGAAGCTGGAAGTGGACTTCCGTATGTCTGTTTTATATAAGAAAAAATTCAGGGACAAGTTGGAGCAGCAGATGGGGTTGCCAATTGAAGCTGTACTCAGGGATTATGATGCGTCCACGCAGTGGGCCATCACGAACGTGATTCTGGAGCAAGCATAGGGCTGACCGACTTGTCGGCAAGCAACGTGCATTGAACCGCTCCACCGCATGAATCGGGTCCTACACAATTTCATAGCACGATGGCGTCTTGCTTCGGATTGATTCTGAAGCGGAAACCTCGAATGAACCGGTAACGGGTGTCGCTTTCCTTTGTTTACGAAGAAAAGTGTTCTTGTTGAATACAAGAATGCTTTTCTTTTTGTTTTTTTACCAACACACATTTCTAGGAGGAATCAGGAACATGAGGAAAACATGGGTAAGCGGTTTGGTAGCAGCAGCGATGACATCGGTATTGCTGGCAGGATGCGGAAGCAACGCGGATAACGCGGAAGGCTCAAGCAATGGCGGCGCGGCGCCGACCAAGCTCGTGATCTCCACGTGGGGATTTTCGGAAGATTTCTTTAATGAAGAAGTATTCGGTCCATTCGAAAAAGAGCACAATGTGGACATCGTGTTGGAAGTCGGCAACAATGCCGAACGCTTGAACAAAATTCGCCAGGGCACATCGGATGTCGACGTGATCTACTTGTCGGACTACTATGCGCAGCAAGGGATTGACGAAGGTTTGTTCGAAAAAATCGACCGTTCCAAAATTCCGAACATTAACGATATTTACGATATGGCCAAAGCACCGCTTGGCGAAGATTACGGCCCTGCCTACACGATCGGACAATTGGGCATCGCCTACAACCCGGACCTGGTATCCAAAGAAGTCACGTCTTGGAACGATCTGTGGGACCCGGCATTCGCAAACAACGTGACGATCCCGAACATTACGGCAACGGCCGGACCGATGGTGCTGGATGCGGCATCCCGCATTGCAAGCAACCAAACGTTCAATGAAGATGCGGCATTCGCCAAACTGAAAGAACTGAGCGGAAATGTAGTTAAGTTCTACACCCAAACGTCGGAGTTCGTGAACATGTTCTCGCAAGAAGAAATCGCCGGCGGACCGATCATGGAAATGTACTTCAAAGATCTGAAAGCAGCCGTGCCAAACGCGAAATTCGTAACGCCTAGCGAAGGCGGATATGCCGTTATGAATACGATCAATGTGGTCAAAGGCAGCAAAAACAAAGAGCTCGCCGAAGAGTTCATCAACTGGCAGCTCAGCCAAGACGTGCAGGCCAAATCGGCCAAAGCCAAAGTCGATTCCCCGGTAAACACCAAGGTCGAGTTGACGGCGGAAGAAGCGGAAGGCGTAACATACGGCGCGGACGTCGTAGAGAAGCTGAACAAGCTGGATATGGAATTCGTCAACAAACAGGCAAAAACATGGACAGATCGCTGGAATCGCGAAATCGCGCAATAAGTGGGGGACTAAGCCATGAATGAAACGACAAAACGCATGATTTTGGACGTGGACACCGGCATCGACGACGCCCTTGCCATTTTGCTGGCAGTCAAAAGCCGCCGCTTCGATATGCTCGGCATCACAACGGTCTGTGGGAACGTATCGCTTGCGCAGGCCACGGAGAATACGTGCAAAGTGCTGGAGCTGGTGGATGGAACGGATATTCCGGTCATCCCCGGGGCTGCGGGTCCATTGACCCGCCAGTCTCATTACGAACATCGCGTGCACGGCCAGGACGGGCTTGGCGGAGCTTTGCCCGATCCGGCGCGCTCGAAGCGTGCAGAAGAAGGCTTTGGACCGGATTTTATCATTGAACAGGTGAAACGTTACCCTGGCGAAGTGACGCTGATTATGACGGCGCCGCTGACGAATCTGGCCCTTGCGCTGGCCAAATGCCCGGAGCTGCCGTCCCTCGTCAAGGAAGTCATCTTTATGGGCGGCGTGGTGCGCGGACACGGAAACATTACCCCGACGGCCGAGTACAACACGTACGCTGATCCTGAAGCGGCACGCATCGTGCTGCATGCAGGATTCGAGAAGCTGACGCAGGTCGGACTGGACGTTACGCGCCAGACGCTGCTGAATGAAGAAGCGATTGGGCGGTTGACCGATCCGGTACTGCGCAGTTATGTGGCTCAGAGCACCGAAATATATATCCGGCGTTATGAGCAAATGAACGGCGTACGCGCGTGCGCTCTTCATGATCCTCTGGCGGTGGGCGTGGCGCTCGCACCGGAGCTTGTGGAACGCAAGTCGTACTACGTGGACGTGGAAACGGCGAGCCGTCTGTGCGATGGCCAAATGGTCTGCGACTTCCAGAACCGTCTCGGTCAAAAGCCGAACACGTTGGTGTGTGAAGCCGTCGACGCCGAAGCGTTCCTGGAACTGTTTATCGGCGCACTTAATGCGTAGCTATATCGTAGAGGGGTCGAAATCGATTCCATATCATTTCGATCCCAATCCATTCCTTATGTCAGGAGCATCGTGATGAAAAAATCAGTTATGTACTGGCTGCTGCTGCCTGGTCTCGTTTTTCTGGCAGCCTTTATGGTCATACCGATTGTCCTGACGATCGGCTCGACCTTCTTTCAGGAAAACCGGTTTACGTTTGAAGGGTACATGCAATTTTTCAGAGACCCCTACTTTTTGAAAATTCTGCTTACGACGCTGCAGGTCAGCGTGGTCACCACCTTGGTATGCGTGGTGCTCGGATTCCCGACGGCATATTATATTTCGCAAAAAGCGCCTCGGCGCAAGGGCATTCTGCTTGCCCTCGCCATCTTTCCGTTGCTGACGAGCCCGGTCGTGCGTTCGTTCAGCTGGATGATCATTCTCGGCCGCAAAGGGCTCGTCAACAATACGCTGGTCGGTCTCGGCATCATCGACAAACCGCTGGATATCATGTATACGCCAGCCGCGATGATGATCGGTTTGACGCATCTGTTCCTGCCGCTCATGATCATTTCCCTGGTCGGCGTGCTGGAGAACATTGACGGCGATCTGCTCAAAGCGGCTCAGAGCTTGGGTGCCTCCCGTTTCACGGCATTCCGCCGGGTAGTCTTCCCGCTGGCGGTGCCCGGTCTCGTCATTGGTGCCGTGCTTGTCTTCGTGGGCAGCCTCACGGCATATACAACGCCGGCCCTGCTCGGCGGTAAGCAGCGGGTCATCGCAACGTTCCTGTATCAGAACGCGATGACGCTGAATGACTGGTATCTGGCCTCGGTCATTGCGGCGATCATGATTGTCATTACGTTTGTCGTCGTTGGCATCATGAACAAATTGGCCAAAACTTTAAATCCGAAGGGGTAAAATTATGCGGGAGAAACATATCGGGCTGGGCCTGTTCAGTCTGCTGGTCTTTATCTTTCTGCTGGGCCCGCTTCTGATCATCTCGGTCACGTCGTTCGAGCCGGGAACGGTACTGAAATTTCCGCCGGAGGGCTTCTCCCTCCGCTGGTACGAAAATATATTCAACGCAGGCGGTTTCGTGCGCACGTTCCAGACGTCGATCGTCATTTCCCTGCTGGGAAATCTGCTCGCGCTGGTGCTCGGGATTCCTGCCGCTTATGCGCTGAGCCGTTTTGATTTCAAAGGAAAATCGCTTTTGAATGCAATCTTCCTGTCTCCGGTGCTCATCCCGGGGATCGTGCTTGGTTTCACGCTGATGAGATACTTGATCGTGATCTATCATCTGCCGATGTACCTCGGGCTTTTGATCGGCCACACGGTAATTATGCTTCCATTTATCATTCGGGTCATCGCGTCGAGCTTGTCGAGCTTTGACTTTGCCGTGGAAGAGGCTGCGCTGAGTCTGGGAGCGGGACGGATCAGAACGTTCTTCCAGGTGGTGCTGCCCAACATTCGGTCAGGTATTCTGGCTGCGGTGCTCATTGCTTTCCTGGAGTCGTTCAACAATGTCGACATTTCCGTGTTCATGACCGGACCAGGGGTAAGCACATTGCCGATACAGATGCTGACGTACGTGGAAAATTATTTCGATCCGACCATCGCGGCGATTTCGGTGCTGCTCATGGTGCTGACCGGCTTGCTCATGTTTGTGATCGAACGTGTAATGGGTGGACTTTCTTATTTTACTAAACGTTAATTGGAGGCGCTAAAGCGTATGGCATTGCTGACTTTGGACCAGGTATCGGTGGCTTATGACAACCAGACGATCCTGAAGGATTTTCGATTGGAGCTGGAAAAAGGCAAGCTGCTCTCCCTCCTTGGACCGAGCGGCTGCGGCAAAACAACGACACTGCGTCTCATCGCCGGATTTCTGGAAGCACAGCAAGGCAAGTTCATGTTCGGCGGCAAGGACTATACGAAGGTTCCGGTGAACAAACGGAATTTCGGATTTGTGTTTCAGAGCTATGCGCTGTTCCCGCATTTGTCGGTTTACGACAACGTAGCCTTCGGCCTGCGGATGCGCAAAGTGAAGGATAAAGATATCGGGGCGCGCGTCATGCGCATTCTCGAAGTGGTGAACCTGAACGGTTTCGAAAAAAGGTTCCCGCAGGAGCTGTCCGGCGGTCAGCGGCAGCGCGTGGCGATTGCCCGCGCGCTGGTCATCGAGCCGGATCTGCTGCTCTTCGACGAGCCGCTCAGCAACCTCGATGCCAACCTGCGGGTGAACATGCGCGTGGAGATCCGCCGAATCCAGCAGGAGCTGGGGATTACGACATTGTACGTCTCGCATGATCAGGAGGAGTGCTTCTCCATTTCCGACCAGGTGGCGATCATGAACAAAGGCGTCGTCGAGCAGCTCGACCGCCCGGAAACGATTTTCAAATATCCGGCGACGGAATTCGTGGCCCGATTCATCGGGTTCCACAACTTCATCGAGTTCGCGGACCGCAGTGATGCGGGCGATACGATTACCCTGAAAGCAGGCGGAAGACAGTTCACCGCGACGGCACATCCGGGGACGGCAAGACCGGGCGCTCGCAAAGGCGCGATTCGTCCCGACGACCTGATCGTGAGCGGCGACACTTCGGAACAATTGAACGCATTGCCGGGCATCGTGAAGGTCAGCACGTATTTGGGACGCAGTTACCAATACGTGATCGAGACGGAGCTGGGAGACTTCACCGCCAATCAGGAGATGGAGACGCCTTATCTCAGCGGACAGCGGGTCAGCCTCATTTTCCCGCAGGACAAGCTTGTACTTGTGGAATAGAAGCAGGAAGCATGGATGGAAGCCTATGGCATCATTCCATATGCTTGACACCGAGAAAAAGGAGATGATGCCCCATGCGTGTCGATCAACTGATTGTCAATGTACGGGTGTACAACAGCTACTATAAACGATTCGAAGAGAATAACGTTGCCGTGCTGGACGGCAGATTTCTATACATCGGACCTGGCGGGACGGATCGGTTCGAAGCGTGCGAGGTGATCGATGCCCGGGGACGGTACATGATTCCCGGCCTCATCGACATCCATCTGCACATCGAAAGCACGATGGTGACCCCCGCGACCTTTTCTCATGGACTGATCCGATGCGGAGTTACCTCCATCGTGGCGGAACCGCATGAGATGGCAAACGTGTTCGGCCTGGAAGGCGTGCAGGAAATGATGGCCGCGAGCCGGGAGACGACGGTGGACATGTTCTACGGCATCCCGAGCTCCGTGCCGGCCACGCCGATGGAAACAACGGGCGGATCAATCGAAATCGAGGATATGGATGCGCTGCTTGCGACCGGGGAGATCATCTGTCTGGGCGAAATCATGAACTACGTTGACGTCATTCGCGATCCGGAATGCAAAACCAACCAGATTTTGCGCCATATCCGCAAAAACTATCCCGATCTTGTCATCGAAGGACATACGCCGAAGCTGCTGGGACTGGATCTGCATCGCCTGATCTATGCCGGGGTGGATTCCGATCATACCCATCAAAGCATCGAAGGCCTTCAGGCCCGCATCGCGGCAGGCATGTTCATCGAGATTCAGGAAAAATCGATGACGCCGGAAGTGATCGATTACTTGATCGGTCATGATGTGTCGCAGCATTTCTGCTTCGTCACGGATGACGTCATGCCGGATTCGCTCGTGGCCCGCGGACACCTTGACCATATCGTGCGCAAGGCCATCGGCATGGGCATGCGCCCCGAAGACGCCATCTATGCGGCAACGTCGACGCCTGCGGCACGGATGAAGATGACCGATCGCGGCAGCATCGCGCCGGGTAAAATCGCCGACTACTCGCTTGTAGCGGATCTGGATAAACTTTCGATTGAACAGGTATATAAAAACGGGAAGAAAGCTTATGACGATTACGAACCGTATGAGCAGACACGGACAGCTCCGCAATTTCCGTCACACTTCTATAGCAGCGTGAAACTGAATCCGTTGGCAGCCAGCGATTTCTCCATCCGGCTGGACGATCCCAAAGTGAACGGAAGCATGCTGGGAGCAAAGGCGGAGGCGAGTTCGGCAGGTTCGGTTACCCAGTTGTCCGATGGCCTGCATAACTGCCGGGTGATGATGGTGAAAGACGGTTCGACCTTTGTGGAAGAGCTGATCGCGCCGATCGAAGCGTTGAACGGTGAATTGCAATGGGAAAACAGCGAATACGGTCAAATCGCGACGTTCGAGCGTTATGCCGTGAACGGCAATCGGGCGTATGGCCTGATTGGCGGGGATACGATCAAACGCGGTGCCATTGCAACGACATATTCGCATGACAATCACAACCTTCTGGTTGTAGGACGTAATCGCGAAGATATGATTCTGGCAGCTAACACGGTGATTTCGAGCCAGGGTGGTTTCTGTGTAGTGGAAGACGGCAAAGTATTGTCCCATCTGGAACTGCCGGTGGGTGGCATCCTGACCGAGGAACCACTCGCTGTTGTATCACATCAAGTGAAGGAGCTGCGCGCAGCGATGCTCTCGCTCGGGTATGTACACTATAATCCGATCATGTCGCTAAGCACGCATTCGCTGGCGGTAAGCCCGGCGCTCAAGATCACGGATCATGGCTTGATCGATGTTAATGCGGGCAAAGTTGTACCATTGATCGTGGATTAATGGAGCAGGCATATGCATTCTCTTTTGGAGAGAGTGCGTATGTCTTTTTTATGTTTTGTTTGGAGAGGAACAGCAAGGACATCAGGGCATTTGCCATAGGAGTTTCAAGCGTTGGTTGGAGTGAGATATCAACATCCTTGTGCGGATATGGTATCATAGCTACATTTCGTGGATGAGAAGTGGGAGGGAGATGACGTTAATGGAACCAGAGAAAAAAGCGATCTTTTTCGACGTGGACGATACACTGTACGATCATTTACAGCCGCTGCGGGGAGCGCTGCAGGAAGTCATCGGGCTGCCTGACGATTTTCCTTATGCGGAGGCATACCACCGTTTTCGTTATTACAGCGACTGGCTTTCCGATCAGGAAGGGCTATCCGCCGTGCCGGAGCCGGAAGCGGTGGAACGGATGCGCCGTCGGCGTTTTGAGCTGATGCTGAAAGAGTTCGGGATTGCGGTAGAACCTGAACAGGCTGCTGCACTCCAGGAGCGGTATTTGGGCCGCCAGTTCCACATTCAACCGTTTGATGGAGCGTATGCACTGATGCATGAATTGATGGAGGAAGGCCATTTTGTCGGTTTGATTACCAACGGCGAAGGTGCGCATCAGGAGCGGAAGCTTGAGGCACTGAAGGTGCGAGACGTGATTCCGAGAGAGCGTATTTTCATCTCGGGGACGATCGGCTATGCCAAGCCGGACCGCCGTTTGTTCGAGCATGTGAGCAAACAGACGGGGACCGAGGCGCGCAACAGCTTCTATATCGGAGACTCTTGGCGGAACGATGTCGTGGGCGCAGTCAATGCCGGTTGGCAGGTGATCTGGTTCAATCATCGCCAGGCCGAACCGGAATCGGATCATCAGGCGCATTACTTGGCTCATAGCTATGAGGAGATTGGACGAATATTGGCAAAGGCGGTGTCCCCTGTACGCGTGCTTTAGTGTAGTAGCTACAAAATAGATAAGCCTTTTAGTACACGAAGGACCTGCACTTATCGCACCAAAAAGTCCTCCTTAATAGGAGGACTCACGATTAATTTCTACGCTGTCTCTGAGAACGTCTCGTTTTTAAAATATATGGAATAATATGATTACTAAGAACATCATGTATTGTATACCCTGGAACACCTTCAATTCGTTGACCATCTTTGTCTTCCAAGTTCATAGGAACATGGAAATGCCATGGATCAAACTTTTTAAATTCGTGTGGAGTTTCATCACGGTGATAGTGGGCATGAAATTTTTGAAGAATCTCCTTGTTACCGGCATACCAGTCATAATAATATTCGATTAGTTCGTCACCTTCAAAGATCTCTTTGCATTGAAGATATCCATCATAATCATGGAATTTTATATTCACATTAATTTCTCGACCCTTTTTGTGGTCGAGTTCTTCTCTTGGCGTCTCAATAGGTCTTGCCGAAAAAATTTCCGGGTAGACATGATCAAGGTTACTGAAAACTGTCTTTTTAACGTTGAGAAACTTGCGCACTAGCTAACCTCGCTTTGTATGACCACCATACCGAAGCATCTGTGTCCTCTGCTGTGAGCTCTTTGATTGTCTTGTCGCCAAAAACTTCTTCGAATGTGCCACCGTAGTTTTGTTCAAACTCTTTAATGGATTTTTGTAAGTAAGTTATTTCATCGACTTCTGGATTTTGGTTTTCAGCTTCCCAATTCGCTTTCAATACTGCAACGGAGACGCGATTACCATTCGCAAAAATAACTTCAGCATCTTCCGAAATTTTGGACCACTTCTGTCCTTCTTTTTCAGCACCAATTATTTTCCCCTGACGAATCCAGGTGTTAATTGTTTGCGGTGAAACGCCCAGGTACTTAGCAACTTCTGTAGTTGAGAAGTTTACACTAACTTGTTCTCGAGCAGCTTCCTCCGAAATGTGTTGTAACAAGGCTAAAGCATACTCCATAACCATTGCTTTGTCGGACAGTTGTTCCTCGTCCCACAGTTTAACGTAACGTTCTGCCCCTTTCACTGTAAACAATAAGTTTTTAATGAGTGCTGCTGTGGTTGGCAAGTCGAACTCGATCATATTTTGTAAATAACTGTGAGCACTCGGTCCGGTTAAGATACTTCTTTCAATTACGGTTGGACGCATTATCATCTCACCTCTCACCCCCATATTATAAATGTATGTTCAGTTTGTCAACAAAGTGAAAGAAAACAGAAAGCGAATGATTAATATTATTATCATATTTGTTGTCCTTATACATATCCTTTTTTTCTTGAGATCGTGCTCAAAATACTTCGTGTAGGAACCGTCATAATGATGCAGTCCATGTCTTATGGTGCATTTGTCTAATTTCGTTATATAAGGTCAGAAGATGAAGGCCGCTTCATGGAATCTTCATTTGAAAGAAGTGCCATAGGTCTTTTCAAAGTGAATATCCGATGATATAATTAAAACAAGATTTAGATTAAGTCTAAATTAAAGAAGTTAAAAATGAATATAAATTGATTGAATATGTTACACATTAACGGAGAGTGCAGAACCATTCTGGAGATGGGATGCAATCGGAGTAACAGGGTGTAACGAACGAATCAACTTATATAAACACTTAAATTCTACATTCCGAAAGGGGATATAATCCATGAGCACAATCCAAACTACTAACACATTCAACGCACGCATGACCGAACTTCACAACGTACTGAACCGCCAAATCGCAGGCTGGTCCGTATTGTATACTAAACTGCACAACTTCCACTGGTATGTGAAAGGTCCTCATTTCTTCACCCTGCACGGCAAATTCGAAGAATTGTACAACTTGGCGACCGCCAACATGGACGAGGTTGCAGAGCGTTTGCTGGCTATTGGCGGCAGCCCCGTAGCTACGCTCAGTGAGCAGTTGAGCCTTTCGCCAATCGAAGAAGCGGCTGGACAACCAACCGCAGAGCAAATGGTGGAGGCCGTCGTTGCTGATCTCCGGACCATGGTGTCGGTCATTCATGAAGGCATTGAAGCTGCAGGCGAAGCCGTGGATAACGCAACCGAAGATATGCTGATCGGCTTCACGGCTGGACTGGAAAAAGAAATCTGGATGCTGAATGCTTTTCTGGGCAAATAATCAAGGTTGCCTGCATCCTGACAACGATATGTAGAGTCCGTGAACAAAATGCCCGTTCGCTTACAAATCCGGTGGGCTTGCCGTATAATGATGGCATTCAAGTCGTATGGATGGGTGGTTATGGACAATGCGGACAGACCCGGAAGAGCTGAAACTGGAAGCGGAACGGTTTATATATACATGTTATGAAGAGCTGGGCCACACGCGCGAAGTCGCGGAGGCCCGGCTTGTTATCGTGCTGGGCGACATCGCGGCCACAGGCATGTACACGCACACGAAGGAAGAGCTGGAGCATGGCTGCAAAATGGCATGGCGGAACAGCAACCGCTGCATCGGCCGCCTGTTCTGGGACAAGCTGCGCATCGTGGATGCGCGCGAGATCGAGACGGCCGCTCAAGCAGCCGAGGCCATCCTTCACCATATCCGGACGGCATCGAATGGCGGCAAGGTCATTCCGATGATCACGGTTATGGCGCCGGAAGGGCCTCAAGGCGCTCCCTTGCGGATCTGGAATCATCAGTTGATCCGGTATGCCGGATACGAAACGGAGAATGGCATCGTGGGCGACCCGGCTTCGGTGGAGATGACTGAAGTGGCGATGTCCCTGGGTTGGCAAGGGGCGGGCACCCCATATGATGTGTTGCCGATCATTATTCAATCGGATGGACAGGACCCCGAATGGTTCGAGGTGCCGGGGGAGGATATCGTGGAAGTGCGCATCGAGCATCCGGACCGGCCAGAGATGGCCCATTTGGGCTTGCGCTGGTACGGCGTGCCGATGATTGCCGACATGCGTCTGGAAATCGGGGGCATTTCCTATCCGGCGGCACCGTTCAACGGGTGGTACATGGGAACGGAGATCGGCGCGCGCAATCTCGCCGATCCATTCCGGTACAACAAGCTGCCTGAAGTCGCGAAGGCGCTTGGCATGGACACGTCGAGCGAAACGACGCTATGGAAGGATCGGGCACTGGTGGAGCTCAATGCAGCCGTGCTGCATTCGTTCAAGAAGGCGGGCGTCAGCATCGTGGACCATCACACTGCGGCTTCGCAGTTTGCCTTGTTCGAGCAGCGGGAATCCCAGGAGGGACGCGAGCTGACCGGCGACTGGACTTGGCTTATTCCGCCTGTGTCGCCTGCAACGACGCATATTTTCCATAAGCCGTATCGCAACAAACTCGTGAAGCCCAATTTTTTTTATCAGGAGAAGGCGTATTCCTGCCAAGCTGCAGCTTTTGGCGACGCCCCGATGAAATGCCCGTTTGCCCACTAAGGTGATGCGAACGGGCTTTTTTTTACTGAAAATAGGAAATGTATTCTCTATTCTTTTCTCTTTATTGGGTGATTTTCCGGAACTATACTTACTCCATAACTTCACATAATAAGGAGATGTCCGAAAATGGGATATGTCGAGTCTTTGCGTGAACGAATCGGCAATGCGCCGCTCATTCTGGTAAGGCCAAGTGTGCTGATCCTCAATCCGGTCGGGGAAATTTTGCTGGTGCGCCATGTCGATGATACTTGGGGCGTGCCGGGGGGATGCATGGAACTGGACGAATCCGCCGAGGAATGCGCCATGCGCGAAGTCAGGGAAGAATTGGGGATCGAGCTAGGGCGGCTGCGGTTGTACGGCGTGTTTTCGGGCAAAGATTTATATACCAAGCTGCGGAACGGCCACGTGTACTCCAATGTGGTGATCGGCTACGTCTGCACCGAATACGAGGGTGAGCTAAGGCCGGATGGGGTGGAAGTTCTCGAAGCGATGTTTTTCCATCCGTCGGCTTTGCCTGAGAAGACAGATCCCTTTCTGCGCAGCAAAATAGCCGAGCACGCAGGGCAAATCGCCGCGCTCATTCAAAATGGCTGACGATCCATTCAAGAAGGACGGATTTTGGTCTCCTTTGAGTCAAATTTTATTGTTTGCTGCGTGCATTCTCGGACGACAAATGTTCGGTGCGAAGCTGCTTGCGCATGAAGGCTTGCACGGTGATCGCCGCACCAATGAGTGCGAGGTTGAACCAAAAGACGGCGTACAGCGATCCGGCTTCCGCCAGCAGCGCTGCAATCAACGGAGAGACGATGGAGCCGATCTCTGCGGCCGAGACGATTTTGCCGATGGCTTCACTGCGGCCAGTCTCCGGAATATGATCGCCGATGTGCGCGAAAAAGGAGTCCATATAACATGCCCCGCCGACTCCGCCGATCAGCATGCCGAGATATACCCAGACATACGACGATGTCGTCAGGAACACAGCGACCTCCACCCCGATGAACAGCATGCCCAGCATGCAGAGCAGCAGGCGGTCTCCCATGCGATCCGAGAGATAACCTGCCAGCGGCGCTGCGGCCAAGGTTGAAATGCCTACGACCGTAAAGGCCAGGCTGATGGAGAAGGAGTTCCATTGCATGATATGGGTCGCATAGAGTGCAAAATAGGTCAAGAAGACGGCATATGCGCTCATTTCCAGAAAATGCACCAGGCTATAACCGAACAGCTGCTGGCTGGGTGTAAGCTCGCCGCGGAGTCCAGCCCGGTTGGCACTTTCATCGGTTTCCGTAAAGGAGGCAGGGGACGGGGAAGCGGCGGCGGGTAGCATCGCAGCGTCCACTTTGGACGATGATCCGGCGTCAGCCTTAGAACTTGTTGTTGTGTTGCGTATAGCCATGGCCGCAAGCATGGCGACCAGGCAGCAAACCGTGACCAGCCAAAAGGGCACGGAAGGCGGGAAATGCAGCGCCAGCCAGCCGCTGACGACCGGGCCGAGCACCATGCCGCCACCCTCGCTGCTGCTGATATAGCCATTGTACAGCCCGCGATTGTGCTCGCTGCCGCCATCACCGATGATCGAACGCACCGTGACGGTAAGCCCGGTAGAAGCAAGCCCTTGCAGCAGCCGCAGCAGGCCGAGCAGCAGGGCCGAGGAGGCCATGGCGAAGCCGGCCATGCAGAGCGCGAGCATCAGCAGCATGAGGATGAGCGACGTTTTGCCTCCCGTTTTTCGATACAACCCGGCAGCGGGCATGCCTCCGATGACTTTCCCGACATAAAACATGGCAAAGATGATTCCCATCGTCCAGCTGGACAACCCCAATCCATCAATAAACAGCGGAAACAGGGGGAGAATCATGAATCCTCCCATCTGGCTGAGAAAACAGACCACGATTAATAACGGCAAATTACGGCGAAGATCCATAGGTGCCTCCTTTCCGCAGTACGGAAATTCACTCCATGCGTTCAGACCGTTTCCTTGCACACATATTTACATATCCCCGACATCATATGCGTCGATCGGCCAAATCAGAATACTGGCATCAACGGCGCGGTCGAGATCGGTTTTGAAATGGTTCCCATCGTTTCGATTGTGGTATACTGGTGCTATAAGAACCGTAGCAGCATAAAACATCCGCGATGCGGGAACATCGCGGATGTTGACAAAGTCGGCCGGTGGGCAACCACGGCGAGATTTCGACACTTCACTGAAAAACCACCGGGTGGGGCTCCAACCTATTGCCGGTGGTTTTTCTTGACTTTGCGTGTTTTCTTCCGCGGACCGATTAACGTTTGCAAACCGGCCGAAATACCGACCAGTTTGAGCAGCACGTCCAGCATTTTCACCAAAAGATCAAGCGACACAGCGTCACCCCCTCTCAGGGCATCTTCGCCGTGACGTAGTACCACCGGATGCTTTGTCCCATTCATTATACCATATTATACCTTTTGGGAACGCATGTTCGATTCTGTTTTTGGAATTATTTTTGGAACTCCTATGGTCCGTATGCTAGTCGATCCATTAGGGCAGTCCGTGCCGGAATGCCTTTCCAATCCTAAGAAAATGGGGTAAATTAACCTTATTCGAAACATGGCTGAACCAAAGTCGTGTATAATGGATAAGGTTTCTTAGGGTAAACCTCAAGATTAAGGGGGCGATGCGAGACATGTCAGAACAACAACCGATTATCCGGTTCGAACGGGTGACTCAACAGTACGACGACGATGATGCCGTATTGAAGGGAGTCAGCTTCGAGATCGAACGGGGTAAATTCTATACGCTGCTCGGCCCTTCGGGCTGCGGCAAAACGACGATTCTAAGGCTGATTGCGGGCTTTGCGCAACCGACGCAGGGCAATATTTACTTCAATGGTGCCTTGATCAACCATATCCCTGCGCATCAGCGACAGGTGAATACCGTTTTTCAGGATTATGCGTTATTTCCGCATCTGAACGTATTCGAGAACGTGGCCTTCGGCTTGCGCATCAAAAAAATGAAAACGGCTGAAATTCGCAGCAAAGTGTTGGAAGCTTTGAAATTCGTCAACCTGTCCGGTTATGAAAACCGGGAGATCGGAGAAATGTCGGGCGGTCAGCGCCAGCGCGTGGCCATCGCCCGCGCGATCGTGAACGAGCCGGAAATTTTGCTGCTGGACGAGCCGCTTTCGGCATTGGACCTGAAGCTGCGCACCGAGATGCAGTACGAACTGCGCGAGCTGCAGCAGCGGCTCGGGATCACGTTCATTTTCGTCACACATGATCAGGAAGAGGCGCTGGCGATGTCGGACGAGATTTTTGTCCTGAACGGGGGACTCATCCAGCAGAGCGGCACGCCGAACGACATTTACGACGAGCCGATCAATCGCTTCGTGGCCGACTTCATCGGGGAGTCGAATATCGTGGCTGGCCGGATGAAGCAGGACTTCGTGGTTGAATTTGCGGGCGCACAGTATGAATGCGTTGACCAAGGGCTGCAGCCGGACGAACCTGTCGAAATCGTCATTCGTCCGGAAGATCTGGAGATTACGACCGAGGAACAGGGCAAGCTGAAGGTGCGCGTGGATTCGCAGCTGTTCCGCGGCGTGCATTACGAAATTTCCAGCTATGACGACGCCGGCAACGAGTGGCTTGTGCATTCGACGAAAAAGGCTACGGTGGGAGAACGAATCGGATTGTATTTTGATCCGGAGGCCATTCACGTCATGCGCCTGAACGAGACGGAAGAAGAGTTCGACAAACGCCTGGAATCCTACCAGGAGGCAACCCATGCAGACTAAGGCGAGCACGCGCAATGCGTATCTGATTCCCTATGTCATATGGATGGTATTGTTCGTCGTTGCCCCGGTGCTGCTCGTGGTGTATTACTCGTTCTTCGACGTTGAAGGGAATTTTACGCTCGGCAACTATGCCGAATTTTTTACGCCAGTGTACATGAAGATGACGCTCAGCTCGTTCTGGTACGCGTTTTTGATCACCGTGTTCTCTTTGCTGGTATCCTATCCGACGGCTTACCTGCTGACACGGACCAAGCACAAGCAGTTATGGCTGCTGCTGATCATTCTGCCGAGCTGGATCAACCTGCTGCTCAAGGCATATGCCTTTATCGGCCTGTTCGGAACATACGGGCTGACCAATTCCCTGCTTGAAGTGGTCGGCATCGGCACACAGCAAATTTTGTTTACCGACTTCAGTTTCATATTCGTGTCGGTCTACATTTTTATTCCGTTCATGATTTTGCCGATCTTCAATGCGCTGGAAGAAATGAATCCGTCGCTGATCTATGCGGCCCGCGATCTGGGGGCTTCGTCCTGGCTGACGTTCCGCCGGGTCATCTTTCCCCTGACGCTGAGCGGCGTGAAATCCGGCTGCCAAGCCGTCTTCATTCCGGCGTTGTCCCTGTTTATGATCACTCGTCTGATCGCGGGGAATCGGGTCATTACGCTGGGGACGGCGATCGAGCAGCATTTTCTCGTCACCCAGGATTGGGGCATGGGTTCGACGATTGCCGTCTTTTTGATCATTGCGATGGCAGTCATCATGTTTCTGACCGGATCTGGCAGGAAGGAGGTGCGCGGTGGGAAGAAACGGAAAGCTGTCTAACCTGTATTTGACGATCGTGTTTCTGATTTTGTACGCACCGATTGCATATCTGATTTTCTATTCATTCAACAGCGGCGGGCATATGCGGAACTTCGAGGGTTTCACCCTGGAGTGGTACCGGGAAGTGTTCGCAGATACGCGGCTGCTGATCATCGTGCTGAACACGTTCATCATCGCGTTGTTGTCCTCGGCGATTTCAACGATTCTCGGCATTGCCGGAGCGCTGGCGATCTATCATGTACGTCGCAAACGGACGAAAAATACGTTGCTCTCGCTGAACAACGTGCTGATCGTTAGTCCGGACGTCATTATCGGCGCATCGTTCCTGATCCTGTTCACCATGATCGGCATCAAGCTGGGATTCACTTCGGTCCTGCTCTCGCACATTGCGTTCAGCGTGCCGATCGTGGTCATCATGGTACTGCCGAAGCTGCAGGAGATGAGCCCAACGCTGATGGACGCGGCACGTGACCTCGGCGCGGGCTCGTGGCAGGTGCTGACGCGAGTGGTGCTGCCTTACGTGAAACCAGGCATTTTCGCCGGATTTTTCATGGCGCTGACTTACTCGCTGGATGACTTTGCTGTTACGTTCTTTGTGACGGGCAACGGTTATTCCACGCTTTCGGTGGAGATTTACTCCAGGGCGAGACAAGGGGTATCCCTGTCCATCAATGCGCTGTCCACATTGCTGTTCCTGTTGACGGTGCTGCTGGTGATCGGGTATTACTTCATTAACCGCCGCGCCGCGAAAACGCCTGCCGGAAGGGGGCTGCGCCCATGAAACAGCTGGTACGGACGTTTGCGCTGGTATTCATTGCGGCCTTTGCCTTTATGATCCTGGCATCTTACTTGAACCGAAGCCAGGGGTATTCCGGCGGCAACACGTTGACGATCTATAACTGGGGCGATTATATCGATCCCGATCTGTTGACCGAATTTGAAGAGGAAACGGGCATCAAGGTCATCTACCAGACCTTCGATTCCAATGAGGCGATGCTGACGAAGATCGAGCAGGGAGGAACCACCTTCGACGTGGCGATCCCTTCCGAATATGCGATCAGTAAAATGAAGGAAGAAAACCTGCTTGTCCCGCTCGATCACAACAAGCTGCCCAATCTCAAATTCATCGATCCCCGGTTCCTTAACCTGTCGTTCGATGAGGATAATCGCTATTCCATCCCGTACTTCTGGGGAACGGTCGGCATCGTGTACAATCCCGAGTTGGTCGATGGGCTGACGTTTAACAGCTGGAACGATCTGTGGGATTCCCGGCTCAAAAACCAGATTTTGCTGCTCGACGGTGCTCGTGAGGTCATCGGCATGGGCTTGAACAGCCTGGGGTACTCCTTGAACGACACCAATGAGGACCACTTGCAGCAGGCTCTGGCCAAATTGTCCACCTTAACGCCGAACGTGCGGGCGATTGTCGGAGACGAGATCAAAATGCTGCTTGCCAATGAAGAGGCGGCCGTAGGCCTCGTGTGGTCGGGAGACGCTTCCGAAATCATGGACGAAAACGACAAGCTGGATTACGTGGTGCCTGAAGAAGGCTCGAACTTGTGGTTCGACAACATGGTTATTCCGAAGACAGCCCGCAACATCGACGGGGCACACCAGTTCATCAACTTTATGCTTGATCCCGAGAATGCGGCCCGCAACGCCGAGTATGTCGGTTATTCCACGCCGAATGCCGAGGCCTTGAAGCTGCTGCCAGAGGACATTTCCGGGGATGAGCGCTTCTATCCGGACGAGACGCTGACGGGCAAGCTGGAAGTATACGATAATCTGGGCAAAAAAATGCTGTCCCACTACAACGACTTGTTCCTTGAGTTTAAAATGCACAGCAAATAAAGGCGCGTCTGCCCGCTTCGCGGTCAAATCGCACCTTATGCCATGAAAAACCCCCGTTTGCCGGGCACATGACGTGCCTGGGCGAACGGGGGTTTTTGCGTTGCAATAGTCGTTCGTGCATCGATTGCACGCAGCCATGGTACGCTCTCCGTACCTTTTACATCCGTTTTTTGCTGCGGCCGAGAATAAACCATGAACCCAGCACGATAA
The DNA here is from genome assembly GCF_037969725.1 of Paenibacillus sp. FSL W8-0426. Classification (NCBI taxonomy): domain Bacteria; kingdom Bacillati; phylum Bacillota; class Bacilli; order Caryophanales; family Paenibacillaceae; genus Paenibacillus; species Paenibacillus sp. FSL W8-0426. The sequence continues at coordinate 6,475,988 of NZ_CP150203.1, read as the reverse complement.
GTCCGATTGCCACGAATGGCTGAATGAAGGACAGACTGCTGAGCATATTGCCTAGCGACATCACTGCAAAGAACAGCAAGGACAGCACCAGCAGGATGTTGATCGGAATAAGCAGCCAGCGATTGCGGCCGCCGAACCAGTACAGCTCGAACAGACCGACTGCAGCGGCCAGGATGAAACCCGGCCACATCGTGCCCCAGTTGCCGAACAGCATGGCGATCTGGCTGACGATACCCGCGGTTAACAGAATCCCGCCCGGAACGAGCAGGCCGACCCCCCTGCCGATCATGGAGAAGTAGAGCCAGTGAAAGAACAGTCCTAGCGGGATAACAAACAAGGTGGGCCAGAAGGTGGCGAAAATGGTGCCTGGGCCGAGGGAACCTCCCTGGTTAAGCATCAGGTAGACGCCCAGCAAAATCAGCACGGGCGCCAGAATAGCGCGTTTAGACATACGATCTCTCCTCTGCATCGTGGGATCAATGATCTGGTTGGTCACGGATTCCTCTGTTTCATTACATACAGCATACCATGAGCTGGAAAATGCGATCCTCGGTCTGTGGAGTTAAAATGAACCTAGACCAAAGTCTAGGTTCTTCGTTCATCTTGTATGTCTGCCGCATTTAATTTTGTGTTAAGGCTCTACGATCTCGGCTTGTTTTTTGCCCCAGGTGTTCACGCCGTCATCTTCGATGATCGAGATGGCCGCATCCGCGATATCGGGATCGGTCATCAGCTTCTCCTGAATCCGGAATTTGATGTCGTCGGCATCGGCCAGCGTCAGCCCTTTGGTCAGCTCGATCAGACCTTCGACATGATAGTAGCGGCCTTCCTGAATGATGCGCATCATTTGAATATCCGCAACATGGGAATCGGCCAGGATCGTCCGGGTTACTTTGTCCTCAACGTCTTGCGGGGCGGCCACGCCGATGAGCCCGATCATGTTGTCAAATCCGACGCGGAAGGCCACGGCAATCATAAGGCAGCCGATCAGCGTCGTGACGATGCCGTCGAGCAAGGCGAAATTCGTCAGTGCAATAACTACCACCGAGATGAGCGCCAGCGTTGCGCCCAAAACGGCTACCACGTCCTCATAAAATACAAGGCGAGTAGGCGGGGCGGCGCGTCCCACGTTTTTGATCGCTGCGGGAACGAGTCCGAGACCGCTGGTTTTCGGCGCGCGCGCCTCCACCAGAATCTCTTTCATCGCTTTGATGAGAATGGCTCCATCGATCAGGATGTTGAGCAGAAGCACGCCGATGTTGATCCACAGTCCGCCCGAGTGGCCTGCCGGGTGCTGCAGCAGATGAATGCCCTCATGGATGGTCTCGTACGCCATAATGGTCACCACGATGACGGCGATCATGCAGAAAATGTTGATGACCCGCCCGAATCCGGTCGGGAAGCGGCGCGTCGGCTGTTTCTCGGACAATACGCTCCCGACAAACACGAACCCTTGGTTAATGGCGTCTGCAAGCGAGTGCATGGCCGAGGCAAACATCGCTCCGCTTCCGCTGAGCAGGAACGCTCCTCCTTTGCAGAGGGCAAGCACCGCATTACCTGCCATCGCCGTCGCCGAGGAGGTGTTTCCTTTTTTGACGAGAGACATCAGGCTCTCCGATTTCGGTTGTTCAACCACGTTGAATGTTCCTCCCAATAATGTATTAGATGGCAAAAGGCAGTGCGCTTGGTTAAAGCATGTGCATTTCCACTAAATGTTATTATAGCGTGCTTTACTTAAGGCAGCATTATGCAAAAAAGGTCATATCCGACCGATCTGCTAACCATCAATACACTAAATGAGCTGTCTCTGAAACAAACAAGTTTAGTCGAATTTCCAGCAGGAAAGGCTTAGATTGCCATATTGGTATGCTCTGAACAGCAGAGAAGCCTGTCGATTGCGATCTCCTGCACCCATCGCCAGCAGGAGCGGCACGAAATGCTCCGGCGTAGGTACCGCCGCATGAGCGAATGGAGCAATCGTGTCATAGGCAAAGAGTGCTCCGGTGTTCCAAGCGGAGACGTTTTCTTGCAGCCAGTCATCGAATTCCATGGCCCATGCGTCCACGCCGTTGCTTTCCCAGTTCAATCGGCGAAGGTTGTGAACGGTTCCGCCGCTGCCGATCACGAGCACGTCCTGCTCGCGGAGCGCACCCAGCGCCTGGCCGATTTTGTATTGCTCTTCATTGGACAAGTATCGGTTCACCGACAGGGCCACGACCGGAATGTCGGCATCCGGATAGAGCAGGCGGAGCACGACCCAGGCACCATGATCAAGTCCACGGATTTCATCTGTTTTCGCTTCGATGCCTGCTTTGGCAAATAAATGCAGGACATCTTTGGTCGTTTCGGCATGTCCTTGGGCAGGATATTTGATCTGGTACAGTTCGGGCTGGAAACCGCCGAAATCATAGATCGTGTCATGCCGGGCTACTGAAGATACAAGCTGTGTTCCGGATTCCCAGTGTGCCGAGAAGAGCACGATGGCTTTGGGTCTGGGGAGTTGTCCGGCAAGGTCTTGCAGAAATTCGGTATATGCGTTGTCCTCCAGTGCAAGGGAAGGCGCGCCATGGGCGATAAACAAGGAAGGCATCATCGTGCATTCAGTCCTTTCGTACCTTTATAAAGTTCACCAATAGAAAACAAACATCTTTATTTATGAACGAAATGTAGCATGATCGCATTGTTGGGTCAACATATTTTTTGTATTATGAAAATATGTTACGTATAGGGAATCCTTAATCCTTATGCCAATAATAAAGCCGGCTGGCTCGATCCAGCTCTGTATCGCCATCTTGATCAGAGGAGTGAAGCGAATGCTGAAAGGAATAGTGCCCATTCTTCGTATATTTGATGAGGAGCAGGCCAGATCGTTCTACGTAGAGTATTTAGGTTTCAAGGTGGATTGGGAACATCGCTTCGAAGAGGATCTGCCGTTGTACATGCAGGTATCGCTGGATGGCATCGTGCTTCATTTGTCCGGGCATTACGGAGATTGCACCCCGGGAGCTGCCGTGCGCATCGAAACGACGGATTTGGATGGATTATGCGAGTCTTTGAACCGGCAAAAGCACAAGCATTCCAGACCGGGTATTACGGAGACGCCTTGGGGCCTCAGGGAAATGGAAGTGATTGATCCATCCGGCAACCGGATTGTTTTCTATCAGCAGGATAACGGGTAAGCGAGTCAGGCACTGAAAGTAGGGAGGAACAAGCAGCGACATGGATATTGGCAAAACGATTCGTACGATCCGCAAGCAGAAGCAAATCACGATCATGCAGCTGTGCGAAGGAACAGGGTTATCCAAAGGTTTCATCAGCAACGTGGAAAACAACAAAACCTCGCCGTCCATAGCAACGCTTGAGAGCATTGCGGATTATCTGGACGTGCCGCTGCCGTATTTGCTGCTCACGCCCGAGCAGCGGATGAACGTGGTGCGAAAAAACGAGCGAAAAGAGACGACTGCGGGGGACGGGCAAGTCAAAGTGCAGCACCTGACGGCCAAAGGAGCGATGCGCATGTCCCTCGTGGAGCTGCCGCCGGGAGCCTCGACCGGGATGAGCAAACATGCGGGGGAAGAAAGCCATCTCGTGCTGCAGGGCACGATTCGTGCCGAGCAGGGAGAGGACGGGGAAACGCTGGAGGCGGGCGATTCGTTCAGCTGGAATGCGGTCGTGCCGCACGAGGTCACGAATGTTGGCGCAGAGACTGCGGTGATCCTGATCGCCGTGTCCAAGGAACTGGATCTGGATCGGCTCGGGGAGCATTAAGGTAGGAGCGCGTGAAGCGCTGATATGCGGCCTTCAAACGATGCTTGATAACGTAGCGGACTGTCCCGCTGCTCTTTCTAGCTGATTTTACGCATCAACATCAAACACAAAAACCACAGGTACCGCGTACCCGTGGTTTTTGTGTTATCCAAATGAAGTCGGGAGCAATTCTTCCTCCGACAATGCAACGTCCAGAAATGACCGGAACTGCCGCTTATTGCGGGTTGGTCGTCCAGATGCCGGCCGCTTTGACGAAAACGCGATCCGACAGCTTGAGGGTGGCCAAGGCCAGCTCGGCTACGTCCTCCGGCTGCATCATGCGGTCTTCGTCGCCGATTTTCAACCCTGCATTGCTGGCCAGCTCGGTATTCACCGTGCTTGGCGTCAGGGCGGTTACCCGGATGTTCGATTTGCGGACTTCCTGCATCAGCGATTCGGTCATGCCGAGCAGCGCGAATTTGGATGCGCAATAGGCCGAACCTGTTGCGAAGCCGCGTTCGCCCGCAGTGGAAGCGATATTGATGATGCTTCCGCTGCTTTGCTTGATCATGCTAGGCAAAGCTGCGCGTGTAACGTAGTATGTACCCATCACGTTGACGTGCAGGATGCGTTCCCACTCTTCAGGATCCATATCGAGCAGCGTGCCGAAGCTGGCGATGCCCGCATTGTTGATCAGGATGTCCACGGCGCCAAGCTCGGTTTCGATGGCAGCAACGGCCGCCTCGGCTTGCGTGCGATCGGAAATGTCGGCCACCGCGATGATGACCTTCACGCCATGCGTCTCGCTCAAGGATTGCTGCAGAGCTTCCAGGTCGGATGCCGTGCGGGCGATGAGCCCGAGGTGAACGCCTTCTTTGGCTAGAGACTCCGCGATGGCGCGTCCGATGCCTTTGCCTGCGCCGGTGATGATAGCTGTTTTGTTTTTCAATTCCATGCAGGAATCCTCCTTTAAAATTGGACTGGCCTTTGATTATACTATATTACCCAAGGATCGGAAATTCGCTTCGTCACCAGCCCAATTCCATTCGGAGAAGCTTTATTGGGTAATTTTGATATTACCTGAGGTCGTACGAACCTTAATTACGTCGCTGCTCGTCATTGGTGAGTCGGGCGTGGTGATGTCCCCCGAGGTGGCCCGAGTGTCGTATACGCCGGCAAAATCGGCTGCGGCCTGAATGCGGACGTCGCCGGATTGGCCCGATACGTCGATCGACCCTGCCGTCGCCTGTTCAATGTCGACGTTGCCTGAAGTGAATTGAACGTTAGCCGTCCCATGGAGATCGGTTACACGGGTGTCGCCGGATTGGATGGAGCTATGCAGATCGCCGGTCAAACCTTCAATCCGCAAACTGCCCGATGTCTGGGATACGTCCACGTCGCCCTGGATCCCGGATGCCTTGATATCTCCCGAGGTCAGGTCGAGCCGAATGTTCGGCGCATGGATGTCCTTGAGGCCGACGCTTCCTGACGTATTGTCCAGCTCAAGCGTTTGGGCGTTTAGCCCTTGCAATTCGATATCGCTGGAGGAAGAGCTGATTTTGACTTCGTTTAAATGGTGTCCCGCAGGCAGGGCAACGGTCATCGTTGATTTCAAATCCTCCCAGTAGAGGTTGAAAAATTGGAAACTTGCCTGCTCCGTATCGGAAAGAACGAAGGTCCCATTCGATAATGCAGCCTTCTTGAAGCTTTCGACGGTGGCTGGATCCCATTTTCCATTAACTTCGATATAGCCGTTTGCATCGGGGCTTTCGATAAACCGGATACCCCCGTCAAAATGGGCATCCAGGATCAGGCGCTGCAGCTGGTCGTTCTGAAATTCCCAGCGTTTCGAGTATGCCTCCCGCTGATCTCCGAACTGAAATCCGTATACCGAGGTACCGATGATTCCGATGAGGATGAATACAAGCGCAGCAGTAACCCATTTTTTGACCGTCATGGATTAAGCCCCTCCTTTCCATGTCTTAAGGTTCCAGCGGATGTACCCGGCTGTTGTGGCGGCAAATCCGTTGAACAACCATTTGGCTGCCAGCGCAAACAACATGCCTATGCCGCATACGCCAACGGCTACGAAAATTTCGGCCATCTCCAGATGATTGAAATAAACGAAGTCGACTGCTGCAGCGATGGGAGCCAGCATAAGCAGTGACAGGCTGGCAATAGCCAGCCAGATGGACCAAAGGGTGGCGCCGAGAGGAATGCCGAGAATGAGATTCAGAAAAATCAGTCCGATGCCTGTAAAAAGGGTGCGTGCCGCGCTGCTGCTCTGATGTCGGGCCGGCGATCCGTAAGGCGGGGGTGGATAGTCAAAATGATCAAAGCCTGGCGCTGACGGCGCGGCCGCATAACGGTCGCCCAGCGCCTCACGCGCGAGTTCCTCGGGCTGACCGAGTTCGAACACGATCGTTTCTTCGGCTTTTCCTTCCTGAAGCCCCTGCTCGAAATGCTGGTCATAGTCCGATAACAGTTCATTGCGTTCCGACGGATCCATCGGCCTTAAATGAAATTCCATCGCCTGCATAAATTGTTGTCTATTCATTCAGGTTCCCTTCTTCCAATAGATTTGACACATTGCGCACGAATTCGTTCCATTCGCTCGAGAGCGTCCTCATGTAGTCGCGTCCTGCATCGGACAGCTTATAATATTTCCGGGGCGGACCTTCACTCGATTCCTGCAGATAAGTGGTGCAGTAGCCTTCGTTGACGAGTCTGCGCAATAGCGGGTATAACGCGCCTTCAGCTACTTCAATATGTCTGGAGACCGCCTGTGCCAGTTCGTAGCCGTAACGGTCCTGCCGATGAATCAGCACCAGGACGCACAGTTCCAGAACTCCCTTTTTGAACTGGATGTTCACGTTCACGCAGGTCCCTCCTTGAATTCGATGTTTTTTTACTATTGTGTAATGTTCAGTAGTACAGAAACAATGATACCATCAGGTACTGTATAATGCAAGATAGTGAATTAAAATGGGCTCTGGAACATGATTTTACGCATGTAAACGTCTTTTGAGAGGCAGTGCGGGTTCCCCCTAAAACAGCATACGGCAAACCTGAATCGATAACCTCCGCCCTGAGACGGATTTCGATCCAGGTCCTTAAAGCCGATGCCGTATTCAAACGTTATTGCGGTGTTTCAAGTGCGGGCAGGTCCTGCGTGGCAGGGCCTTCGATGACTTTGCCGGTGTAATCAAATCGCGAACCATGGCACGGGCAATCCCATGTACGCTCACCTTCATTCCATTCCACCTCGCAGCCAAGGTGGGTACAGGTCGTATCTACAAGGAACAGCTTGCCGCTGTGATCCTTGTAAGCTCCGGCGCGTTTGCCTTGGTGACGGACGACGGATCCTTCGTCAGTCCCCAACTGGTCAGCGGTGGCATGTGTCAGGCCAACCTTGCCGGAGATCAGCTCTTTGGCGACGTTGGCATTTTCGACCACGATGTTTTTCAATCCGGGATCGGCCTTGAACCGTGCGGGATCGAATATGGCCGCATGGGGATTGTCCCGTCCGGTGATGCGGTCGGCAAGGATATGGCCAGCCATCGTACCGGTCGTCATGCCCCATTTGGCAAACCCGGTAGCGACGTATACGCGCTCATGTCGCCCTGTAATTGGGCCGATGTAAGGTACCTTGTCGATCGAGACCAGGTCCTGGGCCGACCAGCGAAAAGGAATGCTGACGATACCGAACGTATCCTCCGCGAAACGTTCCAGATTTTCATAATGGCCGAAGGTGCAGATGCCTTGGCCCGTTTTGTGGTTTTCTCCCCCGAACACGATGAGCTCCTTGCCTTCATGCATGACCGCACGGAGCGAACGTCTGGGTTCGTCGTCCGAAATGTACATGCCTCCGGGGTATGGCTTCCCGGGCTCGACTGCAATGGCATAGGAGCGCTCGGCATGCAGGCGTGTGAAATAAAAGCCCGGATCATATACGGGAAAATGGGATGCCACGACGATATGCTGGGCGGTGACGGACGAACCGTTGTAAGTCCGCACATGCAGGGACGCATCTTCCTCCACGTCCGTTGCCGTGGTTTTTTCGTAGAAGCGGACGCCATTTTGCACGGCTTCATCGAGCAAATAATGCAAGTACGCCAGCGGATCGAAGCGCGCTTGCCCCGGCATGCGTATGCCGGCCCTGGATTGGACCGATACGGGAAGGGAGGAGACCCAATCGCCGGAAATCCCCAGCTTGTCGTAGGCGGTCAGCTCAAACTCCATCTTTTTCAAATTGTCCTCGGATTGAATGTACACATAAGCATCTTCTTCAGCCCATTGGCAATCGATTTGTTTCTCCTGAACCAAGGCTCGCATCCAACGGATGGCCTCCGTATTGCCGTCGTAATACATGCGTGCCTGTTCATGTCCGAAGTGCTGCAGCAGCTCGTTATAGACCACTCCATGCTGCGCCGTCACCTTGGCGGTCGTATGTCCCGTCGTCCCGTCCAGTACCTTGCCTGCTTCGAGCACAATGACGCTCAATCCCGACTGGGCCAACAAATAGGCGGTCGTTATGCCGGCAATTCCTGCGCCGATGATCGCAACGTCTGCGGTTGCATCCTCTTCAAGCGTCGGAAAGGTCGGGAATGTATGCGTGCTTCTCCAGAGCGAGTTAGGAAATTCAGGCAGTCTGGTAGGGGGATGCTGTTTGCTGTTCATTCGGTTTCCTCCTGTTTGGTGATTCTGGTCTCACATTTATTCATGATTGCCATTCGATTTAGGAAAAAAACGATCAAAGCGGATATCCTGTGGGTAATGTTCACATTTTCCTGGAGTCGCCCCCTGTTTTTTTTAACGAACATGTTTTATGATAGGAATACCGAAACCGTTTTAGTAAATAGGTTATTATAAAGCTGGGAAGACGATATCCCTTGTAAATAGGGGGTATTCTCCATTTTTATAAACCAAAAAAACAGAGTGGTAACAGCTTCATTGGAGATTGTTAATGTATTCGCTATCATGGCTTGATTAACTATGGCTATTTAAAAGGAGATTTCCGATATGACCAACCAGACCAAATATCCTTTCCAGGATACGACGCTTGAACTGGATGTACGGGTTAAAGACCTGGTATCCCGTCTCACCGACGACGAGAAAATCGAATCCATGCTGCAGTATCAGCCTGCCGTCGAACGCCTCGGCATCGCTGCGTACAAACACGGAACAGAAGCGGCCCACGGCTTGGCATGGCTTGGCGAAGCGACTTCCTTCCCGCAGCCGGTAGGCTTGGCCTGCACATGGGATACCGACCTGATGAAAGAGATCGGTTCGGTGATCGGCGATGAGGCACGCGTATTTTACAAACGCAACCCGGCGGTAAACGGCTTGACGCTGTGGGCGCCTACCGTCGACATGGAACGCGATCCGCGCTGGGGACGCAACGAAGAAGCTTACGGCGAAGACCCTGAACTGACGGCGGAACTGACGACAGCGTTAGTCAAAGGGATTCAGGGAGACCACCCGAAGTATTATAAAGCGGTTGCCACGCTGAAGCATTTTTTGGCCAACAACAATGAGGTGGATCGCGGCAGCGGTTCCTCCAGCATTGATCCGCGCAATATGCGCGAATATTACTTGAAAGCATTTGAGAAACCGTTCAAGGAGGGCGGCGCACAGTCGATGATGACGGCGTACAACTCCATTAACGGCACGCCGGCGCTGCTCCATCCGTTCGTGAACGAGATCGTCAAAGGCGAATGGGGCATGGACGGTTTTATCGTCAGTGATGCAGGGGACGTTATGGGCATCAAGAACGATCATAAATACTATGATTCCCACACACCGGGTACGGTGGAGTCCGTAAAGGCAGGCATCGACAGCATTACCGATGATGCGGATTTGTCCAAACAAGCGCTGCGCGAAGGGCTTGAGCAAGGTTTGCTGACTATGGAAGATATCGACCGTGCGTTGTTCAACACGTTCCGCGTTCGTTTCCGCCTGGGCGAGTTCGATCCGGCCGAAGGCAATCCGTACGCTTCCATCGGCGAAGAAGCCATGATGACCGAGCAAGCCAAAGCATTGACGCTCAGAGCGGCAAGAGAACAAGTGGTATTGCTCAAAAACGATAACGGCACGCTGCCGCTGGACAAAACCAAGTCCGGCAAGGTTGCCGTCATCGGACAGCTTGGCGGAACGGTTTACCGCGACTGGTATGCAGGAACGATGCCTTACAGCGTATCCCCGCTTGAAGCCATCCAGGGCAAAATCGGCATCGACAACGTTACGTACAAAGACGGGGACGACCGGATCACGCTGACATCGACTGCAAACGGCAAGGCCGTAGGATTGGCAGACGGGGAAAAAACGCCTGTCATCGCTTCCGGCCAAGCGGAAACGTTCAAGCTTACCGATTGGGGCTTTGGCAGCTATACGCTGCAGGCGGAGAGCAACGGCAAATACCTCACCACGGACGAAGAGACAGTAACCGCTTCTGCGGACGAAGTTTACGGCTGGTTCGTCAAAGAGGTATTCCATCTGTTGCCTCAAGAGGATGGCAGCGTTGGCCTCACGACATGGAACGGCAAAACGGTCACTGCGCCGAACGGCGGCCAGGATGCCTTCGCCGTGTCGGAAGAAATCAAGACGTTTGGTGCGGAACAAACGTTTAAGAAAGAGATCGTCGTGAACGGTTTGGAGGAAGCGGTCGCCGCCGCGAAAGAAGCCGAAACGGCTATCGTGTTCGTGGGCAACAATCCGCTCGTGAACGGCAAGGAAGAGATTGATCGTCCCGGTCTCGATCTTGCAGAATCCCAGCAGCGCCTTGTCGAGGCTGTACATGCGGCAAATCCAAACACCATCGTGGTCATTGTGGGCAGTTATCCGTTCACTTCGAACTGGGTACAGGAGAACATTCCAGCGGTGCTGTACACATCCCATGCCGGACAGGAGTTGGGCAACGCCGTCGCTGACGTGCTGTATGGCGACTATGCGCCGGCAGGCCGCCTGAACATGACGTGGGTGAAATCCGCCGACCAACTGACCGACATCAAAGATTACGATATCATCCAATCCGGAAGAACGTACCAGTATTTCGAGGGAGACGTGTTGTATCCGTTCGGTCATGGTTTGACGTATGCTCCGTTTAAATACAGTAACCTGGCGCTGAGCCCGGCAAGTGCGGGAACGGAAGAGAACGTAACCGTTACGGTGGACGTGACGAATACCGGGTCCGTGGCGAGCGACGAAGTGGTGCAGCTGTATGTTCGTGCCGGCCAATCGCGCGTGAAACGCCCGCTCAAAACGCTCAAAGGCTTCCGTCGTCTTCATATCGAAGCTGGAGCTACCGTGAAAGTCAGCTTCACGCTGCCTGTTCAGGAACTTGCCATTTGGGATGTAACCCGGGACCGTTATGTAGTAGAGGCGGGGACTTACTCCATTATGGTAGGTAAATCCTCATCCGATATTCAGCTGGTTGCCGATCTGAGCGTGGATGGAGAAACGATTCCTCCGCGCAACCTGGCTGCAGCAACCCGTGCGGAAAATTACGATGCATATGCCGGCGTGGATCTCGATGAAAGCAAGGAAGGCGGCACTGCCGTACGTGTTACGGGCGAGCAGGGATGGATTGCCTTCAAAGATGCCGATCTGGGCAGCGGTGCGGCCGCATTCGAAGCACGCGTATCGGCAGAGCTGGACCATGCGGCAATCGAAGTTCGTCTGGATGCTCCGGACGGCCCGCTTGCCGGACGCGCGGAGGCTTCCAAGGGCGGAGCGCAGCAATGGTCTACCTTGAAGGCAGAGCTTCAAGGAGCTTCCGGCCAACGCGATGTATACATTGTGCTGTCCGCCGGTGTGCGGATCAGTTATTTCGAAATCCGATAACCGAATTTTTAGTTATTCATCATCAAGGCGTCATATGCCGAGGCAAAAAGGCAGCAGCTCCTGCAGTCAGGGGCTCTGCCTTTTTGCCGTCCTTACCGTTCCTCCGGCGTAACCAGTCTTTTGCCCAAAATGTTTCAGCTGTCGGGGTTGGTTTCGTTCAGGGCGGATCAATGGTGCTATGCCAATGCAATAATTAAACAAAAAAACACCGTTACAATGCATCCGTCTGCATTATAACGATGTGATTGCTGGCCAAGGTGGCTTTTACGTCAATGATCCGTTGATTTCGGCTGCCGCGGTAAGGCAGCGAAATGTCCCGTTCTGCGGCCAGATAAGGGCCGTCGATGATCGCATCGCACAGCCGGGCAAGCTCGGCTCTTGCCGGGTCGGCGATCAGTTCATCGTAGACGAATCCGGTATACGCCCACACGCTAAGGTCCGGCCTGACAGTACGAAGCTCACGTACCCATGCGCTGCATTCCGCTGCGGAGAAAAAAGGATCGCCGCCGCATAACGTAACTCCTTCCAGCAGCGGATGGTCCGCGATTTCCTGCAAAATCTGCCGCTGCCGCTCTGCCGTAAAAGGCTCTCCTGCCCGAAAGCTCCACGAGTCCGGGCTGAAGCAGCCCGGGCAGGCATGGCGGCATCCGCTGATGAACAGTACAGCCCTTAGACCCGGTCCCTCATTGACCGATTCGGGGATATAGCCGAACAGGTTCATTTATGCTTCACCCGATCCCGGACCTCGGCCTGCTTCGCGGCATTGAAGCGCACTTTATAGTCCCCGGTCAGGTAACCGGTCACCCGGCGCAAGCGCTGGATATGTACCTGATCCTCATGGGCCTGGCAGCCTGGGCAAACTGCGCCGATGACCCCCTCATAACCGCATCCTGTGCAGTGGTCGATCGGGTGGTTGATGGAGAAGTAGCCGATATCCTGGGCAAGGGCAAATTGCACGATGCGTTGAAACGCGGTCGTGTTGGCACGTACATTGCCGTCCAACTCGATATAGGAGATCGCTCCGGCATTGCATAACGCATGGAACGGGGCCTCCAGTTCGATTTTGCGATAGGCCGGCAACGCGTGGTAGACCGGAACGTGGAACGAGTTGGTGTAGTATTCGCGATCGTTGATGCCTTCGATCAGGCCATAGTTGGCCCGGTCGATTTTGGTGAATTTGCCGGAAAGGCCCTCCGCAGGTGTTGCGAACAACGTAATATTCAGGTTATGGGCGTCGCTCATGCGATCACAGAACTCCCGCATCGTGCGGATGACGTTCAGCGCTTCCTGGTGGATGCTCGGGTCCTGTCCATGATGGCGGCCATACATCGCCGTCATGCATTCCGCAAGCCCGATGAAACCGACGGACAACGTACCGTGCTTCAGCAGGTCGGCCACCGGTTCATCCGGCGCAAGGCGTTCGCCGCCTTCCCATACGCCTTCCCGCATCATGAAGTCCGACGCTTTGGCGGGCTGGCCGGTCTGAATGCGGTAACGGTGCAGCAGCCCGCGAACCGCATTGCGCATAACGGAGTCGAGCGCCTCATAGAATCCGCTGCGGTCGGCGACGGCCCGAGTGCCCTGGCAAATGCCAAAGCGAATGCCCAATTTAACGAGATTGATCGTATTAAAGGACAGGTTGCCTTTGCCGCTCTGGCGGTTGCGCCCGAAACGATCGGCCAGCGTGCGCGTCCGGCAGCCCATGGTTGCAATGATCGTATCGGGGTCCTCCGGCCGGTAATACGGCAAGTTGAAGGAGGCATCGACATTGACGAAATTGGGATACATCCGCCGTGACGAGCAGGTGATCGCGAGCCGGAACAGATCGTAATTCGGCTCTCCTTCGGCCTGGTTGATGCCTTGCTTGCACTGGAAAATATGCTGCGGGAACACAGGCGTCTCGCCGTTCCCCAGCCCGCGGATGGTCGCTTCCAGCAGCGACCGGGAAACGAGGCGGCCCTCGGCGGACGTGCACAGCCCGTAGTTGAGCGACGTGAACGGAATCTGCCCGCCGGCCCGGCTGCTCATCGTGTTCAGATTGTGGATCAGCGACTCGGCGGCCTGTCCCGTCTCCTGCTCTGTTTCTTCGCAGGCGAACGCATAGGCTTTCGGGCAGGCGCGCTGTGCCTGCTCGCTATCCAGATGCAGCTGCTCGTCCCCGATCGCGGCCTGTTCCCCGAACAGCCGCTGTCCTTTGCGGTAATGCTTGCGGAAGGAGCGCTGTACGTAAGGCGCCAGGTCCCAGTCGATTTTGTTGGCCGAGACGCCGCCGTATTGGCTGTTTTGCTGGGACTGGAAAATGATCGCAACCAGCGCCATGGCCGACATGATCGTTTGCGGAGTACGCACCGAGCCGTTGCCCGTGTTGAAACCGGAAGCGAGCAGCCGGTCAAACGGAATGAATATGCAGTTCGTCGTTCCAAGCGCGTATTGGTCCAGATCGTGCACGTACAGATCGCCGTTCTCCACCGCTTCGGACAGCTCCCGGGGCAGTACGTGGCGCATGGCATGCCATTTCGCCGTTTCCGAACCGAGCCTGCTCATTTTTCCGCTGAAGGAATCGCCATTGAGGTTGGCATTTTCCCGAAGTGTATCCGCATCCTCCGCACCGATGATTCGCCGCCCGAGATCGGACAGCAGGTCCGGGGACGGCGGGGCAACGCGTTCAAGCGTACTCATATCAAAATTCCTCCCATAATCCATTGATCTATAAAGTTATGTCGTTGAATACTAGATATAGATGAACATTACCTATTTATAAACTATATATAGGCTTTTTGGGTGTGAGGATAATCACACTGTCTCGCCCTCGGGAGCCGTATTCCCCATCGCTGCACGGATAAAAAAATTTCGAATTTGAAGATGGATGCCGCCTATGAACATGACCCTATTGGGTTCATGGACAACTTTGGACTGTTTATTTGCGCAATGTGCGGTAAAATGGAAAGGGAACTTTATCCATAACCTATTGCATGAGGAGGATGTAGAATCAATGGAATATCGCAGACTGGGCAAAAGCGGACTTAAAGTAAGCGAGATCAGCCTTGGCAGCTGGCTGACATATGGCGGGTATGTGGAACGCGAGAACGCGGTTCGCTCCATTGAAACCGCATTCGATGAGGGCATTAACTTTTTCGATACAGCGAATGTGTATGAGCGCGGAGCGGCAGAGGAGCTGCTTGGACAGACGCTAAAAGCACGTCCACGCGATTCATACGTTCTGGCCACCAAGGTGTTCGGCAAAATGGGCGACGGCCCCAATGACCAGGGCTTGTCCCGGAAGCACATCATGGAGCAGTGCGAGGCCAGCCTGAAACGGTTAGGAACTGAATATGTAGATATATATTATTGCCACCGCTATCACGAGGAGACGCCGATCGAAGAAACGCTGCGTGCACTCGATGATCTCGTGCGTCATGGCAAAGTGCTGTACGTGGGCGTCAGCCAGTGGACGGCAGCGCAGATGGAGGCCGCGCTGGGCACGGCAGATCGTTTGCTGCTGGATCATATCGTTGTGAACCAACCTGTATACAACATGTTTGATCGTTACATTGAGAAAGAGATCATTCCGCTCGGCGAGCGCAAAGGCATCGGACAAGTAGTATATTCGCCGTTGGCTCAAGGCTTGCTGACGGGCAAATACACATCCGTATCCGACATTCCGGAGAACAGCCGGGCTGCGAAGCTGGGTTGGGACGAAGGCAAAATCAATGCCGACAAGATCGCCAAAGTGAATCGGCTCATCGAGCTTGCGAACAAACTGGAGATCAAAGTGGGGCAGCTGGCCTTGGCCTGGATTTTGCGCCAAAGTAACGTGTCCAGCGCGCTCGTGGGAGCAAGCCGTCCTGAACAGGTCAAAGAAAACGCGGCAGCTTCAGGCATCAAACTGGACGCGGAAATCATCGGCGAAATTGAACGCATTTTGGCCTGATTTGCGCATAAAGGCGTGATCGGCCTCTAAACGATCGAAAAAGGGATACCCCGAGCGCCAGTCTCGGGGTATCCCTTCATATTTGTTTCGGGCGGGTCAGCACTCGCCGGTTTGCAGTTCGATCGGCTTCGGAATGGAGCATACTCTGTTCCGGCCGGTATTTTTGGCCTCATACAATGCACGGTCCGCGTGTTCGAAGAGGTCGTTGTCATCGTATTCGTCGCAATGATCCGGAAAGACGGCAACGCCTATGGACACGGTGAGGCGAACGGTGCTGCCGTCAGGCAGGGCGAATACGTATTTTTCGACGGCATGCCTGATGCGCTCTGCAATGGCCATGGCCTGATGTGCATTGCAGTCTATCAACAATACGGCGAATTCCTCGCCGCCGTTTCGTGAAACGAGGTCGGTCGGCCTCGCCTGGTTCAGGAGCAATTGCCCGATTTGCTTCAATACGGCGTCCCCTGAACTATGGCCGTAGCTGTCGTTTATTTTTTTGAAACGGTCGATGTCGATGGCGAGAAGCGAGAGATATTGGTTATGCTGCCTGGCTTGCTGAAGCTGGAGTTCCAGCGATTTTTCGAACTGCCTGCGGTTGCCCAGGTTGGTCAGATGGTCCGTGGAGGCCCGCCGTTCCAATTGGAACAGCAGTTCATTCGATTTATTGATAAATTCCGCGATGACATAAATGAACAATCCCCCGATAAAGGAGATGGCCATCTGCAGCGGATACACTTTCATCAACGAATTCATGCTTGACGTGTTCATGATCAGGATAATAAAGATGAGCGACATGCCCAGCAGGTTCATGGTTATGATTTTGGTTAATCTGGCCCAGGAGGCATAATGGAAATATACGCCCGTCAGTCCGATGATCGTCAAGACAAAAGCCGAGTCGATGGCAGAAGAGGACACGCCAAACAAGACGATGCGCAGCAAGGCAATGACAAGCCCGGACACAACTGAAGCCATGCCGCCGACATATACGGCAGCGGTAACGACGGCAAGATGGCGCAGATCAACGATGGTCGTTTCGTTCAAAGGGAAAGAGTAGTTCATAAGCACCGTGCCATAGATTCCGAACAATAGGCCTCCGATGAGCTGGGTACGGATCGAAGGCTCGGAAATGCGAATACCATAAAATTTAGCAAGGATTCCCGATATGTACATAAAGGTGATCATGACACAGACATTTACGAAAAAAGTGCTTATCAACAAACTCTCCTCCTCTCAGCGCACATTCTTTTATTCTATATGAAAAAAGGGCTGGTGGCGAACCATATTATCCCGCGATATAGAGGCGGATGGTGGTGAAAAACGTTGAAAAAGGGCAGGGATTACCGAAAACGTAGGCTTTGTTGACTTTTTTGTATATAAAGATTTATACTTAATCTAAATTGAAATTGATTATGATGATTCAAAACAATATAATGGCCGCTTGAAGTTATGTGAACTTTGGGCGGTTTGAATGGATAGAGTAAAGGAGAATGGCTGTGAGAACGTTAAATTTGACGATACAACGACAGGCTGTTTACGATGTGGTTCGCCACTCGGAAGATCATCCGACTGCGGCGGACGTCATGAACCGATTGGTGGAGCAGGGATATAACCTTGCTTACGGCACGGTGTATAACTCGCTGCGGTATTTGACCGAGAAGGAACTGATTCGCGAGCTGAAGCTGGGAGAAGCGGCAAGCCGCTACGATGCCCGGATGGATGACCACCAACATATTATGTGCGAAATGTGCGGCAAAGTGGATGAAGTCATGACCGTGGTTCCACCCGAATGGTTGAAGCAGGTGGCCGACGAAACCGGGTATGCAATCGACCATGCTCACGTGGTCTTTGGAGGTGTCTGCGAAGAATGCAGGAACAAACGGGGCAAGTGAAAATAAAGCTGTCCGGTCGCCGTTTGCCGCTGCGGGTCAAGCCGGCTTTGTCCGAACAAGTGCCTATGGTAGAGGCATGCCCCGTTACGCGGCGCGTCATTCTGATTAGCCCGATGCCGGGCCAGGTGCATGAACTCGTCAAAGCACTGACCGACAGCTGCTTTGATGTGCTGGTATTTCACCGGTGGGAACCGGATCTGCACGAACGTCTTGTATTTGACCTGTTGATCTACGATCTGTCCGTGGCTGGAACCATCGATGCTTTTGCCGGCATCAGCAGCCGCTTGAACCGCGAGGCGGAACATGTTACGCCTTGTTTGTACCTGGTTGGGGAAAATATGATCGGCAACGCCAGCGGGCCAATGCTGCAGGAGGAATTGCTGGTCTGGCCGGCCCGTCCGCAGGAGGCGCTTTACCGCGTACAGCGCATGATCGGCAATAGTCCGGTATTGCCCAAACGCGCGTTTTTGCCGGAGGAGGATCATCGCATCGGCTTCAAGGATTTATGGCTGGATCGAGAGAAGATGAGCGTGCAGCGGGATAACACCCGCATTCATTTGACGAAAACGGAGTACGATTTGCTGGTGAAGCTCATCGATGCCAAAGGCGCGGTCATCTCTCGCGAGGAAATGCTCAGCGACATTTGGGAAACGGACTTTACCGGAGGAAGCAACGTGGTGGATGTGCATATCAAAAGCTTGCGCAAAAAGCTGGGGGATAACGCGGCTTCCCCGCAATATATCGTAACGGTAAGAGGAGTGGGCTACCGCCTGGCGGATTAGTCCGCTCTTTTTTTTGCCCATATCCATGCTCATGTTTCATTCATGAAGAACGCCCAAATCTCATCGTAAACTCATGCGAATCTCATGCAAGCCGATAGGGTACATGTTAGAATCGATTTAACAGTTAGATCTAGTCTAAATGTACATTCAAATGCGACCCATTTGCATATGAATTTGATATACACCCATGGCGTGGCATACCCCACATGATAATGACTGAATAAGGAGGAGCATGATATGACAGAACGTTTGACCACCAACCAAGGCGCACCGGTAGGAGACAACCAAAACTCGCGCACCGCAGGGAGAAGGGGCCCCACATTATTGGAGGATTACCACCTGATCGAGAAAATTGCTCACTTTGACCGGGAGCGGATTCCGGAACGCGTCGTGCATGCCAGAGGTGCAGGAGCCCATGGCGTATTCAGGCTGGAAGAGAGCATGAAGGAATTCACGAAGGCGGATTTCCTGCAGGAGCCGGGTACCGAGACACCGGTGCTGGTTCGTTTCTCCACGGTCATCCATGGCACGGGTTCGCCGGAGACGGCGCGTGACCCGCGCGGTTTTGCCGTAAAGTTGTATACGAAGGAAGGGAACTACGACATCGTGGGCAATCACTTGCCGGTGTTCTTCATCCGGGATGCGATAAAGTTCCCCGATATGGTCCATTCGCTTAAGCCGGCCCCGGATACGAACATCCAGGACCCGTCCCGGTATTGGGACTTCATGACGCTATCGCCCGAATCCACGCATATGCTTACCTGGTTATTCTCCGATCTCGGCACGCCGGCCAACTACCGGCAAATGGACGGATTCAGCGTGCATGCCTTCAAATGGATCAACGCAGAGGGCAAGGTTCATTATGTCAAATACAAATGGGAGTCGTTGCAAGGCGTTCGCACGTTCTCCCGTGAAGAGGCCGCGCAAGTGCAGGGGCAGGATTTCAACCATGCGACCCGCGACCTGTACGATCACATCAAAAATGGCGACTTCCCTCAGTGGAGGCTCATGGTGCAGCTGTTGACGCCGGAGCAGATGGACGATTTCGCCTTTGACCCGTTGGACCCGACTAAAACATGGCCGGAGGATGTCATTCCGTTCCGTCCCGTAGGAACGATGACCTTGAATCGCAATCCGCAAAATTTCTTTGCCGAAGTGGAGCAGGCTGCATTTTCTCCAAGCGTGGTGGTTCCGGGAATCGAACCTTCCGAAGACAAATTGCTGCAGGGCCGCCTGTTTTCTTATCCGGATACGCAGCGGCACAGATTGGGACCGAATTATATGCAAATTCCGGTGAATTGCCCTTACGCACCGGTTCGCAATTACCAGCGCGACGGTCTGATGAACGTGAACCAGAACCCGTCTCCGGTAAACTACGAGCCGAACAGCTATGAAGATACTCCGAAGGAAGATCCGGCGTATCGGGATAGCGAGGCGCCGCTGCAAGGGAACGTGACTCGGGAACGGATTGAAAAGACGGATGATTACACACAAGCTGGCGAGCTGTTCCGTTCGTATACGCCAC
The DNA here is from genome assembly GCF_037969725.1 of Paenibacillus sp. FSL W8-0426. Taxonomy (NCBI): domain Bacteria; kingdom Bacillati; phylum Bacillota; class Bacilli; order Caryophanales; family Paenibacillaceae; genus Paenibacillus; species Paenibacillus sp. FSL W8-0426. The sequence continues at coordinate 6,456,272 of NZ_CP150203.1, read as the reverse complement.
AAGAGCAACAGAATCTCTTGAGCAATCTTGTAAATGACCTTAAGGGAGTTCCTGTGCAGATCCAGATGCGTGCACTGTGTCATTTCTTCCGGGCGGACGCGCAATTGGGTGGTCGACTTGCCCATGGGCTTGGCGTAGATATTTCCGCACATATGCCTACAGGGCAACAAGATTAATCGAGCCTACCTGTAATGATCACGATCCCTAAAGGGGATGGAATGAAGCAAATGCCGCTTTAAAAGGCGGCATTTGCTTTTTTTGATCTTACGAACTGAGCGCCGTATTTTTTGCGCCAGAGGAATGGAAGGAATTACTACATTTTTCAAAATAATCACAACGAACTCGTGATATAAAGGTTGACTTCCTGCTATACGAAACTACAATGGGTAGTGTGAGGGGTGTCGGATCATGAAAATACTCAATTTCAAAGTGGGAGAACGTGGATTGAATCGTTTCTTTGGTCCACTGGAGGCCAAAATCATGGATGTGCTGTGGAGTCGCCCTGGCAGCAGTATCCGTGAGGTGCAAACGGCGCTTGAACAGGATCGGGACGTCAACTTCAACACGGTCATGACGGTGATGAACCGGCTTGTGGACAAGGGATTGCTCAGCAAATCGCAGAAAGGCAGAACTTCGCTGTACCATCCGGTGCAGAGCAAGGAACAGTTCATGAATGACCAATCGAAGGAGCTTTCGCATGAACTGGTCGACGAGTTCGGGGCCTTGGCCGTAAACCATATGCTGGATGCGTTGGAGGATGTGGATGCAAGCTTGATCGAACGGCTGGAACAGAAGATCAAAGAGTGGAAAAAGGAGAACAACTGACATGTGGGCGGCGCGTTCGAAGCTGCTGTTCGCCGTTGGGCTCGGCATTCCACTGCTTGTGTTCCTTCAGATGTCGATGTACCTGCTGTACAAAATGTTTGGATGGGACATGCCGTTTAACCTGCTCTGGCTGTGCAATCATTGGATGAGCCGAATGGGTTGGACATGGGTGGGCCATGTGCTCGTCGGATTGGCGATCATAACATTTGCGGGCACGGGGTGGCTTTTGGTTCATCGGTTGATGAAGACACGGGCAGCGATGAAAAGGTTGTGGAGGATCGAGGATAAAGGATGGTCACGCAGCCTGCAAACCAAATACGAACATGTGGGGCAGACCGGATTTATCGTAGTGGCCGAAAAGGCTCCGCTCGCGTTCACTATCGGGCTGTGGAGGCCGCGCATCGTTTTGTCGACAGGCCTTCTGAACATGCTGGATAACGATGAAGAGGAGGCAGTCGTTTATCATGAGCTTCATCATCTCTGGCATCGCGACCCGCTTAAAACGACGCTGCTGACCGTATTTGCCAGCATGATGCCTTATCTTCCCGTTTTGAAGCATGTCGCGAAACATTACGGCATCGTCCGGGAAATACTGGCGGATAACGAAGCGATCAGGCGCACAGGGAACGTTGCCGGCATTGGGAGCGCGCTGCTCAAATTGATACGTGCCTGTCCCGAGTCATGGCGAGTCAGAGACATGTCGGTACAATCGTCGTTTGCCGATGTATCGGTGAACGTTCGAATTTCGAGGCTGCTCAATCCCGAACTGGAGGTTGCGCTAACGCTGCCGCGATTTGCGGTACTGGTGTCCGCGACCGCCATTCTTATGTTATCTGTCCTGTTTGTGTGGTCGATTGGCTGACCATTTCCGGTTCAGCCCACCCGAATGGAAGGAGGAAGATGAAACTTGAATAGTAGAAGTGTGGAAATCGGATTGTTTTTTCTGAGGATTGCCATAGGAGCGGTCTTTGCATTGCATGGCTGGAGCAAGTTCGAAGGCGGCATCAGCAATACGGTAGGCTTCTTCGAAAGTCTTGGCGTTCCTGGATACCTTGCCTCCGTTGTGGCCATCATTGAACTCGCAGGCGGAGCAGCCGTGATTCTAGGCCTGGGCACCCGCGTATTTGCTGCGCTGTTCATTGCCGTAACGGCCGGAGCATTGATCATGGCCAAGGCGGATGCGCCGTTTCTGGGCGGAACGGAGCTGGAATATACGCTGCTGGCAAGTTCGCTTGCCTTGTTATTCACAGGCAGCCGATTTCTTGCGCTGGACCAGCTTTTCTCAAGGCAGTCCGGTTCAGGACACCGTTGATGTTTTAGTTTGAAGCGTATATGGAGTGAAACGTACAGGATATGGCAGAAAACAACCTGCTTCGGCAGGTTGTTTTCTTTTTTTTGCGCAATTTCCAACCTGTTCAGGACGATGAAGTGGGTTGACAATCAATTTAATAAAAACTAATATAATGGACAATGTCGATAATGAATATCATTATCATAAGAATCAAACAGATGAAAATTGGCTGCAAGAAGGGGTACTTCCGTTTTACGGCTATAAGCGAGGGGTCTGTAAGAGAGATGAAGTTGAGGTACATGCTGGTCATACTGCTGGTTTTGTCTTTCGCGTACATATTTATCGGCAATTCAGATATTGCGCCTTGGGATTTATTTGACCTGAATGCTGTACAGCTGCAAGTGCTGCAGGTCAGTCGGATTCCGCGCCTGATCAGCATCCTTGTCGCCGGGGTCAGCATGAGCGTCATCGGACTGATTATGCAGCAGCTCACACGGAACCGGTTCGTCTCGCCTACGACGGCGGGAACGATGGATTCGGCACGGCTCGGCATTCTCGTCACGTTGATGTGGTTCCCGGGCGCTTCTCCTTTGCAAAAAATGTTGGTGGCCTTTGTTTTTGCCTTGGCGGGCACCTTCATTTTCATGCGTATTCTGGAGCGGGTCAAATTCAAGGATACCGTCTACATTGCGCTTCTGGGCCTGATGTTCGGGAATATCATGAGCTCGATCACGACGTTTTTTGCTTATAAAAATGATCTCATCCAGAATATCTCCTCTTGGCTGCAGGGAGATTTCTCGACCATCATGAAAGGCCGGTATGAGTTGATTTATATCAGCATCCCGCTGCTGGTGATCGTCTACCTGTTTGCCAACCGGTTTACGCTGGCGGGCATGGGAGAAGATTTCGCCACCAATCTGGGGCTTGCTTATCGGAGAGTTGTGAATATCGGACTCATTCTGGTTGCGATGGTGTCGGCTGTCGTGATCATCACGGTAGGAACGATTCCGTTTTTGGGGCTGGTCGTGCCGAACATCGTCACCCTGTACAAGGGGGACAATCTCCGCAGTACTTTGCCGCATACGGCGGTGCTTGGCGCCATTTTTGTGCTGGTCTGCGACATTCTGGGACAACTCGTCATTTATCCGTATCAGCTGTCCATCAGTCTGACGGTAGGCGTGGTCGGCAGCGTATTGTTCCTGTATTTGCTGCTTCGAAGAAAGGCGTATGCATCATGAACATGAAATTTACGGCTAACACGTGGAAGTTTATTTTGCTGGTCGCGGCAGCAGTCATTCTGGTTGCGGTGTTTATGACCATCCAGGCAGGCGGGAACTGGGATTACATCTTGCCTCGGAGAGGGAAAAAAATATTGGCGATCGCGCTCACCGGGGCGTGCATTGCCTACTCCACGGTCATCTTTCAGACGATCACGAACAATCGCATTCTTACGCCGGGCATTATGGGCCTGGACTCGCTGTATATGCTGTTCCAAACCTTTGCGGTATTTGTGTTTGGCAGTGCACATATCAGCTTCATCAACCAAAATATCAACTTTGCCGTATCGGTTGCACTGATGGTGCTGTTCTCCCTGCTGCTGCATCAGTTCATGTTCCGCAGGGAGAGAGGGCGAAACATCTACCTGCTGCTGTTGGTAGGTTTGATTCTCGGCACGTTGTTTCAGAGCATGTCCACATTCATGGAAGTCTTGATCGATCCCAATGAGTTTTTGGTGCTGCAGGGCAAAATGTTTGCCAGCTTCAATAACGTCAATACCGATCTGCTGATCATTTCCATGGCGGCGATCGTGCTGATTCTACTTTATGCTAGACGATTCAACAAATACCTCGACGTCTTGTCGCTCGGCAAAGATCATGCAGTGAACTTGGGCGTGGACTATGCTCGGATCGTCAAACGTCTGCTGCTGGTTGTCATGGTGCTGGTATCCATCTCTACCGCGCTTGTCGGTCCGATCATGTTCCTGGGCCTGCTTGTGGCGAACGTGGCCCATCAAGTATTCAGAACCCATAGGCATATCGTGCTGCTGTGGGGCTCCGTGATGATCTCGATCGTAGCGTTGGTCGGCGGGCAGCTGATCGTTGAAAGAGTATTTACCTTTGCCACTACAGTGAGCGTCATTATCAATTTTATCGGCGGTGTCTATTTCATCTATTTGCTGCTAAAGGAGAATAAGTCGTGATAGAAGTCAGAAATGTCACAAAACAATACGGCGGAGTCCGGGTAGTGGATGATGTCTCCATAAACATCGCCAAAGGCAAGATCACTTCGTTCATCGGCCCGAATGGTGCGGGGAAAAGCACGCTGTTATCCATGATTACGAGATTGATTGAGAAGGATTCCGGCCAGGTGCTTATTGAGGGGCGCGAGCTCGGGACCTGGAAAAGCAAGGAGCTTTCCAAAAAAATATCGGTGCTGAAGCAATCCAACCATATCAATATCCGGCTGACCGTAGAAGATCTGGTTGCTTTTGGACGCTTTCCGTACTCGCAAGGGAGGCTTACGCCAGAAGACAGGCTGCATATTCAGGAAGCGATCAATTATATGGATTTGGGGCCGTTTCAGAAAAAGTATCTGGATGAACTGAGCGGCGGCCAGCGGCAGCGTGCTTACATTGCGATGGTCATCGCTCAGAACACGGAATACGTGCTGCTGGATGAACCGCTCAACAATCTGGACATGAAGCACTCCGTGCAAATTATGAAGGTGCTTCGCAGGATGGTCGATGAACTGGGCAAAACGGTCGTCATTGTCATTCACGACATCAACTTTGCTTCCTGTTATTCGGATCATATCGTCGCGCTTAAGGATGGGCGAGTTGTGCAGGAGGGCAGGACCGAAGACATCATTGACACAGAAGTGTTGAGAGAGGTTTACGATATGCACATTCCCGTGCAATGGATTGACGGACGTAAAATTTGCGTTTATTTTTCATAATTCACAATGAAAGGCGAGAGGTGTTCACGAATGAAAAAAGTATGGTTATTCACGTTGTTGCTTGCGCTGTCTGTTGTGATGGCGGCATGTGGTGGAGCGAAATCAGCCGAGAATGCGGGACAGGGGAATGCGTCCGGGACGGAAACCCAGGCTTCGACACCTGCTGAAACGGATGGAGAGATCGTGGTCAAACATATGCTGGGCGAGACGACCGTGAAAAAAAATCCGCAAAAGGTCGTTGTCTTCGATTACGGAGTTCTCGATTCCCTCGACCAATTGGGCGTTGAAGTTGCGGGCGTTCCCCAGGAGGGCGTTCCCCCGTATCTGTCCAAATATAACGATGAGAGCAAATACGCCAACGTGGGCGGGCTGAAAGAGGCCGACTTTGAGGCGGTCAATGCCTTGAAACCGGACCTGATCATCATTTCGGGGCGTTTGCAGGATTCGTATGAGGAATTGAGCGACATTGCCCCTACCATCTACATGGCCGTGGACAATGCCGATTACATGAACAGCCTGAAAGGGAACGTAACGACGCTTGGTCAAATTTTCGGCAAGGAAAAAGAGGCTGAAGAAGCCATCTCCTCCATCGAAGCCTCGATTAAAGCGCTGAACGATAAAGTGAAGGCTTCAGGCAAAAACGCGCTGGTCGTACTGACGAACGAAGGTAAATTGAGCGCATATGGAGCCGGTTCCCGGTTCGGCGTAATTCATGACGTCTTCGGCTTCAAACCTGCCGATGAAAATATTGAGGTGTCCACGCACGGACAGAGCGTTTCCTTTGAATACGTGATGGAGAAAAATCCGGATTATTTGTTTGTCGTGGATCGCAGCGCGGTCGTTTCCGGCCAGGGAGAAGCCGTTCCGGCCAAGCAGGTCATCGAGAACGATCTGGTGAAAAACACAAATGCTTTCAAGGAAGGTCATATCGTATACCTTGATCCAAACTACTGGTATCTGTCCGGCGGCGGGCTCGAATCTATGCAAGAGATGATCAAGGAAGTGGATGCCAACGTGCAATGAGTCCATTGTCTTAGACCCACCCATTAAGGTTTCCTTTACACCGTTTTTACATAGAGGTCATCCGAGTACACAAACTCGGGTGGCCTTTTATTTGTTCTTCTGTAGTTCACATCCTATGGACCGCATTGTTATTTCACCATTTTGAAAATTGACACATAATTCCGTTTATGCTGGCACAAGCTACCGTGTATAGATTCGAGAACGGAGGGACGGTACATGGCTGGAAACAAAACGGAGGGAGGACCTTCTTTCCCCAATTCTCAAAATAAAAAACACATTCCATTGGGATTGCCCGCCCCGCCTTTTGTCCGGCAGCCCATCGGTGCGACCCATGAGAGCCATCTGGAGGCGCTTAAAGAGATCTTTTCGGATGCCTCGGACGTGGTCTTCCGAAACGTCATGATTTCGCCCGACGTGCAAGGATTGCTGGTATACATCGAGGGCATCGTCAATTCCTCGGACATTCAGGAACATATGCTGCGTCCGCTCATTCGAGGCTTGGTGGAAGATCGGACCAATGAGCCGGAAGCGCCTCTGGACGACACGCGAGTCGCATTGACCCAGATCAAAAAGGTAGATTCCTGGGCGGAAGCCACTGACGGGCTTCTGGAGTCATCGGTGTTGCTGCTTGTGGACGGCAGCAAGGAAGGCTGGTTGTTCAATGTAAAGGGGGGCGTTCGCCGCGGCGTTGAAGAACCGCAGACGGAGTCCGTCATCAGGGGACCGAGGGAAGGGTTCACGGAGACGCTTCGCGTGAACACGGCCTTGCTTCGTTTCAAATTAAAAACATCCTCGCTGAAAATGCTGAGCATGACGATGGGCACCGAAACGAAAACCAATGTGGTGCTGACCTATTTGGAAGGCATTGCCGATCCCAAGCTGATCAAGGATGTGAAGGAAAGGTTAAACAAAATCAAAATCGATGGCATCCTCGAAAGCGGATATATCGAAGAACTGATCGAGGATCATCCCTTTTCTCCGTTCCCGCAAATGCACTATACCGAGCGTCCGGACACGGTTGCCGGCAATCTGTTGGAGGGGAGATTTGCCATCTTTGTGGACGGAACGCCGTTTGCGCTCATCGCGCCGGTCACGATGTGGCAGATGCTTCAGGCCAGCGAGGATTATTACGAACGCTTCTTCATTTCGAATCTTATCCGCTGGATCCGATTCCTTTTCGTGGCCATTGCGCTTTTCCTTCCGGCGCTGTATATCGCGATCACGACGTTTCACCAGGACATGCTGCCGACCACGCTCATTCTGAGCATCGCCGCTGCCCGGGAAGCCATTCCTTTTCCTGCACTGGTGGAGGCGCTAATTATGGAACTATCCTTCGAAGCATTGCGCGAAGCGGGGGTCAGGCTGCCCAAAACGGTGGGACAGGCCGTCAGCATCCTGGGCGCGCTCGTGATCGGGCAGGCTGCGGTTCAGGCCGGCATTGTGTCTGCGCCCATGGTCATTATCGTATCGATGACAGGTATCGCGTCATTTACGATTCCCCGGTTCAACTTTGCGATCACGGTGCGTTTGCTGCGGTTTCCGATCATGCTGCTGGCAGGTATGCTGGGTCTATATGGCATCGTTATCGGGCTTGTGCTGATTTCCGTGCATCTGACGCAGATGACCTCCTTTGGCGTTCCGTATTTGTCCGGATTGAGCCCATACCATAAATCGGATACGAAGGATATCGTGATGCGTGTGCCGTGGTGGAAAATGGTTCGTCGCCCTTCCAAGGTTGATGTCGATCAGAGGCGCATGAATCCAAATATCAACGGGTCGCCGGAGTCGGAGGAAGGATGGTGAGATCATGCTGAATTTGCATAAGCGGCGTGCCATGGCGATGTTGCTCCTGCTCACCGTTGTCCTCTCGGGATGCTGGGATCGCGAGGAAATCAACGACATCGCTTTTGTCATCGGCATAGCCATTGACAGGGAGGATAACAACTATCGGTCAAGCCTGCAGATTGCGCTTCCGGGCCAGGCCGGTTCCACGGGAAGCGAAGGGGGAGGAGGCGGCACCAGCGGGGACAAGTCCTGGTTCATGCTGTCCAATACGGCCAAAACGCTGCGCGGAACGTCGCTTGAAGGCCAGAAGTCACTTTCCAGACGGCTGTACTATGCGCACCGCCGTACATTGCTGATCGGCGAGGAGCTTGCCAAGGAAGGGGTTGCCCCCATGCTTGATTTGCTGACCCGTTATCCATTAAACCGTTTCTCGGCCTTGCCGATCGTAACGAGGGGGCCGGCTTATAAAGTGCTGGATGCCGATGCCCCTATCGAAAAGTTCCCTTCCGAAATGGTACGGGAGCTGTGTCTGCTGAACATGCGGCACCCGCGTTCGCTCAAAACGTTTATCGACTCCATTTTGGCCGAGGGGATCGATCCGTTTCTGCCAGTCGCTTCCGTGACTGAGAATGTCCCTGAAAATTGGAAGAATGTAAAAACAAACATCAAGCTGGACGGAATTGCCATATTTATTAAGGATAAACTGGTAGGCATGATAGACAAAGCTCCGGCAGACGCGCTTATTTTGGCCATGGGCGAGGCCAACGAACCCGAGATCATGGTTAAGGCGCCACGCGGGAAGGGGGATATTTTCATCAAGTTAAACGAGAATAATTCTTCCTTGCGGCCCCATGTGGTCAACGGAAAGGTCAGCGTTAAGATTCAAATGTATGCAAAGGGCGTCATCGTGGACAACGAGTCCAATTACGGTGATCTTAGGGAAAACGAGATCATGAGTTTAAATAAAGCGATCCATCAAAAAGTGAAAGCGGATATTGAAGAAGGCGTGCAGCTGCTTCAAAAAAAATATCGGGCCGATATTTTGGGGGTGGGCCGTGCGATCTATCGTAAATATCCGAAAGAATGGGACAAGCTCAAAGACCGATGGAGAGATATCTACCCGGACATTACGGTTGAGGTCGAGCCGCACATTATCATTGAAAATGTCGGTATCGTCAACAAGCCGATTGGCGTAGTCGAGGAGGATATCATCCATGATTAAGCCGCTGTTGTTTACCTATTTGGCCATGGTCGTCGCCGTTCTTTTTATGGATTTCAAACATCTGCGGCAAGCGGCGGCGGTAAACCGCTGGCTTTCCTATGGTTTGATCGCTGTTACGACAGGCATATGGTTATACGTCATCCAGCTCAAAAAAACGTTTTTTGTATCTGTATGGATCGCCCACCTTATTCAGCACTGGCTTCCTTTGCCTTAAAAAGCGGATACGACACGGGCATCCATATGGAAGACGGGAGGGAGTACCATGAACCAGGAAGTGAAACCGAGGCAGCTGTTTCTGCTTGTCATGTTGATGAGTATGACCGGCACGTTAATTCAGCCTCATGCACAAGCCATCTATTATGCCAAACAACATGCCTACTTGTCCTATATCCCCGCATTTGTCGTGATGGGGATATCCTTCTGGCTGATCAGCCGGATGATGCGCCGCTTTCCCGATAAGGACTTGTTTCAATCCCTGGTGGAACGGCATCCTTTTTGGGGAAGGGTTACGGGTATGCTGTACATCCTGTTTTTTCTTTTTGTCTTCGCAAGGGATTTGCGTTTGATCGGCGATTATGTCAGCATAACGTTGTTGGAAACGACCCCGATCTCGATCATTGCACTAACGATCCTCGTGATGGCCGTTTTTATCGTGAGGGGCGGTTTGGGATCACTGATCGGAATGGCAGAGCTGTATGTCACGCTGTTTCTGGTCAATTCGGTCATCGTGCCGTTTATGGTTGCCCCGCAAGTGGACCTGAACAATCTGCTGCCGTATTTGGACGTTGATGCGGCAGGCGTGGGGAGAGGCACTTGGTACATCTTTTCCTTTTTTGGCGAGATGGTTGCGCTCCCCTTTGTCATGAAAGGCAGTGACTTTAAATTCAAGCCTGCTTTTCGGGGAATGTTATGGGCCGTTTTGCTGATGATGTTGATCCTTATTGAAACGATTGCGTCCATCGGCGTGGAAATTGCCTCACGGTTGGTGTATCCTTCTTACGAATTGGCACGGCAATTGCAGATCAGCGAGTTTCTGGACCGGTTTGACTTGCCATTGGCCGCGGCGACCCTGCCTGCCATGGTTACCAAAATCGCGTTTGATCTGTATTTTGTATGTTGGGGGCTCAAACGGATGATTCCGAAGGTATCCGGCAAAGTGCTGACCGGACCGATTGCGCTGCTCGGGTTTGTTTGCGCGTTTTGGTTTTTCCGGAACGCCGTCCAGCTTTACCGGTTTACGCGGGAATGGACATGGATCGCCATAGTGTTTGAGGTCTTGATTCCGATCCTGTTGTTTCTGTTTCTTCGACCCAAAAAGAAACGGGCAGGCAAGCATGAGCAGCATGCGGAGAAATCCGGGCAGGAGGATGAAAGAAAGCGAAGCGGCCCGCAGGGCGGAAAACTTCAACCTTCTTAAGAAGGTGCATGGTTTATGGATTTTATAAAAAATCGTTATAGGAAAACCCCGAAAATAAAGGGTATTCAAGGTTCCCCTGCATGGGCTCTGCCTGTATACTGAAGTCAGACTGATGAACTTTCGGCAGAATCCAACTGGGGGGAACGATATGGCGCAACATTTGGCAGGCATACGCGTGGCTCTGACGGGACCGCGCAAGTCGAGGGAGATGTCCCTGCTGGTTGAAAAAATGGGCGGAATTCCGCTGGTACGGCCTGCACAGGGAACGGTGTTTCTGGATGACCGGAGCATTCGGGACGGACTGGTCTCCTGGATTTCCAATCCGCCGGACTGGGCGGTGCTGACGACGGGCATGGGGCTCGATGCCATTTTTGATATGGCAGAGGATATGGAGCTTGCCGGAGCGCTGCTTGATGTACTTGCGGCTTCGTCGATTGCGGCGAGAGGATACAAAACGGTGAATGCACTGCGCAAGCGCAGGCTTTCACCCATCGTTCGGGACGATGATGGCAGCACGGAAGGGTTGATCCGCGAGTTTGCTGCCCATGATCTTGCCGGGAAAAAAGTGATGCTGCAGCTCCATGGCGAAACGGCACCGAAACTGGTGAGTTGGCTGGAGCAGCAAGGCGCCCAGGTGCGGCAGGTGCTGCCTTATCGGCATGTGCCGCCGGAAGAAGCGGAGCTGGCGCAGCTGTTGAACGAAATCATCGCGAACGAGGTTGACGCCGTTGCTTTTACAAGCGGCCCGCAGGTGCGTTTTTTGACGGAATACGCAGCTTCGCAAGGCAAGCTGGAACAGATGCAGGAGGCGTTCAGGCAGGGCGTGGTGGCCGCTTCGGTGGGCAAAGTAACGGCAAATGCCATGCGCGAGGAAGGCATCGAGGTTCGCGTTGTCCCCGAGGAAGAAAAGATGGGGGCGCTCATCGTGGAGCTGGGCCGTTATTACGCCGCTTTGAAGGTAGATCAGGCTTAAAGGATGCACGGTATAAAAAGGCGAAAAGGCTGAGAGCAGTCCTTCGCTATGCTGATGTGCGGGTTTTGGTCAACCGAAGAGGAATGGAAAAGCTAATAAGAAGAGGCCTTGATCCATACATGGATCAGGGCCTTTTTAGTTTCGCAGGCAAAGGATTGCGTCCGGGCGGGAAAATTAAATGAATGCAGGCCTTCATGGGCATGGACATCATTTCCTGACGGATGGTATGATGAAGACAATATCATCACATGAAAACAGACAAGGTGCTCTTGCTTTCAGGCAAGAGGTAACAGGGAATCGGGTGCAAATCCCGAGCGGTCCCGCCACTGTAATGGGGAGGCTCCTTTCAATAATATCGGTTGCGCAGACGTTGGAGCTGCTGCTGATAAGTCACTCGGATTCACCGGGGAAGACGAAAAGGAAGCTGATGAACCAGAGCCAGGAGACCTACCTTGAATGTGTCACCGGACCCTTCGCGGAAAGGAGCGGTGTACGAACGATCAGGAAAAGGGCGGACCATAGGTCCGTCCGGCAGACCCTTCCGGGCCATGCATCAGCAGGATCATTCTTCCACGGAATGATGCTGTGTTCTTGAGCATACGTACATTCGTATCCCGTCCGCATTGCGGACGGGATTTATTGGCGTTCTCAGAGTTTTGAATATGCGATAAGGCGCGAAGAAGGCCGGCTTAGCCGTCCTTCTTCACTGTTTAAGTCGGACAGGTTATCGGAGGAGGAGAAACAGATGCAAGGACTAGGCAAGCTGCTTGTTATCGGATTCGGTCCAGGGGCCATGGAGCATATTACCCACCGGGCGCTTGAGGCACTGAGAGAGAGCGAGGTCATTATCGGCTACAACACGTACGTCGACCTGATTCGGCCGCTGCTGACCGGACAGGAAATCGTACGTACGGGCATGACCGAGGAAGTCAGCCGTGCGCAGGAAGCGGTAAGACAGGCGGAAGCGGGAAAAATCGTGGCCGTGATTTCCAGCGGCGACGCGGGCGTATACGGTATGGCCGGCCTCGTATACGAAGTGTTGATGGAGCGCGGATGGAAGCCGGACAGCGGCGTGGAAGTGGAGGTGGTTCCGGGCGTTTCGGCGATCCAGTCCTGCGCTTCCTTGCTGGGAGCGCCTGTCATGCACGATGCTTGCACGATCAGTTTGAGCGACCATCTGACCCCGTGGGACACCATTAAGCGCCGGGTTGAGGCCGCGGCTTCCGCTGATTTCGTCATTGCATTGTACAATCCGCGGAGCGGCAGGCGGACCCGCCAGATCGTAGAAACGCAGGAGATTCTGCTGCGTTACCGTGATCCCAAGACCCCTGTCGGGCTGGTCAAAAGCGCGTACCGCGACCGCCAGCATGTGGTCATCACCACGCTGGAGGATATGCTGAACCATGACATCGGCATGCTGACGACCGTGATCATCGGCAATTCGTCCACCATGATGTACGAAGGCCTCATGGTGACCCCGCGCGGCTATCAGCGGAAATACACGCTGAACGCGACGGAACAGCCGCTCCGGCCGCATGAGCGGCTGCGCACGGAAGCCGAGCCATGGTCGCTCGGCGCGATGGAGGCCCGTGCTGCCGCGAGCGGTACGGCAGCGGGCCAAAGCGCGGCCGGCGCAGCGCCTGCGGGACCGGCGACGAGCCCGGCGGGCAGCGATGCCGGCGGAGCCACTGCCGTGCTCGTCGCCGAGCGGCCTGCGCCGGCGGTTGCCGCGACGCACGCAGCCGCCGCAGCCGCGTCCATCGGCGCAGCCGAGCTGGCCGCGGAGGCGCTCGGTCGGCTCGCGGCAGGCGGGGCCCTCGCGGGCGAAGCAGCCAGCCGCTGGCTGGACGCCGGGCCTGGAGCCGCTGCGCCGCAGGCCCTGGAGCGCACGGCGCCCGCGCCAGGCAGCAAGCCGCCGCTCTTCGAGGTGGGCGTATCGCCCGGCGTCGGCAACAAAAAGTTCAGCGCCGCACAGATGGCGCTGCTTGCGCAATGCGCGGGTGACGACGGCGAGCTGGAGTATACGCCGGAGCACCAGATCATATTGCGCGTGCCAACCTTCGAGCCGGACCGGCTCGTTGCCGAGCTGCGCGCCGCGAAGTTCATCGTGGTGCCGATCGGGGACGTCATCAAGGTGAAAGCCTGCGACTTCTGCAACATGGAGAAGGATGATGCCGTACCGATGGCAGAACACCTGCAGGCCGTCATCGGCGGCGTGAGTGCGCCGAAGGAAACGAGCGTGGCCCTGAACGGCTGCGGCATGGCATGTTACGGCGCGGTGTTGGAGGATATCGGCATCGTGTACCGCAAAGGCGGTTACGACCTGTTCCTCGGCGGCAAAAAGTTCGGGCGCAACGCCCATCCCGCGCAACCGGTCGCGGAAGGCATTCCGGGCGACGAAATTGGCGGCATCGTGGAACGGATCGTTGCGGAGTACAAAGAAAAAGGACATCCGAATGAGCGTTTTCATAAATTTTTCAAACGGGTTGGCGTGATTCAGGGCTTCCGCCATGTGGATGCACCGGTCACGGTTGAAGTAAACCCGGTTTGTGGGGATTAGATGATCGGGAGCCAAGGATTTACCTTTGAACCAATAAGCAATGCATGGACATATCAATCAGGAAGCCCGGTCCTGAGGGGCCGGGAATGGGGAGGAAGCAATCGCACATGAATGCCATATTGCTGGTAGGTCACGGAAGTCGTGACCCTGAGGGGAACAACGAACTGAAGGAGTTTGCGCGTACCGTAGCAGAGCAGGCTCCGGAAGCTACGATCGTGGAAACTTGCTTTTTGGAATTGACGCGTCCAAGCATCGCTGAGGGTGTTACAGCCTGCGTGAACAGAGGAGCGACACGTGTTGTGCTGGTGCCGATTATTCTGTTTGCGGCCGGACATGCCAAAGTAGACATCCCGAATGCGATCGATCGTGCAAAAGCACGTTATCCGCAGGTTGAATTCGTGTATGGCCGCCCGATTGGCGTACACGACAAAGTGATTGAGATTTTGCAGACTCGCTTGCATGAGGCGAAGCCCGTATCGGCGGGAGCCTCTCGCGGAGCAGTCGCAGTGGCTGCCCCGCCTGCTCCAGCCCGGGATGAGGAAACGGCGGTGCTGGTGCTTGGCCGGGGAAGCAGTGATCCGGATGCCAATAGCGACTTTTTCAAAATGACGCGGATGTTGTGGGAGAAGCTTCCTTATAAATGGGCGGAAAGCTGTTTTATCGGCGTCACCGAGCCTTTGTTCCCGGAAGGGCTGCAGCGCTGTCTGGCGCTTGGGGCCAAACGGATTATCGTTCTTCCGTATTTCCTGTTTACGGGTGTGCTGATTAAACGGATCGACGAGATGACGGCGGCATTCGCAGCCGAGCATCCGGAGATTCAGGTTGAACTGGGCGGTTATTTCGGTTTCCATCCCAAGCTGGTGGAACTGGTGACTCAGCGTGCATTTGATGCATTGGAAGGCAGAGTCGATGCAGCTTGGAACGAGTTCCAGTATCGGATCGAAGCGATGAAACACCACCACCATCATCACGATCATGACCATGACCACCATCATGATCACGATCACCACCATGATCACGATCACCATCATGACCATGACCACCATCATGACCATGACCATCACCATGATCACGATCACCACCATGATCATAATCATCACCACGATCACGGTCACCATCATCATCACGAGCATGATCATTTTGCATCATCACGCGATTTTCATCACGATCATGATGGGGAGATTCCTCTGTCCCATCACGAGAAGGACGAAGAACAGGATAACCGCGCCCCCGGAAAGGGAGAACATGACGTTTCGGACAAGCAAGAGGCGTCTGCGGGAGAGCAGGTGGGCCGTCCATGATCCTGATGTTGTGCGGAACAAGCGATGCGCGGGAGTTGGCGTTACGCATTCACGAAACCGGTGTTGAAGTGTTAACGTCGGTGGTAACGGAGAGTGCGGCGAACAGTCTGGCGGAAGCCGGGTTAAAGGTGCGGACAGGCCGCATGACCGCTGAAGCAATGGCGCAGCTGGCCCGCGAGCAAGGCAGCAAAGCCATTGTCGATGCAAGCCATCCATTTGCGGAGGAAGCCCATGCCAATGCGATGGAAGCGGCTAAACAGGCGGATATTCCCTATATCCGTTATGAACGGACAGGACTGGCCTATGACGATCATCCGCTGCTTCATGTCGTGCCGTCTTACGAGGAAGCAGCGATCAAGGCCAAGGAGCTTAAAGGATCAGTCATGTTGACCACGGGCAGCAAAACGCTGCAAATTTTCACAAAGCACCTGCTCGGCGATCCGGACGTTCGATTGGTGGCGCGAATGCTGCCGCGTCTCGACAACATGGAGAAATGCGGGGAGCTGGGTGTGGAGCAGCGCAACATCATTGCGATGCAGGGACCTTTTTCACGCGAACTGAATGAAGCCTTATATAAACATTATGCCACGACAGTGATGGTCACCAAGGAAAGCGGCAAAACCGGTGCAGTCGACGAGAAGGTGCAAGCGGCGCTGGAACTGGGCATCCATGTCGTGCTGATCGCCAGACCGGAGGTCGAGTTCGGTACGGTGTTTGACCATTACGAAGGCGTATTGGAAGAGTTAGGGCGTATTTTTCATAAGTAATATGGGTGCAGCAACCCGGATTAATTAAAGATAACCGTATATTCCGGGTCAATTTAAGGCGAGCTTGAAGACGTTCAGTTTAACTGTCATATGAACGGCGAAATGTACAGTTGAGCGCAATACAAACAGAACACTAAGTAAACAAAGCACACAAAGCACATAAAGCACATACAATCATGGGGACAACCGGAGCGGCTAAGCCTGATTATTTAGTTGGAATTTGAACCATTCAAATTCAAGTGAAGCAAGGCCCGAAAATATAACGAACATCAGACACCTTATTTTGCGAAAAAAAGCTTCTTGGAACTGTAACGAACCTGAGGCACGCTATTTGGCAGTATAAAGGTCACTTTCGTCCGGATTCCCGCCAATAACGATGCTGATGTTCGTTAGCCTAAAGAAGTGTGTGAAAACACCCGAATAAGGTGTCTCAGGTTCGTTAGAAGGAAGCCGAGAACAGGGAACGCCATGACCGTTAATACCATTTTCAATAATGAAGGAGTGCAGGCACATGGATTTCAAAACGGAATTTAAACCGCTCACCGTACAGCCGCAGGAAATTGAAGGAAAAAGCTTCGAAATGATTACCGAGGAACTCGGCGAGCATCCATTCACGGCTGAACAATATCCTGTGGTGCAACGCGTCATTCACGCTTCCGCGGATTTTGAGCTCGGACGCAGCATGGTGTTCCATCCGGACGCGATTGCGGCAGGCATCGCAGCGCTTCGTGCCGGCCAGTCCGTCATCGCGGACGTGCAGATGATCCAGGCCGGCGTGAGCAAAGACCGCATTCGCGGCTTCGGCGGGGACGTGCATGTGCATATTTCCGATGCGGACGTCATTGAAGAGGCGAAACGCCTGAACACAACCCGTGCGATCATTTCCACGCGCAAAGCGGTAAAAACGTACGAGGGCGGCATTTATGCCATCGGGAACGCGCCTACCGCTTTGCTGGAGCTGATTCGTCTGGTCAAAGAAGGCGAAGCCAAGCCGGGCCTGATTATCGGTATGCCGGTCGGCTTTGTGTCTGCGGCGGAATCGAAGGACGAGCTGCGCAAACTCGACATTCCGTTCATCACCAACATCGGCCGCAAGGGCGGCAGCACCATCGTGGTCGCTGCATTGAACGCGATCTCCCTGATGGCGGCCAAAGCCTAATGGCTATAGCATTCTATAAGTACGCCCAGGAGCTGAGGAACTGGGTTGCTATAAAAGAATCTCATGTTATATAGGTTGAACTGCATACTTACACGATAACGGAGAGGGCAGAAAAAATCTGGAGAAGCGAAGCGTTCGTATTTATCCCCGGATGTTCCCCTTGAAAAAAAGGGATCAAAAAAATCCGGGGATAAGAGCGATCGGAAGATGGTTCTGACCACGTAGTGGCCCCGTGTAATAATCATTTGTTCAACCTATATAATTGCAATCTATATCGAAGCAACAAGTACGAACGGGAGGTCAACGACCATGATGGAAAAAAAACGCATGAAAAGCGGAGAGGCCCCGGATCCGGATAAACCGATGCGTTCCGGCTTTACGACAGGGGCGTGCGCAACGGCCGTGGCGAAAGGGGCCGCGCAGCTGCTGCTGACCGGCATTGTGCCGGATCGGGCCGTCGTATCGCTGCCGGCAGGTTTTGACCACTCGTTCGAGCTGCAGGAGCAGGAATTGAAAGAAGGCGTGGCGACTTGCGCCACGATCAAAGATGCCGGCGACGATCCCGATGCCACGCATCTGGCGAAGATCATCGCGCATGTCACGTGGCGGGACGAGCCGGGCGTCGAGCTGGACGGAGGCATTGGCGTGGGCCGGGTGACCAAACCGGGGCTTCCTGTGCCGGTCGGCGAGGCGGCGATCAATCCCGTGCCGCGGCGCATGATCACCGAAGCGGTCACGCAGGTGCTCGCCGAGCATGGTGCGGCACGCGGCGTACGGGTAGTCATCAGCGTGCCCGACGGCGAGGAAATCGCCAAGAAAACACTGAATTCCCGCTTGGGTATCATAGGCGGCATCTCCATCCTGGGCACGCGGGGTGTGGTCGTGCCGTTCTCCACGTCGGCCTACAAGGCCAGCGTGGTGCAGGCCATTTCAGTCGCGCAGGCTTCGGGCTGCGAGCACATCGTGCTGACGACCGGGGGCAGCAGCGAGAAATACGCCATGAAGATGATGCCCGAGCTGCCGGAGGAAGCCTTTATTCAGATGGGCGACTTCGTTGGCTTTGCCATTAAACACGGCAAACGTCTTGGCATGAAACGCATCAGCCTGGTGGGTATGCCAGGCAAGTTTGCCAAAGTGGCTCAAGGCGTCATGATGGTCCATTCCAAGAGCGCGCCGGTGGATTTTGGATTTCTTGCGTCCGTGGCTCGGGAAACCGGGGCGGGAGAAGAATTGGCCCAGGCGATCGAGGAAGCCAACACGGCGACGCAGGTGGCAGATATGATGACGGAGGCCGGATTTTTGCCATATTTCGAAAAATTGTGTACATATGCCTGCAGGCACTGTCTGGAACATGCCGGGGGCGGTTTAACGGTAGAGGTCGTGCTTGTCACGATGAAAGGAATGGAACTGGGGAGGGCGGAAGTAAGTGAACTGGACGGCATCAACGGAAACGAATGATCGAAAGATCCGCATGATCGGCATTGGCGAGGAGGGTGCAGCAGGCTTGACTGCGGACAGCCTCGCTTGCATCGAGCAGGCGGACGTGCTGGTTGGCGGCGAGAGGCTGCTGCAGTTCTTTCCTGCGTTTGCAGGCGAGAAATTAACGATCCGAAGCGGACTGGGCGAACTGGTCGCAAAAATAAAGGAGCTTCATGCCACGCAAAACGTGGTCGTGCTTGCCTCAGGGGACCCGCTGTTTTACGGCATCGCCGGGTACATGGCGCGTAAGCTGGGCCCGGATGCGCTGGACATCCGGCCGAATCTCAGCTCGCTGCAGCTGGCATTTGCCCGGCTGGGCGAGAGCTGGCAGGACGCCGTGCTGGAGAGCGTGCACGGTCGGCCCTTGCAAGGGCTGGCGCAGCGCATCGACGGTAAGGCCAAAATCGCGCTGCTGACCGACGACAAAAACAGCCCCGCCGCCATTGCCGCATATTTGCAGCATTTCGGCATGACCGAATACGATGCGTTTGTGGCCGAAAACCTTGGCAGCAAGGATGAGCGTACAAGACGTTACACGCTGGACGAGCTGGCAGAGACGGAATGCAGTCCGCTGAACGTCGTCATTTTGCTGCGCCGCAAGGATGCGCCGCCGGCGCGCCGAGGGTTCGGCTTTGCGGATGAGGAGTTCCACCAGCGGAAGCCGGAGAAGGGCTTGATCACGAAGCGCGAAGTGCGCGTGTTCAGCCTGTCCGAGCTGTGCTTGCGGGACGACAGCGTCGTGTGGGACATCGGAGCGGGCTCCGGCTCGGTGGCCGTGGAGTGCACGCGGCTTGCGTCGAAGGGCCAAGTCTTCGCCGTCGAAAAAAATGAAGGCGACCTCGCGAACATCGAGGCCAATCGCATCAAATTCCGGACGGACTTCACCGTCCTGCATGCCAAGGCCCCTGCGGGGCTGGACGGCTGGCCCGACCCGGACGCCGTCTTCATCGGCGGCAGCGGCGGCGAGCTCGCCGAGCTGATCGCGCTCTGCGCGTCCCGACTGCGTCCGGAGGGACGCATCGTGGTCAATGCAGCGACGATCGAAACGCTGCATGACAGCATGAAGGCCATGCAGGGCGCAGGCCTGGATGCATCGGTGACGCTGCTGCAGACGGCGCGCAGCAAACCGATCCTGAACATGACGCGTTTCGACGGGCTGAACCCGATCTACGTGATCACAGGTCGGCACAAGACGGAAGAGCTAACCGGGGAGAGCGGAGCGGAAGAGAGAAAGGGGCAAACAACATGAGCACGGCAGCAGTAGGCACGCTGTATGGCGTAGGGGTCGGTCCGGGAGACCCGGAACTGATTACGGTCAAAGCGTATCGCATGATCCGGGAATGCCCGGTCGTTGCGTATCCGAAGAAGCGGAAGGGCGGCAAATCGTATGCCCACGAAATCGTTGAGCTGTACGTGAACCCCGAAGAAAAGGAAATGCTTGGCCTGATCTTTCCGATGACGAAAGACCCGGTCGTGCTGGAACGCGAGTGGAACAAAACGGTGGAAGCATGCTGGGGTGCGCTGAAGGAAGGCAAGGACGTGGCTTTCGTGACCGAGGGCGATCCGAACCTGTACAGCACGTTCATTCACCTTGCGCGTTTGATGCGCGAGCTACATCCGGAAGTGCCGATCTCATCGATTCCGGGCATTTCGTCCGTGCTGGGTGCGGCGGCGGCGTTGGACATGCATTTGGCGGACGGCGATGAGCAGGTAGGCATCGTTCCGGCGACTTCCGACAAGGAGGCGATGCGGAAAGCGATCGAAAACCACGATACGATCGTGTTCATCAAGGTGGCCAAGGTGCTTGACCTGATGCTGGAGCTGCTGGACGAAATGGGACTCGGCGGTAAAGCTTCGGTGGTCACGAAAGTGACTTCTCCGTATGAGCTGGTTTGGCGCGACGCACGCGAGCTGAAAGGGCAGGAGCTGGAATATTTGACTCTGATGGTGGTGAGCAAATGAAAACATTGGAACCGAAAGTATACATCGTCGGCGCCGGACCCGGCGATCCCGAGCTGATCACGGTCAAAGGTTCGAACATTTTGCGCAGCGTCGACCTGGTGCTGTACACCGATTCGCTCGTCAATGACGAATTGATCGCGACGGCGAAGCCGGAAGCCGAAGTGCTGCAAAGCTCGGGCATGGACCTGGAGCGGCAGGTCGAGCTGATGGGCGAGGCCGTGCGCGCAGGGCGGAGCGTAGCTCGCGTACATACGGGCGATCCGGCCGTGTACGGCGCCATTTTGGAACAGATGGTGCTGCTCAAGCAGCAGGGCGTTGCTTACGAGATCATTCCGGGCGTCAGCTCGGTATTTGCCTCGGCGGCAGTGCTCGGCGCGGAATTGACCGTGCCGGACCTGACGCAGACGGTCATCTTGACCCGTGCCGAGGGCCGTACGCCCGTGCCGGAGCGGGAGAAGCTGCGCGATCTGGCTTCGCATCACTGCACGGTGGCATTATTCTTGAGCGCAACGCTGGCGAAAAAGGTCGTAAACGAATTCCTCGCGGCCGGTTGGAGCGAGGATACGCCGGTGGCCGTCGTTCAGCGGGCGACATGGCCTGATCAGAAGATCGTGCGCACGACGCTGGCAAACCTCCCAGCCGACCTGCGTGCCGCAGGCATTACGATGCATGCGATGATTTTGGCCGGATGGGCGCTCGATCCCGACATCGTGAACCGGGATGCCCACCGCTCCAAGCTGTACGACAAAACCTTCACGCACGGCTACCGCAAAGGGGTGAAGGCCGGTGAGTAACCCGTTTGCGGTCGTGGCGATCACAAAGCATGGGGTGCAAATTGCACGCGAGCTGGCCGGGCAATTCCCCGGTACCGACGTATACTACATGACCAAGTTTGCGCGGGGAGATGAGGAAGAACTCGGCTATCGCATGTTCGAGGGTTCCGTGAAGCTGATTTTGCCGGACCTGTTCAAACAGTACAACGGCATCATTCTCATCATTTCGCTCGGAGCGGTGGTGCGTATGATCGCGCCGCTGTTGGTCGACAAAAAAGTGGACCCGGCCGTGCTCGTCATCGATGATCGCGGCGAGAACGTCATCAGCGTGCTGTCCGGGCATCTGGGCGGCGCAAACGAGCTGACCCGGCAAGTGGCGAGTGTGCTTGGTTCGCACGCCGTCATTACGACGGCTTCCGACGTGCAGGGCACGATCCCTGTTGACCTGTTCGGCCGCGAGCTGGGCTGGACGGTGGACAGCTTCGACAAGGCCACGCCCGTCAGCGCGGCCGTCGTGAACGAGGAGCCTGTGGCTTTGATCCGGGAAACCGGGGAGCGGAACTGGTGGAAGTACGACAAACCCGTCCCGGATCACATTCGCGTGTTCGATCGTCTGGAGGACGCAGCATCGTTCGACTTCAATGCCGCATTGGTCGTCAGCGATCGCCTGCTGACAAAGGCCGAGCAGGAGCGTTTCCTCAGCAACGGGGTGCTCTACCGTCCGAAGAGCCTGGTGCTTGGCATGGGCTGCAATCGCGGTACGGCCATGGAAGAGCTGGAGCGGGAAATGCTCGCCACATTGGAGGAGCTGTCCCTATCGGTCAAAAGCGTGCGCAACGTAGCTACAATTGACTTGAAAAAAGACGAAGAGGGCCTGCTTGCGCTTTGCGCCAAGTACGGCTGGGAGCTGGTCACGTATACGCCGGCGGAGTTGAACGCGGTCGAGCTGCCAAACCCGTCGGAAACGGTGTTCAAGTACACAGGAGCTTACGGCGTGTGCGAACCGGCGGCACTGCTTTCTTCCGGTGCGGACCACTGGTTACTGGAGAAGAAAAAAAGCGGCAATTTGACGCTGTCGGTTGCCCGCATCCCATTTTGATTGATCATTTTGCAAAATGCAGGAATGAGAGACTGCGACGAAATTAAAGTAAACCTGATTTCCCCGCAGCATCTAAACGAACAGGATTGAACCGCATCGATTTTTCGGTGCGGTTTTTTTGAAAGGTGGAGCGACGAATGACGAATTCGAACATGGCCTCGAATCAAGAAGTGAATTTTACAGACTTGAACAGGCCCCGATTGATTATCGCGGGCACGGGCAGCGGCGCGGGCAAAACGACCGTAACCCTTGGCCTGATGAAGGCCCTTGCCGGCCGCGGCTTGCGTGTACAGGGCTTTAAATGCGGACCCGATTACATTGACCCGACGTATCATACGGCCGTTACGGGCAGAGCTTCCCGCAATCTCGATGCATGGATGACATCGCCGGAATACGTGCGCACTGCTTTTGCCAAGGCTTCGGTCGGGCAGGATATCTCCATCATTGAGGGCGTCATGGGTCTCTACGATGGGAAGGACCCGCTCAGCAACACGGGATCTACGGCGGAAATTGCACTCGTGACGCAAACGCCCGTCCTGCTGGTCGTGGACGTGCGCAGCATGGCCCGCAGTGCGGCTGCCATCGTGCTTGGCTTCCAACAGCTGGAGCCCGAGCTGAACATTGCGGGCGTGATCGTGAACCGCTGCGGCAGTGCCGGACATTACGGTATCGTCAAAAAAGCGATTGAGCAAATGTGCGGCATTCCTGTCGTTGGCTGGCTGAAGCGCGATGAGGAGCTTTCGATACCGGAGCGCCATTTGGGATTGGTGCCGGCCATTGAACGCGGCGAGCTGGAGCCATTGTTCCAGCGTGCAGCCGATGTGCTGCTCGAAGGCACCGACCTGGATGCGATTATGGCGATTGCTGCTGGCGCGCCGCCGCTTGATGCTTGGGAGAGTATAGATACATCTGAATTTTCGCGCCCATCCGAACACCAGAACACTCAGCAGACCTCTGAACAGCGGCCTACGATTGCGGTAGCACGAGATGCAGCATTCAATTTTTATTATCCCGACAATCTGGAGCTATTAGAGGAAGCCGGTGCCAGGCTGATATATTTCAGTCCGCTGGCGGGTGATGGCATTCCGGATGATGCGGACGGCATCTATCTGGGAGGTGGATTCCCCGAGGAGTTTGCCGCCGACATTGCCGCGAATCGCAGTTTTCTTGCAGGTTTGAGAGAGGCGGTTCGGAAGGACATGCCTCTCTTTGCCGAGTGCGGGGGGTATATGGTACTGGCCGAGACGCTGACCGATCGCCAGGGAGAAACGCATGCGATGGCAGGCATCGTGCCTGCCGATGTGCAGATGCAGACCAAGCGGGCCGCTCTGGGCTACCGTGAAGCCCATGCGGTTAAGAGCACTTTTTTGTTGGAACAAGGAGAAGGAGTGAGAGGGCATGAGTTCCATTACTCCACCATGACTTATAAGGAAGGCTTCGAGACTCCATTTGCCTATGAAACCAAGGGACTGCGAGGGATGAAGAAGGAGGGGTATGCTGCAGGGAGCGTAATGGCCGGTTATACGCACGTTCACTTCGGATCGAATCCGGCTGCGGCGCAAAGATGGGTAACCCACTGCCTCCATTACAAGCTGAAAGGCCAAACTGGTCATAAAGAATCTTGAACCCATGTTTGGCAAGGTATTTTGTCTTAGTCGAAATGATCACCTTGCGAAATAACCGGCTTCTGAGACTTTGGTCGCGAAGTTGGTTTTCCGGCGGATTGGGAAAAGGTTTTTGCCGAGAAGCGTGGAATGAAGTATAATTGGACACCCCGTTCAGCATTTCCCGGATATGCCTGCGAACAAAGCGGCTATACTAGAAGATATATCGTTTCCGGTCGGTCTGGCCGGCGGGGACATGGCTGCACGAGCATATCCGAAGAATGAGGTGCCGGTTGTTTTCATGCAAATCGTCTGACTGAAGTTGAATCCGAAAGGAGTTATGAATAATGGATCATCGTAAAAAGGCACTGCTGCTCGGCGATTACACTCATCCCGACTGGCATCCGATGCAAGGCGTGGACGTGGAGATCAGTCGAATCTTCCACGATATCATGACCGTACAGTGCAGCGAAAATCGCAACATGCTGCTTCAGGAAAATATATCGGGATTCGATGTGTGCATCTCGTATT
Source organism: Paenibacillus sp. FSL W8-0426 (assembly GCF_037969725.1). Lineage (NCBI taxonomy): Bacteria > Bacillati > Bacillota > Bacilli > Caryophanales > Paenibacillaceae > Paenibacillus > Paenibacillus sp. FSL W8-0426. The sequence goes on along the minus strand of NZ_CP150203.1, from coordinate 6,431,546 downwards.
TTGACGACTGGAGAGGCAAAGCTTCTCCGCAGCAGACAGCGGGATTGCTGTCTTACGTCAGCAATGGGGGAGGGCTCGTCATCATCCACAACGGCATCTCCCTGCAAAACCGCTATGAGCTGGCGCAGATGATGGGCGCAAAATTTTTGCACCATCCGGCCTATGCTCCGTTGGAGTTCAAGGTCACGGCGACGAATCATCCCGTAACCGAAGGCATTTCGGATTTTGCAATGGAAGAGGAAGCCTACCTGTTTGAGTTCGGCACATTCACCGAAACGACGGTGCTTCTGGAGTATCAGTCCGAGGAAGGACCGAAGCCGGCCGCGTGGGCGCATACATACGGTCTTGGACGGATCGTGTATCTGATGCCCGGACATCACGTGCCTTCTTTTGCCCATGAAACCTATCGTCAGCTGGTGCTGCAAGCAGGGAAATGGGCTGCCCGTTACGTGTAACGGTTAGGCGCAGACAAGATCAGGTACGGGGGTTGCCTTTTGCAAGATGGCCACGGTCAGTCCGTCGATTTGGGGTTTCTTTTGGTTGCCGTCCATTAGGGGTATAATATAGAAATCAACAAAGAGGAGGATGACAGGAATGAGCGATTTGTTCAAAAAGGCAATTTCGTTAGGGCTCGGTCTTACCGTTGTAAGCAAGGAAAAAATCGAAAAAACCGTGGACGACCTGGTCAAACGGGGCAAGCTTGCGCCCGGAGAATCCAGGGACTTGGTCGACAAGTTGATGGAACGCGGCAATGAAGAGCAAGGCCAGATCAAGAAATGGATCAACGAACAGGTCCAGCGTGCGCTTGTGGACGTCGGCGTGCCGACCAAAGGCGAAGTGGCTCGGCTGGAACAACGCATTGAAGCACTTGAAGCCAAGCTGGCCAAACTGGGTCACTCCCCGCAAGCTGAACCGGTTGCCGCACCTGCGCCGCTCGAAGTCCCTCCTCTTAAAGAGAACGAGTAGATGGCCGTGCGCATCAAACATGTCGGCAGATACCGCGAAATCGCCATGGCGCTGGTGCGCCATGGCTTCGGGTATATGGTGGAGGAGCTGGGACTTTTCCAGCTGCTGGCCCTGCCCCGGCGTTGGATGTCCCGTGAGGAGCATGCAAGCAAAACGTTGAGCGAGCGGATTCGGCTGGTGCTGCAGGAATTGGGACCGGCTTTCGTGAAACTGGGGCAGCTGGCAAGCACGCGGGCGGATTTGCTGCCCGATCCGGTGATCCGGGAATTGGTGAAACTGCAGGATCAGGTGCCGCCGTTTTCTTCGGACACGGCGCGGGGGATTTTGGAACAGGAATTGGATATGCCGCTCGAGGAGATCTTTTCCCGGTTCGAGGATACTCCCGTAGCAGCGGCCAGCATCGGTCAGGTGCATTTGGGCAGGCTGCGGAGCGGGGAAGCCGTGGCTATCAAGGTCCAGCGGCCCGGCATTGCGCGCATCGTGCAGCGAGACCTGGACATTCTGCGCGAGTTGACGGCCATGGCCGAGAAGCGGTGGGACTGGGTCCGACAGTATCAAATTCCGCAAATGGTCGAGGAGTACGCTGCGGCCTTGCTGGCCGAGCTGGACTACACGGTGGAAGGCCGCAATACGGAAAAGATCGCGCTGCAGTATGAAGGGGACGGCCAGGCGAAGATTCCGGAAATTTATTGGGATCAAACGTCATCTCGCATCCTGACGATGGAGTATATTGAGGGCATCAAGCTGAACGACCCCGATGAGCTGGCGAAACGCGGGTATGACGTGAAGGATATCGCACAGCGGTTGGTTGATGCGATCTTGAACCAAATATTTCTGCACGGTTTTTTTCATGCCGATCCACATCCGGGGAACTTGATGGTGCTTAAGGATGGGCGTATCGCCTTCATTGACTTCGGCATGGTGGGCAGCCTGAGCGAGGAAATGAGGAAGCATCTGGCATCGCTGGTCATTGGGCTCATGCGCAAGGATACCGAGGCCATGATCCGGGCCATCGAGAAGCTGGGCATGATGCCGGATGATATCGACGAGCGTGGGCTCCACAACGATTTGGACAAACTGCGGGCCAAATATTACGATATTTCTTTTTCGAAAATCAGCGTAGGTCAAGCATTGAATGATCTGTTCGGCGTTGCTCAGCGTCACAGGATCATTATGCCGCCGGACATCCTTCTGATGGGCAAGTCACTGCTGACGCTGGAAGGCGTAATCGAACATCTCGACCCTACCGTGAGCATCGTGGACATGGCCGAGCCTTTTGGCCGCAAGCTGCTCAAGGATCGTTTTAACCCGGGGAAAATCAAAAACAGGCTGTTCCGCAGCGCGGCCGACATGGCGGAAAGCGTCATGGGATTGCCGGGGCAGCTGCGACAGCTCTCATCCATCATCAGCAAGGGCAAGCTGCGCCTGGAAGTCAGCGTCCCTGAACTGGAAACGCTGCTTCGCAGGCTGGACCAGATCAGCAACCGTCTATCGTTCAGCATTGTGTTGTTGGCCTTTTGCATCATTATGGTCGGATTGATCATCGGTTCTTCCATCAGTCACCAATCCACGATGTTATGGGACATTCCTGTGATCGAGATCGGATTTCTGGTCGCGATTCTCATGGTGGCGTTTCTACTCTATTCGATATTCAAGTCAGGCAGGTTCTGAGCATTCTGCGGAAGCGATCATTATATTTACGGCAAATAACCCTTACGCAAGCAGTAGGGGTTATTTGTGTTCCCTATTTATGCTCAATAAATCAAGAGATAATCAAAGGATTTGGCGTGAAAATAAAAGATAATGGATGAATACAAGCGATTAAAGCCCTGTATCAACGTTCGTGCATCTTTAACTTATTCTCTATAATAGTAGGTCAGTACACAACGGACCCGGTTTTTCTGAGAGGGGAAAGCCAGAACGGGCGATGACCGTTCATGTTTTAAGCAGCAACGTCTAAGCCGATCGCGGAATAAGTCATGGACGCACACGGAAACGGAAATTCGAATCAATGAACACGATGGCGGGCAAGGGCGTGCATCCGTTATTTTGCATGCATAATTTTACAAGGTCCAGTCAGAAGCTAGGTTACGGATCAAATCCGTAGTTTCGTTTCGGCATGCCGTCCGATTGGAAGCGGAGTGCGCCGTTCCGCCACATTTGGCTAGAGACGAATTAAGGTTTGTTGGATTAGGAGGAGCGGCACTAGACATATGAATACGTTAAAACAACAGTGGTTTGGCAACATCCGCGGCGATGTGCTCGCAGGCATTACGGTGGCGCTGGCGCTTATTCCGGAAGCCATTGCCTTCTCCATTATCGCGGGCGTGGACCCGATGGTGGGGCTGTATGCTTCGATTACGATCGCGATCGTCATCTCGATTGCGGGCGGCAGACCGGGCATGATCTCTGCGGCGACCGGAGCGATGGCCGTGCTGATGGTTGGGCTCGTCAAGGATTACGGCGTGGAGTATTTGTTTGCCGCAACGATTCTGACGGGCATCATCCAGTTTATTTTGGGCATTTTCAAAGTAGGGCGTTTCATCACGTTTGTGCCCCATTCGGTATTGACCGGATTCGTGAACGCCTTGGCGATTTTGATTTTCATGGCACAGCTGACGCATTTTACGGGTGCAAACTGGATCATGTACGCAATGGTAGCGGGCACGCTGGCGATCATTTACATTTTGCCGCGCTTTTTCAAGGCTGCTCCTGCGCCGCTCGTTGCCATTATCGTGATGACGATCATCACGTTCGTCTTTCATCTGGATGTCAAAACGGTCGGACAGATGGGCAATCTGACAAGCACGTTGCCGATGTTCCATCTGCCGAACATTGAGTGGTCCTTCAACACACTGATGATTCTGCTGCCGTATTCCTTTACGATGGCACTTGTTGGTCTGTTGGAATCGCTGCTGACCGCGACGATCGTGGATGAAATGACCGAGACGCGCAGCAGCAAAAACCGCGAGGTTCGCGGCCAAGGGATCGCCAATTTCGTGAATGGTTTCTTTGGCGGCATGGGCGGATGCGCGATGATCGGCCAGTCCGTCATCAACGTGAAATCCGGCGGCCGCGGCCGATTGTCGACCTTTACCGCAGGTGCATTTCTGGCGATTTTGCTGCTCTTGCTCAGCGATGTCGTGAAGCAGGTGCCGATCGGCGCACTGGTCGGCGTCATGTTTATGGTGTGCATCGGCACGTTCGATTGGAGCTCGCTCAAAAACATCGGCCGCGTGCCGCGGGCAGAGGCCTTCGTTATGGTCGTGACCGTGGTGATCGTAGTCATTACCAGCGACTTGTCGATCGGTGTGCTCGTCGGCGTTGTGCTCAGCGTGCTGCATTTCGGCTGGAAGCAAGCCAAGATTCGGGTGCAATCGAGCGAAGAGCAAGGACGCAAGGTGTACCGCGTGCATGGGCCGTTTTTCTTCGGTTCTTCCTCCCGGTTCGTGGATGAATTCAATGCCGAGGCTGACCCGGATGAAATCACGATCGATTTCAGCGGTTCTCACATTTGGGATAACACGGCCGTCGTGGCGATTGGCAAGGTGAAGTTCAAATACGCCAAGCTGGGCAAAACCGTGCATTTGCGCGGGCTGAACGAGGAAAGCAGCCGTTTGCTCGAAAAGAGCGGATTCGCTCTTTCTCAGGGCCATTAGTATATCCATCCACGCGACGTGGAATGGTAAAATAAGTGCAAAGGGTGCCGCCAGTGCGCGGTACCCTTTTGTTTTGCTGGACAAACGTGTAAACTACACGGTATGGATGAGAAGAGCAGACGGACTAAATTGCTTTTAATCTAAATGAACTGACAGAGGTGTAACGATTGGCTAATTTTGAACAACTGGGCATCAGGCCCGAATGGTGCGAGATTCTGAAGCATCAGGGAATCACCGTGCCGACGCCGGTACAGGAACGCTCCATTCCGGTATTGCTGGGCGGAAACGATATCATTGCCGAGGCGCAGACGGGCACGGGCAAAACGCTGGCTTTCCTGCTGCCGATTATTCAGAAAATCAACGTATCGGACCGCTCGCCGCAGGCACTGATCATCGCGCCGACGCGTGAGCTTGCGCTGCAAATTACGGAGGAAGCGAAGAAGCTTACCGCCAATGACGATAAACTTCATGTGCTTGCCGTATATGGCGGACAGGATGTGGAGAAACAGCTGCGCAAACTGGAGAACGGCACGCAGATCGTGATCGGCACGCCGGGGCGGCTGCTGGATCACTTGCGCCGCGGCACGCTGAAGCTGGACAACGTGCGCAAGCTGGTGCTGGACGAGGCCGACCAAATGCTGCACATGGGCTTCCTGGACGAAGTGGAAACACTGATCAAAGCGCTGCCGTACAAACGCCAAACGATGCTGTTTTCGGCCACGATGCCGAAAGGCGTTCGCCATTTGGGCAAAAACTACATGAAGGACCCTGTGGACGTCAAGGTATCGTCCCAGTCCGTCATCCCGATCAAGCAGATTCGCCAGCAGGTGCTGGAATGCACGGATCGGGGCAAACTGAACGCGCTTCGCGGCATGATCGATACGTATCGCCCGTATTTGGCGATCATTTTCTGCCGCACGAAGCGCCGCGCGTCGAAGCTGAACGCCGAGCTGCGCGAGGCAGGGTACATGAGCGACGAGCTGCATGGCGACCTGTCGCAAGCGAAGCGCGAGAACGTCATGAAAGCGTTCCGCGACGCGAAGCTGCAGCTGCTGGTCGCGACCGACGTGGCAGCGCGCGGCTTGGACGTTGAAGGCGTGACCCACGTCTTCAACTACGACATTCCGCATGATGCGGAGAGTTACATCCACCGCATCGGCCGTACGGGACGCGCGGGCGGCAAAGGCCTTGCCGTGACGTTTGCGGCGCAGCACGACAAGCCGGAGCTTGCCCGGATCGAGCAAGGCATCGGCCAGAAGCTGTCCCGGATCATCTGGACCAGCGAAGGGCCTGTCGAGTCCACCGGCGCGGCGAGACGCACGGTTCACAGCCTGGGCGAGGAAGAGCGCTCAGGCGGACGTTCTGCCGGGACGGGCAGCGCGCGTCGCGGCTCGGGCCGGGGCGACCGTGCCGAAGGCGGTCGCGGACGCGGCTCCCGCGGCGAGAGCGGGCGCAGCGGCGGCCGTCGCGACGAGCGTGGCGGAAGCCGCGGGTCTGCGCGCAGCGGCGGCGGTGGCGCGAGCCAGGGCCAAGGCGGCCGTGGCGATGGCCGCTCCGGCGGTCGCAATGGCGGCGGCCGCAGCAGCGATAGCCGCGGCGGTGCAGGGCGCAGTGATGCTCGCGGTGGCAGCGGCCGCGGTGCGGGCCAAGGCTCCCGCGGCGACTCGCGTGGCGGTCGTAGCGGGGGACGCCGGGGGCGTTAAAGCTCCGGTTCCGCCAAGACGCAGGACACAGGGAGACGTCATGCCAGCCTACTGGCATAATTACAGAAGAGCACGTGAACAAGCCTCGAACTGGTAACAGTTCGCAGATATATACCGTGCACGAATATAGACCGTATTCCGGAAGAGTAGAGAGGTCTCTCTTTCCGGGCTGCGGTTTTTCGCGTTCACGCGCGCTAACGAACCTCACACGCCTTATATCGCCCTAAATCGTGGTCATCAAATTCTAACGAACATGAGCCACGTTATTTGATCGAAAAAGTAGGTGCACGAGCCTTTGGAGGCCAAATAGCGTGCCTGAAGTTCGTAACAATTTCCCTGGACTCAAAAGAGGCCCAATAACGCGTCCGATGTTCGTTAGAACTTCTCATGTAGGCGGTGTGCGGAATCAGTATAGTTGCGGCTAGCAAGCGCAGAGGCCAAAGTAAGATGGGTGGAGCGCAAAGTATATGTCGCAAAGTATAAGTAGAGTTATGTTAGAAGCAATGGCAAGTGAGGCGCTCGCGGCCTTCCCGCGGATAATATGGCAAACAAACGTTGTTATATCCTTATCCCTCATTCGCATAAACAGCATGTAACCATGCCGCATCAAACGAAAAAAAAGGCGTTCTCGGTCATCTCATGACCAGGAACGCCTTTTTGGATGGCTTAATCAGCTAACAAATGGCAGGCTGACAACCAAATGAATTGAGTCGCACAAAACGAAAACGATGTCTCCGGCCTCAGTTGCAGGGGCAGACATTCATTTCATCGTCTATATAAGGTTGTATCATGTTAGGGAGCCTCAAGGGAGAATTACTAGTACTTTATTTGTCGCATTCTAGCAATCTCTCATTCCCTTATCTCTCAGTCGCGCCTCCATCAGTCCATCAGCTCCAGGCATCGACAGGCTGCTCACGGTATCTCTCGTTATAGACCCGGGCTACAGACTCGGCCAAGCCCCCGCGCGCTTTCCCGGGATAACGTTCGAGAGTTTGGTACAGCCTCATGAACCGATCCTTGGGAATGAAGCGGGCATAGCGGGTAATGAGGCTTGGGAACAGCTCGATGTATTTGCTTTTGCGCACGGCGGCGGCAACGACGGCGGTCAATATTTGGATGCCGTTGTGCAGCTGCAAAATTTGGACCTCGTAGTTCGCGACATAACGAATGGCGTCTTCCCGGATCAGCTCCGGCTTCAGCCTGGCAATCTCGCCGATGTATTCGGCGAGCAGGCGCTCGAAGCTGCCGAGCAGCAGCGGCCGCAGCTGCAGGTCCATGTCGCTGCGCAGCACGAACGATTGCAGGAGCGCCACCTGCTGCAGGCGAATGCGGTCATTGTAGACGAGCGAGCCGATCTCGCGCAGCATTTCGTATGCGAGGACTTCGTCCTCCTTGCGCGCTTCGGCCACGAGCGCCCAATTGCGGTTGATGCCTTGGCGGATCGCTTCACGATCCTCCTGCAGCGTTCGTTTCATTTGGCGCAATTGCTCCGTAAGGAACGAGCGTTTATGCATAAAAGCGAGCAAGCCGAGCAGCAGCAGCGTTACCGAGGCTGCGAGCATCGATTGATCCAACGATTCGCCCAAATAAACGGCGGCGCCGCCGAGCAGCGTTGTCAGCACGATGTCGCGAGCGATGCGGCGTTTTACTTTGGAAGCGGCCCGCTGCTGTACGGATACGAGTGCGCTGCGTCCGCAGGAGGAGCATTCGTTTTCCCAGAGGCAGGTATACGTCCCGCAGCGCTTGCATATCCGCAACTTTTCAAAGGCATACGTCGTTCGTATAAAAGGTCTGATCGAAACCACTTGTTTGGTACCCATGCTCAATCACGCTCACCGTTCAAAATAGTATAAAGAGTGCGGTCCGAATCCTCGCGGGTCACCGGTTTGCGGCGATGCACCAACAGCTTGACCCAGCGGATCAGGACAAAAAGAAACAATATGGCGAGGCATACGTATGTAACCATAATCCGTCCCTTTCAAGGTTTGATGTGATTATAACAAGCACAGCAATCATTGCGAACCGACGGGAATAACTATATCATATTTCCATAGTTGGGCTTTACTTCCCGAAACAGGTGCTTGTTCTTGTCGATTTTTGCCAATCATGACAAAATTGTAACTCAGTATAGGGGGGCTTTTCAGAATTTATTAGCATGCTGTTAAGATTTCCTTAAGGCTTGAGGCCTATAATAAACTATTCCCATTTCAATCTCAAACGTGAAGGAGTACACCCATGGTGCAGAAAAGCAAAATGCGTTGGCTCGGCGGAGCAGTTGCCCTGCTGGTCATCATCACGCTGCTGCTGCCTCAGGCACTGCTGCCCCAAGCGGCCGCTGCCCAGGCGCAGACGAGCGGAATCGACGCGGTGCTTGTAGCCGACGTAAGCAACTCGATGAATACGAGCGATCGCGACAAAATCAGCAATGAAGCCATGAAAATGTTTATCGATATGCTCCCGGCTCAGGGAGACAAGGTAGGAATTGTTGCATATACGGATCAGATCGAGCGGGAGAAAGCCTTGCTTGAAATTCAGTCCGATGCGGACAAAGACAGCCTGAAAACGTTCATCGACCAGCTGGGGCGAGGGCCTTACACGGATATTTCCGTCGGCATGAGCGAAGCCGTCAACATTTTGGAACATGGCGCGGATGCGAGTCACTCTCCGATGATCGTATTGCTGGCCGATGGCAACAACGATTTCAATAAATCCGGCAGCCGCACGCAGTCGCAGTCGGATGCCGACCTGGCCGCTGCCGTTAAGGAAGCGCAGAACAAAGGCATTCCGGTTTACACGATCGGACTGAATGCCGACGGCAAGCTCAACCGGGCAGCTCTCGCCGATTTGGCCAAGCAGACCGGAGGCAAGTCGTTCATTACCGATACGCCGGATGATCTGCCGCAGATTTTAAGCGAAATTTTTGCGGACCATGCCAAGCTGAACGTGGTCAAGCTGCCATCGGTGACGGGAAACGGCAGTTATCAGGATGTTACCGTAAACGTCCCGAATGACAGCGTGCTGGAGGCCAACGTTTCCATCATGTCGTCCAAGCCTGTCGAAATTCAATTGGCCGATCCTTCGGGCAAAGCCGTGGATTTGAATTCGGATGAGGCCAAGTTGTCCACGTCGAAAAGTTATTCTTTGTTGAAACTGCTCAAACCGCAGGAAGGGGACTGGAAGCTGCGCGTCAAAGGCGCGCCGAAGGACAGCATCGACATCAACCTGCTGTTCAACTACGATCTGCAGCTCGTCGCGGACCCGATTAAGACCAAGTCCTATGCCAAGGGCGACACCGTCGAATTGGCTGCTAGATTGGAAAACGGCGGACAGCCGTTGCAGGACAACGATCTTTATGCCGACATGACGGCGACGTTGGTCGTCAAGGATACGAATACGGGCAAAACGGCGGAGCAGCCGCTCGAAAACACGGGCAGCGGGTTCGCCGGGACATTCGAAGTGCCGGACAACCATAATTATGAGCTGGTGATCCGTGCCGAAGAAGACAGCTTCTACAGGGAGAGCGCCCCGATCGTCGTCAATGCCGGGGGAACGGGCGCAAGCGGCGGAAAACAGCCGACGACTTCGAGTCCCGAAACAGACAAGCCTTTTCCATGGATACCCGTTATCATCGGTGCATTGGCGCTGATCGCCGTTGCGGTCGGGGGCTGGTTCCTGATGGGCTGGCTGAAACGCAAAAACCGCGGCTTCGTCGGCCAGATGGTCATCGAGATCCGCGATGAGAACACCGGGGACAAATCTTACCCGCAATACAAAAAGCTGATGACTTTCCGGGGGCGGTTCCACCTGCATCAACTGCTGCAGCTCGACCCCGAATTGAAAGAAACGGAGAAATATATATTCACCCCTGGCAACGGGGACCGCATCATTTTGCGCAACACGGCAGGAGGCACGCTGGAGAAATCCGGACGCGCCGTCGATGCAAGCTCAGGCGTTGAACTGAAGAACGGCGACCGGCTGAGCATCCCGCTGCAACAGGCGGACAAAACGATTTTGATCGAATATTTGGTGTGATCATCATCCATCATCCGGCATCCATGATGCCCATGCATAGGGAGGACATGAAATGAAACCAATCGTGAGAGAGCATATCCAGCAATTGGACGTATCGCTTGGCGGGGGAATCGTCAGCGAAAAGATCAGGGTCGATACGATCGACAACCCGATTCTGATCATCGGTCTTGGCGGTACGGGAATCGATGCGCTGCTGCGTTTGAAATATCAGATTAACCGCAGGTTCAAGCTGCCGCAGGACCCGGTATCCAAAAAGAAAATGGAAAAGCCGGCCAATGTTGAATTTTTGGCTTTTGAAACGAACGAGCAGGACCGCGCCAAACGGTACAAAGGAATCGGGCTGGACCCGATCAACGAATTCGTGCTGCTGTCCAATGCCGAGATCGGCGGATTGCTGCAGAACCGCAGCGTGCTGGAGCCGTACATTACGGACTGGCTGTCGCCGGAGCTCAGCATTACGGACGGCATGAACGGGGCCGCAGGCGTTCGCCAGGCCGGCCGGCTGCTGCTGTTCACCAAGATCAACCAGGTCGTGCAGGCGATCGACAAAAAAATCAAAACGTTGTCCGTGGGCACGAACAAAAAGCTGATGGTGTTTCTGCTGACAGGGCTGTCTGGCGGAACGGGCAGCGGATGTTTTCTGGACATCTCCTACATCGTGCGCGGCATCATCGAGCGCGACCACGGTTCGGCGGGCATCGACCGCGTCAATACGCTCGGTTACCTGTTCACCCCTGACGTGAACCTGTCCAACAAAAGCCTCAGCGAACATACGAGAGAGTATATCCGCAAGAACGGCTACGCTGCGCTGAAGGAACTGGATTACTGGATGAACGTGGACAGCCGCGGCGAGCGGTTCACGCAAAAGTACGGCAACATTTTGACGGTCAATTCGCCGCTTCCGCCTTTTAATCTATGCCATCTGATCTCGGCTACGAACACGGAGGGCAAGCTGCTGGAAAACGCGTACGACTACTGCATGAACGTGACCGCAGAGAACATCACCAACTTCATGGCGAGCGAGGAGAAACAGTCTGGGGAAGAATTCGCGATCCATGACTATATCAGCAACATTCGCACCAACATCGCGCAGATGAACAAAGTGTACCCGGCCAACTACGATTACAACATCATCGGCGCTTCTTCGGCCGTATTGCCGATCGAAGAGATGACGACGTATCTGGCCTATCGCATGTTCGATAAAATGAGCACCATGTTCTCGAAGGCTCCGAACCAGGAGGATACCGAGAAGTTTGCCCGCAAGCTGGGCATCGATCTCGAAAGCGTCGTTAAAGCATTTGAATCGCGCGTGCCCGAACCGCTGCCGGGGTATCAGAACAGCGAGCGCCTGTCCTATAACAATGTAATCAAACATCAGGTGGTCAACATGGACACCGAGCTGGAGCAGAACTTCCTGTCGCGTGCACGCGAGGAATACATCAAAGCGAAGAAGCAGCTGCCCGGCGAAATCGTGGGACAATTTACCGACCAGATCCGCCGCATGTTTTTGCATCCGGAACAGGGGCCTTTCTATGTATCCCGCCTGATCTATACCGAGAAAGGCTTCTGCGTGCTGAAGATGATCCAGTCCTACATCGAAACGCTGCGCGAGAATGCCTTCCGCATCCCGCGCGATATCGAGGCGGCGCAGGAGCAATGCGAAGAGAAGCTGGGTGACGCCAAGAGCGCTTTTGTATCGAAAGAAAAGAAAAAGAATGCGTATATCGAAGCAAAAATCCATGAGTACTGGCTGCACGCCGATGTGGAGCGCAACGATCAGTTGATCGAATTCTACGAAGATCTGTACGAATTGCTGAACCGCGAGAACTCCCGCATTTACAACGTGTTCACCGAAACGCTCAATGCCCTCAGTTCGATCTTTGCCAAGAACGGCGATATTCTCACGCGCGGCGAGGAACAGATCGACCACAAAGGCAACAAAACGTATTATTGGAACGTTGTTAGCGTGCCGGATATCGTGAGCCTCGTGGACAGCATGCTGGACAAGCGCGATACCGATGACCTGATCCGCGACTTCTCGCGCGAGCTGCTGGACAATTCAAGCCAGTGGGTGCAGGAGAACGAAATCGACATCGTCAGCTCCATCTCCGACTTCCTGACCGAGAAATTCGGCGACCTGATCACCCGTTCCATGGAAGACTTCCTGGTCATCAAATACGGCAAGGACGAGTCGGTCGAGAAGTTTGTGGAACGCCACATCGCAGGCAAGCTGGATGATGAGGCCGTGCCGGTATTCAATCTGAGCAACAGCACGGGCAGCCTGCATTTCCCATCCTGGGGCTTCGTGTCGGTGCCTGCGCAGGCGCCCGGTATTCTCAAAGGGATCCGCAACTATCAGAACAACGCGGTCGGCAAATCCCACTTTACCGTCAAGGAGAGCGAGGTGCGCAACCGGATTTTCTGGCTCAACACCCGGAACGGGGTACCGCTCTTCGTCTATACCCCGCTGAAAGTTTACGAAGAGAGCTACGAGCGCACGATTCTGGACAAAGAGGGAATCGGTCGCCATCTGGTGCAGACCGAGAAAAACAACTGGACCTACCTGCCATCGCCGATTCCGGAGAAATCATGGGGCGATGTGTATGAGAATGCCCGCGTTAAACAGTACAACGCCCGCGTTCGCGCCGAATTCGACCAAGCGCTTGGGTACCGGATCATCACGGCCAAAACGCAAGATGAGAACACCAGCAGCCGCTATGCCGTGGTGACCACAGAACCGTTCGACTTGAATGCGAAGCTGGCCGGTTATGACATGCGTTTGACGTCCTCTGCGCCAAATCTGGGCGAGGTAAAGCGGGCTTCGACCGACCTGAAGCGCCTGCTTGCAGAAGGATTGCCGCGCGTTGGCACGAAGGACATTTTCGGCAGCATCAACGAAGAGATGGCCAAAGAAAACCTGGTCCGCTCGCCGCAGCTCATTGTTCGCGTGCGCGAAGAGCTGGCGAAGATGGAGGCCATCTCGGCCAAAGTCGCCGAACTGGAAAGCATCCTTTCCCAGCATCAGGACGAGGAACAGTGGTATGACCGCTTCATCGAGGCGCTCTACACGGATACGATCGTCAAAAAAGGCGCGCTGTACGTGTACGACCGCGATCCCGAGGAAGACGCGTGGGAGCCGTTCGCCAACCTGATGAAGAGCCGCAACTATGCGGAATACGAGGTGTTCGGCAACTTCCGCGCCTTGTCGGAGAAGGACCGGAACACGCTGCTGCGCAAAGCGTCCCGCCGCGACAACGAATTGACCGCGTCCGAAGACATCGCCCCATTGCTTGCGAAGTTGGACGATCTGGCCACATTGTATATGGAAGCCCGCGATCAGCTCGAGTACGAGCGGGTGGAGCTGGCCAACGGGGAGGAACTCTACCAATTCTACAGAACGATGTCGGCCAAGCTGAACGACATCCGCAGAAGGCTGAAGTAAGATGGCGGCCGTGATCAAACGCAAGCTTGAACAATTCGCTGCTTCATATGCAGCGGAGCAGGAGCGGCAGGGCAGTCTGGCCGATGGCCGCAGCAGCATTCATTACCCGGCCCTGTTCCTGTTCGTGGGCGATTCCGTTTCGCCTGCGTTGCCTGCGGTGAGAGCCATCAATCGCGTCAAATGGGACAACGGCGACGGCGTTGCGTATTTGCAGGTCGGTACAGACCATCAGGGCGGGACGGATGCTGGCGGCAAGCAAGAGGAACATGAACCTGGGGTATATGGGGCCCATGAGCGGTATGGTGCCGGTGGTGCTGGTTTCGGAGAGTTGGGCAAGTCCGAAGTCTTCGAGGATGGCCAGGTCATCCGTTATGCTCTGCCTTTGAACGTGAATACCGGGCAATCCTCCAAAACGCTGCGCCGGGATGTGCATCGCGCGTTCCATGCATCGAACGGGGCGCTCGCCGGGCTTAACCGGACGCTGCGAAAGGTTAGCAACCGGATTGCCGAGTTCGGCAGGCTGTACTCTTCGTTCGATCGGATCTACGTGACGGTCATTACGCGGGCGGACGACCCGCTGAACGTGCTGCTGCCCGAGTTGGTGAAGCTGACGGAGACGATTCTGGGCCAGTCGTTCAAGTCCGTGCAGACCGATCTGCACGTGCTGGTGAGCGAAATGGAACAGGTCGAATCCTACGGCTACGCCAGCGCGGCAAGCCTCGCCTTTTTGCGTGAACTGGATTACATGCAGTCGTCCGAATTTGCGTACAGCGGCAACCTTCTGGTCACGGAGGACGGCATATCGATCCCTGTCGTTCATCCCGCTTCGCCGTTATTTGACCTGGTGTATGTCTTGTCGGACAAAAACGAGCGCGGCACCGGCGTGCCGGGCGGGTGGATCGACAACGCAGAGATGATCTGCCGCATCTGCCTGTTGAAAAACCGGAAGCAGGATGCAGACAACCCTGGCGGAAAGAATGCTTACAATAACACGTCTTTCAAAAACAACATCCGCACCGCGACCGCCCGCCACGGCTATGCGAGCGCGGGTTTCGCCGAAGTGCGGCGGCCGAATAAACCGATTGCTTTAGCGGTGCTGTATCACTTGTACCGCTATCTGCTCGGCCGTATGCGGCAGGAGCCGGATTGGAGCATGAAGGAAAAGCTGGCTTTCTTCGGCGCGGATGCGGCGGCGCTGGAACGCAAAACGCTCGGTATGCTGCCGGGGGAAGACCTGATCGAAGGCATGAGCGGCATCATGACCCATAATGTCGGTTTCTCGGACCTGAAGCCGCTCTCCCTCCGCGAGGCGGAAAAGGCGCTTTATGGTCAGGGAGCGGAGGCGTACTTCCGGGAAAACGTGGCGAGGCCCGCCGAGGAACGGGTGCGGCAGCGGGGCAAGGAAGGCTCCCTGCTTCGCCAGGCCGAAGCGTCCCGGTCCGAACATCCGGACATCGGGTACTTCCAGTGGGCGTCCTGGAGCGGAAGCGGCGAAGGCAGCGTTCGCGAAGCGCTGCTGGCGCTGATCCGGGACAAGTCGCTGCAATTGGATGCGGCCAGAGCCTTGCTGGAACAGCGACAACAGGAGCGCGTCGAAGATCAGCCGTTCAAACGGGCTCTTTTCCGCGACAAGCAGAATGTCCGCAATCTGATCGATTGCTTGCTGGAGAAGGTGTATCTTCCCAAGATCGAGCTTCTGCGGCTGGAAAGCGAGCTGCAGCTTTTGCGGATGTACGACGCGGAGATGGAGCAGCTGCATGCGTTCAGCCGCAGCGTGACGGAACGACTGGCGCAGCTGGAAGCAGGGCTGCGGGATGCAGCCGAGGAAAGTGCAGCCGCGGCCGACGATTACATCGGCCAGAACGTTATGGAATACTACGGCAAAGTAACGGAAGCCCTCGTCGCCGAGCTGGAAGCAAGCCGGGGGCGGGACATTTGGTTTGAAGATCGCTATATGGGCGACATGAACAAACTTGCTGCGGAAGGCAATGAAGCGGTTTTGGAGCGGCTGATGGCGGTATCCCGTACGCTGCTGCTTTCGGCAGAGCCTTTGCGCATGCCGTTCGAAGAGGAGCTGCTGCAGCGGGCCAACGTCACGATTGCCTACGGGGACAAAAACGTGCTGACCCGCGACGACTTGTTCCTCAAGTTGTATCGCACGCTGGAGGATCAGGCCGTGATCCGGGTGCGCGTGTTCGATTACACGCAGGAGCATCGGTACGAAGAGAAGTATTTCTTCGGTGATTCGAACAGCGCCTTTATGGACTACGCGGCTCATGCCGAAGAAACGTCCCGCATTTACAAGCTGGGCGTGGTGTATGAAGAACGCAGCAGCGGCGTGGAAAAGCTGAACCTGATGGGCGGATTTCATTTGGAGGACCTGATGGTCTACCGCAATGCGAGGGTCTACTACGATTCCTATGCAGCAAACGGGTACGAGCTTCATCCGGACGGTTTGGCCGATAAGTTGGAGCCTCTTCATTGAAGCCTTCGGCTTGCCTGTCCGAAGCCGTCATCGATGGTGAGCAGAACGGATCGCGCGGAAACATGCACACAGCCGGTTCAAGCGGCCATCGTCAATTTTCCGGTCCTCAGGGCCGGTATCGGAAAGGATGCATGTGAACATGCAGCGAAAAATCAATCTTCTCCTGGTTCTGTTCAGCCTCATTGGCGGGGCTGTCGGATTTGCGGCAGGGGAACTCATGCTTCACGAGTGGCTTGGGGAGATGCCCCGCCTGCTGCTGATGGGTCTGTACTTTGGCGTACTGGCGCTCAGCGTAGGGCTGTTCTGCCTGCTGGCCGAGATGATCTCGCCAAGGCTGAACGGAGCATCGTGGAAACTGAGATACATGAGCCTGTCCTGGAAATTGCTTGTTCCGGCTACGCTGGCACTGTTGTTCGTCGTCGGCCTGGTACTGCAATTGCTGTACCAGATCAATCCGGGCGGGGCCAAGCAGGTCAAGGATATCGTGCTGATGATCGACAACTCGGGCAGCATGTCGGACACGGACCCGAACAACGGGCGTTTCGAAGCGGCGAAAACGTTGATTGCGCAGATGGACAGCGACAAACAGGTTGCCGTCATCACGTTCGACGACGAGCCTCAGTTACTGCAGCCTTTCATTCAGATGGATAGCGAAGCCGCCAAAAACGAAGTGTACGACAAGATCGATGGCATCGTGACCACCTCGGGCGGGACCAACTTCGAGGCGGCGTTAACCGAGGCGATGGAGCAAGTGCGCAGCAAGCAGGACCCAAGCCGGGGAACGGTAGCCATCCTGTTGTCCGACGGTTTCAGCGAAGTAAATCAGTCAGGCGTTCTGGCGGACTACGTGCAGGAGCAGATTGCCGTGAATACGGTCGGACTGAGCCTGGTCGACCCGTCAGGGACCGATCTTCTGAGGAGCATCGCTCAGCAGACTGGCGGCTTGTACTACGATGTTCCAGATGCGGGCGGATTGCAGCTGGCATTCCAGCAGATCTACGATACGATCGACGAACGGACGCTGGTAACAGAGCGAACGGGCATGATGCAGCATAGCACGTATTTGGCCATTTTCCGCGTGGCGGCATTGCTGCTGATCGGGGCAGCGCTGGGCGTTTCGCTCGGGCTTGTGTTCGATAACCGCCACCTGGCCATGAATTTCGGGATTGGCGGGGCCGTGTCCGGCCTGCTTGCCGGCCTGCTGCTGGAATGGGGCATCGACGGTTCGGCCATTGGCGATCCGCTTACGCGTTTTGCAGCGCTGCTCATCCTGTCCGGCGTACTCACCTTGTTTACCTGGATCATTCCGGTCAGGGAGAACACGGTGCGCAAGAAGCGCGGCCGTTCGGACGGCGGCGGGCGAAGCAACGCCGCAGAGGGCTTCGCGCAAAGACCGCGAGATACGCGCAGCAAGGGATTTTAAACATCGGGAGGTCATCGGATCATGCGAGTTATGGATACGGACGCATCGGGACCGGCCATTCGCAAGTTGACCCTTGCGATGGACGAAGACCATTGCACGCTTCGCTGGTTGTGGCCGGAAGGCATCGAAGCCGTGTATGTTGAAAGATCGGAGCTGGAGCTGGTCAGCAAAGACCATGTCGGGGGTGAAACGACGCAGGGTAAGCTCAAGCTGTACACAAGAGAGGAATATAAAGCAAGCAACGGATACGTGGATCGGATCACGGGGTTCGGCGCTATTCGCTACACGGTCCATGCCTGCGGCATGGACGAGGACGGCCCGGTGCTGCTCCGTCAGCAGGATGGAGACAATACCGTGCTCGCAAGCAGCCGCAAGGCGGATATCCGCTTTTCGATCCGATATAAAAAAGGCTTGTTCCAGAAACGGAAAAGCGTGTGGATGACCGTTACGGCCGAGGTCCCCGTGCCGAAGGAGGCGCTCTGCTATGTGCGAAAGCCAGGCGGCGTGCCGTTGAACAAGGAGGACGGGACGGTGTACCCGTTCCTCAGCGACTTTGCGCCGGGACGAACCGAATTGCCGGCCGTCGAGGTGGCCAAGGACGATTACGTCCGCTTGTTTTTTACGGACGGTCCGAAGTACGGTGCGGTGTACCGGCTTATATCCGATTAGCATTGCATGTTTCGAAGAAGAGAGCGGTTTGGGACGCATTCGAGGTTGATGTAATCAGCACTTTCGGCCGAACTTATATACATCGGAATGAATTTTTACCATTTTGACGTTTCAAGCAATAGGCATCATCTTTTTGCGCTGATCAGGGAAGGGGGAGAGACTATGAGTTTTTTTAGCCGGTTTTTGAAAAGGCAGCAGCCGGAGGAACGTCCGTTGTTTTACGATATCGTCTGTCCGTATTGCTTCAGCAAATTTTCGCCGGAAGAGGTCGTGTTCCGGGCCGCGCATCATCGCGACGACGATGAAGATTATGCGCTTGGGGAAGACGCCAAGCTGAATCGCTACCGCGAACGTTTTGGATTGGATACCGTATTCGAAATGGAGGCCGTATTGGCCCCCCATGACGTGCCGGAAGAGCATCGCATTTACTCGGATAACATCATCATGGGCTTGAATGATCGTTACGGCGTGGTAACGAGACGCAGGCTATGCCCGCAGTGTCACAATGAGCTGCCGGTGACGGCAGGCAAAGCGCCAAGCAACATTATTTCCATTATCGGCGCGTCGCAGGTCGGCAAGTCGGTCTACATGACGTCACTGATCCATACGCTCCAGCACTACACGGCAGACCATTTCGATGCCGCGTGCATGCCGCTGAATGCGGAGATCAGCCGCAGGTTCCGCGCCGACTACGAAGAGCCGTTGTTTGAACGCGGGGACCTGCTTGATTCGACGCAGAAGGAGAAGCTGCAGGAGCCGTTCATTTTCCAATTCGTCTTCAAGGACGAGGACAAGGCTCCGCTGACGCTGGTATTCTTCGACGTGGCCGGCGAAGGCATGGTGGAGCAGGACTATCTCGGTTTGCACGGGCAGCACATCAAAAATTCCGCTGGCATCCTGTTCATGGTAGATCCGCTTCAGATTCGTTCCATCCGGGACAAGATCCGCATTAATCTCGGCAACGAGCCGGGCGAATGGACGCCAAGATACGACGAGCCGCGCGACGTGGTGCTGACGCTGTTCGGCGATTTCATCGCGTACCAGGACAAGGCCAAAACCGATATCCCGACGGCCGTCGTGTTGACCAAAAGCGATATGCTGCATTCCCTCAAGGACGAGGATGGCGATTATATCAAATCGAACAGCAACGTGTTCCGCAACATGGTGCACCGCGACTATTTCAACCTGACCGAGTTCGAGAACATCGACGGAGAGATCCGCCGCTTCGTGGAGAAGGTGGACCGGCCGTTCAAAGGCACGATGGACGTGTATTTCAAAAATACGGCCTATTTCGCCGTTTCCGCATTGGGCAGCAATCCGGTCAACATGAAACTGCAGGGCGTCGTCAGTCCGATCCGCGTGGACGAGCCGTTCCTGTGGCTGTTGTACAAGCTGAAGTATATTGAGGGGAGAGTGGAATGATGCCTTCTTCCCAAACCCCGCCGATCGAACAGCAGATGTACACGAGGGAGCGGAGAGGGGTGTTTCGCACCACGGAAGGATTCGATACGGTTGCGGCATCGCCGGGATTGGACCCTGCTTACATCAAAAAAGTGCTTCATCCTTACTGCGTCTACGACGCTCCCGCTGAACTGACGGGCCGGGGAGAGAAGGACGGCAGCAAGTTTCCGCCGTCCATCCACCTGGTCCGCCTAGAGAACGGTGAGACGCTCCTCGGGCAGAACGTCTACCAGGCTGCCGATTTTACCGGCCTGCGCAGCGCTTTTTTTGCCCATAACTATGTCCTGCCTGCCGTCCGCGCGGAGCAGCAGATGAAACAGGGCGGTTGGCTGGACACTGCCTTCGCCACGTCATATGACATCGAGCAAGGCACAATATTGCCTTCGCTGGACGCTTTGCCTGCAGCCCCATCATTGTCTGCCGAAGAGGGCTCTCCGTCTCCTGAAGCGGTTCTGGAGTCGCTGAAGATGAGCGAAGCGCTGTTCAAGCGTATGCTGTACGCCGTCATGCAGGCGGTGGCGACGCGCCGCAAAGTATACGTAGCACTGGATTTGCCTGCCGAAGAGATAACGGACGGCGCCCGGAAGCTGCTGCGTTTGCTGTATGCTGCTTTGCCGTATGCTTACCGCAGGCAGCTGGGATTCATGACGTACGCGAAGGAACCACAGGCGAAGAAAGGCATCCATCTGCAGTTCGTGGAACGGGGCACGCTTCGTCCGAAGGATCGCAATACGGAGAAGGACTTTACGTTCGATTTGATGTCCGGCAGGGTGACCCATGCCGACCTGTCGACAGCCCAACTGCCGTACATGACCTATGCTTGGTCATTGCTCCAGCCGGAAGGGAGAGCAGCCGCGGAAGGCTTTTATACGTTCGCGGACGAAATGCTCGCCAACATGGAGCCTGGCCGCGAGCTGTCGATTGAGGCTTATGGCGAATTAGCGCAATTTTACCGGCTTGAACAGGGCATCGATTCCCTGGATGTGCTGGATAACAAGAGCGGCGTGCTGGGCGGGTTGCTCACGTATCTGAAACCTGAAGGCGGGACGCTGCAGCGTGCGCGGCTCAATGAACTGTTTCTGGCGCTTCTCGGCCGCGAGCTGGACGGCGTCAAACGGGAACAGGTTCCCGAGGAAGCGGTCGCTGCGCGGATCGGCGAATATTTCAGCATTGCTTCTCAAGCGGTCCAGTCGCGCATCGTCGACTATTTCGTATACGGCATCAACAACGCCCGTGGGCGCAAACGTATGCGCGCCGTCCAAGAGCTATATGCCTTGCTGGATCGTGAACCGGGTCTGCATATGGCTTTTTTCGGGAAGGTGCTGGGTAATCCGTCGCTATCGAAGCTGTTGTTCGAGCCCTATTTGGAACAACAGTTGAAACGGGCCGAGACGGCTGCAGATACTACAAAGGTCTTCCAGCGCTGGGTAACAGAGCACCCTGCAGCCGTTCACGACGGCTTCTTGCTGGAGCGGACTGCCGAGGAACTGCGTGAGCGTCTGTTTTCGGCACCTGATCCGGTCGAGGCTGCAAATGAAGCGCTGAAGCAGGTCAGTTTGCTGGACCGCATGCCAAAGGCCGCAGCCGGTTCAGCCATCACCGCCAAAATCGGTCAATCCGAGGCGCGGACCCAAGGATTTGCAAGTCGGGGCAGCTTGTCCGAACGAGCAGCGCCGCCCGATTATCAGGAGCAATTGACCCGGTTGGCAGATAAGCTGGCTTATGTCATTAATCTTTTCCTCATTCAGGATCTCGATTTGGGCCGGGTCGCCAGGGAGCAGCTGCTGAGCATTGATATTCTGCTGCACGAGAACGAAGTGCGGGATTGGGCTGCGAGACAGGGAGCCGACGTAACGGCCCGCATCAATGTCATGCTGGCTGCGAGAGCTTGGCTAAGCGGAGAGGATCAGGACGAGGCGAGGCTGGAGTCCCTCTCTTTGGCGGAGCGGAACGAAATGCAGCGTTGGACGCGCGGCTGGTTGGCCGCCGAAATGCGGCAGCAGCCGGGAAGCAAGTCTTTTGAGGCGCTGCCCCTTGCCTTTTATCGGGGAGGCAACGGGAGCAGGCTGGACTATGCCGGACTGCTGGATTTCGTCCGCAGCCATGTCGGCAGCAAGGACGTGTTATACCAATTCATGGAATGGTCGGGACGCCAGCGGCTCTTCATGCGAGGGCAGCAAGCAGCCAAGGCCTACTCGGATGCGGTCGTGGATTATTTCAAAACCCATGATCGGGATGCCTTCAAATCGAAATCTGCCTTCAAGCCGTATTATGCAAGGGCAGACAGGACCATGAAACCGACGTATGACCGGGCCAAATCGGAGCTCGCCTCCCCGCTGGTTCGCATACTGACAGGCAAGAGAAAGAACCTGTTCTTGGCATCGTTCATCGTCATTCTGGTTGCCGGCATTGCGGGAGCAGCCTTGGCATGGATGGGCAAAGATTCGGAAGCGCCGGCGGCTTCTCCGCCGTCCGTGCAGGAGCCCGATGTTACGAGCGAGCCGGAAGTGCAGCTGCCCGAGCAGGTGGCCTATGTTATTCCGGGCGGCTCCGGCGGGAGTGCGGAAGCCTCGTCGCAATTGGTAATCCGTTTCCGCACGGAGACAGGCGGGGATACGCTGCAGTCCGATTCGCTGGAGTTGAACATGAAGGATGGCAGCGTAGAGGAACTTGATGCTGCCGGAGCGTGGGAGAGCCTAACCACGAAAGGGCAGCCAGAGGGTTCAACTGCAGGCGACGGTGCGGCTGGTTCTTCAGTTGACCCATCCGGGAATGACGATACCCATGACAGTTCCGAAGGATCGACCAATGAAGGCAGCGGTGTACAGAGTGAGAGCTCTGCACCAGATCTGAGTCAAGGAGAAGAGAATGGTGCCTCATCGCCCGATTCGTCCTCAACCCAGTCTCCTGACGCATCGTCGCGTGGGACAGACGGACAGGCTGGAGAAAACGGAACGAGTGCTGGCACAGGTTCAACGAATGGCACGTCAGATCAGCAGTCGGCAATAGACGGTTCAACGGGATCGAGTGCCCCCTCTTTGGAGAACCTGACGGAAGCGGACATGGATCGGCTTTATCCGTTCGGCCAGAAGGTGCGCATTCCCGAGGGAATCGAGGCAGCGAACATTGCCAGCGTGCAAAGCGGCGCGCTTGTGATTAACCTGATCCCTGAACCCAAGTTGTAGCTCGGTAACAGACCCATTTCAGGGAAAAGCATATCAACAAAACAAGGGTGAGAGAAGCCAGTGTATGGACTCTCGCCTTTTTTTCGTAGGTTTGGCCGAAATTCCATGAATTCGTAATGGCCTGAAGAGCATATATAATGTCGTTGCAGCGATCTGATTGGAGATGTATCCGGCGCGGTACGGTCTTGGGAAGCTGGCACAGCAGCATTCATCAGCAGGCATCTTTTGTGCGATTTACTGAAATACGGTCTTCCAATGAGATGTATTTCCTTTCGAAATATGTCCATCTTGCAAAATACTGCATTCCATACCCAATGAATTTGCGAAATGGTGTTGACAAATGATAATGATTATCAGTATCTTTAGATATAGGAACTTTTTGAACTTGCTGAGTCGGTAATCTTTTCATACAACCAATACGTTATTGTTGCCATAACCGGAAGTACATACCCGGATAAATGAGAGAGGGATGATCGCATGTTTCGTCTGGAGACGTCCAAGCTGGATATCGCTTATGAAGAAAGACTGATTGTTGAGGACCTGAATATTCAAATCCCCCAAGGCCAGATCACGGCCCTTGTCGGAGCCAACGGCTCGGGGAAATCGACAATCCTGAAAACGATGGCACGCATCATGAATCCAAAGGGCGGACAGGTGCTGCTCGACGGAAAGTCCATTCATAAGCAATCTACGCGCGAGGTAGCCAAACAGCTTGCGATCTTGCCGCAAAACCCTACTGCACCGGAAGGGCTGACCGTAACCGAGCTTGTTTCTTATGGCCGCTTCCCGTATCAAAAAGGTTTCGGATCGATGCGTCCCGAGGACAAGCGCATGATCGAATGGGCCATCGAAGTGACGGGCATGAACGAATTTCATGATCGCCCGATCGATCAGTTGTCCGGAGGACAGCGCCAACGTGCATGGATTGCGATGGCTCTTGCTCAGGAAACGGATATCCTGTTCCTTGACGAACCGACGACATTCCTTGATATGGCCCACCAGCTGGAGGTGCTTCAATTGCTGGAGATGCTGAATACGACCGCCAATCGTACCATCGTCATGGTCGTACATGATCTGAACCATGCCTCCCGTTATGCCCATCACATGATTGGCATCAAGAAAGGCAAAGCGGTGGCTACAGGCTCGCCTGTTGAAGTCATGAACCCCGACGTGCTGCGCGAAGTGTTCAACATTGAAGCAGATATCGTTATAGACCCGCGCTCGGGCGTTCCGTTGTGCTTGCCGTACGCGCTTGCCGGAGCACGCCAACAAGTATCCGAACAGCCGGTTGCGAATGAATCGATGCTGCATGTAGCAGGAAGAACGGAACAGCGCATTCGCACCGCTGCGGGAAGTTAGACATTTCAACGCCTGTAATGGGCGAATCATAATAAGGGCCGTTGTGCTGCATGCACACGGCTCATTTTCGCGTTATGCAGGATTAGGGTTCGCCAGCGTACATTTCTAGAGAGCTGGCATCAGGGTATGTCGGATATGTACGTTTGAAACAAGTAACTTGTTAATTCTGGATCTACAGCGATACATAATTTCGTATGGGAGGGTTTTCGATCATGGGAGCGATCAATTACGATTGGCTGCAGCAGTATGGCCGAATTGCAGTGACATCGTTGGAGCAGCCAGTCTGGAGCATGCCCCTGGCCGCGTTGAAAGATCCTGTTCAAGCCAGGCAAATGCTGGCCGAGTTCAACAAACACCTTCGTGCCGACTCGCTGCGTTCGGCGGCCGTTTATTTCACGCATTCGCTGCGGGGGCTTGTGCTTGGGATCCACTACATGACAGCCGTATGCGATGCGCGGCTCGACATTTCGCTGGACAATATCGAATTGCAGCTTGAAGTGAAGAACGACCGTGTGGCAGCAAGTTTCCTCCTTAGGGATGCGACAGAGCGTCCGCATGTTCAACAGGCAGCCGAGGGAGATGAACCCCGGAATCGAGCATGTGCCCACTCCTCATGGCGAAACGAGGTGCTTACGGCATACTACGGCGAGCAGCTGCGTCCGATGATTGAAGGAGTGGCAGCAGCCGGAGGGGCCAAACCGGGCCAAATGTGGTCGCAGCTGGCGGGCATTCTGAGATGGTTCACAACGGCAGTGCAGCAGATGCCCATTGAACAGGCGGAACGCGAAGCGGTCATCAAAGGATACGAGCATGTGATCAGCATGCCTCCGGACGTGTTGGGGCTGAAAAGAAACCTCCTGTCCTTCAAGCCGGTGGAGGTTGCGAATCCCTACCAGCCCGGGCAGACCCTGCTGATGAAGCCCGCCTGCTGTTTGCATCATGTCGTCTATGACGGACAGGATTATTGCTACACCTGTCCGAAGCTGAGCAAGGCGGAGCGGCAGGAACGTTACGAAGCGATCCTCGCGGCGAATAAGTAATAAGGGTACCGTTTTCGCAGATTTGGTATTGGGCAGGGACAGGTTTATAATGGAAATATCGGCTGTATCGCCAGCGCATCGTTCGTGAACCTTGCGGGAGGCACAGCCTTTGAAACCTACAAAAGCATGGGAGGAATCGGTCATGTCCGTATATTCGTACAAAGCGGTAACTACCGCCAATCAAGACGTGTCGCTCGATCAATATAAAGGCAAAGTGCTGCTCATCGCCAACACGGCCAGCCAATGCGGGCTGACGCCGCAATACGGCGAATTGCAAAAGCTATATGATCGTTACCGCGATCAGGGCCTTGTCGTGCTCGGGTTTCCCTGCAATCAGTTCGGTGGCCAAGAACCGGGGAGCAGCGAGGAGGCAGCATCGTTCTGCCAGCTGAACTACGGCGTGAATTTCCCGGTATTCGCCAAGGTGGAAGTGAACGGTGAAGGCGCCGACCCGTTGTTCCAATATCTTCGCGAGCAGCAGCCGGGTGAGGGAGAGAGCAATGAAATCCAGTGGAATTTCACGAAGTTTCTCGTGAACCGAAGCGGTGAAGTGGTGGCACGTTACGAGCCGAAGGAATCGCCTGAGGCGATGACGGCCGAAATTGAGCAATTGCTCGGTTAAGGGTTAAACCTGAATATTACGCAAAAACCTGTCCCCGGAAGTCTCCGGTGACAGGTTTTTTTGTGAACGTGGCGGAATGGTTCGCAGTTTTCGGCAAAACTGCCGTACCAAAGCGGATTGGGTCATGCCGCAGCAGACCTAGGGGAGCGGCTGCCTCAATGTATAATATCCTTGCTCGGAGGCCAGTTTAAGCAGATTGCGAGCATAGTTTCCGGCCCAGGAATAGCCGTGCCTGCGCTCCTCGCTGATCTCCAGAATGTCCATGTATTTCAACCCGTCCCGGTCCGCAAAAAAAGGAACATCCTCATCCACGTTATAGAAACGGTACCAGATGACGCTGCCCGGATCAGGCTCGAAATACACCGGTCCCTGGCGGTTGTATTTGGTTCCATTTTCCCGAACGGTATCGAACCAACGAAGCGCGCTTTGCGCGGCCTTTTTGATCTCGGGCGTTTGCGGCCTGGACATGAGGAAGGCGGTAATGCCTACCGATTCCGATCCCGATTTGGAGGCCAGTTCATAAGCCCTCCCCGGCAGCGGGGTAAAGGTTACCGGATCGTGTTGGGCGCACCAGACGGTAGGCACGCCGTTGTTGACGATTTGCGCTTTCAGCGTGTAGTCGATGCCTTTGTTCAGGGCCTTTTTCAATCGTGCACGATCCTGTTCATTCAGAATGTCGTTATTGAAGCCTTCGCGCCGTTCAATCATATCGTCAATAAGGACCATGGTGCGCACCATCGCGTTGTCGTTGTATGTAACGGCATCCGAGTAGTTTCCGCGTTTGGGGTACACTTGCGGCCAGCCTCCTGATGGATATTGCGAAACCAGAATGAAATGGACGGCTTTGCGGATACTGTCCTTGAAGACCGGATTGCCCGTTTGATCGTACATATGGGCCAGGAAACGGATTTCCGTGACGGTTGCATCATTATCGAACGTGCCCAGCTCAACGCCATTCGGGTCCTTCCAATCCGAGCGCGCGGTTTTGCCATCCCAACGGGCTTTGTATTTTTCTTCCATCGCTTTGAAAAAGCCGCCATGAGGCATCTGCCACGAAACGATATTGAGCGCATAGGCCGTGTCCTTAGCCAGATCTCCCGTTGCAAAAGCGCTGTAATCCCTGAACCTCTGCAAAATGGAGGATACATCCGCCCCCACAGGCGCAGTGGCGGAGATGACCTCGGTCTTAATCGTAACCGGTGCAGAATCGGCGTTAACCGGCGAAACGGCCAGAGCACTTGCAGTGACCATGGCAATGGAGGTGGCAGCCGGGATGAATCGAAGCAGGGCGGACCATGAAATTTTTTTCAAAAGATAAGCCTCCTTGTTGGGAATATTGGGAGTTTAATCATAGTTAATCCATTATAAGGATCATCTATATTAATGATTGTAAGCGTTTTCCATCATAAAAATGACACCCTGTTATAAATTTGTGACAATTTTTCAAATGCCTCGAAGGGGGCGTTCGAAAGAAAAATCTGCGGAAAAGAAACCTGTCTCAAACCCAAGCGTGGCAAAGCATAAATTGTCTTAAAGCAGGGGAAAATGTAATGTCAGTAAAGGGGAAGGCGAACCACAGCCGAGAGAGGAAACTTTAAATTTGTACAATTTTTTTGTAGAACCTATTGCAATGTGAAAAATGTCACATTATAATAAGGGCATAAAGTGAAATTAATCACAAAAGGACGTACGCTACAAAGTGAATGATTTCACATATCTAATTATCGTTTATTTATCCGCTGTTTTTAATCATATGCCCAACTCTCAAGGAGGAATTCATCATGAAAATCGCAGTCATCGGATGTACACATGCAGGAACCGCAGCCATCGTCAACACAGCCAAATTGTATCCGGAAGCCACCATCACGGTTTATGAACGCAATGACAACATCTCTTTCTTGTCCTGCGGGATTGCCCTTTACGTGGGCGGCGTAGTCAAAGATCCCGACGGCTTGTTCTATTCCTCGCCCGACCAACTGGCCAGCCTTGGCGTGGTCACCAAAATGCTGCACGAAGTGACTGCGGTGGATGCCGACAACCATACGCTGCGGGCGAAAAACCTGAAAACCGGCGAAGAGTTCGAAGACACGTTCGATAAATTGATCGTAACGACCGGTTCTTGGCCAGTCATTCCGAAGCTGGACGGCATCGAGATGGATAACATCCTGCTCTGCAAAAACTACAACCACTCGAACACGATCATTGAAAAGGCAAAAGAGGCCAAACGCATTACCGTGGTTGGTGCAGGCTACATCGGGGTGGAGCTTGTCGAGGCCTTCCAAATGAACGGCAAAGAAGTCACACTGATCGACAGCGTGGATCGCATCCTGAACAAATACCTGGATCGTGAATTCACGGATGCCATCGAAGATACGCTGACTGGACGCGGCATCAAGCTTGCTCTTGGCCAAACGGTACAGAAATTTGAAGGCGAGAATGGCAAAGTAACCAAAGTCATCACGTCCAAAGGAGAGATCGAAACCGATCTGGTCATTCTGTGCATCGGCTTCCGTCCAAATACGGGACTGCTGAAAGGTCAAGTCGACATGCTTCCGAACGGAGCAATCATCGTGAACAAATACATGCAAACCAGCCACAAAGACGTTTTCGCCGCAGGCGACAGCTGTGCGATCCATTACAATCCGACAGGCAAAGCAGCCTACATTCCGCTTGCGACCAACGCGGTGCGCATGGGTACGCTCGTGGCACGCAACCTTGTTCGTCCGACAACGCCTTACCTCGGAACCCAAGGCACATCGGGCATCAAAATTTATGAGCAAAACATTGCCGGTACGGGACTTACCGAAACATCGGCAGCCGATGAAGGTTTGGTTGTCGAAGCGGTAACCCTGGAAGACAGCTATCGTCCGGAGTTCATGCCGACTGCCGAGAAACTGCTGCTCAAGGTGGTGTATGAACAAGCTACACGCCGCATCGTCGGGGCGCAGGTGATGTCGCAGGCGGATCTGACCCAGTCGATCAATACGATCTCGGTTTGCATCCAGAACAACATGACGGTGGATGAGCTGGCGTTCATCGACTTCTTCTTCCAACCGCATTACAACAAACCGTGGAACTTCCTGAACTCGGCGGGACTCCAAGCTCTGCCCCCTGTGGAAGTGAAAGCACCGGCAATGGTTTAACTCTTTATATATGTAAAGTCGATATTTAAACAGCAGCAGGTTGGCGGAGATCCGTCAGCCTGCTGTTTTTTTGGTGATTACAGGTTGTCCGCATGCTGCGGCGATCTGCCGCTTAACTTCAAATGTATGAAATTCTCTTCACGCAGAACAGTCACGCTAAAGTTCTCACTCTTTTTCACTTCACGATAATACTCGTCATAGCTCTGAAAATGAAATTGATAACCCATTTTGACCACAGAGCCGTAGAGGGAACAGACGATTTCCCGGTCTTTCACGAAAATGATCTGTTGGATCGCTTCATCGTCCGATTCATAAACGTGATCGCTTTCGAAGCCGATGGCCGAAGTGATTTCTTCTTTGGAGGTATAGGGAGAAAATGAATACATGGCATCCCAGTCAAACGGAATGATTGCGTTCAGCGCATATTCCCCGTCATCCATAGAGTGGATCATGTCTTCGAACGCGTTTAGATGCTGTTGTGCAAGAGAAGGCTGAACTTTGTTCAAATGAAGAATGCATCCAGGCAAAATGCTAAGTACAAGAATAAGCGCAGCCCATGCTCCTTTTCGTAAATCCAATATGACAAAGCCCCTCTCCAGTAAGGTTTCTCTTCATCTTACCGCAATTTTATGGAAAGGAACATGTTCAACATTATCGCTAATACGGGTATTGTGATTATTTGCACAAAGTTTTGCCGCCTGGCGAGATACAATGAAAATATGAAGTTGAACGGTGAAAAGAAAAGACCTTTGTCAGGGCGATTCATCACACAGTAAGAGGAGGATGCGTTATGGCGGCAAAAACACCTCTTGAGGTTGCACAATATACGGCGCAGACCGGGATGAAAAAAGCGCAAAGTCCGGTATCCACCGTGTTGGTGCTCGGTTTTCTGGCCGGAGCGTTTATCGCGCTCGGCTTTTTGCTGGATATTCGGGTCATTGCCTCTGCTCCGGCGGAGTGGGGAAGCATCGCCAATTTTATCGGGGCCGCAGTGTTCCCGGTGGGGCTGATCATGGTTTTGGTCGGGGGCGGCGAGCTGCTGACAGGCAACATGATGGCCGTACCGCTGGCGGCAGTGACACGCAAAATTACGCCAGGCAGCATGTTCAAAAACCTGCTGCTGGTGACGCTCGGCAATTTGTTGGGCGCGCTGTTCGTTGCGTATTTCTTCGGCCACGTACTGGGATTGACCGGCGACGGAGCATACTTGACCAAATTGGTCGATATGGCGGGGCATAAGCTGCATGACGGTTTCCTGCAGGCCTTCATCTCCGGCATCGGCTGCAACTGGCTGGTGGCGATGGCGGTATGGTTGTCCTATGCAGCCGACACGATGAGCGGCAAGGTGCTGGGCATCTGGTTTCCGACGATGGCTTTCGTGGCCATCGGCTTCCAGCACGTTGTGGCCAACATGTTCCTGATTCCGGCGGCCATTTTCGAAGGGCACTATTCGTGGGGCGAGTTCTTTATGAATGTTGTGCCCGTATGGTTGGGGAATCTGACGGGAGGCGCGCTCTTTGTGGCGGGGGCGTACTACCTGGCGTATATGCGCACAGCCAAACCGGAGGCGGCCGCAGCGGAAGGGGCGCAGCCGAAGGCGGAGACAAGAGCGGTATGGAGCAAGCAGGCATAATGCCAGCGATGGAGGAATCCAACGTGATCCGACGCGTAACGAACCTGAGGCATCTTATAATGGCTCATTTCCGCATTGTTCAGCGCTAACGAATCCTACGCACGCTATTTTACCGAAAAAGGGGAATTGGGCGGCCTTGCGCTAACTATAACGTGTCTGAGGTTCGTTACCGATGCTGAACGGTCAAATCAACCCGAATAAGGTGTGTGAGGTTCGGAAGCCGCGAGAGGTTATAACGTAACGTGAAGAGGACCGTTTTATACTCATAACGAAACAAGTGCAGGGACGCCTGCACTTGTTTTTTTACCATTTTAAAAATGTAAACCGCAGAAAAGTAAATTCGCCATGAAGAGGTTCGGGGGAACGAAACCTGTCCATGGCGAATTTCGGGAGTGGTCCATGATATGGCATAAGGAGGAAGTGGGGAAACACTAACCTGATGCCTTGCTTATATTGTACCCGCGCCATCTTTAGGTGAATCAGGCAAAGCAAATTTTTTTGCGCAAAAAGTCGAATTGGCGATATGATATAGCAATAGCATTTTGCAGGAGGAGGAGAAAGGACATGATCGATCAGGACAATGGCGTATTTCCGGCGGTTTGCCCGCTTGATTGCCCGGATACGTGCGGCCTGCTGCTACATAAGGAGAACGGAAAAATCGTGAAGGTGACGGGCAATCCCGATCATCCCATCACCAAAGGCGCCATCTGCAACAAGGTCAGAAACATGACGGAGCGAGTCTATCATCCGGAACGGCTGCAGTATCCGCTCAGACGTGTCGGCGCCAAGGGAGAGGGGCGGTTCGAACGCATCAGCTGGGACGAAGCGATCGACGAGATCACGACCCGGTTCCGCGCGTTGTCCGAGACGTACGGACCGGAATGCATTTTGCCCTACAATTTCTACGGCAACATGGGCATTCTCGGCGTGGACGGCATGGACAAACGTTTTTTCAACGCTTTGGGTGCCAGCGTGCTGGAGCAAACAATCTGCAATGCGGCAGGCAATACGGGCTGGAAATATACGATGGGTGCCAATCGCGGCACATTGCCGGAAGATACGGAGCACGCGGACGTCATTGTGGTATGGGGCGGCAATATCGTGAGCACCAACATGCACCAAGTCGTGCTGGCCGAGAAAGCCCGCAAAAAAGGGGCGAAAATCGTCGTCATCGACGTGCATCGCAATCGTACCGCACAGTGGGCTGACTGGTTCATCCCGCTCTATCCAGGCACGGATAGCGCGCTTGCGCTCGGACTTATGCACGTGCTGTTTGAACGCGGGATGGTGGACGAAGCCTTCATGCAAAAATATACCGTCGGTCACGAGGCGCTGCGCGAGCATGTCCGCGAGTACACGCCTGAGCGGGTGGCGCGGATTACGGGCGTATCGGCCGAGGACATCGTGAAGCTTGCCGAGCTGTACGGGCGCGCCGACGCGGGTTACATCCATATCGGCAACGGGCTGCAGCACCACGACCATGGCGGCATGAGCGTGCGCAGCATTGCCTGCCTGCCCGCGATTACCGGGCACTGGCTGAAGCGCGGCGGCGGGGCCGTGCGCACGAACAGTTATGCCAGCACCAACGGCGATGCCTTGGAGCGCCCGGAACTGCGAGCGAACCCGGAACCGCGCGTCGTGAACATGAACCGGATCGGTGAAGCGCTGCTGGAGGCGGAGCAGCCGATTCGGGCCCTCATGGTTTATTGCAGCAACCCGTTGGTGGTTGCGCCGGATACAGAGCGGGTTATGCAAGGTTTTGCCAGAGAAGACCTTTTTACGGTCGTGCATGACCTGTTTCTGACGGATACCGCCAAATACGCCGATATCGTGCTGCCTGCGGCATCTTCGTTCGAAGAAACGGATTTGTACACATCGTATTGGCATCAGTATGTGCAGCTGCAGGAACCGGTCATCGCGAAAATCGGGGAGAGCAAAAGCAATGTGGAGCTGTTTTCGCTGCTGGGACAAGCGATGGGGTATGACCCCGAAATATTCAGCGAAACGCCGGAGCAAATGATCGCGGATGCGCTAAAAGATACGGGCAATCCGTACATGAATGGCATTACGTTGGAAGCACTCAAAGCCAACCGGTTCGTGAAGCTGGACATGGCGGCGCATGCCACGTTCCTCGAAACGCTGCCCACGCCGTCCGGCAAAATCGAGTTGTACTCGGAAACGATGCGGGAGCGCGGCTTGCCGCCGCTGCCGACATACCGCCCGGCGGTGGAAGGGTATGATGGCGAGCGCCGGCCAAGCGAAGAAGACAAATATCCGCTGATGTTCCTTTCCCCGCCGAACCATAATTTCCTGAATTCCACCTTCGCCAACTCGGCGAAGCATCAGAAGATGGAGAAAATGCCGCTGCTGCACATTCATCCTGAAGACGCGGAGCGCCGGAACGTGGCCGACGGCGACCCGATTATCGTCTGGAACGACCGCGGGCGCATCGAGCTGGTCGCGAAGGTCAGCGATGCGATGCTGCCGGGGACGGTCATCAGCCAAGGATTATGGTGGGACGGCGCGGGACGGAAACAGCGGGTCAACATGCTGACGCCAAACCGATTGTCCGACATGGGCAATGGAGCG
Organism: Paenibacillus sp. FSL W8-0426; assembly: GCF_037969725.1. NCBI lineage: Bacteria > Bacillati > Bacillota > Bacilli > Caryophanales > Paenibacillaceae > Paenibacillus > Paenibacillus sp. FSL W8-0426. The sequence continues at coordinate 6,398,135 of NZ_CP150203.1, read as the reverse complement.
ACCTTTTTCTCATCCACTGTTGAAGTGAAGCGTCAATGAGTGTGCTTGCGCATGTCATGTTTTCGGGTAAGATGGACTGAGGGCAGTGGAAACAACAATGAACGAATAGACCTAGAATATCCATGTCTTCGCTCAGGGCTGATCAGACGGCCGGAGCGAAGGCTTTTGTTTTGAATGAAGGAGAATGGAATCGACATGTTGAGATGGCTTGATACGTATCCGAAAGAAGTAAAAGTGTTTTTGCTCGCAAGCTTGGTCAACGCTACGGGCAGTGCCCTGATGTGGCCTCTGACCACGATGTACGTGTTCGACGAACTAGGACGAACGATGGCTAATGCCGGGTTCGTCATCCTCATCCAGTCGCTTGGCGGCATATTCGGCCAACTGCTGGGGGGCGCATTGTACCACCGCGTCGGCGTCAAAAAGCTGATCATCGGTTCGCTTGCGCTGAATGCGGCCGGGTTGTTTGCATTGCCGTTCATTAGCGCCTACTGGGTCGTATTCATTTGCGCCATGGGCTGGATCGGCCTGTTCAGTTCATTATCATTGCCTGCAATCCAGGCATTTGTCGGGTTTCGGTTTGCCGAGCGGCGGGCGGAACTGTTCAACGTCATCTATGTGGCGAACAATATCGGCGTAGCCATAGGAACGGCGCTCAGCGGTTTTTTGGCGGACTTTTCGTATCATCTTAGCTTTGTATTGAACGGGGTGACATCAGCGGCATTTGCGGTCTTTTTCTGGTTCTACCTGTCGAAAGCAGAGCCGGAACAGGGGGGCGTGCATCTTGCCAAACGCAGCCGGACCGGTCAAACAGGCACAAGCACATGGGCTTTGCTCGGCAATGTCAGGTTGTATCTGTTCATGAGCCTGGGCGTGCTGTTTCTGCTGTTCGGCAACTCGATCTGGAATACGGGCGTGTCCCCGTATATCATCTCCGAGGGCATGGAAAAACGAATGTACGGCCTGCTCTGGACGTTGAACGGCGTGCTGATTTTTGTGGGCCAACCGTTCACCACTTGGGTTAAGCGGACCATGGCACGCACGTCCAATGCGCAGATGACGGCGAGCGCCGTATTTTACGGCATGGCTTACCTGGTCATGATCACGATGTATAATTATCCGGGCATGGTGCTCGCGATGGTGCTGGCTACGTTCGGGGAAATGCTGATCTCGCCTGCGACCCCGGCGTTTATTTCAGAGCATGCGGGCGGGGCTGCCCCGTTCTATATCGGGTTGTCCGGCGGCATCGGTGCGGTGGGCCGGGTCATCGGGCCGTATGCGATGGGGGTCATGTACGACCACCAGGGACTGATTCCCGTAGCCTGGCTGGCCACGGCCATGGCGGGCGTGGCGGTCATCGGCTTCCTGGTCCATGGGGCAATGAACCGCGGCAGGGAAGCCAAGGAGTACGGGCTGGATGCCTGACTCCTTGTCCGGCTTCGTCCGGCAAGGAGAAGGTCGCTTTTTCGCCAATAGCGGAATTTTTACTTGACAAAAAAGTTTATTTATGCTATAATTTACATATTAAATGATCGCGTATATAATAGGGTTCTCCTGGCCAGGGGAACTCTATTTTTGTATATACGGAGGATTCGACGATGAAGAAGAATGAGTCCAGCATCACATCCCTGATTTCGGCTTTTGCCCGCGCCTACCACAGTGAGCATGATACCCCGCTTATTTTTGACGATTTCCTAGCCAAGCAGCTGATTACACCCGAAGAACAAGCCATGATTCGCGCAAACATGACGCAGGGCATTGCATTTTTCAACACAGAGATCGCGGAGCGTTACGCCGACGACCCGGACGAAACGCTGAAATGGATCGTCCATGTGCAGCTTGCTCCGATTACGTTGTTAAGGGCAGCCTATTGCGAGCAGTGTCTGATGAATGAGGTGCGGCTGGGGACCCGGCAATACGTCATTCTTGGCGCAGGGCTGGATACGTTTGCGTTCAGGCACCCGGAACTCCAAGGACTTCTTCACATCTATGAAGCGGATCATCCGGCCACGCAGCAATCCAAACTGGACCGGCTGGGCCGGGCTGGCCTGGACGTTCCCTCTCACCTGCATCCGGTTCCGATGGACTTTATCCATGAACCGGCAATCCGGAAACTAACCGATGCCGGATTCGGGCAGCTGAAAACATTTTTCAGCCTGCTGGGCGTATCGTATTACTTGAGTAAAGAAGTGAATGCACGCTTGTTGCGGGAGCTGTTTGCCGATTTGCCTGCCGGAAGCTCTATCGTGTTCGATTATGCCGATGAACGAACATTCAGCACGCAAGGTCTTTCGGGAAGAGTAGAAAAAATGGTGCAAATGGCGGCGATGGGCGGCGAACCGATGCAGTCCTGCTATACGTATGCAGAAATAGAGTCCCTGCTGGCCGATGCCGGGCTGCTTGTGTATGAGCATTTGTCGCCCGAAGACATTCAGCGGCGTTATTTCGAGGGTCGAAGCGACCGGCTGGCCGCGTTTGAGACGATACATTTCATTCATGCCGTGAAAGCACGATAGGATCAAATAGGTTTATTATTTCGGCGTTCAGCCGCGTTCGGATGAGGCAAATGCCTCGGTCCGCACGCGGCTTTTTTGACATTATATAAGTTGAACCGATGATTTTTACACGGAGTCACTACGTGGTCAGAACCATCTTCCGATCCCTGTTATCCCCGGATTTTTTTGATCCCCTTTTTTCAAAGGGAAATCCGGTGAAGCTTATGCTTCCGATGCAGCTTTCTTTCAGAAAGCTTTTAGACCGCTTCGCTTCTCCAGATTCTTCCTGCCCTCTCCGTTATTGTGTAGAAGCTGTTTCCCTTACATTGCGCAAAAGCCGGTACTGGAAACTTTTATGACCGGAATTGTGCAAAATACCCATATAATAGAGAAGTGATCCGCATATAGAGCAGGGGGAAACAGACATGTATAAGGTTCTGCTGGTCGATGACGAATTTTTGATCGTGGATGGAATCGCCAGCGTCATGAATTGGAAGCAGCTCGGCACGGAATTGGTCGGCACCGCGCAAGACGGATTGGAAGCGCTTGCTTTTATTGAGCGCGAACGGCCGGACATCATCATTTCGGACATCCGCATGCCCGGCATGGACGGGCTGCAGCTCGTCGAGAAAGTAGCTTCGAAATACCGGGACATCTCGTTTATTATGCTGACCGGATTTACGGAATTCGAATATGCCAAGAAGGCGATGCAGTACGGGGTGAAGCATTATTTGCTCAAACCGTGCAGCGAAGAAAGCCTCGTGGAAGCCATCGGCGAACTGGTGGGCGAAAAGGACGAATGGACCGATCAGGAGCGGTTCGTGCAATCGATCCAAGCTAATTTGGAACGGGTGCTGCCGCATGCGCAGAAATATTTCCTGAAGGAGCTCGTCACAAACAAGACGTATGGCGCTAAGGAGTGGAAGCATTTCGGCGAGCTGTTCGGTGTGCAGTTCCGTAGCCAGCAGGTACGGCTGTTGCTGGTCGAAATTGAGGGAGAGCACGAATTCATGCATTTGTTTGCCATTCAGAACATTGCCGAGGATATCGTCCGTAATCCGATGCTCAGCACAACCGTCGGACGGCACGTATTGCTCATGATCGAGAATAAACTGACGGAAGATCAGCTCTTTCGCAGCATTGACGAAATCCGTGATACGTTTGCCCGATATTACCATTACGACCTGACGATCGCGCTGAGCGAGCCAGGGGAGCTGTCACAGGCACGGCAGCTGTACATGCAGACGCTGGTTTACCTGAATCATCGTTTCTACCTTGGGGAAGGCAGCCTTATCATGGAAAGGGACCTCCTTCCTCCAGAGGAGCGAGGACTGCCCGAATTCGAATTTGATCAGGAACGCCTCGTTACCGCCATTAAATCAGGGCACTGGCAGGAGGCCGAGAACGAGCTGGATCGCAGCTTCCGTTTGCTGACCGATCTGCGTTACGACATTTCCCAGACGAAGTCCTATCTCATCCAGATGTTCATGGAGATCATCCGCTTGACCGGCCCGGACGAGATGAAGAGGCATATGGAGCGCCTGCCCGGCATGATCGAGACGAGCACGCTTCTTTCGTTCCAGCAATTTCTGCTCGGCACGGCCAAAGACATTGCCATGCAGCGCTACAGACAGCAGCGATCAAGGCAGTCGCAAATGGTGCGAAGCGTCAAACAGCTGGTGGAAAAGCGGTACGGAGATGAGTCGCTTACGCTTCAGGCGATTGCGGCAGAGATCTATATGAACCCGGACTATATCGGCAAAATGTTCAAAAAGGAGACCGGCGAGAAATTCACGAACTACGTCATGCGTTACCGGATCGGCAAAGCGATGGAACTGCTGGAGCAGGACGGGGAATGCACGGTTTCCTCGCTTGCGGAGCAAACGGGTTTTGGGGCGAACTGGCCCTATTTCAGCAAAGTATTCAAGAAATTCACGGGCTTCTCTCCTTCGGAATTCAAAAAAGCGCCGTAACCCATTCGTTCTGCCGGCTCCGTTCTTATGGAAATGTATCGTTCAACTTATATAGTCGCACCCTGTATGCCCGTTATGGCGACAGGGTGTTTTTTTGTCGGACAGAACTCGGTTTTGAGCATTAACATATCGGAAATGGACATGGGAAGAACCGCTTCCGGATTTTATCATTATCCATATGAAGGTGAATGAACATCAGGAATGGGGGCAAGGAGAATGGAATTGAAACGAAGTCCGGTCATGCCATCCGGGCGTTTGAAACCATCCGGCAGATGGGGCGTCGTCAAAAAAGAATTGATCCGCAACAGGTACGTGTACATGATGCTCATTCCCGTCGTTGCCTATTATTTGATCTTCAGCTATGGGCCGATGTACGGGTTGCTGATGGCGTTTCAAGAGTCTTACAGTCCGGTCAAGGGCATCTTGTCCGGGACATGGATCGGGTTTGACAACTTCACGATGTTTTTTGAAAGCTATTACTTCTGGCGGCTGATCAAGAATACGCTCATTTTGAGCTTTTACAGCATCGTGTTCGGGTTCCCGGCTCCGATCATTCTGGCGCTGCTGCTGAACGAAGTGCGCAAAAAATGGTTCAGAAGCACCGTGCAAACGATCAGCTACATGCCACACTTCATTTCCGTCGTCGTCGTGGTCGGAATGTTGAAAACGTTCTCATCTTTGGACGGCGGACTGTTTAACGTCATTCGCGAATTTTTCGACATGCAGCCGATCATGTTCCTGGCGGAAAAAGACATGTTCCGGCCGATGTACATCCTCTCCAACATCTGGCAGGGCGCAGGCTGGGCGTCGATTATCTTTTTGGCCGCGCTTAGCGGCATTGATCCGCAGCTGTATGAGGCTGCCAAAATGGATGGCGCGGGCCGCTGGAGACAACTGCTGCACATTACGCTGCCGGGCATTCTGCCGACCATCGTCATCATGCTGATTTTGCGTCTGGGGGCGGTCATGAACTCCGACTTCCAGAAAATCCTGTTGATGCAGACCGCCCCTACCTATGAAACATCGGACGTCATATCCACTTTTGTATACCGGTCAGGCATATTGGAGGGGAACTATACCTATTCCACCGCCATCGGGTTATTCAACGGCGTCATCAATTTCTCTCTGCTTATTATCGCCAATGCGATCAGCAGAAAGCTCAATTCAACCAGTCTCTGGTGATCGGAAGGTGAAGCGATGAAACGGTCTATAGGGGAACGCGTCTTTGATGCGATCAATGCACTGGTGCTGCTCATGATCATAGTGATCTGCTTTTACCCGATGCTCTATGTGTTTAATTCTTCGATCAGCGACCCGGACCAGATGCTGCGCTCCAGGTCTCTGATGCTGCTGCCCGAGGGTTTCCAGCTCGAGGCATACAAGTCCGTGTTTAAGGATACGCGCATTTACACCGGGTACATGAACACGCTGTTCTATGTGGTCGTCGGTACGGCCATTAACCTGTTGATGACTTCGCTCGCGGCGTACGGGCTGTCGCGCAGCGATCTGATGGGCAGAAAAATGCTGATGCGCATGATCACGTTCACGATGTTTTTCGGCGGGGGCATGATTCCGACCTTCCTGCTCATTCAAAACCTGGGGCTGGTCGATACACGTCTGGCGATGATCATTCCAGGTGCCATCAGCACGTTTTATTTCCTTATCATGAAAACCAATTTTGAAGGCATTCCCATCAGCCTGATCGAATCGGCGAAGCTGGACGGGGCGAATGACTTCCGGATCCTGTTCCGCATCGTGCTGCCGCTGTCGAAGCCGATTCTGGCCGTCATGATGCTGTATTACGCGGTCGATCATTGGAACGATTATGTCGGCCCGATGTTATATCTGCGCAGCCAGGACTTGTATCCGATCCAAATTATTATGAGGGATATCTTGATCAGCAGCAGCACGGAGGCCATGGGGGCGGGAGCCGATACGGGCTTTGCCATCGGGGAAAACATCAAGTATGCCACGATTATCATCTCGACGCTGCCGATCATGCTGGTGTATCCGTTCATCCAGCGTTACTTTGTCCAAGGCGCCCTGATCGGTGCCGTGAAACAATAAATGATATTTTCGTTGCAATATCAGGAAGCTGACTGCGCATGATGCACGGCTTCCGATATTTATAAAATGACTTAATTGGAGGCGAACAACGTGAAAAAAAGAATGGGGTCCATCCTGCTGTCTTCCCTGCTGACGATGACACTGCTGGCAGGCTGTTCGGGAGGTGCGGAAGAGGAAGCAGCCAAGCCTGCGGAGAGCACGGAGCCTAAGGCCGAGGCACTGACCGAAATTCCGCTGCCGATTACAAGCGAGCCGTTCACCATTGATTACTGGCGGGCAAATGATGCCAAGCTGACGGCTTCCCTCGGTAATTTCGGCGAAATTGCGGCTTACAAAAAGAAGGAGGAGCTGACCGGCATCAAGGTCAATTTCACGCATCCGCCGCTCGGACAGCAGCGCGACCAATTCAATTTGCTGATCTCGACCAAGGAGCTGCCTGACGTCATCTATTACAACTGGGCCGATGCCGTGGGCGGGCCGGAAAAGATGATCAAAGACGGGCGTATCATTCGACTGAACGAACTGATCGACCAGTACGCTCCAAACCTGAAGCGGATTATCGAATCCGACCCGGACGTCAAGAAACAGATTGCGCTCGACGACGGAACGATTTACATGTTCCCGCTGCTCAAGCTGGACGCGCTCAAGCTGAATGCCACCTCCGGTCTGATCATTCGTCAGGATTGGTTGGATAAGCTGAATCTGAAAGCGCCTACAACCATCGACGAGTGGCATACGGTGCTCAAAGCGTTCAAGGAGCAGGACCCGAACGGCAACGGTAAGGCGGATGAACTCCCGTTCACCGGCAACTGGGGTCCCGGCAACCTGACGAAGCTGCACGATTTCGCTCCAGGCTTCGGCGTGATCGGCGGTTTTCAAATGAATGGCGACAAGGTTGAATTCGGACCGATCCAGCCCGGATACCGTGATTTCCTGGAAACGATGGCTCAGTGGTACAAGGAAGGGCTGGTCGACCCCGAAATCATGACCAATGACGGCAAAGCATTTGACTACAAAGTTACCAACAATCTGGCAGGAGCCTATCAAGGCGGCGTGTTCAGCGGCATGGGCAAATATTTCAACCTGATGCGGGATACCAATCCGGATTTCAATGTAACCGGCGTAACTTCGCCGATATCGCCTGACGGAACGCCTTATGCCGCTTTTAATATGGAAACCAAAGTGTTGAGTTACGGCGAAGCCATCACTTCCTCTGCCGATGAGGACAAATTGAAATATATCGTGCAGTGGATGGATTACAATTACAGTGAGGAAGGCAGCGATCTGTTCAACTTCGGAATCGAGAATGAGAGTTACGTAAAGGATGGAGACGGTGTGAAATTCACCGAAACCATTACGAACAATCCCCAAGGGCTGACGTATGACCAGGCATTGGCTGCTTATGCGTTGTCCATCATGGACGGCCCGATCAACCAGGACAGCCGTTATTTGGACGCTTTGCTCTTCGATGATGGACAGCGAGCCGCCAACGAGGCATGGATGAAATCCAGCTCGGCACTCACGCTGCCCCCGATTCGCCTGTCGACGGAAGAAGCGAGCACAAGCACATCCATCATGAGCCAGGTCAACACGTATTTGAATGAAACGATGACGGCCATCATCAGTGGGCAGAAACCGATCACCGAATTCGACGCCATGGTGGAAACGATCAAAAGCATGGGCATCGATCGGGCCATCGAGGTGCATCAGGCTGCTTACGACCGTTATCAAGCCAAATAACTGTCTTGCATATTAGATGGCGATCGCAGGCGATATGCGGGAAACGGCTTCATCGGATGGGCAATATGCATTCATGGTCATACTTTGGCCGATCTTGTCCCAATTCGACAGAAAGTCTCCCCTCCATGTGATATAAGTAGTGTTAACACGTGGTGCAAAGGAGCGCACTTGCCATGACAGCCTACCGCAGATTAAGCATCAAAATGAAAATGTTTCTCATGATTATGCTCATGATGGCCCTGGTCATCACGCTGGCGTTCACTTCCCTGTATTACACGTACTCCGTTTACGACCGACAGCTGTATGACAAATCATCGAGGCTGCTGAACCTTTCATCCTCCACGGTGGATGTGGAGCTTAAAAAACTGGAGGCACTGTCCCTCGATATCATTTCGGATAACGTCATTCAGAAGGCGCTCAAATCACTGCTGCAGGACGAGACGGATTACTCAAGCTTCATCGAACGCAAGAAGATGACGGATCGGCTCTGGGAGCACATTAGCGGGACTGCACGATACGTGCAGTCCGTTCATCTGATTGATGCGCAAGGCATGGTGAACAAATATGGCGAGACGCTGACCGTGCCGCAGGAAAAATACGATCGAATGATTCAGGCCGCCGAACGGGCAGATGGCGCGGTGCGCTGGTTGTACCCCGATGACGACGATCCGATGCTGGTCCTGGTACGCCAAGTTCGGGCTTATGAACCCATGACGCTGGAGCCGGTCGGTATTCTGTTTCTGCGTATCCATATCGAACGGCTCGTCGAGGACTATGCCGGGATCGACAGCGAGGACAGCGACATCGTACTGAAGGCGGGAGACGAAGTCGTGTACCCCTACCGCAAGCTTCCAGAGTCAGTATCCTCCGGTTTGAAACCGCTTCCCGGAAGCGGTGGATATGAGATCAAAAATTTGAACGGAAAGGCTGTGTTCCTGGCCCAGAAGAAATCGGGACATACAGGCTGGAGCTATTACAACATGGTTTCTTACGAAGACGTGTTCCAGAGCATCATCTGGCTGAAAAACGCGCTCGTCGTCGTGTATCTGATTGCCATCGTGTTTATGCTGGGACTGGGTATGGCGTTTGCACGCAGCCTCACCAAGCCGATCCGGCAGTTGACTTTGCAAATGAAGGAAGTGCAGCACGGTGACCTTGGAAGCATGGATGCCAGCATCTCCATGCCGGCGTCCCAACAGATGGATGAGCTGGGGCTGCTGCAGCGCACCTATCGGCTAATGATCACGCGCATCAATACGCTGATTAAAGAAAATTATGCGAGCCGGTTGGTCATTAAGGAAACCGAGTTCAAGGCGCTGCAGGCCCAGATCAACCCCCACTTTTTGTACAACGCGCTCGATTCGGTGCACTGGCTGGCCAAAAAAAACCGGCAGGAGCAAATATCCCGCATGGTGCTATCGCTGGGGTACCTGCTGCGCGCGTCCATCAGCTTCAAAAAAAACGTCATCACGCTGGCCGAAGAATTAGAAATCGTCAATCACTACATCACGATTCAGAAATATCGTTTTCAGCAGCGGCTCGATTTCCGATTGGACGTACCCGCTGCGTACCTCGGGTGCTCCATTCCCAAGATGACACTGCAGCCGCTGATTGAAAATGCGATTCAATACGGGTTGGAGCCCCAAGTCGGGCCATGTCTGATCAGGGTGTGGTCTGAGGTGCAGGCTGAGAATCTCATGGTCATCGTTGAGGACCATGGTCCAGGCATGGCTCCGGAATATGTGGAACGCGTGCTGCGCGGCGAAGTGGAAACGCGAGGCACCGGCATCGGGCTGCTGAATATCAGGGAGCGATTGCGTTTGTCTTTTGGGGAAGAGTACGATATTGCATTGGAGAGCAGGCCGGGATACGGAACCCGGGTTACGGTCATGCTGCCGCTGCCAAAGGAGGAAGAGCTGTGGGAAGATGGCTGCGAATGATCGGGATCATCGGCATGATGATCGCCCTTGCGGGATGTGTACCCCAGCTTGCCCATCGGCCCGGCATGATCGTGGAGGAAGAACCGGTTACGCTGCGCATAGCCTGGTGGGGCGGCGAATTTCGCAACGATGCGACCATTGCCGTTATCAAGCTGTATGAGGAGATGAACCCGCACGTACGCATCGAATACGAGTACAGCAGCTTCAACGAATATTGGAAAAGGATGGCCCCCCACGCAGCGGGCAATGCCTTGCCCGATATCATTCAGATGGACATTTCCTACTTGTCCCAGTACAGCTCGCTGCAGCTTTTGGAGGATTTGACGCCGTATATCGATAAAGGGCTAATCGACACGAAAGACATTGATCCTCAGCAGGTGCAAGGCGGAAGCATTGACGGCAAGGTCTATGGCCTTAGCCTCGGCGTCAATGCCATGTTAAGCATGTACGATCCGGAAGTCCTGAAGACGCAAGGGATCGAGGAGCCAACCGAGAAATGGACATGGGAAGATTTTGAACGGATGGGGGAAGAGCTGATCGGCAAAGACGTCTACGTGGGCACCTATTTCACCCCGGAACAGTTCTTTGCGTATTATCTAAGGCAGCGTGGCTACAAGTTATATGACGAGGACGGCAAACGGCTCGGGTACGAGGATGATGCGTTGTTCGTCGACTACTTCGGCCGGATGCAGCGCTTGGCGAAGAGCAAGCTGATTTTTGCGCCAGACATTTGGACCTCGGACATCGGCAAGCCGGATAGTGATCCGTTCTACAGAGGCGAGGCGTTATTCAGCTGGGGATATTCGAATCAGTACATCAGCACCGTCCAGCGTTATGGCAAGCTTTTATCCATCGCGCCGATGCCGGGACCAGACAATGACAAAGGATTGTTTCTGAAGCCGGGCATGTTTTTCTCCATCGCGGGCAATTCCAGGCACAAGGAGGAGGCTGCACGATTCATCAGCTTTTTCGTCAATGATTTGGAAGCCAATATGCTGCTCAAGGGAGAGCGGGGCGTGCCCGTATCTTCCACTGTGAAAGAGCAGATGAAGCAGCTGGTTGAGCCTGAATTGGCGCGGGTATTCGAGTATATCGATTGGGTGGAAAACAACAGCAGTCCCATCGATCCTCCCGACCCTGTAGAGACGCCGGAAGTGACCCTGGTGCTGCGCGATTTATATGACCAGCTTTTATTTGGCCGGATTACGCCGGAAGAGGCGGCACAGCAATTTCGGGAACAGGCCGACGCCATTTTGGGCGGGGGGACCGTTCCTTAACGCAATACCAAAAGAAGGAGGGGTTCCGGGCTGCCCTTCCTTTGCGTAATTATGGGGTGTATGACGACGAAAACGAGTCAGCGGGCATACTTAATTCTGCGAAAATGGATAAAATGGTTGAAATCGCTGTCAACTCCGTCTATAATGATAGTGTCGAAACGTTTCAATGCATGGTTTTATAAGCTGTTTTTTTAAAGCAACATGGGCGTTGTTCCATCTTCTTCATTTTTTGAAGTTGTTTTGATGAACGAGCACCCACGTAGATGGGTGTGTATACTGGAATTCAAGCCGGCGCAAGCAGGTCCATTTTTTTTGGAAACACCTCGAAACGTTTCGAATCAAATGAGGGAAATCAATATCATGTTTTTGTATAGAATTAAGTGGTTGTTATAACCATTTACAGTATAAAATGTAGTTAAAATGAGATTTTGTTCTTGTAAGAAGGGGCGAACGTGGAATGGCAACGATTAAGGATGTGGCCAAGCTGGCAGGTGTGGCATTATCGACGGCATCCTATGCATTGAACGGGGACAGCAAGGTGAGTGCCAAGACCAGGGCTAAAGTGCTCGAGGCGGCACGGGAACTGAATTACCGCAAAAACGGCTTTGCCATGGACCTGAAGCGGAGCCGGACCAATACGATTGCGCTGATCCTGACCGACTTGTCGGGTCCGTATTATTCCGAACTGATCCGCAGCGTGCAGGACGTGGCGTTGGCTAACGGATACGATCTGATCGCGTGCAGCTCCATGGGGGGCCGCGATTCGACGGCCGTGCGGTTTTTGCGTGAGAAGAGGGTGGATGGAGCCATCGTTTTGGCGCATAACATCCATGACGATATTTTGGTGGAGTCGGCCGGGGAGCGTTTTCCGATCATCGTGATGGACCGCCATTTGTCCGGAGACCATCTGGTCAATGTACTTGTGGACGGGGAGCAGGGCGGATATTTGGCTACGCGTCATCTGATCCAAGGCGGCCACCGGACGATTGCTTATATCAGCGGGCCGTCCAATTCGTACGATAACGCTTTGAGATATCAAGGTTATATCCGGGCGATGCAGGAGGCTGGCCTGGAAGAGCGCTCGAAATGGCGCCTGAGCGGGAATTTCGTACGCGAGGGCGGGTATAGCGCGACCAAGATGATGATCATGCAAAAGGATCTTCCGTCGGCAGTGTTTTACGGGAATGACGAGATGGCGATCGGCGGATTGAAAGCGCTGGAGGAGAGCGGCATTCGGGTGCCGGAGGATATCTCGGTGATCGGCTTCGACGATATTCAGCTGTCGGAGTACGTGCACCCGCCGCTAACGACGGTACGCCAGCCCAAGCACGAAGCCGGATCGCTCGCAGGGCATTTGCTGTTCCAGATGTTGAATGGCGAAGCGGTCAATCCCTCTTATACGCTGACGATCGATATGGTGGAGCGCCGCTCTGTTCGTGCTGTGCAAGCCGAATCGGACGTATCGCCTGCGTAGCTGCTGCCTGCAGGCCCACCCCATAATGGGCCTGGAAGGCAGCGCGTAAAGAGGTGTCGGTGGCTGAGTGCTGGAGCAGCTGAGTGGATATATGCATGCTGTCCCAATCATTGGACAGCGCTTGGCAAGCTTGGCCAAATGGCCCATGGAGTGAGGCATAACTTCCGGTTCATGGGAAACGGCCTCATGACAATGCATAGGTAATATAGGTTCATCGATGGAAGTTTGCCTGCTCAGGTAAATTTCCAGAGGGACCTCTATTGTTTTTCAATAAAATCGAAACGTTTCGATTTATCGTTCTTTGTAGTACATTTCATTAAGGAGTGAGCCAATTGACAACGAAAACACATGAATCCATCCGTCTGAAGGCCGGGGACCTGACTTTTACTTTCATGAACAGCGGCGACCTGTACCAGGCTTCTTTGGGCAGCACGATGCTGAATCAACTGCTCGGCAATCCGCTCGACGGTTCTTTGAACAATCTGTACTTGCGGGTGTATGAAGGAGAATCCATTAGCGCGTATCCGCTGCTGGGCGTTCATTCCGGCAGCAAGCTGTCCCATGGTGGGGAAGCTGGCGATCAACTGATCTGGGAAGGCAGCGTACAGCCGGAAGGGGTCGGGCAAGCGATCGGTTATCGGGTCGTATTTACGGCAACCCCGCAAGGCGTGTGGTTCTGGGACGTGACGCTGAATGGACAACATGACGGCGTGGACGTCGTTTACGGGCAGGATATCGGTTTGGCCGATCCGGGAGCCGTGCGCAGCAATGAAGCGTATCTGTCGCAGTATATCGATCATACGGTATTCGAGGATGAAGCGAAAGGATACGTCGTATGCTCCCGTCAAAACCAACCGCAAGGCGGTGCATTTCCGTACATGCAGCAAGGCTCGCTCACGAGGGCGGTTGGATACTCCACGGATGGCTTTCAGTTCTTCGGATTGTCCTATAAGGAAACGAATGAACCGGAAAGCTTGAAGCATGCCAAACTGGCCAATGAAACGTATCAATATGAGTTTGCTTACACGGCCCTGCAATCCGAACTGCTGAAGCTGGACGGCGAAGCACGAGTGGTGTTCTACGGATTGGCCAAACCGGATCATGCTGCCGCCATCACTGCATTGGAATATGGAGAAGAGATCGAAGCTGCTTGGGAATCCGTGCAAAACCGCAGCCTGAAAAGCGGCGAAACGTTGGAGCAAGTGAAGCGCTCCTCCATGATCGGCGAACCTCTGGCTGCGCTCGACATGTCCGAAGAAGAGGTGCAAGCCTTGTTCCCGCAGCGCCATCAGGAAGAGCGCGGCGAGGGCAATCTGCTGTCCTTCTTTACGGAGAACTATGAGCATGTTGTGCTGAAAGCGAAGGAATTGCTGGTGGAGCGTCCGCACGGTCATATTCTGATGAGCGGGCGCAACGTGAAGCTCGGAACGCCGGTCATTACGACGACTTCGTATATGTACGGTATTTTCAATTCCCAACTGGTCATCGGCAACACCAATTTCAACAAAATGATGAGCAATGCGCGCAACGCGTTGAACGTGCCAAAAACGGCAGGACAGCGCATCTACGTGGAAATGGACGGGAAATACCGCCTGCTGACGATGCCATCCCTGTTCGAAATCGGATTCAACTACGTGCGCTGGATGTACAAAACCGCATCCGACATGATCGTGGTGACGAACTATACCACAACTGCTGCAACAGAAGTGCGCCTCAACGTAAGTTCTGCCAGCGGCAAGGCATACCGTTACCTGGTGACCAACCAGATCACGATGAACGTAAACGAGTACGAATATCCGCTGCATATGGTGCAGGAAGGCCAAGTGCTCGTGTTTAAGGCCGATCCGAAAGCGATCAGTTCCTCGGCGTATCCAGGGCTGCAATACCGGTTATCCGTGGAAGGTGCATCCATTGCCGCAGGCGACGAGACCTTACTGGCGAGCGGCGTAGGAAGCGGAAGCGCGTCTCTCGTCGTGTTAAGCCTGGACAGCTCCAGCGAATGGACGATGACGATTGAAGGCGTTTTGGAGCAGGGCGCGAACGGCACAGCCGAGGCGAAGGCGCTGTCCTTTGAGGAAGAAGTGCAGGCATACCGCGAATTTTTCGCAGGGGTGATGAACGGGTTCCGCCTGTCCCGCGGAGAAGGACAAAGCGCGGAGGATCTCTTTAAAGTCAACGCACTGGCTTGGTGGTATACCCACAACATGCTTGTTCACTACTCCGTACCTCACGGACTGGAGCAATACGGCGGTGCCGCATGGGGAACGCGCGACGTATGTCAGGGACCGGTGGAATATTTCATGGCTACCCAGAAATACGAGCAAGTCCGGGACATCATCAAAATGGTGTACACGCATCAATACGAAGACGACGGCAGCTGGCCGCAATGGTTCATGTTCGACAACTATTATGCGATCCAGCAGGAAGAGAGCCATGGCGACATTATCGTTTGGCCATTGAAAGTGCTGGCAGACTATCTGACGTCGACCCGCGATTATGCGATTTTGGACGAGAAGGTTCCTTATACGGTTAAACATGAGTTTGGCTTTACGGACGAAACGTTCACGGTGCTGGAGCATGCGAAAAAAGAGATCGAGTACATTCGTACCCATTTCCTGCACGACACGTTCCTGTCCTCGTACGGCGACGGCGACTGGGACGATACACTCCAGCCGGCCAATGCACAGCTGAAGCAATACATGGTCAGCAGCTGGACCGTGGCCTTGACGTACCAAGCGATGAAGGTGCTGTCCGGGGCGCTGCAACAGAAAGACGCGGCCTTTGCCGAAGAGCTGGGCGCTTTGGCCGAAGGCATTCGCGGCGACTTCAACCGCTATATGCTCGGCACGGACGTGATTCCTGGCTTCGTATACATGGAGCACGCCGACCAACCGAAATTGATGCTGCATCCAACCGACGAAGAAACAGGCATTCAGTACCGCCTGCTGCCGATGACGCGCAGCATGATCGGCGAACTGTTGACGCCGGAGCAAGCCGAAGCGCACTATGCTTTGATTCGCGAGCAGTTCCTGTGCCCGGACGGCGTTCGCCTGATGAACCGCCCGGCACAGTATGCCGGCGGCGTTAGCTCGCATTTCAAACGTGCGGAGCAGGCGTCCAACTTCGGACGGGAAATCGGCCTGCAGTACGTGCATGCCCACATCCGTTACGTGGAAGCGATGGCGAAGCTGGGCAAAACCGATCAAGTGTGGAACGGCCTTGCGATCATCAACCCGGTCGGCATCGGCGAAGTGGTGCCGAACGCGGAGATTCGCCAAGCGAATGCGTACTTCAGCAGCTCGGACGGCAAGTTCAACACGCGTTACGAGGCGCAGGAGCATTTCGAACAGCTCCGCACGGGAGCCGTTCCGGTCAAAGGCGGATGGAGAATCTACTCCAGCGGCCCGGGGATCTACATGAACCAGCTGATCTCCAATGCGCTGGGCATTCGGCAGGACGGCGGCGATCTCGTAATCGACCCGGTGCTTCCTCCCGAATTGGACGGCATGCAGTTCGAATTCGAGTACGCCGGTACCCCCGTAACCTTTGTGTACCACCTGAACGGCAGCACGGGTGTGCAGCGCGTAGCCGTGGACGGCAAAGACGTATCCGGTGAGCAAACGAATAACCGTTACCGTCAGGGCGGCCTCCGCATTTCGCTGGACAAGTTCAGACAGGCAAGCAGCAGCACTGAGCGTGCAGTTGTTGATATCTACATGTAAAGTTAACAAAGTGGCGAATGCCTTGGTTCCACAATCTGTGGGACTAAGGCATTTTTTCGTAGTTTTGTAGATTGAAAGACATAAGAACTGAATTCATTTGAAAGAGAAGATGTGTTGTGAAATTATGTATTTAAATGTATGATTTTGTATCATCGAGAATCTGGACTTGGTATCGATTTTCCCAATACTTATGTCCCGTTGGTAAGTGTTCTTGGGGCAGGGAGGTGGATGGCATGAATGGAAGGTTGGGGTTGGACCAATTAGCGCGGATCTCCAAATTCATTGCCAAACTGAATGTGCAAAAGAGACACCATATCGGTTACGTAGGTGATCAGGAAGACGAAATCCTTAAAACCCTTCATGAGGAATTTAATGGGGAAGGAAGGTGGGAGCGTTATTTCACGCAGGTTTTGGAAAGTGATCGCATCATCGGAGTGCTGGGGCTGAACATCGATGAAGAAACCGGGAATGCGGAGATGTGGGGGCCCTATATTGACGGTACTGATCAAGATTACATAACCGTTGCTGTTGATTTGTGGAACCGTGGCATCGCTAAAGTTGGGAATGTGGTTAGGGAATACCATGGATTCTACAATAAGGAGAATGTTCGAGGTCACGAGTTTATGGAATATCTACAGGCCCAAAGAATGAGCGGGCACCTGATCATGAAATTGAAAAAGCCTGAAGGCTCCTGGAGCTTGGATCACGCTGTTCAGAAGATTTCTCCTGAGTGGCATGAAGACTTTATTCGTTTGCATGCCAGAACGTTTCCGAATACGTATTATAATGCGGAAAATGTGCTGCAGCTTGCCAATAAAGAAGACAACAGATTATATGTTGCCATCGTCGAAGGGGATTTTGCAGGGTATTGTTATACTGAAGCTGAGCCGGATTTTCAGGAAGGCAACATTGAGTATATAGCCGTAGATGAACAGTACCGGGGGAAGGGAATCGGAAAAAAATTGCTTTATGCCGCGCTCAATGACCTGTTTTTCAAAGATTCGATCCATGAGGTATCTATTTGTGTGGATGAATTCAATGCAGCTGCGGCGGGGTTATACCGATGTGCCGGCTTTTATACAGATAATGTGCTGCAATACTATAAAGTGACGATTGGATAGCCAAAAGACGAGTGGTAAAAGGATTGATCCTCCTATGGGCATAAGGAGAATCAATCCTTTTTTTATCGCAAAGGTACGGCGAGCAAGGTGTGCAGCAGGTCATTATGCCGAAACGCCTTCGTAACGTAGCCGTGCTGTTCCAGCCAGCGGCACAGCTCGTCCAGCAAAGGGAAATGGCGCTCCCTTACGGCGCGGAGCATCGCTTCATCGCCTGCTGCTTCCGCCGCACGGATATATCGATCCCGGTATGCCGCGTCGACATACATGAGATCGGTCAGGCCGATGCGTCCCCGTGCGGTGAGGACACGCTGCATTTCTTGAAGCGCCAGCTGCTGCTGATCCGGACTCAGGTGATGGAAGGCAAAGCTGGAGACGAGAAAATCAAACGACCGATCGGCAAAGGGCAGCGCCAGAAAATTGCCCAGTCTCACCTGCATCTCCGGATATTTGGTGCGGCAGGCGCGCAGCATTTCCCGGGACTGGTCGATGCCAGTTATGATGGCACCGCGTTCCAGCAGCTTTCCGGCCAGATTGCCCGTGCCTGTGCCGATATCCAGGCCCCTTTCGCCCTGAGCCGGGCTGATCCAGTTAGCCGTTTGTTCCAGCGCCTCGTTATAGTTGTCATAGAGAGAAAAGGAGGAATCTTTCCCGGCATCGGCGTGCCCGATGCTTCCGTTTACCTCTTCCGGAATGCATCCGCAAGCAGATCCGTCCTCCGCTTCCGAGGCAGCCGAAGCAGATGTTTGATGCTCTGTATTCGATGGGAGCTGCTCCTCCGTGGTTCTTCTGCCTGCGCTACGGACACGCTGGTCATGAATGGCGGCTTGTTTGTCGTAATTCCAGCGGTCGTGCCAGTTCTGCCGCGCTTCCCTCAGGCGGCGCGCACTTTGAGCCAGATCATGGAGATGGCTGACGTTCAGAGGCCCGTCCGAGCGGTTGATATCGATCATGCGCTGGGTCGTATCCAGCATGCGTTTCAATTCGACCCACTGGGCATACATAACGGCTTGCTGCAGCTCCAGGTATTCCTCAAGCTTCTGCGGGTTGCCGCGATCAATTTCGGCCAGTGCCTGGGCGATGTCTTGAATGGACATGCCGATCTCGCGTAGGGCGGATATGGTTTGTAAACGCCAAATATCGTTCTCCGTATAGATGCGGTAACCGTTCTCCGGTTGTTTGGCAGGCCGAAGGAGTCCTTTTTCCTCATAGAAACGAATGGCCCTGGCCGAAATGCCAAGCCGGTCGGCAGCTTCCTTAATGTTCATCGCCCTTACCTCCTGCTGTGATCTCCGTTGAGCCTAAGTATAAACGATTACGTTACGTCAAGGTTAAGAGTTAAGGAAGGGATTTTAGCTGCAGGTCTGAGCTATGCTACAATACATGGACAAGGGAAGAATGAATGCAGGAAAGGTTGAAAAAACATGCTCACACAGGACACATACCATATACGTCTATCCGAAATGAAAGATGCGGACCAGCTGATGGAACTGGATGCGCTCGTATGGACGGACCAGACCTCACCTGCGCCGATGCAATGGCGCTCCCGCCAGCAGTATTTGCAGCACTGCCCCCCAGGCAGCCAGTTGGTGGCAACCATGGGGGATCGGGTATGCGGGCTGGTAGGGTTTCGGCCTGCCACGGGAATGCACAGCAACAGCCATGTCTATGAAATTCATATTGCCGTGCATCCCGAATACCGCCGAAATGGCATTGCAACGTCATTAATGGATGCCATGAAACGGCATGCGTCGGAGCAAGGAATCCGAAAATTGCGCTTGCGGGTGTTGTCGAGCAACGCGGGGGCGGTAGCTTTCTATGAACGGTGCGGATTCAAAACGGAAGGCCGCTTGGTGGCGGAATTTTATATTCACGGCCAATATGTGGACGATATTTTGATGGGCTATTTTGTGGAAGGGTAGGATGCATCGTCGAACTCTCCTCAGCGATTGACGCTTTGAATGTAACGATATACCACACTTAGGAGGCATGAACGATGGATATGGGACTGCGAGGAAAAAAGGCGCTTGTGCTTGCATCCAGTCAGGGACTGGGCAAGGCGGTGGCGAAGCAGTTGGCTGCTGAAGGCGCCGACGTTATGCTTGCCAGCCGGAATGAGGATAAGCTGAAGGCCGTGCAGCAGGAACTGCTGGGGCTGGGCGGTGGCGGGCGAGTCGAGTACTGCGTGACCGATGTTACCCGCAAACAAGATATCGATGCCCTTATGAGTAAAACCGGGGATTGGTCCGGCGGCAGAATCGACATTTTGGTCAACAATTCGGGCGGGCCGCCCTCCGGCACTTTCGAGTCGTTGACGGATGAAGAATGGGAGCGCGCGTTTGAACTGAACGTGCTCAGCTACGTACGTCTTATCCGGGGAGCGCTGCCTTTGATGAAGCAGCATGGCGGACATATCGCGAATATCGCGTCATCATCGATCAAACAGCCGATTTCCGGCCTTATTTTGTCCAATACGTTCCGTACCGGGGTGTTCGGCATGGCCAAGACGTTATCCCAGGAGCTTGGGCCTTACGGCATTTTGATCAATACGATTGCTCCAGGCCGGATCGGGACGGACCGCATTCGCGAATTGGATGCCGCGCGTGCGGAACAGTCCGGCATCACGCAGGAGGAAGTGTCGGAGCAGTTCCTGACCGAAATTCCGCTAGGCCGTTACGGCGAACCCGAGGAGTTTGCAAAGGCTGTGCTGTTTCTGGTGTCCGGGGCAAACACCTACATTACCGGGGCATCGCTGGTGGTGGATGGCGGTATGATGCGGGCGCTGTAACGCTGCGTTCGAATAACGATTGGGAACGTAAGCGCAAAGGCTATGCTTCAGAGGAGAAGGTCTAGAAATGAGTGAACCTGAGTGCTTTATTTGACCGGAAATGCGTTCTCGCAGAAGCAAATGGACCACAGACACACTATTTCTGGTGAAATGGCGTGTTTATGGTCCGTTTGCGTCCATGGCTTTGTTCCCTGCCCAGCACGGCTCTGCGGGCGAGCACCGTCAACAAGGGCGATTACGCGCTAAGATGGATGGGCAGCTCGACCGGCTGGAAACGACCTTGTTTTACAGTAAAAACGTGATCTCAAACGTTAAAGAAGCCCCTCGCCTGGAATGGGCATTCCCAAGAGGCGAGGGGCACTCAAAGCCCGTGCTTGTAAAAGCGGCGATGATATATCGCATGCAGGGCCGATGAAGCCGAAATTATGTAGTCCTTTAACGCAAAAGCTCCCATTCATGCTGCAGCATGCCGTATACGGCATGGTTGACGTAACCTTTGATCGGCAGCTTCTCCGCTTGGCGAATCACGCCTTCAAGCACGAATCCAAGCCGCTCAGGGATGGCCCGGCTGCGTTTGTTGTTGGTGGCGCAGCGGATTTCGACGCGGTTCAGATCGAGCGTTACGAGCGCGTAATCCACGAGGACGCGGCAGGCGCTTGTCATCAGGCCCTGGCCCTCGAAGCCTTTGCCAAGCCAGTAGCCGATGCTGACGGAACGATGGGTCCAGTTGATTTCATGAAATCCGATGACGCCGGCCAGCTCTCCTTTTTGCCAGACGCCGGCGGTGAATCCGCCGTTCTCTGCGCCCTGTTTTAACGCATTGCTTATGAAATGGGTCGTGTGATCGAGCTCCGTAACCTGGTCAACCCAAGGGAGCCAATGTCTCAGTTGGTCACGGGAGCGGTCCGTCAGCTCGAATAACGTTTTGGCATGCTCCAGGGCCAGGGGGCGAAGCTCCGTATATTCATCCAATGCATAGGTAAACATGAGTGCAACCTTCTTTCTTCGTAAAATGGGTGATCAGCGGGAACGCGGCGGTTTGCGCTCCAGGGCGAACAAGTCCTCTTCGATGGAAGCGATGCGCTGATTGACGGTCGTGCGGGCGTCGCTTAATGCCTGATTATATATGTAGGGTGCCAACTGGGTCATGAATAAGTCCAGCACGCCCCAAGCCGCCAGGTCGCCAAGCTCTTCCCCGCGTTCGTCCGCGAAATAGGTCTGTATGGACCGTATGGCTTCATCCTGCTGTTCTTTGGTCAGTTTTAGTGTGTTCAGAACGGGAATCCCTCCCCTGAATGATGATGTTTTCGCGCGTCAGAAAGGTCAAATTCCCCGTGAAATGCCCCTCTGATTTCGCGAGACATAATGGCTGAAAAACGCGCTCCGAATGTTCAGTGGCATGCGTTGGTCTGCGTTTTTCCTAATATCATGCTACATGATTCGCGGGAACCAGTCAAAATGGTTTTAGGCCTATCTTCCAGTGCGCAAAATCCCAATTTGGTGCCGTTATTTATTGAACTCGTTCCGCGTTAAAGGTATATTTAAATGAAAGCAGTACGAAACTTTTCCAAAGAAAAGAAAACGCACGGAATTTGGCTTCGTACCATGAAGGAAATACTGCGGGAATGGTTGCCGTTCCTGAATGCTTCAATCCATACACACGAAAGGTTGATACCGATGGAGAACCGTACTACCCCTCCCAATTTTATCAAAAATATCATTGCCGAAGACCTCCGGTCCGGAAAAGTCCAGGAAGTGGTTACCCGCTTTCCGCCGGAGCCTAACGGATATCTGCATATCGGCCATGCCAAGGCCATTTGGATCAACTTTACGCTGGGTGCCGAATTCGGCGGCAAAACGAACCTGCGTTTCGATGATACGAACCCGGTCAAGGAAGACGTGGAATACGTAAACTCCATCCAAGAGGACGTGAAATGGCTTGGATACGAGTGGAACGAGAAACGTTACGCTTCCGATTATTTCGACGAGATGTACAAGCGTGCCGTATTGCTGATCCAAAAAGGGAAAGCATACGTCGACGATCAAACGGCCGAGGAGATCCGCGAAATGCGCGGTACGCTGACCGAGCCGGGCAAAAACAGCCCTTATCGCGATCGCAGCGTGGAAGAGAACTTGGATCTGTTCACGCGCATGCGGGCAGGCGAATTCCAGAACGGCGAAAAGGTGCTTCGCGCCAAAATCGACATGGCATCGCCGAACATCAACTTGCGTGATCCGGTGATCTACCGGATTTCTCATGCCCATCACCATAATACGGGCGACCAATGGTGCATCTACCCGATGTATGCGTTCGCGCATCCGATTGAAGATGCCATCGAAGGCGTAACGCATTCTCTCTGCTCCCTGGAGTTCGAGGATCAACGCCCATTCTATGACTGGGTTATTGCCGAATGCGAGATGGAAAGCCAGCCGCATCAGTACGAATTCGGTCGGCTGAACCTTTCCCAAATGGTGACGAGCAAACGCAAGCTGAAGCTGCTCGTGGACGAAGGCCACGTCGACGGATGGGACGATCCGCGCATGCCGACGATCTCCGGATTGCGCCGCCGCGGATATACGCCGGAAGCGATTCGCGATTTTGTGTTCGAGACGGGCATCTCCAAAAGCCAAGGCGTCATCGATCTGCAAACGCTGGAGCATTTCGTCCGTGAAGACCTGAAGCTGAAAGCTCCGCGTACGATGGCTGTTCTGCAGCCGCTGAAAGTGGTCATCACCAACTATCCGGAAGGCCAAGTCGAGTGGCTTGAAGCGGAAAACAACGTGGAGAACCCGGAAATGGGCAGCCGCCAAATTCCGTTCTCCCGCGAGATTTACATCGAGCAGGACGACTTCATGGAAGATCCGCCAAACAAATATTTCCGTCTGTTCCCTGGCAACGAAGTGCGCTTGAAGCATGCCTACTTCATCAAGTGCAACGACGTGATCAAAGATGCGGAAGGTAACGTGACCGAGATTCATTGCACGTACGATCCGGAAACGAAGAGCGGCAGCGGGTTCACCGGCCGTAAAGTGAAGGGAACGATCCATTGGGTGGAAGCAACGCAAGCCGTCCCTGCCGAGTTCCGTTTGTATGAGCCGCTGATCGCAGCCGAATCCGCCGAAGAAGAGGAAGCGTCAGAACTGGAAGGGCAGCCGGAAAAAACGTTCCTGGATCAATTGAACCCGAATTCGCTTGAAGTGGTTCACGGGTTCGTGGAGCAGGAAATGCAGGAAGCAAAAGCATATGACAAATTCCAATTTTTCCGTCACGGCTATTTCAGCGTCGATCCGAAATATTCGGTACCGGGCCGTCCCGTGTTCAACCGGGTAGTTTCGCTGAAAAGCTCGTTCCAGCTCCCGAAAGCATAACAATTAGCCTGAAAAATAAAAGGCGCCTGTACCGTTACTTTCTGGTACAGGCGCCTTTATGTGCATATATTGATTAATCCAAAGAGGTTTGTAACTTCGATTGGCATAGAATCGTCATTGGACATGAACTGTGAAGGTGGTATATTGTTTCACAGGTCTTTACCTATTTTTTATTTTATACTTATTGTTATACGCGATCAGAAATTTTTCTGCTGAGTCCTCTACAGCAATCATATCTATACTTTTTTCGTTTTTGATTTTAAATAGTTTTGTGCCTACTTTGTATGTGTTAGAACTGATCATGTTCTTATCGTCAAAATCACTCTCATTGGTAGACGATACTTCGATCTTCCCTATTTGTTCAGCTAGTTCATCTTCTGAAATGTTTTCATTACTGGTAATATAAATTTCTTCCCGTAATTTTATCATTTTATCTGAAGCAAAGCTTCCTGAAGACGATGAACACCCCAACGAAAGTAAAACCAAAGAAATGATCGGCAACAATAGCAAAGTTCTTTTCATGATACCTCCACGGATAGACTAAGGCCCTAAATGGGGCTTAATCTTTTGTGTTAATTAATGGAAGTTGAAACTTCGTCAACAGTTACTATATAAGTTGAACCGATGATTTTTACACGGAGTCACTACGTGGTCAGAACCATCTTCCGATCACTGTTATCCCCAGATTTTTTTGATCCCCTTTTTTCAAAGGGAAAATCCGGTGATAAGCCTATGCTTCCGATGCAGCTTTCTTTCAGAAAGCTTTTAGACCGCTTCGCTTCTCCAGATTCTTTCTGCCCTCTCCGTTATCGTGTAAATGTCTAGTTCAACCTATATAATTGATAATGGTTTTTGAATAAGCTGTTTCATCCTCATTAATAGGAATGTACACATTGTTATCTCGGTAGTGTTCCCATGGTAAATAGTAGCCGTCTCTGCATCTTCACCAATTTGGCGTAATGTAATTAGCTCTTCTTTGGAAACGCATTTTTGATGATGTGAGATAGCAGGTTGTTGTAAATACGAAGAACCGGAACCTATTAAAAAAATCAGGCTTCGGCTTTTCGTGTCGTTGTAACGAGGTTCTAATACCTACCTCCTCAGGTTAACGGTCCTCTTCGTCCATATTGCCCAGTTCGGTCAGTACCGCAGGCTGGTAGCCGTTTCGGCGGTTCATCAGCCACATGACGGCAAACCCCGCTGCGCCGATCAGCGAGAAGAATACGCCGATATTGTACATGATCTCGGCACCGAAATTTTGGAAGAGCCAGCCCCCGAACAGGCCCGCGATAACGCCGGACAATCCGCCCCAAGCCATCGTGTATACCGCCTGGCCGGAGGATCGGTACGGTTTGGGGATGAACAGCATCGTGAGCTGGGTGCCGACGTAGAAATAACCGCCAAACGTCACGGAATGCGTCAGCTGAATGAACACGATTTCCAGCGGGCTGGTTGCTCCGGCCATGAGCTGCCAACGGAGAGCAAACAGCAGGCAGATGAGAACGAGATAAGCCAGCAGCATGCTCATTCTGCGTTTGAGCAGACGATCCAGCAGCAGGAAGACGACTGCCTCAAGGATGGAAGACGTGAAAATGGCATAACCGACCATCTGTTTGCTTCCGCCCATTTCCGTGATGTACAGGGACATGAAGGTACTGTTCATGGCATTGGGCACCGACACCAGCACGCCGAGGCCGATGAACGTCATGAAATACGGGTTGAACATGACCCTGCCGAACCGCCGGAACGTGATGACAGGCGTGTCCGAAGCGATGGGCTGTCTCGGCAGCAGCAGCGAGAAACCAAACGCAATGACGATCATGACGGCAAACACGATGGAGACGCTCCGTATGCCCAGGCGATCGATCAGCGGACCGGCTGCCGCCGCCGTCAACGCCCAGCCCAGTGAACCCCATAACCGGAATGTACCGAACTTCTGGGAGGTTCCGTCGATATATCCCAGGATGAGGCTGTTGGTTTGAGCGAACAAGGGACTTTGAAAAAAATAAAAAACAATCATGGATGCATAGATCCAGGAATACGTCGGTGCATAGAAAACCGCTTGGGCCAACACGAAGGTACCCGCCATCATCAACATCAGCACAACGCGGATATTGCGGGACTTGTCGCTCCAGTACCCCCAGAACGGGTTGGCAAACAATGATACAAACGGGCCGATGGCCATCAGGCTGCCGATCTCGAGCTTCGTCATGCCGATTTCCTGAAGGTACAGCTGCAGAAAGCCGGCAAAGATGGAGATGGCGCCGTAAATGAAAAAGTTATACAGTTTGAGTGAGGTTAAAGAGGCGTTTCCTCTTTCAGGCACGGTTCTATCCAAAGAGGGCCATCCTTTCCGGGTCATATTGTTCAAATGTATCATTTGTTGAAAGGGGATTCAATGTATAGAATAAGTTTATCATGATTGGAATAAAGGGATGATACCGATGACGAATGCAACAACATGGACGGGAATCATATTGGCCGGGGGGTTGTCCAGCCGCATGGGAACGAACAAAACGCTGCTTGTGCTGAATGACGCCACAGTGCTTGAACGGACTGCAGCCGCGCTGGCCCCGGAGGTCTCGCAGATTCTCATCTCGGCCGGGGAGCATGCTCGCGATTATGAACGATTTGGTTATCCGTGCGTCCCTGATCATTATCCGGGAAAGGGACCGCTGGCCGGTCTCCACGCCGCACTTCAGGCCTCGAGGACCGATTGGAATATGGTCTGCGCCTGTGACATGCCGCGGGTCCAAACCAACCTTTTTGCAGGTTTGAAAAGGATTGCTGCCGAATCGGACATGCAAGCACCCGTCATTGTGCCGCGAGTGAACGGGCGCATTCATCCACTTGCAGGCGTATATCACCGAAGCGTGCTTCCCGGATTGGAACAGCGGCTGCAGGAAGACCGTTTGCGGGTGACCCGCTGGCTGGATGAAATCGGCTGTCGTTATGCGGATGCTGACGAGTTGGAACACGCCGGCGTTCATGCAGCAGAACGGCAGCTGGCCAACATGAACACGCCGGAGGATTATCGGCAGATGCGGACAGAGCCTTTTTGACCCTGAATCAGAGGTTTACCCCGGAAAAGGGTAAAAACAACTTGCCTTGTGCCATCGGCACCCGTATTATACTTCATTATAATCAGTTTAGAGGCGGCAATGAAGTCTCATGAAGTGGGGAAGCGGACTAAGGTCTCCCGAAAAGGGAGTCTTTCTCCGATAATAATGGAAACGCTACCATTTATCTGTGGATGAATTCACTGCATGAGCCAGTGCAAAAACCGATACCTTGATGACCCAAAGGAGAGTGCTGATGATGAACCGATTGATGTACGGCGTTGCTTATTATGATGAATATATGCCTTACGAAAGATTGAGCGAAGACATACGAATGATGAAGGAAGCGGGCATTAACGTCGTTCGCATTGCGGAATCGACCTGGAGCACGCACGAACCCCAGAACGGCGTATTCGATTTCTCGTCCGTGGATCGGGTGTTGGACGCCATGCATGCGGCCGGCATTCAGGTCATTGTCGGAACGCCTACGTATGCCGTACCGACATGGATGGTCAAGGAACATCCGGACGTGCTGGCCACGACGGCTAAAGGACCCGGCAAATACGGAGCGCGCCAGATTATGGACATCACGAACCCGACCTACCTGTTCTATGCCGAGCGCATTATTCGCAAACTGATCTCGCGCGTATGCAAACACCCGGCGGTGATCGGCTATCAGACCGACAATGAAACGAAGCATTACAATACGGCAGGGGATAATGTGCAGCTGCAATTCGTCAAATATATGCGTGGCAAATTTGCTTCCCTGGACGAGCTGAACAAGGAGTTTGGACTCGATTACTGGAGCAACCGCATCAATAGCTGGGAGGACTTCCCTTCCGTGGTAGGCACGATCAATGGCAGTTTGGGTGCCGAGTTTGCCAAATTCCAGCGTCAGCTGGTCACGGACTTTTTGGCATGGCAGGTCGGCATCGTGAACGAATACAAGCAGGAAGGCCAGTTCGTGACGCAGAACTTCGACTTTGACTGGAGAGGTTATTCCTACGGCATCCAGGGAGATGTGAACCATTTTGCTGCATCACAGCCATTCGACATCACGAGCGTGGATATCTATCATCCTTCCCAAGATGACCTGACCGGGATCGAAATCTCGTTTGGCGGCGACGTCGCCCGGTCAACCAAACAGGCAAACTATCTTGTCATGGAGACCGAAGCCCAGGCGTTTCTGAACTGGGTCCCTTATCCGGGGCAGCTGCGATTGCAAGCATTCAGCCATCTCGCTTCCGGAGCGAACATGGTCGCCTACTGGCATTGGCATTCGCTGCACAATTCATTCGAAACGTATTGGAAGGGACTGCTCAGCCATGACTTCGAACCGAATCCGGTGTATGAGGAAGCGAAGACGATTGGACGCGATTTTGCAAGATGGAGCCCGCAATTGGTCAATTTGAAAAAAACGAACCGCGTAGCTATCCTTGCCAGCAACGAAGCGCTCACGTCGATCAAGTGGTTCGGCTTTCAAGCCCAAAGCGATAAAACCTACAATGACGTGGTGCGCTGGATGTACGACGAGTTATACAAAATGAACGTGGGCTGCGATTTCATCGACCCGTCCGTGAAGAGCTTAGAAGGTTATGATGTCATTGTGGTGCCCGCGCTGTACGCGGCTCCGGACGAACTGCTGGAAAGGCTTAATGCTTTCGTGAAGGACGGCGGCCATGTCGTGTATTCTTTCAAAAGCGGGTTTGCCAACGAACATATCAAGGTTCGCTCCACGCGCCAGCCGGGCATCATCAGCGAAGCTTGCGGCATCAAGTACAGCATGTTCGTGGAGCCAAAGCATGTATCGCTTCAAGGCGACCCTTTCCAAGTCGGTGAAGGGCAAAACCAAGTGCACACCTGGATGGAACTGATAACGCCGACGACGGCCGAAGTGCTCGCTTGGTATGATCATCCGCATTGGGGCACATATGCCGCCATCACGCAAAACGCGTATGGGAGCGGAAAAGCAACCTATGTCGGGTGCTTCACGAGTTCAGCGGTAATCCGCGAAGTGCTTAAGCGGGTTCTAAAGGAATCCGGCGTGTGGGGGGCCGATCAGGAGCTGGCATTCCCATTCATCGTAAAATCGGGCGTCAACGGACAGGGAAAAACGATTCGTTATTACTTTAATTACTCCGACAATCCGGTTTCGTTCATATATCCGCACGGCAGCGGGAGAGAGCTTCATGCGGATGAACCGGTTGAACCCGGTCAGGAGCTGAAGCTGGAACGATGGGGAATGCAAATTATTGAAGAAATATAAACGACCGTTAACGTGGTTGGTCCATGATGGTTTACATTGGCTTGTTAAGTGAAAATATAGAGATGGAGGCGCCCTTGCTGTTTATGCTGGGGCGTTTCATTGTCCTATCGGAAATTATAAACATATCGACACATTTGCTTCCCGTAGGTTTCATGGCGGACTCCCGCTGAACGCGAATGTCTGCCTCGGAAGAAATGAGGATGCACCGTTTTATATTCAAGCGCGATCGGGGGAATGCGCCTATGATTACCGAAATGTATCGCAAGCTGGCTGATCCGTTCAAACGCAGCATCCGCAACAAACTGATCCTGACAATGACGCTGGTCGCGGTATTGCCCGTGCTGGTTATGACCGCGATGGCGGCCGAAAATGCCCGCTCTTCGATGGAGGAAGAGATTATGGAGACCAACCGGGCCAACATGAAGTGGGCTTCGGCTTACTTGGGAGAGCAGTTCGCCCGCATGAACAACCTGATTTACTCGATCCAGATCAGCGATGAGGTGCACCAGTATTTGGCGCTGAACCGGGATGCGTCGGCCTCGAGCCGTTTCGACGAGCAGAAGGCCGTGTTCAACATGCTCAACAGCGTGTACTACTCTGCCGGCAATTATGTGTTCGGCGTGGAGCTGTACCTGAAGGAATTGGATACGTTGTTTACGTTCAACTCCATGGAAAACCGGATTAAATCGGTTTCGGGCATTCCGGCCGAGTATCATGAGCTTTTTGCCGAGCACAAAGATTTTACGATTATCAATGATCCGAACGATCCGGAAAAATTCCATATGACCCGCAGCATGAACCGCTTTGAGGACCAGGCCCAGATCGGGGCGATCAGCCTAGAAATCAAATGGACCGTGTTCAACCAGACGCTGGAGCTGCTGGATGGCCGGGGCGATTACACCGTGTACATCTCTGACCCGTCAGGCCATCCGGAGTATCAGCCCCATTCCGAATTCCAGCCTTCGGCAGAAGCATTGGACAAACTGGCGGATACCCAAGACGATGCGGGTTTGATCCGTACCGAGCGGGAGTATGTCTTTTACCATTCCATCGACCCTTCGGGACTGCGTCTCGTCAAGATCGTGCCTGCCCATGTCATTAATGAGAGCGCGTTGGAAACGATGAAATACGGACTTGTCGTAGGCGGCTTGGCTACGCTGATTTCGGTGGGACTGGCAGCGCTCGTTGCCTGGCGCACGGCCAAGCCGATCGTCAGTCTGGCCAATGCCATGAAAGGCATTCGGCTCATCAAGGACAGGGAGGTGGTTCGCACCGGACGCGTGGACGAGATCGGGCTGCTGGAAAAAAACCTGCATGGCATGGCTGGCCGCATCCGCGAGCATATCCGCGAAAACTACCAAATGAATCTGGATAAACGTACGGCAGAGCTGAAGGCTTTGCAGTCCCAGATCCACCCGCATTTCTTGCAAAATACGCTGCAAATGATCGGCGGCATGGTGTATTCGCAAAAGCCTGCCGACACGTACAAAGTGATTCGTGCGCTGAGCGAGATGTTCCGCTACATCGTGCGGGCTCCGGACGGGCTGGTTTCGCTTCAGAGCGAGCTGGACCAGCTTGAACATTACATGCTGATCCAGCAGCAGCGATTTGCAGGCAGGCTCGAATACCATCTGCAGATTGAAGCTGATCTGAAGGGATGTGCCATTCCGAAGCTTACACTTCAGCCTATTGTGGAGAATGCGTTCGTGCACGGCCTGGAAAACAAAAAGGCGCAATGGAAATTAAATATTGAAGTTGCTCGGGAAGGGAAGAAGATCATCATTCGCGTTCATGACAACGGGCTGGGCATGGATGCCGGGAAACGGAGCGAACTGCAAGCCAGACTGGAGCGTGTAGCCATAGAGGGAGACCGGGTATGGAGTGCCGGGACAAGCATCGGTCTTGTAAATGCGGCATCGCGCATCACCATGCATTTTGGCCCTGGTTATGGAATGAGCGTCGACAGCGAAGTAGGAGAGGGAACGACAGTGACGGTACGCATTCCGTTTGACGAGGGAGGAGAAATCGTATGAGCGTGCAGCCTTATCGAGTGTTATTGGTCGACGACGAACCGTGGAACAGGGATATTTTGCGCAATTTGGGGGAGTGGGAGGAACTCGATATGGTCGTTGCGGGCGAAGCGGAGGATGGGGATCAGGCTTTGCAGCAGCTGCAGCAGCAGAATCCCCATATCATCATTACCGATATGCGCATGCCGGGCACCGACGGGGTTGCCTTGCTGGAAACATTGAGCGCGCAGTTCCCGCAAATCAAAGTGATCGTGGTGAGCGGCTATGATGACTTCAATTATGCGAAACATGCCATTCGGCACCGGGCAGCGGATTATTTGCTCAAGCCGGTTAATCCGGATGAGCTGAACGCCGTGCTTGCAAAGTGCAAGCGTGATCTGGAGAAGGTCCGTTACAGCCCGGAAGGGTGGGAGCCTTATTCCCGGATGTTTGCTGGGGAATTTTCGCGTTTTCAGCAGCAGGTCCGCATTCGATTCAACGAACTGAACATGCCGGAGCTGCGAGATCTTTTCAACCAACTGGAGGAGAAACTGGAAAAAGAGGACATGCGGAAACCGCAGCAATTGGGCAGGGTCGTCCATGATTTGCAGACCCTGCTCGGGGAGCTGTGCAGTTCCAATGGAGCGGGTGAGCAATCTGCGGCAGCAAAGCCTGCTCCTCCATCCGCATTGACAACGGCGTCAGCGGCGCTGGCCTGGACGTTTGACCTCTACAGTCAGGCGCTGGAAGGCGTGATCGCGCAGCGGAAGTTCAAGAATAAGCTGAACCTTGAAGAGGTCAGGCAGCACATGGAGCAGCATTGCATGGAAGCGATCACGCTGGAGCAGCTGGCACAAGTCTTTTTTGTCAGCAAGGAATATCTGAGCAAGGCATTCAAAAAGGAATACGGCATCACGGTTGTCGACTACATCGTGCAGCTGCGGATGGCCAAGGCAAAGGAATGGGTGATGGACGACAGCATTCCATTCAAACATATCGCCGAAATGGTCGGGTATGAGGATGTGTCCTATTTTTATCGGGTGTTCAAGAAACATTTCGGCTTGTCTCCCGGAGAGATGCGCAAGGGACAAAGTTTAAAATAATCCAATGCAGAAGCTCCGTATTGTCCAATGAAGCGCTTACATTACAAGCATATAATGGGCTTATGCAAGACAAACCAGTCACACCGGGAGGTCATGAGAGATGAAGGTATGGAAAAGCGTCGCAAGTGCAGTACTGGTCAGCGTATTGCTCGCAGGGTGCGGTCAGAGCACGGGAACGGACGAATCACAGGGAGGCTCTGCATCCGGCAGTACGGTCAATTTGAAAATATTCGTTGCGCAACCTCGGCTGAAGGAACATTACGATAAATATATAGAACAGTTCAAGGCCAAGGAGAAGGCGGAGAAAAACATTGAAGTAAACGTGCAGCTGGAGATGCCGCCGGCGGACAATGCTGCGCAGATTCTGAAGACACGCTTGGCCTCGAACGACGCGCCTGACGTATTCGCGCTGCACGCGGTCAACGAAATTCCGCCGTTCAGCAAGGCAGGTTATCTGGAAGACCTGTCAGATCAGCCATTCGTCGACAAATTGCTTGATTCGGTGAAACCTTCCGTGACAGATGCCAATGGTAAAATCGTTGCCGTGCCTTTGGAAACGCTGTCATGGGGATACCTCTACAACAAGGATATCTTCAAGGAACAAGGGCTTGAACCGCCAACAACGCTGACTGAAATGAAGGCGGTCGTCGACAAGCTGAAAGCAGCCGGCATTACGCCGTTCGAGCTGGCCTACAAGGAAGCTTGGGTACCACAGCTCTTCCTGCCGCTGACGGTAGGCGCGCTCACCCAATCCGAGCACAAGGATTTCCTGGACAAAATGAATCAGGATCAGGGTTCGTTTTCCGATATGAAAGCGATGTTTGATGCCTTTGACCTGGTGACGGCAAACGGCACGGAGAAGGCGCTGGAAGTCGGCGCGGACGACGGAGCGGCTGCATTTGCAACAGGCAAAGCGGCGATGTGGGTACAGGGTCCGTGGTATGCGGAGACCATTCTGAAGTCTAACCCGGACATCCATTTCGGCGTTGCGCCGATGCCGATCAACGACAATCCGGACGATACCAAAATCAATCTGAGCACGTCCACGTCGCTCGCCGTTTCTTCCAGCAGCAAAAACAAGGAAGTGGCGCTCGATTTCGTGAACTACATTCTCGACGACAAAGACTCCAGTGCGTTCTATGAAGCGCTCAAATTCAATCCGGTAGCGAAAGTCCACAACTTTGAAAGTTTCCCTTGGGTGGACGATGCCATGAAATACGTCAATGAAGGCAAAGCCTATCAGGATCCGTCGGTACCGCAGGCAGTGAAGGATGAGTCAGGCAAGGCGCTGCAGGGCTACTACTCCGGACAGTTGAACCAACAACAGGTGATCGATGCGCTCGACAAGGCGTGGAAATCGTACAACAAAGTCAACAAGTAGGAAACTGTGAATCAATGAGTACGCGCTTTTGTTGACAAAGCTCCACAGCAGTTGGAGCTTTGTCAACCCATTAGCGGCCATTTATTCATCACAGTCGCTAAGCTGAAGAAATGGGGTGGCAGACATCGCCTTCCATCCCCCGTTTCTGCTTATATGCTCATCGCAAATAGGGGGAGGACCCGGCCTATGGCTACGAATGTTTTCAAAAAGTATTTATCCTTGCTGGCGTTTACGGCACCGGCCTTTATCATTTATGCCATATTTCTGCTCATTCCGACATTCGGCGGCATGTTCTACAGCTTGACGGACTGGAACGGGCTAAATAAGGACTACAGCTTCATCGGTTTGGGCAACTTCGTGGAGCTGTTCAAGGAAGATCCCGATTTCCTGAATTCGCTGTGGTTCACGATGAAGTACGTCGTATTTATGCTGATTCTGCAAAACGGAATTGCGCTGCTGCTCGCCGTGTTCATCGAGACACGTACGCGCAGCAAAGGATTGTTCCGGACGCTGTTCTTCATGCCGAACATGATCAGTACAATTATCAGCGCCTTCATGTGGACGTTCATCTTTTCCCAAGTGCTGCCGCAGCTGGCCGAAAAGCTGGCGATAACGTTCCTTGACCAACAGTGGCTGGGGGATCCCCAGTTTTCGTTCTACTCGATTCTGACCGTATCGCTCTGGAATGGCGTGGGGTACATGATGATTATCTACCTGGCGGCCTTGCAGGGCGTACCGAAAAGTTTGAAGGAGGCCGCCGTCATTGACGGAGCGAACGCGTTTCAAGTGCTGCGCAACGTGGTCATGCCGATGATTACCCATGCGATCACGATCTGTTTCTTTCTTACGCTGAACGGCGCGTTCAAGGTATTTGAAGTTGTGTATGGTCTGACGGGTGGAGGACCGGGACGGGCTACGCAGGTGATCACGATGAACATCTATGAAGAAGCGTTCTCGAACAATTTTCGTTATGGATACGCCAGCGCCAAGTCGGTCGTGCTGTTCGTTATCGTGCTGATCTTTACGCTCATTCAGATTACGGTCATGAAGAAGAAAGAGGTGGAAGCATGAGGATGCAAAAAGTCAACAGCTACCTGATCCGCTTGCTGCTCATCGCAGGTGCTCTCTTCGCCATGCTGCCGATCTATATGGCCGTCGTCAATTCGTTCAAAACGCAGGGAGAAATGTTTCAATCATTCATCGCGCTGCCAACGACGCTGCACTGGGAAAACTATACGGATGCGTTTAACAAAATCAACCTGCTGCGCAGTTCGATGAACTCGGCAATCGTCTCGTTCCTCGGCATCGGCGGTATCGTATTCTGCGCTTCCCTGGCCGGATATAAATTGTCGCGTACAGCCGGACGGCTGAGCAACCTGATCTTTTTCCTGTTCGTGGCATCGATGCTGGTGCCGTTCCACTCGATCATGATTCCGCTGACGCGAGTGGCGAAAGGGCTTGCGGTACAAGGAAGCACCTACGGGCTGGCCCTCATCTATGTCGGACTTGGCGTCAACATGGCCATCTTCCTCTATCACGGGTTTGTGAAGTCCATTCCGCGCGAGCTGGAAGAATCGGCACAGATGGACGGCTGTAATGAATTCCAGACGTTCTTCCGCATCATTTTCCCGCTGCTGCTGCCGATTACGGTAACGATTGCGATTCTGGACTTCCTGTGGATCTGGAACGACTTTCTGCTGCCGCTGCTCATGCTGACGGACGTTAACCGCTATACGTTGATTCTGTCAACGAATATGCTGTTTGGCGAGTACAACAAGGAATGGCCGCTGATCCTGTCGTCCCTCGTGCTGACCGCCGTTCCGGTCGTCCTGATCTATGCGTTTTTCCAGAAATTCATCATGGAGGGAATCGCGGAGGGAGCGGTAAAAGGCTGAGTTGGTTGGGTTGGATTGGATTGGATGGGAACTCCCGAACTGCAAGGTAGCTCAAAGCGGGATGGAGTGAGCAATAAAGTGGGTGGCGAAGCGATCCGTGAAGCAATCTGTGAGGTCACCAATCTTTCGTTTGGAGCAAATGGAGCAAATCATAAGGGCATTCCGTGCGTCATAACCATGACGGGGAATGCCCTTTTATTCGTGATTTCATCTTGCCCGAGCTGTAACGAACCTGAGACACGTAATGGGGTACTTTTTGGCCCGATTTGAATGCTAACGAACATCAGCGTCTTTATATCGGGGAAAATAGGACTGCTGCGCTCGTTTTGCCTCGAATAACGCGGCTGATGCTCTTCTGTCAATAAAGTGGACACTCTCGTTTATGAGGTTTTTTGGTAATACTGTTGCTCGAATTCCCAAGGAGACAGGTAACCCAGTGTACTGTGTGAGCGTTTGCGATTATAAAAGAATTCCAAGTAGCGATATAGTGCTTCATAGGCTTCTGCCTTCGTTTTAAATCTAGGGATGCGATAGATCAGTTCTCGCTTCAATGTGCTGTGAAAGGCTTCAATACAAGCATTGTCATAGCAGTTTCCAGGCCTGCTCATACTCGCTTTCATCCCATACTGTTCCAACTTGCGTCGATACTCTTTGGAAGCATATTGTGCTCCACGATCAGAGTGGTGGATGAGCCCTTTTGCTGGCTTTTTCGCAGTATAGGCCTGGTTTAATGCATCCATGACGAGATCAGTGGTCATGCGGTCGCTCAGCTTCCAACCTACAATTTGCTTGGTATACAGATCCAAAATGCTGGCTAAATACAGTCTGCCCTGACGGCATGGGATATAGGTGATGTCTGCGACCCATTTTTCGGCCGGTTTTGAAGCTGAAAAGTCTTGCTGGAGCTCATTAGGCGCTACCGGAAACGTATGTCTGGAATCCGTTGTACACACTTTAAACTTAAGCGAAACACAGGAACGAAGTCCGTTTTCGCGCATGATGAAGCCGACCGTACGCTCCGATACGACCCAACCTTCTTTTAAAAGTTCATTGCGAATACGAGGACTACCATACCTCGAATCCGAGTCATGATAGTGCCACAAAATTCGATTCGTAAGGCGTTTCCTCCGCTGATCTCGGTTGGATGGTGCAGCCAAACGCCATTTGTAGTAGCCACTCCGAGACACTTGCAAGACCTTGCACATCTTCTCCACTCGAAAGTCGGAGCGATACTCTTCGATGAATTGGAACCTCAGTTCTTTTCCTTGCTGAAGATGTGCAGCGCCTTTTTTAGGATAGCCAACTCTTCTTTGAGATCTTCAATTTCACGGTCTTTCCGGCGTTGTTCTGCTTCATTGGCCCGTAGTGTTTGTTCGAGATTTCGGATCTTTTCGGGATGATTGACGCTTTCCTGATCGAACTGCCGATACTTGGTCATCCATTGACTCAGCGTACTTTTAGGAATATTTAAATCTTCCGCTACATCGGATAACGTCTTCGTTTGCTCCTGAATGTACTTTACCGTTTGTTTCTTAAATTCTTCATTATAGCGTTGCCGTTGTTCTCCCATGCCGTGGACACCTCTTCTTTCGTTAGGTCTATTATTTCTGTTCCTTAACGATGTGTCCACTTTTTATTCTAGCTGCATGATGTTCGTTAGGTTTTGGCAGACCCCAAAATCGAGCACATAACGTGCGTAGTGCTCTTCTGTCAATAAAGTGGACACTCTCGTTTATGAGGTTTTTTGGTAATACTGTTGCTCGAATTCCAAAGGAGACAGGTAACCCAGTGCACTGTGTGAGCGTTTGCGATTATAAAAGAATTCCAAGTAGCGATATAGTGCTTCATAGGCTTCTGCCTTCGTTTTAAATCTAGGGATGCGATAGATCAGTTCTCGCTTCAATGTGCTGTGAAAGGCTTCAATACAAGCATTGTCATAGCAGTTTCCAGGCCTGCTCATACTCGCTTTCATCCCATACTGTTCCAACTTGCGTCGATACTCCTTGGAAGCATATTGTGCTCCACGATCAGAGTGGTGGATGAGCCCTTTTGCTGGCTTTTTCGCAGTATAGGCCTGGTTTAATGCATCCATGACGAGATCAGTGGTCATGCGGTCGCTCAGCTTCCAACCTACAATTTGCTTGGTATACAGATCCAAAATGCTGGCTAAATACAGTCTGCCCTGACGGCATGGGATATAGGTGATGTCTGCGACCCATTTTTCGGCCGGTTTTGAAGCTGAAAAGTCTTGCTGGAGCTCATTAGGCGCTACCGGAAACGTATGTCTGGAATCCGTTGTACACACTTTAAACTTAAGCGAAACACAGGAACGAAGTCCGTTTTCGCGCATGATGAAGCCGACCGTACGCTCCGATACGACCCAACCTTCTTTTAAAAGTTCATTGCGAATACGAGGACTACCATACCTCGAATCCGAGTCATGATAGTGCCACAAAATTCGATTCGTAAGGCGTTTCCTCCGCTGATCTCGGTTGGATGGTGCAGCCAAACGCCATTTGTAGTAGCCACTCCGAGACACTTGCAAGACCTTGCACATCTTCTCCACTCGAAAGTCGGAGCGATACTCTTCGATGAATTGGAACCTCAGTTCTTTTCCTTGCTGAAGATGTGCAGCGCCTTTTTTAGGATAGCCAGTTCTTCTTTGAGATCTTCAATTTCACGGTCTTTCCGGCGTTGTTCTGCTTCATTTGCTCGGAGTGTTTGTTCGAGATTTCGGATCTTTTCAGGATGGTTGACGTTTTCCTGATCGAATTGCCGGTACTTAGTCATCCATTGACTCAGCGTACTTTTAGGAATATTTAAATCTTCCGCTACATCGGATAGCGTCTTTGTTTGCTCCTGAATGTACTTTACCGTTTGTTTCTTAAATTCTTCATTGTAACGTTGCCGTTGTTCTCCCATGCCGTGGACACCTCTTCTTTCGTTAGGTCTATTATTTCTGTTCCTTAACGATGTGTCCACTTTTTATTCTAGCTGCATAGGGTTCGTTAGCGACGCGGTCGAAACTGCATGAATACTTGTGAGTGTGGTGTGCAAGGGGGCGTTACATGCGTAATTTAATCCAGCATGCGCTTTGCCGTCTGGGCAAGGATACGCAGGCCGCGTTCCATTTCCTCCGGCGATGCGTAAGCATAGGACAGCCGCAAATGTTCGGCATCCAGGCGGTCGTACAGGTAGCCGGGATGGATTAACACGCCCTGTTCCAGGCAGGCGTGGAACAGTTTGCGGATCGAAGGCTGGCCGGCCGTAAACCGGAGCCAGACGTAGAAGCCGCCGGCAGGCCTGTTCCATTCGGCCAGGCCGCGGAAATGCCGTTCGAGCAGCTCCAGCATGTGGTCCCGCCGCCTGCGCAGCTCGGGGCGCAGGCGTTCCAGATGCTGCTCGTGATGCCCTTCGGCAAACCAGAGTGCGGCAGCTTCCTGAGCAAGGGAGCTGGTTCCGTAGTCGGTTTGCATTTTGATGTCGGCGAGCCGGCGTATGACCGGCTCGTGTCCGACCAGCCAGCCCAGACGCAGTCCGGGGCTGACGGCTTTGGACAGGGTGCCCATGTAGAGCACCCTGCCGTCCCGGTCGCGCGCCTTGAGCGATGGCGGCGGCGGGGCCTCCAGCCACAGATCCGCGTAAGCGGCATCCTCCAGGATGGCGATGCCGGAGGCGTGGGCTGCGGCCAGCAGCTCTTGGCGGCGCTCTTCCCTCATCAGCGCGCCGGTAGGGTTGTGGAAGCTCGGGATCGTGTAGAGCAGCGAGATGTTGCTTTTGCCGACCCCGCCGCGCCGGGCAGCTTCTGCCAGAGCCGGGAGCAGCGGTCCTTCGCCATCCATGGCGATGCCGTTCAATTTCAGCCCGGCGGACTGAAAAGCATGGATCGAATACAGATAGGACGGACGCTCCAGCATCACCGCCGATCCGCGCGGAAGCAAACCAACCGATATGAGGTGCAAGGCCTGAATCGAGCCGGACACGATCAGGATGGATGCCGGAGAAGCTTGCACGCCATGTGCCTGCAAATGGGCCGATATGGCGGTGCGCAGCTCCAGGCTGCCCTGCGGTTCCATGTAGTTCAGGGTGCGGCTTCGTTCTGGCAAGGAGCGCAAAATGGCCTGAAAGGCATCATGCGGCATCAGCTCGGGAGCAAGCTCGCCCGTCCCCAGCCGGATGATGCCTGGCTGGAATTCCGCCTCGTTAATATGCTGGACCTCAGGCAGGTTGGGGTAATGCGATCCTTCCTCGACGGCTTCGTTCCAATTTGGAAAGGCTGCTGCCTCATGGGCGATCGCATGCCAGCCAGCTCCGCAGACATACGTGCCCCCGCCATGACGTCCTTTAATCATGCCTGCGGCAGCGAGATTGTCCAGCGCGGTAATCAAGGTGCTGCGATTGACCCCCATGGCCTCCGCCATGGCGCGCTGCGCAGGCAGACGGTAACCGGCCGTCCACTCGCCTGCCGTGATTTTATCGCGGATATGGAGCTCGATCTGACGGTACAGCGGCAAGGGGGATGCGGGATTGGGCTTCCAGCCTGCAGCTGCTTGTCCATTGTCGGCATGTTTCATGCCGGTCATCACCTCCAGTAAACGGAATGGGAAAACAAGCGGGTTGTGGGGAATGGCCGCACGGCTGGTCAGCGTGAAGCGCAACTTGATATTTGAGAAACTAATGTCTAAACTCGGTACTCATCGTCAATACTCAGGCGCTTCCTGAGCGTGGCCCAATATGCAGTAACTATACCATTTGGTTGGCTGCGATGCCATCCAATTGGTTGGATACATATCGCATCCTCTCCGCTACCATGACACTGAGGCACAAAAGGAGGATGAACAGATGGAGGTCATTATGCATGCCGCCATGCTGGCGTTTGGTCTGATTTTGCCGCTTGGCGTGCAGAACGTATTTGTTTTCAACCAGGGCATGATGCAGCCCAACCTGATTCGGGCACTGCCAGCCGTGATTACGGCGGGGCTCTGCGATACATTGCTGATCGGAGCCGCGGTCGGGGGCATTTCGCTTGTCCTGCTGCAGTGGCCGTTATTGGCAGGCGCATTGTATGCCTGCGGCGGCTTGTTCCTGTTATATATGGCATGGAGCGTCTGGCGATCGACCGGGGCAACCAATGCAGCACCGAAGCTGATTGCGCCGGGAAGGCAAATCCTATTTGCTGCTTCGGTATCTTTGCTCAATCCGCACGCATTGCTGGATACGGTAGCAGTAATCGGGACAAGCTCGTTGCAGTACGATGGCAAAGAACGCCTGCTGTTCGCGATCGTGGCCGCAGCAGTTTCGTGGATCTGGTTCTTCGGATTGGCAGGCGCGGGCAGGTGGGTTGGCGGAAGCGATCGTTCCGGCCGGGTCGGATGGTGGTTCAACCGTTTGTCGGCGGCAGTGATGTTTGCCATGGGGAGCATGATGCTTTGGAAATGGATGGCGGTTTGAAACACGTTCTTGTTAAAGGCTCCACGACTGGGATAGGGTCCTCACAACCTGCATGAACTGAAAAAGCTTCCTGCCATTGATCGCAGGAAGCTTTCTGGATTTCAAGGAAGTCATTGATGCAGAATGCTCAGAAATGAATGCTCTTTGGGGGAGAAATAAGCTCATAAGATATGCCGCATTGCGCGCAGGCTTTCCTTCGCATAATCCGTCAGTCGGCTCGAAGCAGCATGGACTCTATGAACGTTTTCAGCTCTTGGCTGACGCTGTTCAGATGTTCGATGACATTGCTGAACTCCGTCACCAGTTCAGCCTGTTGATTGCTGGACTGGGTGATGGAGGTAATCTCCGATTCCATCTGGCGAATGGAATCCTGCACTTGTTTCAGGGAACGTTCAATGTTCACGGTGGCCTCTTTGGTTCCGCTCGAGAGCTTGCGGACTTCGGAAGCGACCACGCCGAAGCCGGCACCGGCTTCGCCTGCCCGCGCAGCCTCGATGGCTGCATTTAGGCCAAGGAGGTTCGTCTGCTCGGAAATTTCGCGAATGAAAGAAGCAACCTTGTTAATTTCGGCCGAATTCTGGACGGCCTGCCGGGAGTTGTCCAGAATTTGAGTCGAAGAAGCGGTCAGCTCTTCGGAATGGGCAGCCACGGTCTGCACCATGTCGGTCAATTGCCCGCCAATGCTGCTGATCAATTCGGTGAATTGCTCCAGTTTTTGTTCGTTGCGCAGCGAAAAGCCGATCGCGAGCGCACCGACGATATGCCCTCCCTCATCACGAATCGGAGTTGCGGCAGAATTGATGGCAGTTCCGTAAAAATGCTCGGCAATGCGGTTGGCCGACGTTTCGCCGTCCACAAGCGCTCGCCGCAGCGTAGGGTCATCCAGCGAGATCGCATCGCC
This sequence comes from Paenibacillus sp. FSL W8-0426, assembly GCF_037969725.1. Lineage (NCBI taxonomy): Bacteria > Bacillati > Bacillota > Bacilli > Caryophanales > Paenibacillaceae > Paenibacillus > Paenibacillus sp. FSL W8-0426. Next base: position 6,356,107 of record NZ_CP150203.1, on the reverse strand, counting down.
TGCCTTGATTCCGAGGTCGAGGTCTTCGCTGGGCACGTAATATCTGAATTTCTCCATGTCTGTGACGGCGATCATGAGGTTGTGTTCCCTTAGCATGATTTTGAAATAAGGGCTTGCGGCAACAAGGGCATCAATGATATTCAATCTATTCAGCTCCTATACATGAGTGATGTATACAAATGATGCAAGTAGGCCTCGCCAGAAGACAGAATGACGCTAAAAAGATGCTGCGGCTGAATTCTGCTCCGGATTTTACTATTATATAGCGGATCGATGGGCAAGTGGAGCATAATCTCCTTGCCAAATCCACGATATGAAAGCCGCCCGGAATTCCGGACGGCTTTCATGCAGTCGTCGATATGGTTTCATGGCGGCAATGGGCGGGAGCAGGGGACGATCAACCAATCGCTACCCGCCGATCTGGGACATACGCCGTACGGTCGGCGTATGGCTTTGCATTTTTTTCTCCAGGGCAAGCGCCATTTCATGGTTCTTCGGTTTGCTGCCCAATGCCTTGAGGAAGAGCGCGGCCATCGCGTCCGGGTCGTCCACGTAACGCCGGACGTTGTATTCGTCGGACCAATACAGGCATGCTTTGATATGACCGTCTGCCGTGAGGCGGAGCCGGTTGCAGTTATCGCAAAAGTGATCGCTCACCGGGTGAATCAGCCCAAAGGTTCCTTTTGACCCAACCACCCTCAGATTGCGCGAAGGGCCGTTCCCGGCAGGACCCGCCGTGTTTTCCACTTCCCAGCCGGCTTCGGCGCACACATTCGTCACCGTTTCCAGCGGCAGATATGACTTGCGCCACGCCTCGGTGGCATGACCGATCGGCATATATTCGATGAACCGCACATGCAGCGGCTGTTCCAGCGTCATGGCGATGAAATCCTTGATTTCGTCATCATTGATACCTTTCATCAGCACCACGTTCAGCTTGATGGGAGCCAAACCGACTGCCGTCGCGGCTTCGATGCCTTTCAGCACCTTGTTCACGTCCCCGCCCCGGGTAATCATCGAGAAACGGTCCGCGTGCAGGGAGTCGAGGCTGATGTTGATCCGGTTCAGCCCGGCGTCTTTGAGCGACTGGGCCTGCTTCTCCAGAAGCAGCGCATTGGTGGTGAGCGCGATATCCTCAATGCCTTCGATCGCCGAGATCATGGCAACCAGCTTATGCAGGTCTTTGCGGACAAGCGGTTCTCCCCCGGTCAGACGCACTTTGCGCATACCCATCGGAGCGAGCACCTTCAGCACCTGGGCGATTTCTTCATAGCTCATGATCTGGTCATGCGGCGCAAACTCCATGCCTTCGGCAGGCATGCAGTACACGCAGCGCAGATTGCAGCGGTCCGTAACCGAAATACGGATGTAGTCATGTATCCTGCCAAACGAGTCCTGAAGCATTTCCATGCAGACCACCCTTTCATTGACTCGGATTGGATTATTTCTATTTGAAAATGATGCATCTATTCAGTTAGGAACAGTTGCATCAAATTTTAGCCATTTATCCAAAGCGCGTCAATATCACGTCAGATGGCAGCATCCTTCTTGGATGGAGTGAGTTGGAACTGTCCGACGAGCTGCTGCAAAAAGACGGTGATCGCTTCGACGTCATGCGAAGAATGCTGTACCTGCTGCATGTCCAGTACGAGATCCTGCATTTCGGTCTCCACCTCGGCGGAGGTGGAGCGGTTTTTGTGGCTGATGGCGGCAATGCTCTCCATCAGCGTCACGACCTGATCCACCACCTGGGTACGCTGCGTTTCTTCGGCCGTGGCTTGGTGCAATAGACGTGAAGCTTCCTGCACGAGAGCCGAGCCTTCCGCCAGAACCCGGTCCCCTTCATGGATGGAATGGGAGGCCGTTCCGGCTGCGGCGGAAATGTTGTCCAGGATGCGGTGAATGTTCTCCGTAGACGTGCGGGACAACTCAGCCAGCTTGCGGATTTCTCCCGCAACGACGGCGAATCCGCGCCCGTGTTCACCTACGTGGGCCGCTTCGATGGAAGCATTTAGCGCCAGCAGGTTGGTCTGGGCCGAGATTTCGTCGATGACGGCCAGCGCTTGGTATATTTCCTGCATCGTCTCCATGAAAGACAAAATCGTGCGGTTGGTATCGGACACGGTACCGGATATTTCGGTCATTTTGCCGCCGATGCGTTCGACCTCCTGACGGGCAACCAGAATTTGCTCAGTGGCGGAGGTCTCCAACTGCTGCAGCGTAAGGCGCATGTGGTCTGCGGCCGCCTTCGCCTGATCCAGGTCCTCAAGCTGCTTGCGGATGCCGCGAATCATGGAGCCGAGCTTGCGGTTTACGCGTTCGGTCGTGCCTTGCGTCGTTTCGGTGGACGACCGCATCTGGAGCTGGTTGTCCATGACGTCGATGGTAGCGAGACGGACCTTCAGCATGATGCCCTCCAGCGAGTCGATCATGTTGTTGATCCATTTGGCGAGTTCCCCCGATTCGTCCTGCGCAAAAGCGGACGTGTCCAAACGCTGCGTCAAATCTCCCCGGCCCTCGGCATTGATGCGGATAAAGCGGGTGATGCGCCTCAGATCCTCATGGACCCTGCGATAATGCTTACGCTGCAGCCTGCGGGCAGTGAACACCCCGAAAACGAGGTTGAAGGCCGCAATGGAGAGCGCTGCCCACACATTCGAAGTAAGAGCATATACGAGCACGGAGCCGATGAAGCCGGAGAGAACGGCATGCAGCCTGTGCGTGTTGGATTGACGCCAACCGATGCTGCGAACCCGGTACACTTCCTCAAGATCACCTTCGCACATCATGCCCCACAGGTCCGGACAATGCGGAAGCTGGAAGGTGATGCCTTTGCCGATGACGGGAATATGCCGGTAGTCCGAGTACCCCGGAAAGGCCGCGAACAGGTTCGAACCGTTGCGAATGGTATTCGCCACGCCCGGGTGCAGCTCGCCCGTCGATGGATCGGTGAACATCAATTCAAGCTCGGTATGTTCTTTCACGGATACGATGCCCCAATCGGTGGTTACGCCATCTTTCAGGTTTTCCCCATGGGTAAACGTCCGGTCTTCAAAGCGGCTGCGGGACAGGGCCGTTCCGGGCGGCAGGTTCGGACGGAGCACGGAGTTCGCCATAAAGATGTAATTATCCCCGGAATCCGGGTAGACATGCCCCGACTCCCGCTGGATCAGATCGCCGATGACATCGCCCGGCACCCTGCTGCAGAGGGAACCAACGTAACGCCCTTGCTGCACGATGGGCCAAATGAACAGGATCGTGATGCTGTCGTGAAATGAGGAAGAGCGGGGGCCGATCTCCAATGTCAGCCGATCGGAATACGGGCCATACAGACATTTGCGGACATGGGTGCCATCCGATTTGGCGTATTGCAATCCAGGCCCGAATCCGTCGCTTGTCTCGGTATAAATTTCTCCAACGTGCTTCTGATATGTAGAAAATACAACCTGATTCTGCGCATCCAGCATGAAGAGTTCCGTGCTGTCTGTCGAGCGGACATAACTTGCTTTAAACCATGCTTCAAGCTTGTGAAGGGCAGGCGAGTCTTCCGATACATGCTGCAGATGGGTCCCTTGGAGCTGATGGAACAATCGCTCCAGATGATTCCATTGTTCCTCCGCCCAGTCCATGAGAAGCTGCCGCCTCGTTTCGGCAATGCCTTCGAAGATTTGTTCGACGTCCTCCTGAATGTGAGCATTCAACCGATAGGAACGCCACAAAGGCCATCCCTTTTTCCATCCCAGCCATCCAAACATGCTGATCACCCCGGTAATTGGATTTGAAAGCTTTGATAAACGGTTTATATGTGTGTATCTATATAAACCGCACTAAACAATCACACAAGGCACTGCGAGTGCAGTACCATCTTCCGATCGCTGTTATCCCCAGATTTTTTCAAATTTCCCTTTTTCAAAGGGGGAATCCGGTGATCAGCCTATGCTTCCGAAGCAGCTTTCTTTCAGAAAGCTTTTAAGCGACCGCTTCGCTTCTCCAGATTGGTTCTGCCTCTTCGTTAACGTGTATCTTTTTTGCGGTTTATCTATATGCTATTAGAACCTTTATACAAAAAAATACAGCAAAATACGAGGGTATATGTCATATTTTCCGAATAATCATACAAAAAATGCAAATAAATATACGTATTTGAACATTGCTTTCCGAGAAGTGGGACAAGGGACTTAACTTGCTCGAAAAGTACAGGATGGATGGTCCTATAGCGTTCATGCTATGGAGCATTTCTCCGCAGGCGTAAGGTGCAGAAAAAACACCGACTGGAATCTTATCCAATCGGTGCTTAAAAATTGTGGATATGGAATGGTTTAATGGAATGCGTTTAATTTCAGTTCATGGACTAACCGGCTTAATCGACGATTTTTTTCTTTCTGAATCTTGCGAGCATTTCGTACACGATCGGCACAATCACGAGCGTAAGCAGGGTCGAGCTGACGAGACCGCCGATGACGGTAATGCCGAGCCCTTTCGAAATGATACCTGCGCTTTCCTCAAGACCGGTTACGAGCGGCAGCAATGCGCCAATCGTGGCAAGGGCGGTCATCAGGATCGGACGCAGACGGGTTGCGCCTGCTTCCAGCAAGGCTTCACGCGTAGATAGGCCTTCGTTCTCCTTATGGATAACGCGGTCGATCAGAACGATGGCGTTGGTGACCACGATGCCGACGAGCATCAACGCACCCATCATGGCGGAGACATCAAGCGTTCCGCCGGATACAAACAGACCTACCATGATACCGATCACGGTAAACGGCAGCGAGAACAGGATGGCGAATGGAGCCAAACCGCCGCCGAAGGTAACGACAAGCACGAAGTATACGATGGCGATGGCCGCCACCATGGCGAGTCCGAGCTGTGTAAATGTATCATTGATCTGTTCGGTCGTACCGCCGAATTTCACTTCGACGCCGTCCGGCAGATCCAGTTTATCGATGCCGGCTTGCAGGTTTTGCGAAGCCTTTTGCACGTCGGAAGCCAGAATGTTGGCCGTCACTTGCGCGACCATTTTGCCGTCGATGCGCATGATCGAGTTCGGCGAAGTGCCTTCTTCCACCGCAGCCACCTCTTTGATCGGCACTTGCACGCCGAGAGGCGAAGTTACGGTTTCATTTTCGATATCTTTGATGCTCTTGAATTGTTTGGCATCGGTCTCCACGTAAACTTTATACGTTTTGTTCTCGATGTCCACTTCGGTCAGCACCGGGCGTTCCTGAGCCGGGGCGAGCGCCATGGCCAGTTGGCCGGCAGTCAGTCCGAGCGAGCTCAGTTTCTCCTGATCGGCAACGAGCGTATATTGACCATACGTATCGGAGAGCGTGGTTTCGGCTTTTTCAAAAGAATCGGTGTCTGCTTCAACCAGCTTGAGCACTTCATCCGATACCGGCTTGATCTGTTCCAGATTGTCGCCATAGATCGAAACGCTAAGGCTGCTGCCGCCGAGTCCGCCGGACATGTCCAGCTCGTTCCACTCGCCGACGGAGACTTCCTTTTTCAGACCTTCGACAAGGTCTTCCTTCACTTGCGAGAAGTTTTTGGTGTCTTTGTTATATTCGATGTAGAACAGGGCCGAGTTGGAGCTTCCGCCACCCATGCTGCTCAGCGGATTGCTTCCGCCAATGGAATATTGCATTTTTTCGATGCCTGGTTGTTTCAAGAGCCATTTCTCCGCAACAAGTGCTTCTTTCTCCACGTCTTCGCGCAGCGATCCCGTCTCCGGAGAATACGTAATGGTTACGTATTTATCCTGCTGCTCCGGCAAGAAGCTTGCACCGATGAACGGATAAAGGAAGAGGCTTCCGACCAGCAGCAGGACGGCGACAATGGACGTGATCCATTTGTGGGACAGTGTCCAGTTCAGCAGGCGTTTGTAGCCTTCCGCCATTTTGCCCGGTTTCTCTTCGTGGTTGTGCGTGTTTTTCAGCCCTTTGCGGAACAGAGAGTGTGCCAGCATCGGAACGATGGTGATCGCCACGAGCAAGGATGCAAGAAGCGCAAAAACCATGGTCAGCGCAAACGGCATGAACAGTTCGCCGACCATACCGCTTACGAGGGCGAGCGGCAGGAATACCGCAATCGTAACGATGGTGGACGACATGATCGGGATGAACATTTCGCGCGTCGCTTCGCGAATCAGTTCACGGCCTTTCAGTTTCTCGCCTTTAAGCGACAGCCTGCGGTAAATGTTCTCGATAACGACGATCGAGTCATCCACGACCCGGCCGATCGCAACGGTCATGGCACCCAGCGTCATCATATTCAGCGTAATGTCCATCAAGTTCAGCGCCGTCAAAGCGATGAGCAGGGACAACGGGATGGAGATGACCGAAATCAGGGTGGAACGGAAGTTGCGCAGGAAGATCAGAATGATCAGGACCGCGAACAGGGCGCCGAAGGCGGCTTTGCCGAGCATCGTGTTGACGGAATCCTGAATCGGTTTGCCTTGGTCAAGCAACACGGTCAGTTCGGCGTTTTTGAATTGCTTTTGCAGTTCTTCCGCCTTGTCTTTGACCGCATTGACCACATCGACGGTATTGGCGTCATTGGACTTCACGATGGAAATCCCGATGGATTCCTTGCCGTCCGTCCGGGAGATGGACTCTGCTTGGCCAATGACTTCAATCTTGGCAATCTCGCTCAATTTTACGGTCGGGATGCCAGGGGCACTTGCCGCACCTGCCGCAGGGTTCGTGGCTTGCGCCGCAGCGCCTTGTGCAGCGCTTTGGCTTTGGGCTGCGGCGCCTTGTCCGGCAGCAGCGCCAGCCTGCGCGTCCATGCCTTGTCCGGCTGCTGCGGAACCGCTGCCCGAGGCTGCACCCGCACCGCTTGGCACGACCGGAATGGCGAGGTTTTTCAGGTCGTCAAGGCTGATGATGTTGCCATCCACCACGACGGATTTTTGAGCTTTGTCCAGTTCGAACAATCCGAGCGGAACGCGAACCGAGGAGCCCTGCACGATGCCTTTCACGGTATCCTCGGTCAAGCCGAGTTCTTTCATTTTGGCCTGGTCGAATTTCAGTTGGACTTCTTTGACGTATTGGCCCGATACCTGAACTTGGGCTACGCCGTCAATGTCCTCAAGCGCAGGCTTCAGATCGGATTCGGCCAAACGTGTCAGCTGTTCCAGATCCCCGCCTTCCTTGTCGGACAAGCTGAGCGAGACGACCGGGAAGGAGTTGATGCTGAATTTGGAAATGGTCGGCTTCTGCACGCCATCCGGCAGCTGAACATCGTTCAATGCTTCCCGCACGGCGGCGGTCGCGTTGTCCAGGTCCGTGCCGTAGTCGAATTCCAGCATGATGGAAGCGGCGTTTTCCATGGAAGTCGAGGTTAACGTTTTGATGCCCTCCACATTCCTCAGCGTTTGCTCGAGCGGTTTGGTGACGTCCTCCACGATGCTCTCCGGAGCACCTCCGGGATCGATGGCGGTGATGCTCAGAAACGGAACGTTGATGTTCGGGATCGTTTCCTGTTTCATCGTCAACCCGCTGTACAAACCTGCAAAGGTAACGATAATCGTCAGAATCCAGATTGCAAATTTGTTGTTCAGTGAAAAGTTAATGATTCCTTTCATGCGATGGTTTCTTCTCCTCTCTGCTTCTCTTTATATTGGTGTTACGAGTCAGCCTGGATGAACCGGCTGTACATGGCATCCAGAATGTGCTGAAGCTCGGCGTGCAACGATTCGATGGCAGGGGTGTTCTCCAGATTGTGCATCATGCCGAGGATGATTGCGCGCCTTGGCGTGAACTCCATCATTTCCTGCTTCAGGATGGCGATGGCCTCAAGCGCATCGCTTTTGATCTGCCCTTCGGTAAGGGACGATGTGACGACATCCTGCATTTCTCGAATAATGTGAATGGGATGACGCATCATTGTAGAGTCCGTGTTAGGGTTGCTGGCCCAGGCTGGCCAGTCTTCCAAACGAACGAATGGGGCAGGGCGCTGCTCCAGCAGCCCATGTGCCGCATAATCGATCGTTTGCAGCAAATTGGTTGCCATTTTGGATACGGTCAGGGAAGGCATTTCCGTAAACCAGATTTTGACGTAGGAAAGAAACAGTCCATGCGTAAGCAGGCTGAGGTCTACGGTGTAAGGTCCAATTTCCGGACCGTATAGATCCTCGAGCTTCTCCTTAAACCAATGCACGATGCGAATTTCGAGGTCGCGGTTCTTGGGATTGCATTTATCCCGGCCGGGCTGCTCGTCATTGATCATCATGCTGCGCATTTGCACCCTCAAAAATTCCTTCAGTTCAGATACGTGAATGAGTAGTGTCTCGATCTGTTTCAGCAGGCGTTCCCTTGCCGTGTAGCCGGCACTCTGTTCAATCTGGGTCATCTCGTCGACCAGCGTGTACATGCAGTATTCCATCGTGCTGGCTTCAAGCTCTTCCTTGGATTTAAACAGCAGATAGAGGCTGCCCTTGGACATGCCGCATACTTCCGCAATTTCCTGCATGGACGTTCCGGTGCTGCCTTTGGCGGAGAACAACCGGAGCGCTGTCGTGATGACCATCCTTTTTTTCTCGTTCATTTCATGAATCGGGTTCATTAACGATACATCCACCTCAGCTCCGAACTTTTGAGTTCTTGAATTGACTTTGTGGTCAAAACAAGTATAAACGAAATGAAAAGCCGATTTCAAATGGAAGGGAATTGGTAAATGGGGATAAAAAAAGGCGACTTCTAATTTGAAGTCACCCATAGCTTATGAAGATGATTAAGTAATCAGTTTCAGGCCGATGGCGGCCACCAGAATCATGGCGATGAACAGCAGCCGCTTCGCTTCTTTACGTTCGCCGAACAACAACATGCCGGTCAACGTGCTGCCTACCGTCCCGATTCCCGTCCATACGGCATAGGCGGTGCCCATGGGAATGGAGGTCATGGCATAAGAGAGGAGAGAGAAGCTGCATACAAACGATACGAGCATAATTGCAACGTAGCGCCAGCCTTTTCTCGAAGAGGCGCCGTTAATGCCGATGACCCCGAAAATTTCGCAAATGCCTGCGCCAACCAGAGCGAGCCATGCCATTATGCCTCACCCCCTTGTGCAGATTGCTGGTCGGTGACCAGCTTCAGTCCGATGACGCCTGCAAGCAGCAGGCCGATCAGCAGTATTTTGGCCAGTTTGAACGGCTCTCCGAAAAGAATCATTTCGGCCAGCACGGTGCCTGCCGTGCCGATTCCCGTGAAAACGGCATAAACGGTGCCTACAGGCAGCCGTTTGGAAGCCGCGATGATCAAAGCAAAGCTAATAATGATGGCCAGGGCGGTGAGCGCCCATTCCCAGACGTTGCCGGCATGCTTCAGACCGCTCACCCATACGATTTCGATTAATCCTCCAATAAAAACATACAACCAATTGCGGTTCATGCTGCGTAAGTTCTCCTTTCGTCAATCCTTGGTGTCAGTTGCTCAGATGATGAATGCCGCTCCAAAATATAGGCCAGGCCGCTTCGAGCCGTATCTTGTATCGCCTCGAATTGCCGTATATGAGCTCCACCGTTACGCCGTCCAGCAAGGTCATGAACGCCACGGCAACCTGTTCGGACGCAATGGACGGAAGCTCCCCCTCCCGTATGGCACGTTGAAGCAACCGCTTTAGGGAACGCTCCAATCCGTCCAGAAACGGATATACGATACCCATGACGTCGTTGTACAGCGCAAGCGGCGGGAAATAACACATGCGAAGCATAAAGCGGGCCGACGCCTGCGTGTTGTATTCGTGCTCCACCCAGGTCAGCAAACCCTTCAAACGCTCCTCCAGCGAAAGGTGGGCATGGTCCCTGAAATATTCCAGCGTATGCCGTTGTACTTCTTTAAAGGCATGGGACAACGTGTGCAAAAACAGGTCATCCTTGTTGCTGAAATGCGCATATATGGACGGCTTTTTGATGCCGACTTCATCCGCGATGGCACGGAGGGAGGCACCTTCATACCCGTCTCTCGCAAAATGGATCAGGGCGGCATCCCGAATGGATGTTGCAGTCATATTCATTCACCTTCCTAACGGTCGTTAGGTGATTATATTTTCATATTTCACATCCCGTGTCAAGTGTCATATGAAATCCGCCTGCCCGCAAATAGGACAGACGGATGGAAAGGGCCATTCTTTCAAAAGGTCGTAAAGCCCAACACAAGCTGCAGTTTATAGGCGATTCGCTTCAGAAACGTCGTTTTTTCCTGAAATGCTTTCAAGCTCAGGGTGAATACGGCATCGTTGTTGTACCATATTCTTTCAAAATAATCGGCTGCCTTATGCATGGAAGGATGATCCGGCGGAGCCGCGACCCACAGGTCGTTTTCCAAATTGTAATCATTGAGGTTGCGGGGAGTGAGATTGGATGATCCGCCGAGCAGGATGTCATCCCCACTCGACTTGTCGATGTACATCAGCTTGGTATGATACTGTTCCTTCGTGGTGTTGTACCACCGGATATGGATGTTCCCTCCCGATTTGTCATGCAGTTCTTCGGCGACAGGGCGGTTTGGAATCCCAAGCTTCGATCGCCCGAAGGCATTTTCGTTCGGATCAAGCACCAGGCGGATATCCACGCCTCTTTTCGAGGCGTCCAGCAGGGCATCCAGCACCATCGGCGAAGCGATGTAAAACATGCCCATCCAGAGCACGTCTCCTTGTTCGGTCGCGCCGATCTCCTGAAGGACGGCATCGTTCACTTTTCCCTCGGTCAAGTAGCGGATGCGCGCCTCTCCGTCGTTTTTTTGAGCGGGCGGATCGTATACGGGAACCTGTCCACCGCCGGACATGTCCAGCACGGCTTGCTCGGTTGCCAGAATGTCGGCGATGACGGGACCGCTTACTTCAAAGGCGATGTTGGAATGGTAAACGCTGGCATCATGGATATTGCCGGATGAAATGACGGCCGACTTTTCGCTGGTGACCACCTTGCGGTGATTCGCTTTGATGTTCAAAAGCTTTAAATAGGAACGCAAAGTCATCTTCGGGCCATCGCTCGCCATCTGATTGGGAATCCAGCCTTCCCCGGCCTGCCCGAACCACTGAAAGAACGTCCGCCAAACGGCAGAGTAGATCGGGGTAGAGTCCCTTAACGGGTCATCGTTCGTAATCACGACCTCGATGCCGGCTTGCTTCATTCTTTCAAGCAGAGGGTTGGGCGCGGAATTGTAATTGGTATTGATTTCATCCGTGATAAACAGGATGGGCATGTCGGGATGCTGCTTTTTTTTGGCGATGAGTGCATCCGCGAACTGCCTGCTGACGGGCGGAAAATGCTGCCCTTTATGCTGATAGTCGTTAAAAAGAAACATGTCGACGACGACGAATTGTTCTGCATGTTCGACGACCTGAAGCATCCGCTGGAAAATCTGCTGTTCATGCTCGACCTGCCCGTCTCCGGAAGGAAAGGTCAGATCGTACAAAAACTTTACATCCTTCACCCTGTACTCCGGGCTTGCATAAGAGATGCCGGGCGGCAGAGGTTTGTATGTCTGGTACGCCATAACGGCGACGAGCCATAAGGCGAGCAAACCCAATAATGTCCTTATGTACGGAAAACGTCTGACGGCTCTGCGGGGGTCTGACCGATCGCGATGACGATGAGAAAAAATCATATGATGCCTCCCTTGATCCGGCAGGATCGGAATGTATGTATGGAAACAGGCTGGCTTATGGGCCAGCCCGGGTATACGTTGTGTCAACCATTACCACAGGTTTGCCTCCGCTGACGCAAAAAAACGGAATACAGCGGGACGGCATCCGGCAAATCTATGATGGGTACGTCTTGCAGTCGAAAGGTTCAGGAGCGTTGTATTACGGTTGTACACGGAAGAGAGCATTCAGGATTTGCGCCGGTCCGTTGATCTCGCTGCGTTTCTATCAGCTTTTCCACCTATTCCCGATCTATCCGCATCTGTCCAAGGTATTGGCCTTTTGCCCGAAAGGGATATTTGCCCGAAAGGCTCCGATACATGGACATCTCTAACGCCGAGCCAGGGATGTTTTTTGTTGCGGGCCGGGCTCCCTTTCCATCGACTTTTGGGAACGGTATACTGGGTAGAGTTGTATGCGGGCATTTCACATAAGGGGGTTGCATCATGAACGAACAAGAAAGAGCGGCCAGACGGCTGCTTCCCGAAGTCCCGACGAGCGAACGGAAGCTGGAGCATGTCCGTCTATGCCTGCAGGAACAGGTTGCGGGAGAAGGGATCACCACCGGCATGGAACGGTATGCTTTCCGGCATAACCCGCTGCCAGAGCTGGATTTCGACGCGTTGAGTCTGGAAACGTCATTTATTGGCAAAAAACTGCGCACACCTCTGCTCATCAGTTCGATGACTGGAGGGAGCGATACGACCGGCGCGATAAACGAACGGCTCGCGCGCGTGGCGAATGCGCGGGGCTGGACGCTCGGCGTAGGTTCGATCCGGGCTGCCGTGGAGCAGCCGGACCTTGCGCATACGTTCGATGTGCGGCGCTGGGCCCCCGATATTCCGGTGATTGCCAATCTGGGAGCGGTGCAGTTGAATTACGGCTTTGGACCGGACGAGTTCCGGCGCGCCATCGATATTGCCGGGGCGGACATGCTGGTGCTGCACCTGAACGGACTGCAGGAAATTTTCCAGCCTGAGGGCAATACCAATTTCGGCGGGCTGCTGAAGCAGATCGAGGGTTTGTGCGGGGTGCTGGACGTTCCGGTTGGCGTGAAGGAAGTGGGCTGGGGCATCGATGGTTCAACGGCACGTCAGTTGTATGAAGCCGGGGCAGCTTTTGTCGATGTGGCCGGAGCCGGCGGCACCAGCTGGGTGCAGGTGGAGAAATTCCGAAACAAGCAGCCGGTTCGGCGTGCGGCGGCGGAAGCCTTTGCGGACTGGGGCATTCCGACGGCAGACTGCATCCGCGACGTGCGCGCCATGAATCCCGAAAGTGCGCTGATTGGCAGCGGCGGCCTGCATAACGGGGTGGATGCAGCCAAAGCAATTGCATTGGGGGCTGATCTGGCAGGTTTTGGACGCTCGCTGCTGGAGTCGGCCGTAGCCTCGGACGAGGCGCTGGATCAGCGGCTGGAGCAGGTCGAATTCGAGCTGCAGACAGTCATGTTTGGCATCGGCGCGGGTCGAATCGAGGAATTGCGGATGACGAACCGTTTGGTGGAGCGGCGCTGAAACGATAAAGTGATATTTGTACTCTCGTTCACAGGAAGGACTAACGATGTTGTTCGGTGCGAACCTCAAGCTCACATGATTTTCCTGGGGGATTCGCACCTCGAATTTTGTCGAAAATATGTTTTTTGTGACCTTTTGGCAACACTGATTTTGAATTTAGGCTTCTTTTGCCACAAATGTGGATAGTATTTGTTATAATTAGAGGTAATACGTAATTATGTCTACGTTATGTGACTTTATTACGTGTATTTTCGCTGTCGCACTCTATATGAGTGCGTGGATTGAAATTATAAGTTTGAGGGGGAATTGGTATGAAGGCGGGAGTCGCACTCTATATGAGTGCGTGGATTGAAATCTTTGCGTGGGACAATAAGGCCAATCGTATCTTGTGTCGCACCTCTGCATGAGTGCGTGGATTGAAATTCCCCGGTCTTGGTCTGAATGTACAGCACATCACGGTCGCACTCCGTATGAAGTGCCAAATATGATCAAAGCTAATAGCTATGTTAATTATTGCTGAGTACGTTAACAAAACCATATGAAACAAAAAAATCCGTCCAAAGTAAAAATGGATGGATTTTTTATGTTTCTCTTTAAAAGTGAGAAAGCGTTACGCTCAGTTGACAATGTTTAGCCCAGTTTGTTTTTTTACTCCTTATCATCCGGTATGTACGCTATCACATCTGAAAGAGTATAGTCATTTCCTGTCATTGCCCGCAGAGTGTTCACGATATTATTTAAGGTTTCTAAATCTAGCCTTTTTGTTTTTCCTTCGCACAAATCATATATAAGGTTAGGTCGAACTTTTGCTTCCCTTGCTAGTGCATTTTTAGTGACGCCGGCTGCGTCTAAAGTGTAGCCCAATCTTATTTTTATAGACATAGCCCATCCCACCCTTCACTTTTATCATAACCTAACGTTAAATGGTTTTAAATAATCACTTGACGTTTATCAATAGACGATATAAAATTCTAGTGTATTATCAACAGGCGTTAAACGTAAAACGTTATGTTTTTTGTGGTTTAAAATCAATGAATCAAAAATATTTTGAATTTATCTAATGGTTATTTCGCCATAACGATTGAGTCTTAGTTTTTTGAGGGAGGGGAAATAGTAGTGATTTTAGTTAGCGGAGGATTAGAAATTCATTATTTTTCAAGAGATTATGAATTGCTTATGCTTTTTTTCATGAGTATGCAGGTAATAGTGTCATGAGAATCCTAACCCAATTTGAACTTGGTTTATTAGTGCTCGGCCCCTTTGATCAAGAAGCAGAGTTGTATATTTACCAGGGATATGTCATGAATGAACGCTATATCTTTTTTGTGGAAGAAGGAACGTTATGGCTTCGGCATGTACAGAAGGTCGCAAATATAGATCATTTTTATATTGATGGAGATACCGGAGGGTTAATCCTGGCTGAACATATCACAGGAGATGCAAAGGAGATGTTAGAGTCAATCGTGGATAAATTCAGTGAAATGGATGCATTGACGTTTCTTACAGATGTCTTATTGTGGACTCCAGACCGTGTCGATATGAATTTGAAGCTTGATCGCTTTCAATGATGAAGTTCCTCTACAGTCCTTTGGACCATTGAGCAATGCTGATAAGTATCTTTACAACAAAAGTAAATTATTTACAAGTAAAATATTGATATTAAATGTAAGAGTATAGTATATTTTGGCTAACCATTTTATTTTTACGTGGAAAGTTGGTGTTCCCGTGAGATCGTTAACAACGATACGTGATCATCTGGAAGATTACTTGAAGAGAAATAATATGACGCTCATTCATTTTTCTGAAATATCGGGCATTAATTCAGGTACGTTGAGCGGTATGTTGAATGGGCTGCGTCCCATCAGCATGCAACAGTTGGATCGGATCACTATCGGAATGGGATTACCTGAAGGTTACTTCTACGATTTATACATCAATGAATGTTTTGTACATACAAGCCCCGATTGGCGGCGGCTTAGGCCGTTTCTATACCGCTGTGCCGAACTCGATAAGATCGAGTGCATGGAAACAATAATTAAGCTAATGATGGATAATCTTGCATACGCTCCCCTGTTGTTCGGGTTGGCTGAACAGTTATTTCATGAGGGGATGTTCGAGGCAGCGAAGCCTCTCTATTACTGGGTGGCCGAGAGTGAGAAGATGCAACATTCCGAACGTTTGGCTCTAAGTCAGTATCGGTTATTTACTATTGGGCTTTCCAAAGATCAGACTAACAATCTCTCAGTTGCAACTCGATTTGAGTTATTTGTGGATCGTCTTGATGAGCCTTACGAGCTTGATGGACTGAATGAACTGATTAATGCTTATGCTTCGGTGCGACGGTGGGATAAGCTGTTGGAACTTGGAGAGAAATTGAAATTGAAAGCATCTGTACATTATGAATTGTACGGTAATATTAAGCCGAAAGAAGTCAAAAAAGAGATTATATTTTATATTTTGTACGCATATTTGGTACTCGGAGAGACTTATTTCTATTTTGAAGAATATGAAAAAGCACTCCATTACGTTTCTTTATATACCGATTCTAGCTGGGTAATTGATCCGACCGAAAAGGAAATAACTGTTATTCAACAGTTCAAGGAATGGGCAGAAGGTAATCGTTACCAGTATGAATTGATGTCCGGGAAGACAGATGTCCTTCACGATTATTTGAATTATATCTCAGAAAGAGAGAATGAAGTTTTTCCGGCTTTATGCGAGATCGTTGTTGCAGCCAATAAGTTTGGATTGGATATCGATGCCGTACTTGAAAAATATGAATCTTCTATTATCTATCGTGAACAAATTAGTCGAATTGGGGCGATTAGTAGTCAACTTACGGGGGACCGCTATGCTAATTTATTGATGGGGATAAGTATATATTACTTCCAAAAAAATAATTTGGATAAAGGCTTCCTGTTCCTGTTGGATAGTTTATCCATTGCGATTGAAATTAGTAGTGGGCTATGTATGGTGAAATGTGTTGATTTATTTGAACAGTATTCGACGTTTGCAACTGCCACCACGATAGAGAAGTATAATCAATTAAAACTCAAAAGTAAAAAAATCGTCTTCGCACGTAACTACATACATAACCTTCGCAGACTGAATCCCTAAACCATCCCCTGATATAACTGTCTAAATTAAAGATCCAATTGTTCTCCCGTGATGCTGACAACGAAGGTTCATGGAATGATTAGTACAAGTATGTAACCATATCAAAACAAAGTGTTCTCTCATCTGGAAGCTCACCTTATCGGAACAAAGTTTATGTTTAACCTGTTCACGTTGAGATGGGACTAATTCAGTAAAAGGAACGCTTTTTTGCTGTTCAAAAAAGAGGGATACATGAAAGGGGAAGGGTGAAGACAGTAAATGTTGGGGTATATATCATTTCCCTCTGATTCGCAGAGTGTTCTAAAATGTCACAGTATGGAGGGGTGAATATGGATTATAGCAAACTTAAGTTGCAGATCGAAGCAGCGAGACAGAAGCTCTATCAATTAAAGTTGGAATATGGAGATCTTCTACATCCCCTTGTTATACAGCAATCTATGGTCCTGGATGATCTGATTAATCAATACAATCATGTTAAAATAGAAAAGCCGATGGAATAATCCAATCGACTTTGGGCGAGAAACTTTTGGCGGGTCGCTCGCCTATATATTTTAACATAGTTATGGCGCGAAGTATTATGATTACATACATTCTTCTTTCACCATTATATTTTCGTTGGTTTATCTGAAATGGGGGGACATCAGATGCAATTGGTACAAATGAATGATCAGGAGTTTGCGCGTTTTCTGGACCGGGGCATTAAGGACTTTGCTCTGGATAAAGTGGAAGCGGGCACATGGGCGGAAGAAGAGGCGGAGCAGTTATCCCGTGAGTCCTATCGCCGATTTTTGCCGGAGGGCCTGCAGACGAAGGGAGCGTACATATACAACCTTATGCATGAGGTGGACGGAAATGTGGGATATATCTGGTTTAACGTGACGGAGCATCTGCGCGGGAAAGAGGCGTTTCTGCTCGACATCGTCGTCGAAGAGGAGCATCGCGGTAAAGGATATGGAACAGAAGCGATGGCCGCCTTGGAGCAAGCGGCTGCGGGTCTTGGCGTGAATCGCATCGGGCTGCATGTATTCGGGCATAATGTGCGGGCGAGCGAGTTATACCGCAAGATGGGGTATGCCATTACGGACATGACCATGTACAAGGAGCTCGGGCGCTAACGAACATCAGCCACCTTATGTGGCCGATATGAAGCGTGATCCAACGCTAACAGATCTCAGCAACGTAATTTGACCCAAGGCTCATAGAAGATTGTGGATGATTTTCCTGCTCCGGTGCGCATGGAATTGGCAAACTTCCTTGATGCACCGGTGCTTGTCATATATAATGAGTAGGATTATTCGAACCGAACAAGTAATGAATGAGGAGTTGTCATATACATGGCTTTGAAAGCTGGTATCGTGGGTCTTCCGAACGTCGGGAAATCCACGCTGTTTAACGCAATCACGCAAGCTGGTGCCGAATCGGCCAACTATCCGTTCTGCACGATCGATCCTAACGTGGGCATCGTGGAAGTGCCGGATGAGCGCCTGGACAAACTGACCGAACTGGTAGAACCGAAGAAAACGGTACCTACGGCATTCGAATTCGTGGATATCGCGGGTCTGGTGCGCGGCGCGAGCAAAGGCGAAGGGCTTGGAAACAAGTTCTTGGCTCATATCCGCGAAGTGGACGCGATCGTGCATGTCGTTCGCTGCTTCGAGGACGAGAACATCACGCATGTGGACGGCAAGATCGATCCGATCAGCGACATTCAGACGATCAATCTGGAGCTGATCCTGGCCGATATCGAGAGCGTGGAGAAGCGTATCGAACGTTCCAAGAAAAACATGAAGGGCGGCAACAAACAATACGCGCAGGAAGTGGAATTGCTTGAGCGCATGAAGGCTGTTTTGTATGAAGACAAACCGGCGCGCAGCATGGACCTGACCGACGATGAGCGCCTGATCATCCGCGATTTGCACTTGTTGACCCTGAAGCCTGTGCTGTATGCGGCCAACGTGTCCGAGAATGAAATCGGCGATGTGGCCAACAATGCATATGTACAAAAAGTAAAAGAGTTCGCTGCTGCCGAGAACGCGGAAGTCGTGCCGATCAGCGCGAAGGTGGAAGAAGAGATTTCCGAGCTGGAAGGCGAGGACAAGCAAATGTTCCTCGAAGAGCTCGGCATTCAGGATTCCGGCCTGAACCTCCTGATTAAGGCGGCTTACAAATTGCTCGGCCTGTACACGTATTTCACTGCCGGCGTGCAAGAAGTACGCGCATGGACCATCCGCAAAGGAACGAAGGCTCCTGGTGCGGCGGGCGTCATCCACAGTGACTTCGAGCGTGGATTTATCCGTGCAGAGGTGGTATCCTACGAGGATTTGGTTGCTGCAGGTTCCATGAATGGCGCCAAAGAGCGCGGGCAGCTTCGCCTCGAAGGCAAAGAGTATGTGGTGCAGGATGGCGACGTCATGCATTTCCGTTTCAATGTATAATTTGCCCGGCACGGATCAAGCTGGACGACAAATATAGAATGGTTCAAAAACCCTGGTTCTTCGCATGAAGATCGCCAGGGTTTTTTCAATACATGCAGACTGTAGGGGCAAAAACGGCTGCCAAAACGCAGTCTGCCTTCTCCGAAAATTCATCGATATATAAGCTGAACCAATGATTTTTACACGGATTCACTACGTGGTCAGAACCATCTTCCGATCGCTGTTATCCCCAGATTTTTTTAATTCCCTTATGTAACGGGAAAATTCGGTGATAAAGGCGAACGCTCCGCTTCTCCAGATTCTTTCTGCCCTCTCCGTTTATCGTATAATGTCTAGTTCAACCTATATAGATGGTTTTTCTTTTAGGTTCTACGCCGGATTGCTGGCATCACCGTGGGTGATTATAATATTAGCAATAACAAGCGGAGGTGGGGGAATGGACGAAGCAATACCGTATATTCGTTACGATCAGACGTTGGTCGAGGCTGCATGTTTGCCGGAGGAAACGCGTCGGCTTTTGTTGGAACAGGGCCTGCCGCAGCTGCGCCATAACGATGAAGACGTGCTTGGCGTTCATTTTCAACCTCGTACGGACCGAGATTTCATCACGGACAAAGAAGGAAAGCTGAAACTGTTTCCGATCGGATACGAGTGGGAAGAAACTGCTGCCTGGCTTTGCGTGGAAACGGGAACGGGCCGAGTCTGCATCATGGATGCAGAGACGGGCGAGCTTGGCCGAATCAACGCTTCCTTGGCCGCATTCGTCGAATTTCTGAAGCGTTATGCAGATGTTATGCAGCAATTTTCCACCCGGGAAGAACCGACGATCCTCACGGCGGAGCAGGCTAGACTGAAGCTGGAAGCCTTTCGGCGCGGGGAGATCAAACCCGGAAACAAGAGCACCTCAATCGCCGCGCGAGAGAAAGCCGTTCAGGAACTTCGAGCATATTATATCGAAAAGGATCCCGCCAGCTTAGCCAGTGAAGATGCCTGGTGGAGCGTGGTGCTGGAACAGTTGGAAGATCATTTGCTGTAGGCTGCCAGCCTTATGAGCTATATTTCCTCGGCGTTGCCCCATCGTCCATGATAAATGACCGACTGCAAATCTCTTCTTTTTTCCCAGTTGGCCGTTTCAAGAATCGGTTTCGTCGGATAATGCTCCGTATATCCAATAGACAGTAAAGCGACAGGTTCGATATGCGGAGGAATGTTCAGGATGTCTCTAACGTCGTTTTTCTTGTAAAAGCTGACCCAGCCCATACCAAGCCCTTCGGCGCAAGCGGCAAGCCACATGTTCTGAATGGCGCAGGCGGTGGACATCAGGTCGGTTTCGGGAATGGAATTTCTCCCAAGGACATGGGACCCGCCGCGGGTCGGATCGGACGTGACGCAGATCGTGAGCGGGGCCTGCATGAGACCTTCGATTTTGATGCCGAGGAAGCGTTCTTTCTTTTCGTCCTCATAGTGGATGGCGAGCGCTCTCCGCTCTTTGTCGGCCGCCCAGGCGAGGCGGGATTTCGTATGTTCCTCCGTCACCAAAATAAAGCTCCATGGCTGCATGAAGCCGACCGATGGACCGTGATGGGCCGCATGCAGTATCCGGTCAATGGTATCTTTCGGAATGGGTGTATCCATAAAAGTTCGAATATCCCGCCTTGTATAAATGACTTTCGTTGAAGGCGAGAAGACTCCCTCCTCAAAAGCGTCAGCTTTAGGTGGGGGATGAATCGCCATTTTTTTCTATTCGGAACCGAACATATGTGCTATGATAATTGCAAGGAACGGAGGTGCATGGCATGTTCTTCCATAAAGCATACAAGTATCGGATCTACCCCAATCGTACACAGCAGCAGTGGATTCATCAGATGTTTGGATGTTGCCGGTTTGTGTTCAACCATTTTCTGGGGCAATGGAAGGATACGTTTGACGCCACGGGCAAGGGCTTGTCGTACCATGCTTGTGCCACGCAGCTCCCAGATCTAAAGCAAGAACATCCTTGGTTGAAAAAAACGGATAGTATCGCTCTACAATCGGCTGTTCGGCATGTAGCCGATAGCTTTGATCGTTTTTTCAAGAAGCAGACGCAGGCTCCGCGTTTCAAAAATCGTAAACATCCGGTGCAAAGCTACACTACTCGATATACGAATGGAAATATCGCTGTGAATGGGAGGAAGCTGAAGCTCCCCAAGCTGGGGTGGCTGCGTTTTGCAAACTCCCGCCCCTGTGAAGGACGCATTCTCTCGGCTACGGTACGGCGAAATGCCGCGGGGAAATATTTTGTTTCGCTCGTCTGTGAAGTGGAAATGAAGCCCTTGCGGGATAACGATAAGTCGGTAGGGATCGATCTGGGACTTAAAACGTTTGCGGTATCCTCCGAGGGTATGCGGGATACTCATCCGAAAGCCTTCAGCCGGTACGAAAAGAAGTTGGCATGCTGGCAACGGAGATTGGCCCGACGTACGAAAGACGGTACCAATTGGCAAAAAGCCAAACGGAAGGTCGCCCTGATCCACGAGAGAATGGTGAATATCCGCCATGACTTTTTGCACAAGCTGTCCACCAAGCTGATTCGTGAAAACCAAACGATCAGCATCGAGGACTTAAAGGTTTCAAACATGCTCAAGAATCACAAGCTGGCCAAATCGATCGCCGATGCGTCCTGGAGTGAGTTCAGAAGGCAGCTCACGTATAAAGCGGAATGGTACGGGCGTACCCTCAAGATTGCGAATACGTTTGCACCGACAAGTCAAACCTGCCATGTATGCGGAGCGCTACACCGCGAGGTGAAAGATCTTTCGGTACGGCAATGGGTGTGCCCATCCTGCAAAACCCTCCATGATCGGGATGTTAATGCAGCCCGAAACATTAAGGATGTTGCCATATAGATCGTCATATCGCCCGAGAACTGTGGGGACCACAGGGATCGCTTGGTCCACTTCGAACCAAGAGGTTCGATGACCCAAGAATCCCCCACTTCAAGCGAAGGTTAAGTGGTGGGAGTGTTCAAACAGCGCTTCTTTTTCTTGTTCGCTAAACATGGCGACTCAGCTCCTGTGCAAAATAAATGGGCCGGGCTGGTTGGCAATGGATGCCGGAACGGGCACGGCCATATGATTGTAATATAAGTATAGCGGCGCTGGTTCGTATAGCCAATGAACGCCCTGTACAAAGCCTGAAAAGTATCTATTCAGGATGGATGTAATATGCTATAATTAAGAGTCGTGTACCTGTATTTACTTGTGTGCGCTGTTTCAGCAATGAAAGCGGGCAAACATGCAGCGTACAGGATTCTTTTTTAACCTAACCATCACAAGCAAAGGATTTGATGACGTTGTAGCGAGAGTGTGCGTCAGTCATTGAATGAAATGTTGCGGCAGGGCTTACAAGCAAGGCCCAAGGCATTGTGAACTATAGATTCGAAACATGGAAATGCATGAATGATGTTGCGATAGACGAAAGCGGAACAAAATAAAGCGCGAGGTGACGAAAATGTTGGATAAATTGCAAGCATTGGCTGATCGTTACGAGAAACTCAGCGAGCTGCTGTGTGACCCGGATGTAGCCAGCGACAACAAAAAATTGCGGGAGTATTCCAAAGAACAGTCGGATTTGCAGCCGACGTATGAAGCGTATAACGAATACAAGCAGGCCAGCGAAGATCTCGAAGCTGCCAAAGAAATGCAGGGCGAGAAGCTGGACGACGAGATGCGCGAAATGGTCAAAATGGAAATCGAGGAGCTCACGGCCCGCTTGAAGGAGCTGGAAGAGCGAATTCGCGTGCTTATGCTGCCGAAGGACCCTAACGACGATAAAAACGTCATCGTGGAGATTCGCGGCGCGGCCGGCGGGGACGAAGCGGCGCTGTTTGCGGCCGATCTGTACCGGATGTATACGCGTTATGCGGATACGCAAGGCTGGCGCGTGGAACTGATGGACGCCAATACGAACGACCTGGGCGGCTTCAAAGAGGTCATCTTCCTGATCAACGGACGCGGCGCGTACAGCAAAATGAAGTACGAGAGCGGCGCGCATCGCGTGCAGCGCATCCCTTCCACCGAATCCGGCGGACGGATCCATACGTCCACTTCGACGGTGGCGGTATTGCCCGAGGCCGAAGAAATCGACATCGAAATCCATGACAAGGACATTCGCGTAGATACGTTCTGTTCCAGCGGCGCGGGCGGACAGTCCGTCAACACGACGAAATCGGCGGTTCGCGTAACCCACGTTCCGACCGGCATCGTAGCAACTTGTCAGGACGGCAAATCGCAGAACTCCAACAAGGAGAAAGCGCTGCAGGTGCTTCGCACCCGGATCTATGACATGATGCGCCAGGAAGAGGAAGCGAAGTACGCGGGTGAACGGAAAAGCAAAGTGGGAACGGGCGACCGAAGCGAGCGGATTCGTACGTACAACTTCCCGCAAAGCCGCGTAACGGATCACCGTATCGGCCTGACCATGCACAAGCTGGATCAGATCATGAACGGCGAGATCGAAGAGATCGTGTCTGCGCTCACGATTGCCGAGCAGACCGAGATGATGGAAAGAGGAGAATAATCTGTGACTCAGGCGAAATTCGTGATGACGCCGGAGCAGAGCTGCCGGGAAGCCTTCGTGGAGGCTTCCTCTTTTTTGGAGAAGTGCGGCGTGACAGAGCCGCACAATAACGCCCGGCTGCTGCTGGAGCATGTACTCGGCCTCGAAGGGGCCGCGTACTACATGAAGCTGCCGGAGCCGTTCCCCGGCGAGCTGCGCAGCCGCTGGGAAACGGCCGTGACGCGCAAGGCCGCGGGCGAGCCTGCGCAATACATCATCGGCAGCCAGGAGTTTTACGGGCTGCCGTTCGAGGTCACGCCGGCCGTGCTGATTCCGCGGCCGGAGACCGAGCTGCTGGTCGAAGCCGTGCTGCGCGCGGCCGACCGCGTGTTTGCCGCCGGCGACGCGGTGCGCGCCGTCGACGTCGGCACGGGCAGCGGGGCCATCGCGGTAACGATGGCCGCGCAGCGCCCGCGCTGGCAGGTAGCCGCCGGGGACATCTCGGCGGCGGCGCTGCAAGTGGCCGCGCGGAACGCGGCGGCGAACGGCGTGCGGATCGACTTCCGTGAAGGCGATCTGCTGGCCCCGTTCGCGGGGGAGCGGCTGGACATCCTGGTGTCCAACCCGCCTTACATCCCGGCGGAGGATATCGCCGGGCTGCAGCCGGAGGTGCGCGACCATGAGCCGCGCACCGCGCTGGACGGCGGGCCGGACGGGCTTGCGCCGTACCGGATCATGCTGCGGCAGCTCGCGCTGCTGCCCGCGCCGCCGCAGGTGATCGGCTTTGAGCTTGGCCAAGGGCAGGCGCGCGACATTGCAGCCATGCTGGAGGCTGCCGGACACTGGCCGGAAATCGTCATCGTGCCGGACCTTGCCGGCATCGAACGTCACGTCCTCGGAATTCGCGCTTCGGAACCGGTGACAGAAGTGTAAGATTCGGCGGGTTTTCTTTTTGCCGCGAAATCCTCTACAATGGATATACCGAAGATTGTCGATATTTGGGGGAACGTAACGCATGCTCGATAAATTTAAAAAAATTGATTACACGATCGTCTTTATATTGCTGGTTCTGATGGCGATAAGTATCTTATCCATCTACAGTACAACGTTTGGCCGGCCTAAACTTGAATCACTCACCAAGGGTGCCGTGATGTTTTACATTTTGGGTTTTGTCGTCTTTTTTGGCATCTCGATGATTAACTACAACTTCATTATCAAAAATTACTTGTACATTTACGGTGCCGGCATGGCTTTGCTGGTCATCGTTACTTTCTTCGGTAAGGAGTACTATGGTGCCAAAGGTTGGTTGTCTGTATTTGGTGTCAGTTTGCAGCCTGCCGAGCTGTTCAAGCTCTGCCTGATCGTGTTTCTGTCAGCGCTGCTGGCGCGAAAGCCGAATCGGCGGCTGTATTTCGGCAGGGATGTCATTCCGGTATCCTTGTGCGTATTACCGCCGTTGCTGCTGGTCCTGCTGCAAAATGACTTGGGGAATGCGCTCAGCTACGTGGTCATCCTGATCGGATTGCTCTGGATCGGCAACATCAAGTTTACGCATGCGTTGATCGGATTCGTCATTGCGGTTGCTGCTTTTATCGGCGGGACCCAGGCTTATATCCATTACCACGACGAAATCGTCAAGTTTCTGAAGGATATCGGCCGATCGCACTGGGCAGACCGCTTCGATCCTTGGCTTGTGCCGGACCAGACGTCACGGGACGTCTTGTGGCAAACGTATAATGCCAAGCTGGCTATCGGCTCGGGCGGCATTACTGGTAAAGGATATATGCAAGGCACGACCATTCAATCGAATCGCGTGCCTCTGGCTTATGCGGATTCCATCTTTGTACAGATCGGCGAGGAATTCGGTTTTGTCGGAGCGTCCGTACTGCTCTTGTTATACTTTATTCTCATTCACCGTCTTGTACTGATTGCACTGGAGTGTAAGGATCGAGCCGGACCTTATCTCATTGTGGGCATTATTGCGATGCTGCTCTACCAGATCTTCGTTAACATCGGTCCGTTTATTGGTCTGATGCCGCTGACGGGCATCACGCTGCCGTTTATCAGTTCCGGGGGTACTTCGCTTATGTTGAATATGCTTAGTATGGGGATCGCTATGAGCATCAAGGTGCATACCGAGGAGAATGAAGACATTCTCGGCACGACGGAGCAGCCAACCATCAGCGAGCTGTTTGTGAAGCTGTTCAAGCGGAAGCGGCCGCAATCTGAGGAAGAACAAGGGGATCTTGCCTGATGACAGGCTTAAGGTGATCCTCTGAACGTCAAGCCACCGTGGGATCGCCCTATCTTAACGGAATATGCAATCACGAAAATAACCCCGAAAGAAGAAGTGGAATCATCCGCTCGTTCTTTCGGGGTTATTTCCATTTGTTCATTGTATTGGATATAATAGTGTTGCATCTGGGAAATATTTCTTGATGCCTATTCCGTTTGTATCGCGTAAAGGTCGAGGGGGAGCAACGGCATGTGGAGCTTGTTGAAGAAGATGGATGGCGTTATTCTGTTCGTGCTGTTCCTGCTGATGATATTTAGCGTGGTTACGGTATACAGCGCTGTGCAGGCAAGTCCGGAACTGGGACGCCATCATATAAAGACACTGTTATTTTATGTCGCTGGTTTCGCAGCCGTGTTCGGTATTGGTCTGGTTAACTATAAGCTGTTCATCAAGTATGCGTTCTGGATTTACTGGGTCGGTATTATGTTGCTGATCCTCGTTCATTTTGTCGGGAATGCCATCAACAATGCCAATGGGTGGTTGCAGATCGGATCGTTCTCCCTTCAACCTGCGGAGCTTTTTAAGCTGGTGCTGATTTTGTTTCTGGCCAAACTCCTGCTGATCAGGACGAAACGGCCGCTCGGCTTCTGGCGGGATGTCGTTCCCATCGGATTGTGGACGTTCCTGCCGTTTGCTTTGGTCATGGCTCAGAACGATCTGGGCAACGCGCTTGGTTACGTTGTTATTTTGGCGGCCGTGCTTTGGATCGGGAATATCAAGCTGTCTCACGCTCTGATCGGTTTGGCGATCATAGGGGGTTCAATATTTGGCTTTGTACAGGCGTATACGACATACCATGATGAGATTTATACGTTTTTGGAAGCGGCGGATCGGGAGCATTGGGCAGAGCGGATCGATCCATGGCTCGTACCGGAGAAAGCGACGGCGAAGGCTTCCTGGCATACGAAAAACGCCGGGCTTGCGATCGGATCGGGCGGCATTACCGGGAAGGGGTACCTTCAAGGGACTTCGGTTCAAAGCGGAAGGGTGCCCTATACGTATTCGGATTCCATTTTCGTGGTCATTGCCGAGGAGTTCGGCTTCGTTGGCGGTTCGGTGCTGCTTCTGCTCTACTTTATCCTGATCCACCGGATGGTGCTGATCGCGCTCGAATGCAAGGATCGGACCGGACCTGTCATCATTGTGGGCGTGATCGGCATGCTGCTGTATCAGGTTTATGAAAATATCGGCGCATTCCTCGGCCTGATGCCGTTAACGGGAATTACGCTGCCTTTCATCAGTTACGGCGGGACGTCGCTGCTGATCAATATGGCGTGCATCGGATTTGTGATGAGCATCAAGCTGTACGGGCATGAAGAGGACGATGATTTTGGTTTTGCGGAACAGAGGAGCGGATTGTGGGGCCGGTTACAAGGCAGGATGGGAACAGGCAAGATGACGGGATGATCCGGACATGGTTGGTTCAAACGTACGGGAGAAGCGCCGGAATATATCTTTTGCAATATTGCTAGATTCGTGAATTTAATAGGTTTACTTTCGTCTCCCCCGGGCATACTGATAGACATGAGAGAGTTGCAGGGAACATGACTACGGGAGCCAAGGGGGAGAACGGGATGAGCAGACGATTCGTGAAACAAATTGGACTTATTATAGCCTGTCTTATGATGGTAATTATGATGTGGGAAGGACAGAAAACGGATGCAGCCGTAGCGGCTGCGAACATTCCGGAGCAATCGATCCGCTTGCGCATTTTGGCCAACTCGGATTCCGCCGGAGACCAGCTCGTGAAACGCGAGATTCGCGATGCTGTCGTTGCCCAGATGGATCAGTGGGTATCGGAGCTGGACAACCCGCAGAGCATCGAGGATGCGCGTGCTGTCATCCGTCGCCATTTGCCCGAGCTGGAGGCGTTGGTGGGAGCGGAGCTTAAGAGTCGCGGGCTGAACTACGATTATCAGGTGGAGCTTGGGGTGGTTCCTTTTCCGACCAAACTGTATGGGGGTACCGTATATCCCGCCGGGGATTATGAAGCAGTGCGCGTAACACTGGGGAAAGGCGAGGGGCAAAATTGGTGGTGCGTTCTATTCCCGCCGCTGTGCTTCATCGATGCAGGTACGGGCGATGCGTTGGCCAAGCCGACGACGGCGTCTGCCGCCGCTGCTGCCGACCCAGAAGCTGTGAAAACCGCCGCGTCTGTTCAGGACGCTGCTCCGGAAGCGCGCTTCTTCTTGTGGGATTTGGCGGTCAATGTCTGGAGCTGGGTAACCGGATGGTTTGCTTGATGTTCATATCGATTCAACCGGGACGGTCTCCAAAGTGGGCACTGTCCTTTTTTTACGGCATGCTGCCGCGGCAGCAAGCCCGTCCGGGAGCAGCAGGGATGTGTTATAATTGGGGAACGACGCTGTTACCATATTTGTCGCAGGAAGGAACCTGACGAATATCTTGCGTTTGCAACGAAGAAGGATAAATACTAATGTACTGATGTTTGTTCGAGCGCTGGTGGCGTATAACTATATAAACCACAAAAACATACACACGCTAACGGAGAGGCAGAACCAATCTGAAGAAGCGAGGCTTGCGTATTTATCACCGGATTTTCCCTTAAAGAAAGAGGATTCGAAAAAATCTGGGGATAAGAGCGATCGGAAGTTCGTACTGCATTCGCAGTGGCCTTGTGTGATTGATAGTGCGGTTTATATAGTATCCGTGCGAGCGAACATAACCTACTATGAACGTTTGGGAATGATGAATAGATGAACAGAGAACAAGAAGCGATGCAGCCGTTAAGCAACACGAATGGAAATGCAGGAGAGGCGGGCGTTGGTTTTCAACAAGGCCAGCCGATGAAGGATACGGTCATTTGGGACGTGAAGGTGCTGATCAACCCGGAAGATGGGGATGGAAAAAGGGAGAGCGCTTCTGCAAGGCAGCAGGCGCTCGTGGACTTGCAGGCTGCCGCAGCCTGCCTACGTCAAGGGGAAACCGTTGCCTTCCCGACCGAAACGGTGTACGGCCTCGGTGCGGATGCGCGCAGCACGGCAGCGGTGGAAGCCGTATTCGCCGCCAAGGGCCGGCCTTCCGACAACCCGCTGATCGTGCATATTGCCCGCCGGGACCAGCTGGATTCGCTGGTGACGGAGGTCAATGCCACTGCGGAAGCGCTGATGGATGCGTTTTGGCCCGGACCGCTTACGCTGGTGCTGCCTGTTAGAGACGGCGCGGTATCGCCTCGCGTCACCGCCGGATTGGATACAGTGGGCGTGCGCATGCCGGACCATCCGGTTGCGCTGCAGCTGATCGCGGCGGCGGATTGCCCGGTCGCCGCGCCAAGCGCCAACCGCTCGGGGCGGCCAAGCCCTACGCTCGCGTCACATGTGCGCGAGGACCTGGCTGGCCGCATCGGCGGCATTGTGGACGGCGGCCCCACAGGGGTGGGCGTCGAGTCCACGGTGGTGCAGGCCGGTGACGACGGTACCGTCACCATCCTGCGCCCTGGCGGCATCACGGCGGAGCAGCTGTCCGCCGTGGCCGCCCGCGTCGCCACGGACCCGGGCCTGCTGGCCGAAGGGCCCGAAGGCGACGATCGCCCGGTGCCGCGCTCGCCGGGCGTGAAGTACACGCACTATGCGCCCGTTGGCGCGCTGTGCGTGGTGGAGGGGCCGCCTGATGCGGTGGCGGCCTGGATCGGCGCCGCCCTCGCGGAGGCGGCGCAGCGCGGGGAGCGCACCGCAGTGCTGGCGTTCGCCGAGCACGCGGAGCAGTACCGCGCCGACGCAGTGTTCTCGCTGGGCGAAGCCAGCGAGCTGGAAGAAGCTGCGCGCAGGCTGTACGCCGCGCTGCGCAGCTGCGATGAGCAGGGCGCCACGTATATCGTGGCGGAAGCCTGCTCGCGCGAAGGGCTTGGCGCAGCCGTCATGAATCGGCTGCTCAAGGCGGCGGGCCACCGACTGATTCAGGTCGGATGACCCGCCGTGAGCGGCTGGCGGCGCTATGCTCAGGTGCGCCGCACCGCGCTTTCGCGGCTCCACCGCAGCATGCCCGGTCAGACGCATCACCTCCAGTCGCCTCGACCTCGCCCGTGCTTACAGGGCATGCACCACGCTTTGTTCTGCGCTGCCCGGTCGTTCTGCCGCACCCCGTTACGTCCCGTCCAGCTCTAACGAACCCTGGTCACGTTATTTGGCGCGAAATAGCGCTCGTGATTGTGCAGCGAACCTGAAGCACGCTATGGGATATGAAATGGCGTGTAGAAGGCCACTTTCAGCGAAATAACGTTACTGAAGCTCGTTAGAATTGGAACGTTCATCATTTTGGTGAAATAAGAATGCTGATGTTCGTCAGCGCCCTGATTACATCCTCCATCCGTCCATTCCTTCCCGAACGGCGATAAAGCGAATCGTTTGGCCCGACGCTGCCGGGTTTCCGGCAGCCTCTTAATTATCCCTGGTCATGTTTATGGCCTTGTCCGCATATCGTGTACAAGAATCTTTTACGGGACATGGGGGAATGGGGATGTGGGATGTATCTGCCCATGTGGGGCAGCTGGTAACCATTTTGATCATGGCTGTGGCTCTTGGGCTGGATGCCTTTTCTCTGGGGATCGGCATCGGCATGAAAGGCATACGGTTGCGGGATGTGCTGAAGATCAGCACGGTGACGGCCTTGTTTCACGTCATCATGCCATTGATCGGCATGGTGACGGGCAAATACGTCAGTGCCCTGTTGGGAGACATCACGACATATGCGGCGGGTGGCTTGCTTATTTTGCTGGGTGGGCATATGATCTGGAACGCTTTTAGGGAAGGAGATACCAAGCTGGTTGATCACCGTACCATGCTGGGGGTCACGTTATTCTCGTTCAGCGTAAGCATAGACTCGTTCTCGGTTGGCGTATCGCTGGGCATGTTTAGCAGCAATTTGTTGCTCACCGTGCTGGCATTCGGGATTTGCGGCGGCGTGATGTCCATCATGGGCCTTTTGCTCGGACGGCGTGTCAGTCAAAATCTTGGCGATTACGGCGAGGCTGTCGGGGGAGCGATCTTGTTAGCCTTCGGGCTGCTCTTTATTTTCTGAACGTTGTGCGGTGTACATGTTTTCAACAGGGCTTAACCATCCTATAATAGCAAGAAAGCATCGATAGAATGGGTCCGGTTTATTCGAACATGAAAATATATCGATGGATGCTTGGGCAATAGTTTCATAAAGCATCCGAGTACTGCATGTGAAAGCCGATATTTCAAGCAACAAACGGTTAAACGAAGTTCGCCTGTGCAAAAAAACGCTTCGTTAGCGTTTTTTACGGGATTTATGGCGTTATTCATATATGGACATCATTTTGAATGGGGAGGCTTGCACGATGAAACATATTTTGTTTGTATGCACCGGAAATACATGCCGCAGCCCCATGGCTGAAGGACTGATGCGCAAGCTGGCAGCCGATCGGGGGATCGAGGTGGAGGTGCGTTCCGCCGGGGTTGCGGCGACGACGGGTATGCCGATTTCCCATCATGCGGAAGCGGTTTTGCGGGATCATGACGTCCGCGGCCCCGAACACTCCACGCAGCTGAATGCCGATCTGATCGAATGGGCGGATCTTGTGCTTACGCTGACCAGAGGGCACAAGCAGCATGTTATTCAAGTGTTTCCAGACTCGGTCCACAAAACGTATACGCTGAAAGAGTATGTGGAAGACGATGAACAGGTTATGAACGACTTGCAGGAACTGGACAGCCTGTTCGCCACGCTGGAGATGAAACGAGCGCTCGGCCAGGAAATTTCAGCAGACGAGCGCGAGCGTGCCATCGAGATTCGTCAACGTATCCCGAGCTTTGACATCTCCGACCCGTTCGGCGGGAGCCGGGATGATTACAATGTGGCCGCAGCTGAAATCCGCACCGCGCTGGACCGATTGCTGGACAAACTGGAATAGCCTCTGCAGAGCATAAGGCTGTTGTTCGTCAAGATGGGATGACATTGTCAAACAGGACATCGAGTGTAAATTTCCCGTTGATTTTATGCGCGGGTTGATTTATGATGAAATGGAAAACAGGGATCTGGTGTAACTGGCGACAAAAGTGGGTTTAACCACGGTGGAGCACCAGAACAAACGGCCGGTCGCCTGGGCAAAAGAGCAATTCTGCGATACCCGCAGACTGCTCTTTTTTCGTATTTCGTCCGTTTATTCGCTATAATGGTACCTGAAATGCCACGCATGCATGCGAGACAATCCAGAGGAAGCAGGGCATGATTTAATCGGGAGGCGATAGGATGACAACGGAGTTGGATTCGCATCAACCCGGATTGCAGGAGCAGACCGCAGCGGTGTTGCGTGAACTGGCGATTGCGGGCAAGCTTGGGCCTGGGCAGATCGTGGTGATCGGTACAAGCACAAGCGAGGTTGCAGGCAAACGGATTGGTACGGGCGGTGCCTTTGAAGTTGCCCAGCAGCTGCTTGACGGTATTCGCGAGGTACAACAGGAATTCGGTTTCGACACGGCGTTTCAGTGCTGCGAGCATTTGAATCGTGCGCTGGTCATGGAACGTTCGGTGTTGACGCGCCTTGGATTGACCGAGGTGGGAGCCGTTCCGGTGCCAAAGGCAGGCGGCTCCATGGCAGCCGCGGCCTATCGCTCGCTGGCGAAACCATGTCTGGCTGAACATGTGCAGGCCCATGCGGGGGTGGACATCGGAGAAACGATGATTGGCATGCATTTGCGCCATGTTGCAGTACCTTTTCGCACGACTCTTCGCTATATCGGCAAAGCGCGGGTAACGGCCGCGTTGACCCGGCCCAAACTCATCGGCGGGGAACGCGCGGTGTATCGTTTGGACGAAGAGCTTGATTCAACATTTTGTGACTGACTAACTTCATTTATAAACGGGAGGAATTTAATCATGGAACAATTGCGCAAGAGTGACCCGGCAGTACTGGAAGCGATGAATCTCGAATTGAAACGCCAACGCAACAACATCGAGCTGATCGCATCCGAGAACATCGTCAGCGAAGCGGTAATTGAAGCGATGGGTTCTGTACTGACGAACAAATATGCCGAAGGATATCCGGGCAAACGCTACTATGGCGGATGCGAACACGTGGATATCGTTGAGGATATCGCGCGCGATCGCGCAAAAGAGCTGTTTGGTGCGGAGCATGTTAACGTACAGCCCCATTCCGGTGCGCAAGCGAACATGGCGGTATACTTGGCAGCGCTGAAACCAGGCGACACCGTGCTCGGCATGAACCTGGCCCATGGCGGACACTTGACGCACGGCAGCCCGGTCAATGCATCCGGTCTGTTGTACAATTTCGTGGCTTACGGCGTACAGGAAGACACGTTCATGATTGATTACGACGAAGTTCGCAAAGCGGCATTCAAACATCGTCCCCGCCTGATCGTTGCCGGTGCAAGTGCATATCCGCGCACGATCGATTTCGAAAAGCTTGCCGCCATCGCCAATGATGTAGGCGCGTTGTTCATGGTCGACATGGCTCACATCGCAGGCCTTGTGGCTGCCGGATTGCATCCAAGCCCGGTTCCGCATGCCCATTTCGTAACGACAACGACGCACAAAACGCTGCGCGGACCTCGCGGCGGTATGATTCTGTGCCGCAAATCGTGGGCAGCGGCGATCGACAAAGCCGTATTCCCTGGTTCCCAAGGCGGGCCGCTGATGCACGTCATCGCATCCAAAGCGGTAGCCCTTGGCGAAGCATTGCAGCCTTCTTTCAAAACATATGCTCAAAACGTCGTGAAAAATGCGCAAGTTTTGGCTGAAACGCTCATCAGCGAAGGCTTGAACATCGTGTCCGGCGGTACGGACAACCACTTGATGCTCATCGACACTCGCAGCGTGAACATCACGGGTAAAGAAGCGGAGCATGTGCTCGATTCCATTGGTATCACCGTCAACAAAAACGCCATTCCTTTCGATCCGACCAGCCCGTTCATCACAAGCGGCATCCGGATCGGTACGCCTGCGGCAACGTCGCGCGGCATGGATGAGGAAGCAATGGTTGCGATCGGTAAAATCATTGCCAAAACGTTGAAAAACCCGAAAGATACAGCGATTCTGGATGAAGCGCGCAGCGAAGTAACGAAGCTGACCGACAAATTCCCGCTGTACACTGACCTGAAATACTAGAATTTACTTCTTCAAGGACCGGACACTATGTTTCCGGTCCTGTTTTTGTAGGATTCGTTTTTCTGTAATGATTCGATGTCCTTGGAGGGTGTAATTCGGTGTGGGTGATGATATAATATACAGGATTTATCGGGCCGGATGAATGATCGTCAGGCGATATTGGATAAGCTGTACATTGAAGAACTTACCGGAGGGACAAATTAAGATGCGAAAATTGGTAATATGTGATCATCCTTTGATTCAACACAAACTGACGTTTATTCGCGACATGCGTACAAATACGAAAGATTTCCGCGAACTCGTGGACGAG
Organism: Paenibacillus sp. FSL W8-0426; assembly: GCF_037969725.1. Taxonomy (NCBI): domain Bacteria; kingdom Bacillati; phylum Bacillota; class Bacilli; order Caryophanales; family Paenibacillaceae; genus Paenibacillus; species Paenibacillus sp. FSL W8-0426. Next base: position 6,322,150 of record NZ_CP150203.1, on the reverse strand, counting down.
GTAGCCACATTGATGGCCTACGAGATTACGAGAGAGATTCCGCTGGAATCGATCGACGTTCAGACTCCTGTTGCCCAAACGAAAGGAAAAGTGATTTCGGGCCGCATGCTCGGACTGGTGCCGATCCTTCGCGCAGGCCTGGGTATGCTGGATGGCGTCGTGAAATTGCTGCCTGCAGCGAAGGTTGGCCATGTCGGCTTGTTCCGTGACCCGGAAACGCTGCAGCCTGTCGAATACTACACCAAACTGCCTACGGATGTGACGGAACGCGAGTTGATCGTGATCGACCCGATGCTGGCCACCGGCGGATCGGCCATCGCGGCGATTGACGTGCTCAAAAAGCGCGGCTGCACCCAAATCAAAATGATGAACCTTGTAGCAGCACCGGAAGGCGTAAAGGCTGTTCATGATGCTCACCCGGATGTGGACATTTACGTGGCTGCATTGGACGAGTGCCTGAATGACCATGGATACATCGTTCCCGGACTGGGAGATGCAGGAGACCGCCTGTACGGCACAAAATAAGCGCACGTCTCTGTGCGGTAGTAGAAAAGGGGCTTTGCTCGAATGTCCAACAAAATCAAAGTAATGACGATTTTCGGCGTGCGGCCGGAAGCGATCAAAATGGCTCCGCTCATTTTGGAACTGCAGAAGTATCCTGAATCGATCGAGTCGATCGTGTGCGTAACGGCACAGCATCGCCAGATGCTGGATCAGGTTCTCGAGGTGTTCAACATTAAACCGGACTACGATCTGGATGTCATGAAAGAACGTCAGACGTTGAACGAAATCAGCATCCGCGTATTGCAAGGGCTCGAACCTGTACTTCGCGAAGCGAAACCGGATATCGTATTGGTTCATGGGGATACGCTGACGACGTTCCTGGCCAGTTATGCCGCTTTCATGCAGCAGATTCAAGTGGGGCACGTGGAAGCTGGGCTTCGGACATGGAACAAGCTTTCTCCATATCCCGAAGAGATGAACCGCCAGCTTACGGGCGTATTGGCAGATATGCATTTTGCGCCGACGGACTGGTCTGCCTCGAACCTCGCCAAAGAAAATAAACCGGAGTCTAGTACCTACGTCACAGGCAATACGATCACGGATGTGTTTCAATATACAGTACGGCAGGGTTATACACATCCGGTACTTGATTGGGCTCAAGGCAAACGCCTTGTGCTGATGACAGCTCACCGCCGTGAATCCCAAGGCGAGCCTCACCGCAACATTTTCCGGGCCGTCAAACGGATTGCCGACGAGTTCGAAGATATTGCCATCGTGTACCCGGTGCATCCAAGTCCTGCTGTGAAGGAGCCGGCTCACGAAATTTTGGGAGATCATCCCCGAATTAAACTTATTGATCCGCTAGACGTAGTGGATTTGCATAACTTTTACCCGCATACTCACTTGATTTTGACCGATTCAGGCGGTTTGCAGGAAGAAGCGCCTTCGTTTGGCGTGCCTGTCCTTGTTCTTCGGGATACGACGGAGCGTCCCGAGGGCATCGAAGCTGGCACCCTGGAGCTTGTCGGGACGAGTGAGGAACGCGTTTATGAACGGACGCGGGCTTTGCTAACGGACGATACACTCTATGAAAGCATGAGTCAGGCTGCTAATCCGTACGGTGACGGACAGGCTTCGGAAAGAATTGTCAATGCGATTTTGCACCATTTTGGCAGGAAAGACGAAAGACCGGAATCATTTCACAGAAAATTCAAAAAATAATTTACTTTTTTTGTTCGATTCACGAAGGGTACAGCATACAGTTAAACTGTACGGTTTACGCGGGTTTATGGGCTTTTGTGGGCTTATAAATCCGTCGTTTTACCCTTTAAAACGCTAAAATCATTCAATTGACAAAGGCTCTCATCATTCAGTAAAATTAACTGGGATTGCAAGGGTGGCGTGGAAAATGGCCGATTCGAACAAACCAAATTCATCCCGTAACCATGATGATAACGTGTGGAAAGCGATGGGGCTCGTGACAGCTTTTGGGATCGAGATTGCCGTCCTCGCCGTTGCCGGATATTTCGTCGGCTCCTGGGTAGACAAGACCTTTGGAACTACCGGAATATGGACCGCCGTAAGCGTTCTCTTTTTTCTGGCGGCAGGCGGCGTGAGCATCTACTTTATCGCGAAAAAATTCATGGGGGAAAGTGATGAGTGAACTAACCAGACTTCGCAAATGGATGACAGTGTGCGTTATGACCATCCTCATGATCTGTTTCCTGATTGCCGCATTGTTTCCCGACATCCAGACGATCGCAGTCGGACTGGCTTTGGGCGTAGGCATCAGCTGGATCAATGCTTCCTATCTCGGACGCAAAGTGAGGATTATGTCGGAAGATGCGGCTGGGGGTAATTTGAAGAGGGTAAATCTGGGATTTTTGACAAGGGCGGCACTTGCGGTGCTCGGTGTTTTTCTGGCGATGCGGTATCCGCAGTACTTCAATACATACGCGGTCGTGGGTGGCCTCGTCTTTGCGCAATTTTCCCTCCTATTTATAGGGATCATCTTATCCCGCAACACAGAATCATAGAACTGAACCGAATTGAACGCGAGAAAGGGGTGAGAAAAATATGCATGAAGCTCCCATTATTGATCTGGGTGGATTCAGACTGGACTTGTCGGTTGTACTGATGCTGGTGGTGACTAGCTTAATCGTCTTTATCATTTGTAAACTGGCGACAAGGAACTTGTCTGTAGACAACCCAGGTAAAATGCAGAACTTTTTGGAATGGGCCATCGAGTTTGTTCGCAACCTGATCTCGAGTACGATGGACATGAAGAAGGGCCAGCATTTCCTTACTCTGGCAACAACCATGATTATGTTTATTTTTGTGGGTAACATGCTTGGGCTTCCTTTTGGGGTAGTCACTGGCATGACTGATGTAAGTCAGGCACAGATTGCGGGTCAACCGATCGTAAGTGCTGTCGAAGCATTCAACGAAGCGCATGAGAAAGATCCGAATGCTCACCCTCACATTGAGATTGCTTGGTGGAAATCACCGACCGCAGACCTTTCTGTGACGATGGGACTGGCACTTATTGCGTTTGTGATCGCTCACGGTCTGGGATTGTTCAAAAATACCAGAGCGTATCTCAAACACTACTTCCAGCCGCATTGGTTGTTCTTCCCGATTAACATTATCGAGACGGCATCCAAACTGTTGACACACGGAATGCGTTTGTTCGCAAACATCTTTGCGGGCGAGGTTCTCATCTCAACCATCATGAAACTGACGGCTTTCAAATGGATTGGTGCAATTGCGGCGATCCCGCTGTTGGCTGCATGGCAAGGTTTCAGTATCTTTATCGGTGCCATTCAGGCATTTGTCTTCGTAGTACTGATGATGGTTTATATTTCACAGACCGTCGAGTCTCACGACGAACATTAAGATTCAAGTCCAAACGGATTAGCCCTGCAGGACTGAACTATAAAATTTAACGATTATTCTAAGGAGGATATACAAATGGGAGCAATGGCATTATTGGCAGCAGCAATTGTTGCAGGATTGGGCGCACTTGGCGCAGGTATCGGTAACGGTTTGGTAATCAGCAAAACAGTTGAAGGGATCGCTCGTCAACCAGAAGCGAAATCCACGCTGCAAACAACAATGTTTATCGGGGTAGGTTTGATCGAGGTATTGCCGATCATCGGTGTGGTTCTGGCGTTCATTTTCTACGGCGCGGCTTAATAAAATCAATGCAGGTTTGGCGGGGAAGGCCACAGCCATCCGCGCCTTCTTTTTAGGTAGCGTCCGTAAACCCGGAAATGCAGCCTGAGGATATCTCCAGGAAGGAGTGAACAGATTGAGTTTCGTATGGGAAAATACAGTTCTGGCGATCATCGCTTTTGTTATTTTATATTGGCTGCTTAGCCGTTATGCATTTGGCCCGCTTTTCTCCATCATGGAGAAACGTCGCGAACTCGTAATGACGCAGATGAATGAGGCTGCGCAGACTCGTGATCAAGCTCTTGCCTATGTTGAGGAACAAAAGAAAGCTTTGGAACAAGCGCGCAAAGAAGCTTACGATATTATCGAGCAGTCCAAACAAACCGGAAACAAGCAAGCCGAAACGATTTTGGCCGATGCCAAATCCGAAGCGAATCGCCTGAAAGACGATGCAGTGCGTGAAATCGAAAGCGAGAAAAACAAAGCGGTTGCGGCATTGCGCAGCGAGCTGGGCTCTGCTTCGGTACAGATCGCTTCCAAACTGATCAAAAAAGAAGTTGAGAACGGTCCTGCACAAGAAGAGCTTGTGAACCAATACCTCAATGAGGTAGGGGGCAGAAAATGAGCCGCGATACGATTGTTGCCAAACGTTATGCAAAAGCATTGTTTGAAGTGGCGCAGCAGCAACAACGCGTGCTGGAAACGGAGCAAGAGCTGCGGGCGGTTGTTGTTGCACTGACCGGGGATAAGGAGATCGGCAAGTTTATCTCTTCTCCTAACATTTCGGATGAGGCAAAACGGAATGCGCTGCACGCCAGCCTTGACGGTAAAGTATCTGAGTCCGTCCTGCGAACTGTCCTGCTCCTGATCGAGCGCGGACGCGTTGATTTGCTGGATGCTCTGCTGAGTGATTACGTGAAGATCGAGGGAGAGTCGCTGGGTATTGCCGATGCGCTCGTATACTCGACTTATGCGCTGAATGAGGAAGAAAAACAAGCGGTTGCTCGCGAATTCGGCGGCCGTGTCAATAAACAGGTACGTATTGAAAATATCGTTGATCCGAGCCTCTTGGGCGGATTGAAAGTCGCCATTGGCGATACGATCTATGACGGCAGCTTGTCTGGCAAGCTCGAACGTCTTGAGCAGTCTTTTAATAGACGAGTACAGTAGATTGGGGTGAGGACACTTGAGTATCAAACCAGAAGAAATCAGTACATTGATTAAAAGCCAGATCGAACAATACAAAAACGACATCGATGTCGTTGAAGTAGGTACGGTTATTGAGGTCGGCGATGGTATTGCCCGTGTATACGGACTTGAGAACGTCATGTCCAACGAGTTGGTTGAGTTCCCAAGCGGCGTAATGGGTCTCGCCATGAACGTTGAAGAGAGCAACGTCGGTGTCGTTATCCTGGGACCTTACTCCGACATTCGTGAAGGTGACCAAGTTAAGCGTACAGGTCAAATCATGCAAGTGCCTGTTGGTGAGGCATTGATTGGACGCGTTGTGAATCCGCTCGGTATTCCGGTGGATGGCAAAGGCCCGATCGCAACGACGGAATTCCGTCCAGTGGAAGGCCGTGCACCAGGCGTAATGGATCGTAAATCGGTTCATGAGCCGATGCAAACGGGGATCAAAGCGATTGACGCTATGGTTCCAATCGGTCGCGGTCAACGTGAGTTGATCATCGGTGACCGTCAAACAGGTAAAACATCCATCGCGATCGACGCGATCCTGAACCAAAAAGGCAGCGGCATGAAATGTATCTACGTTGCTATCGGTCAAAAACAATCTACGGTTGCGCAGGTTGTTGAAACGCTGCGTCGCAGAGGCGCAATGGAATACACGATCGTTGTAACGGCATCGGCTTCCGATCCGTCACCGCTCCTGTACATCGCTCCTTACTCCGGTTGTTCCATGGGTGAGTACTTCATGTACAAAGGCGAGCACGTTCTCGTTGTATATGATGACCTGACCAAACAAGCGGCAGCATACCGTGAGTTGTCCTTGCTGCTTCGTCGTCCTCCAGGCCGCGAGGCTTATCCGGGTGACGTATTCTACTTGCACTCCCGTTTGCTGGAGCGCGCTGCGAAGCTGAATGATGAGCTTGGTGGTGGTTCTTTAACCGCATTGCCATTCATTGAAACACAGGCTTCCGACGTATCCGCATATATCCCGACCAACGTAATCTCGATTACGGACGGTCAGATCTTCCTGGAGTCCGATCTGTTTAACGCAGGACAACGTCCGGCGATCAACGTGGGTATTTCCGTATCCCGTGTCGGCGGTTCCGCTCAGATCAAGGCGATGAAAAAGGTTGCAGGTTCCCTGCGTCTCGATCTCGCCCAATATCGTGAGTTGCAGGCGTTCTCCCAATTCGGCTCCGATCTGGATAAATCCACGCAGGCTCGCCTGAATCGTGGTGCTCGCATGATGGAAATCCTGAAGCAAGGCGTAAACCAGCCTCTGCCTGTAGAACAACAGGTAGTCAGCTTGTATACGGCGGTCAAAGGATATCTGGATGAAATCCCTACAGGCGACGTAACTCGCTTCGAACGTGAATTCCTGGCGTTTATGGTGAGCTCGCACCCTGAGATTCTCCAATCCATCGTGGACAACAAAGATTTGACTGCAGACAACGAAACGGCTCTGAAAGCTGCGATCGAGCAATTCAGAAAAAGCTTCGCTGCCTCGCACTAATATAGAAATGCAGCTGCGGAGTTGATATTACGATTCCGCATGTCTGCGTGTACCGACTTCAATATATGTAGTCCATATGAGAAGTTTTGACGCTGTGAAAACTTGATGTTGAAGCTTTCGAAGTAACTTTGGCTCTGCCAAAGTTTTAAGGTGGTGAAATCATGGCAAAAGGCATGCGCGAAATCAAGCGGCAAATTAAGAGTGTGCAAAGTACAAAGCAGATCACCAAGGCGATGGAAATGGTTGCGGCAGCCAAGCTGCGCAAAGCGCAGGAACGAGCTGAAGCAGCACGCCCTTACTCTGAGAAGTTGAAAGAAGTTGTGGCAAGCATTGCTACGAGCACCAAGGGGATCAAACATCCGATGCTTGACAGTCGTCCGGTGAAAAAGACGGCTTATCTGGTCATCACATCAGATCGCGGTCTTGCGGGAGGATACAATGCGAATATTTTGCGTTTGGTCAATCAAACGCTTAAGGAGAAGCATAAATCCAAGGATGAGTACGCTCTGTTCGTCATCGGCCGCAAAGGGCGGGACTACTTCAGACGACGTGATATCGCAATGGCTGCAACTACAACCGACTTATCTGATTCACCTGCATTTGCGGATATCAAATCGATCGCACATGAAGCGGTTCATGGATTTGAACTGGCTGAATTCGATGAGTTGTTCATTTGCTATAACCGCTTTGTGAATGCATTGACCCAGATCCCTACGGTGGACCGTCTTCTTCCGATGGAAACACCAGAGGTATCCACGGCAGGAGGCCCGGTAGCTAGCTGCGAATATGAGCCATCTCCTGAAGCTGTGCTCGAGGTGCTGCTCCCGCGTTACGCGGAAACGCTCATCTACGGCGCGCTCCTGGACGGTAAAGCAAGTGAGTTGGGTGCGAAGATGACAGCCATGGGTAATGCTACCAAAAATGCATCCAAACTTATCAATGATCTGTCATTGACCTATAACCGTGCCCGTCAGGCAGCAATCACGCAGGAAATCACGGAAATCGTGGCAGGTGCCAACGCACAAAGTTAAAGATGCATTCTCATTTCTTTCAAAGAAGTGGGAGCAAGGTTCGGCTCGTTGAAAATGGGCGTGTTTATATATGAAAGCTTGCAATGCAAGGATGAATGAACGGAACTTATTTTTGCAAAAGTAGCAGGCTTGTAGGAGGGGAACGTTAAGATGAACAAAGGACGCGTTGTGAGCATCATGGGTCCGGTCGTTGACGTCGAGTTTGAACGCGGCGGCCTGCCGGAAATCCTCAATGCCATTACGATCAAAACGCAGAACGAAAGCGGCGTTGCAATCGACCTTACGCTGGAAGCTTCCAAACATCTGGGTGACAACCGCGTGCGTTGTATTGCGATGTCTTCCACGGATGGACTTGTACGCGGCGTTGAAGCTGTAGACACAGGTGCTCCAATTTCCGTACCGGTAGGGGAAGCAACTCTGGGTCGCGTATTTAACGTGCTTGGCGAAGCGATTGATACGAATGGCGAAGTCAAAGCAGAAGTGAAAAACCCGATTCACCGAGCGGCTCCTGCATTCGACGAACTGACGACCCAAGCAGAAATGCTGGAAACGGGAATCAAAGTTATCGACTTGCTGGCCCCTTACGCTAAAGGTGGTAAAATCGGCCTCTTCGGTGGTGCCGGTGTAGGTAAAACCGTAACGATTCAGGAACTGATCAACAACATCGCCCAAGAGCACGGCGGGATCTCCGTATTTGCGGGTGTTGGTGAGCGTACGCGTGAAGGTAATGACCTTTATCACGAAATGAGCGATTCCGGCGTTATCAACAAAACAGCAATGGTCTTCGGACAAATGAACGAGCCGCCGGGCGCGCGTCTTCGCGTAGCCCTCACGGGTCTGACCATGGCGGAATATTTCCGTGATGAAGAAGGCCGTGACGTGCTGCTCTTTATCGATAACATCTTCCGTTTCACCCAAGCGGGTTCCGAAGTATCGGCCTTGCTTGGACGTATGCCTTCTGCGGTAGGTTACCAACCTACGTTGGCTACGGAAATGGGTCAATTGCAAGAGCGGATCACATCGACGAAAAAAGGTTCCGTAACATCGATCCAAGCGATCTATGTTCCTGCGGATGACTATACGGATCCGGCTCCAGCGACAACGTTTGCTCACTTGGATGCAACGACGAACTTGGAGCGTAAAATTTCCGAGATGGGTATCTACCCTGCGGTAGATCCATTGGCATCGAGCTCTCGTATCCTCAGCCCTGAGGTTGTAGGGGAAGAGCATTACAACGTTGCTCAAGGCGTTAAACGCATCTTGGCTCGTTACAATGAGTTGCAGGACATTATCGCAATCCTGGGTATGGACGAGCTCAGCGAGGAAGACCGTGCGCTCGTTTACCGCGCTCGTAAAATCCAGCGTTTCTTGTCCCAACCATTCCACGTTGCCGAAGCGTTCAACGGTATTCCGGGTAAATACGTTCCGGTTAAAGAAACGGTGCGCAGCTTTAAAGAAATTCTCGAAGGCAAGCATGACGATCTTCCGGAAGCAGCTTTCCTCTTCGTGGGCACCATTGAAGAGGCAGTGGAGAAAGCCAAAACTTTGGTATAATCCGATCCGGGATTGTCCTTAATGAAGTGAGCTATCCTTCGGATAGTTTTCAGGAGGGATGGAATTGAGCACCTTATTGTTGGAAATCGTTACCCCAGAGCGACTTGTATATTCCGAACAAGTGAATAGCCTTATCGCTCGTGGTGTTGAAGGGGAGCTTGGCATTCTGCCAGGGCATATTCCGTTGGTAACTCCTTTGCAAATCGCGCCAATCACGATCAAAAACGGAAAGCAAGAAAAGCTGGTTGCCGTAGGTGGCGGCTTTATTGAAATCCGTAAGGATAAGGTTGTTGTACTTGCAGAGAGCGCCGAGTTTCCGGAGGACATCGATGTGGACCGTGCTCGTGCGGCAAAAGAGCGGGCGGAGCGCCGGCTTAGCAGCCAGAGCAATCAGGATCATTTCGATCATCGTCGTGCAGAAATCGCACTGCAAAAAGCGATTAACCGGATCAACGTTTACGGCAAATAAACAATTATGAGGGGCCTGGCAGTCTAACTGCCGGGCTTCTTTTTAAGGTTGCAGTTCTTCTTGTGATGCGTGCTTGAACATCGTAACGGTGATGATTTTGTTTAAATGCGTTGTGATGGATCGAGAGGATCGAGCGAATCGTGGGAATATGTACCTTTTCGTTGGTTAGAATAGGCGTAGTTTCTTTCACGAAAACGTCTTCTATGATCCGTATAACCTCCTTAAAAAGGGAGATTAGGGGATAGTTCTGCGGTTTTTTTTTCTAGTTTTGATTAGCAAACCTACATAATTGATTATGATATAGGACTAAAGTAATAGGTATCTTTACCACTTAGAGAACCATTTTTTGGCCGCGAAAACCGGAATTATTTCCGAGGAAATGACAAATTCGATATCGAAAAAACGCTCTTTTATGTCGTTTTGGTTACCTAATCCTGACCGTTTGATTTTAGAATAGTTTAGTAAAGTGGAAATCAATGTAATTGACAAGGTATGATGAAAGAGCCTATATTCCATAGAGTCAGATGATGCAAAAAAATGTGTGGGATAACTTTGGAAGAAGGCCATATCATGCTTAGGTAGTGAAGGACAATTTGAATTGTTCGGATTGCTGTAACAAATGCGGAGGTAATGAATATATGGATAATGATCTGACGAATCAGGTAAACCAGACATTAAGCGCAAACGGCTTGATTTCGATCTGTGTATCGCTGTTGTGTATCGCGGTGGCGTGGTGGGCCTTGCAAAATCTAAAGCTGGAACTCATCATTAGGCAGCCGAAAGGACCTCAAGGCAGATTGCTGCATTTGTTGTTGGCGATTATCGTTGGTCATGCGGTATCCGGTTTCGTCATTGACTATATGTCCTGGACCCAGATGCTTCGCTATTTGTTTTGAAGAAGATATGGTTGGTTAATCATCTGTTAGGCTCTCATGCAGCGTCGTTGTCGAATAACATCGATTGATTGTGTTAACAATTAGAATAAGATTGAAGGACAATTGCCGATTGGGAAAAAAATGTGACACAAAATTGGATGGTTTTGATTCATTTTCTCTAAAAATGCTTGTAACCAACAATTCAACGGTGTTATGATGGAAGTTAGGGAATTCACATTTTTTATTTTAAATTTGAAGGCTATAAAGGGATACCCGGTTCAATCCGGCTAAAAATCATCCCGAAAAACAAGGTCGCAGGCCGGTTGGGCATTCATGATTTATTTCAAACGTCCAGAGGCATTCGTCACGACATGTGGTATCATCTATTTGGATCATAAACCAATCTTTTCTGATCAGACATCAAGGTGCTTTCTTACCAGACAATGTCGAAATTCCATATACAGTCATGGTCCTTTCGTTTTTTTTGGAGGGGCTTATGCATTTCGGAATGAAGAAAAGGGAATAAAAGCGCGGAGGGAACCATGATGAGCAAATTTATCGTCCGCGGTGGCAAAAGATTGACCGGAAGTGTCAAAGTTAGCGGCGCTAAAAATTCCGTTCTTCCGATCATCGCTGCCTCTCTCTTAGGGGAAAAAGGCCAAAGCGTCATTGTAGACGCGCCTCCTCTAGACGATGTGATGACGATTAATAAAGTGTTGGAATCGCTGGGAGCCAAGGTTACATACCGGGACGAAGTGATTACCGTGAATGCGGAGAATTTGACTTCCTGTGAAGCACCGTATGAATGGGTAAGCAAAATGCGGGCGTCCTTTCTGGTCATGGGGCCTTTATTGACGCGTATGGGGCACACAAGGATTTCTCTCCCTGGCGGATGCGCGATCGGCACGCGGCCGATTGACCAACATCTTAAAGGGTTTGAAGCTATGGGGGCAGAGATCAGCCTCGGCCAAGGGTACATCGAAGCACGTAGCCAAGGAAGGCTGCGCGGCGCTAAAATTTATCTGGATGTAGCTTCCGTTGGAGCTACTCAAAATATTATGATGGCTGCTACTCTTGCAGATGGGGTAACCATTCTGGAGAATGCGGCAAAAGAACCCGAGATCGTGGATCTAGCCAACTACCTGAACGGTATGGGGGCCAAGGTTCGCGGAGCGGGAACAGGCATTATTCGCATTGAAGGCGTGGAGAAGCTGACCGGTGTTCGGCATACCGTCATCCCGGATCGGATCGAAGCGGGCACGTATATGGCTGCTGCAGCCATTTCTGGCGGAGACGTATACATCGAAGGTGCCATCTCGGATCACATGGGCTCAGTCATTGCCAAGATGGAAGAAATGGGCGTCACGATTATTCCTGACGAAAATGGCGTACGAGTTGTTGCAGACCGTCCACTCAAAGCGGTAGACGTGAAGACATTGCCGTACCCTGGTTTCCCGACGGATATGCAGTCCCAGATGATGGCTTTGTTGCTTGCTTCCGAAGGAACAAGCGTTGTGACGGAAACCGTGTTTGAGAATCGCTTCATGCATGTGGATGAATTCCAATTGATGAATGCGGAGATCAAGGTGGAAGGCCGTTCGGCGATCGTCACGGGTAATGCGAAACTGAAGGGTGCCAAGGTAACCGCAACGGACCTGAGAGCAGGGGCAGCCCTGATCATTGCCGGCTTGGTTGCTGAAGGTACGACGGAAGTTGGCGGCGTGCATCACATCGATCGCGGTTATGTACATTTGGCGGAAAAGCTGAATGGACTGGGTGCCGACATCTATCGGATTTCCGTCGATGAGCCGAAGCTGGAATCGGTCAAAACCCCGAACGAGAAACCGGAGGACGAAGTGCCGATGTTCAAGGTGCAACCAACCTGGGCTTAATGAACAAAAGATGATTAAAATGGAATACATGAAAGAGCTAAGCCTTAGAGCTTGGCTCTTTTTTTTGCCTCTTTAATGGGTAGATAGGGCAAGTTTACGATGCCAAATGAGAGATACTCCTTTTTAGGAGCTGATTCTATGAATAGCTGCTCCTAAAGTTCCATCTTTTTCTTTTTAGGCACCGGGCTAGCAGGCGTTTCTCTCAAATCGGGTTCTACCAGATCGTGAACGCTCATACTCTTAACTATGGAATGAAAACGAAAGATGAGTTCATAGGCTGATTACGACAATGGAGGGCTAACGAAAATGAAGGAAGCGCGTATACAGGTCAAATTGCCCCTCAACGCTCCAACGGTTGGAGAAGCAGTAGAGAACGAGGCAGAAGCCGAGGCTGCCCTGCAGCCGGTTGAGAAAAAAGACAAGCCATTTCCAACAAGGATGCGCGAGGAGCAGGCTCATGCGCCTATTATAGAACTGGATCATTATCGCGTCGTTAAGAGGCGGCGAATGAAGGTGTTTGGACAAAATCGGGGATGGGGTCAGCGTAATCCTAGGAGGTGGCAACCTGTGGCAGCCGTATCCGCGTTGGTGGGGGTGGCATTAATTATACCGGCGATCCTGGTCTGGCCGAATGACATCAAGGTTCCACCTTCTCCGGCTTCGGCGGTGCAGGAACAAACTTCAACTTCCAAACCTTCCCCCGTCGTACCTGTCGCGTATCCTGAGCCGGAGGTGCGGGTGTACCTATCGGGTAAAGGAACTACGATGAACCTGCCTCTGGAAGAGTATGTAGCGGGGGTAATCGCGGCGGAAATGCCCTCGGACTTCCAGCTAGAGGCGTTAAAAGCCCAGGCGATCGCAGCGCGCACATTTATCGTTCGACGTCTGGAGGCCAACGATACAAGCGGCGTGCCGGGTGGGGTCGCTGACGTGACCGATACCGTAAGCCATCAGGTTTTTCTTCCGCCGGATCAAGTGAAGACCGAGTGGACAAAGCTCGGAAAAACGAAGGACTGGGAGAAGCTGCAGCAGGCCGTTCGTGAGAGCAAGGACACCGTGATGACATACCAAGGCAAGCCGATTACGGCATCCTTTTTTTCGACAAGCAACGGTTATACGGAAAATGCAGAAGATGTGTGGGGAAATGCGGTACCCTATCTGAAAAGCGTGAACAGCCCCTGGGACAAAAAGGTAGCTCCGGGATTCGAAGAGACCGTGACGATGAGCCGGTCCGAAATCCTTCGAAAACTACAGCTTGGCGATGACGCGATTCCCGCAACGGCCCAGAACGGCGGATCCTGGATGGAAGTGCTGTCCACGACCGCAGGACATCGAATCAAGCAAGTGCGGATCGGAAGCAAAGTGTTCGGCGGACCGGAAGTCCGAAACCTGCTCGGTCTGCGGTCCAGCCAGTTCACCTGGGCGGCAGAAGGGGATGAGGTGCGGATTACGACATACGGCTACGGTCATGGCGTCGGTATGAGCCAATGGGGAGCCAACGGCATGGCGCAGGAGGGGTATACCGCAACGCAGATCCTGAAGCACTACTATACGGGTATCTCCTTTGGACATGCATCCAAGATGTTGGCAAAGCAATAGCCCCAGAGAGATCGGATGAGGATCTCCACAAAAAAGAACTCGTTTCCTGATAAGCCCCCAATCTCTATCTGATCTTTAAACATACCAGATTCTCATTAATGGGATAGGCTGCATGCCCGGCAGGTGACGTGAGCTGTATTTCAGCCTTATAGATCAACTAGGCCTTTAATGGCGAGGTAAGCTAGAACCAAGCCACCTACCATACCCAGCCCAATCACAAAGCTTTCAAGACTTGGCTATACTCTATCGGATTGAGATTACACGAGAACGGAGCAGGCAGAATAAATCTGAAGAAGCGAAGCGCTCGCCTTTATCCCTGGATTTCAACCATCTATATAAACCGCAAAAAAGATAACACACGTTAACGGAGAGGCAGAACCAATCTGGAGAAGCGAAGCGGTCGCCTTTATCCCCGGATTTTCCCCCTTAGAGAAGGGGAATCAAAAAAATCCGGGGATAACAGCGATCGGAAGATGGTACTGCACTCGTAGTGGCCTTGTGTGATTGATTAGGATGGTTTATATAAAGGAATAATAGAAATCCAGGGATAACAGCAATCGGAAGATTGTTCTGACAGCGTAGTGGCACAGTGTAATCCGGCAAATTAGGCATGTATAGCACTCTCTGAAAGCTTTGTGAAAATAATTAGAGTCGCCCGTGTATAAAAGAGTTGCACCCGGTAACACTTGTTACTGAGGTGATCAAGATGAATGAACAAAACAAAAAAACCATCCAGGAAGAGACTCCTAAAACAACTCAAGGAGTACCGGCAAGCCAGCCTTCTTCATGGAAAAGAGCAATGTCCAAACGCTGGGTGTTCCCGGCAGCTTACATCGCGGCAGCAGGTATTATACTAACCTTAGTTTGGGTCTATCAGGGAACAAGCCAAAAGACGCTTGAATCCAAACCCACGGGTGTAGTAGAAAACGGCTCCGTAGCTACGGGAGAAACAGCAGCGGAAGAGGGTCAGGAAAGTGTGGAAGTGGTCGCGAAGTCGGAGAATTTTGCATGGCCTGTAAGCAACCCTTCGGAAATCTCGGTCGTGAGACCATTCTATGACAATGAAGGATCTGCCGAAGAGCATGAGGCGGCGATGGTTCAGTACAACGACACATTCATTCCGAATACAGGCGTGGATCTGGCTCGTGGGGATAATGAAACCTTCGAAGTCAAAGCAGCGCTCGGCGGCAAAGTTACCCGAGTTGAACAAAACCCGTTGACGGGTCAAGTCGTGGAAATTACGCACGATGGAAATCTCAAAACGGTTTACCAAAGCTTGGCCGACGTCAAAGTGAAACAAAACGATGAAGTGAAATTGGGAGACACCATTGCTTCCGCCGGCGTGAGCGAACTCGGCAAAACGTTGGGTAATCACCTTCACTTCGAAGTGTACGAAGACGGACAGCCGGTTAATCCGCAAGGATACCTTCCGGAAAAGTAAAATGGTTTATGCCTGATCCGCATGAAGGAGCAGAGGGTTTGTCCCTCTGCTCTTTTCTGTGCTTTTGTTAAAATAATGGGACCTTTGAAGCATGTCACGCTCCAAACCGAGAATATCTAGACCTGCCCCTCATATAATGTACCAAACTATCCACACAGTAGGGAGGCGGGAGCGTGCACGATTACATCAAGGAACGGACCATTAAAATCGGTCGCTGCATTGTTGAGACGAGAAATACGGTCCGAACCATTGCTAAAGAATTCGGCGTATCCAAAAGCACGGTGCATAAGGATCTGACGGAGCGTCTGCCTGAAATCAACCCGGATCTTGCTGACCAGGTGAAGCATATTCTGGAGTACCACAAGTCGATCCGCCATTTGCGGGGCGGGGAAGCAACCAAAATCAAATACAAAAAAACAAGCGGAAAAAAACGCGAAGTATTGGCTTCTGCCAAATCATGAAGGAGCGGGAAAAGACATAGGCCAAAAAGCTCACAAACGGATTGAATCCCTCCCCTGAAGTATGATATGTTAAAAGCTGGTACAGGATCGAATTATGACATCTTATCAGCCCGATTTTTACATATAAATGCTGCACTTTGTCGAACGAGCGGTGACGTGATAAGGGACTCTTTTTCACAGGATACGCTGACCAAAATAATATCACTTTGGGGGCTCTTTTATGTTAAGCAAGGATATCGGTATTGATCTTGGCACGGCGAACGTGCTCATTCACGTGAAAGGAAGCGGGGTCGTTCTCGACGAACCTTCTGTCGTGACCATTGAAAGCGATACGAAACGTGTCCTTGCGGTGGGAGAAGAAGCGCGTCGCATGGTGGGACGCACGCCCGGCAACATTGTTGCCATCAGACCGCTGCGCGACGGCGTTATCGCGGACTTCGAAATCACGGAAGCCATGCTGCGGCATTTCATCAATCGTGTGGGGGCGCGCAACTGGTACAGCCGTCCGCGTATTTTGATCTGCGCGCCGACGAACATTACCTCCGTGGAACAGAAAGCGATCCGTGAGGCGGCCGAACGCAGCGGTGCCAAAGAAGTATTTTTGGAAGAAGAGCCAAAGGCGGCGGCGATCGGCGCAGGCATGGACATTTTTCAGCCGAGCGGTAATATGGTTGTGGACATCGGCGGCGGAACGACGGATATTGCCGTGCTTTCCATGGGCGATATTGTCACCGCCTCTTCCATTAAAGTAGCAGGGGACAAGTTTGACGAAGCTATTATTAAATTCATTAAGGCCAAATACAAACTCATGATCGGCGAGCGTACGGCGGAAGATATCAAAATCGCCATCGGTTCCGTCCATCCGGACGGAGTGAAAAAAGAAATGGATATTCGCGGGCGTGACATGGTATCGGGTTTACCGGTTACAGTCACCATCTCGGGGAGTGAGGTACAGGAAGCGCTCTGGGATTCGGTGCAGTCGATCATCGCGGCTGCCAAATCGGTATTGGAGCGGACACCGCCGGAATTGTCGGCGGACATTATCGACCGGGGCGTTGTGTTGACGGGCGGAGGAGCGCTGCTCAATGGATTGGACGAACTGTTAACCAACGAGCTTCACGTACCGGTATGGGTAGCAGAGGACCCGATGCATTGCGTCGTCAAGGGAACGGGAATCATGCTGAACAATTTGGATCAAGTCGTTAAGAAAAAGTTCTGATCTGCCGATATAAACATCAAAGAGTTGTCCGGAAGGAAGAATGGAACGGGCATATTTTCTTCCTTTTACGTAGGACAAGCATAGGATAGAAAGGGGATTACTCCATGTTAAGAGGGCTGTATACCGCCGCTGCCGGCATGATTACGCAGCAGCGCCGCCATGACACCGCCACCCAGAACATCGTGAACATGAACACAACAGGATATAAACAGGTCAACAGCGTAAGCCGTTCTTTTCCGGAAATGCTGATCGGCCTGGTGGGCGGAGATGCCAATGTGCCGACGAAGCGCCTTGGCCGGCTGAACACGGGGGTATTTGCGGAAGAAAGCTTGTCCATGAACGTGCAGGGAACCCTGATGGAAAGCGGGCAGAAGAACGATTTCGCCATTTCCTCCGACCTGACCCTTAACGATCCGCAGACAGGACAACCGGTTGCCTTTAATGAATCCGGCAAATTCGTGCGTGAGGACGGAACGGTCCTTTATCAGCCGCAGGCTTATTTTACGGTTAGAGACCAGAACGGAAATACGAGATATACGCGCGACGGGCATTTCCAGATTACAGGGGATGGATCGCTGCTGAGCTCCACGGGAGCAGAAGTGCTGGACAATAATGGTCAGCCGGTTGTATTGACAGGCTCGGTCGAGCAATTTAAAGTGGATGGGCAAGGACGCTTGGTCGATGTCAATACAGGTGATCCGACGGGAGTCACTTTGGGAATCAGCGTGGTTGACCAACCGAACCAGCTGGTGCGTGAAGGTGACGGCAACTTTAGCCTGAACGGTCAAGGGGGAGCTACGGTTAGAATGATGGCCGCCGGAGACAACGTGCAGATCCGTCAAGGATATTTGGAAGGCTCCAACGTGGATGCCTCGCGTGCCACCGTTGACATGAACGCCGCTTATCGCGCATACGAAGCGAACCAGAAGATGGTGCAATTTTATGATCGCAGTTTGGACAAGGCCGTGAACGAAGTAGGGCGCGTATAACGACGCCGTCATCTACCATATGATTATTGCTGCAGCGCCGAGAGCGGAATGTGCTTGGCGAGCAGAGCAGGGAGGTTAACCCGCGGATGAACAATTCCATGATTAGCGCCATGGTTTCCATGACAGGCATTCAGCAGCGGCTGGATGTTATTGCCGATAATATTGCCAACGTAAATACGGCAGGCTATAAAAGCAAACAAGCTGCGTTTGAGGACGTTCTTACCCGAGTGCAGCAACAACCGGACAAGTACAAGCTGGATGGACGCTCATCCCCGATGGGCTACAATCTTGGTTTTGGCGTACGTTTGGCAAACTTGACCAAGGACATGGGCCAAGGATCGCTCAACCAAACGGGAAATCCTACAGATTTGGCCATTGAAGGAAACGCGATGTTTGCCGTTGAGGTAGACGGGCAAAAAATGTGGACGCGTCAAGGCGCATTCCATTTCGTGGAAGACACGAGACCTAAGGCGAATCCGAACGATCCGGACCGGATGGTGCTCGTGAACGGCGAAGGATATTTTGTGCTGGGACGCAACGGTGAACGGATCACAGCTCCGAACAACAGCAAAGTCGCTTTCGACGAAAACGGGAATCTGCTGGTTCGTCGAGGCAATGCAGCCAACGCAACCATTGCGGCGCAGCTGCAAGTCGTTGACATTGAACGTCCTGAAGGACTGGTACAGTACTCGGACAATTTGTTCGGGTTGGGCGCCGGGCTGACCGAAGATGACGTCTTTGGAGCGAATGCGGCAACGCGTCCTTCAACGGCAAACATTCGTCCAGGCTATCTGGAGCAATCCAACGTCGATCTGACGCAGGAGATGGCTTTGTTACTGCAAGGGCAACGAACATATCAGTTGGCAGCTCGAGCATTGACATCCAGTGATTCCATGGCGGGCCTTGCCAACAATTTGAGAGCCTAGGTGAATGCAATGACAGATACACAGCGGCAGAATGAGAAGCCGGATAAGACGAAGGTTAAGAAAAAGAAAAGCGGATGGCGGGTCCTGAGATGGTTTCTGGTTCCATTCCTGCTTGTTCTGGCCCTCGGCGGCGGCATGGTGGCCGGCTATGTGGTACTGGGCAAACAGGATTTCGGCTCCGTGTTCGAGCTGGATACCTGGAAGCATGTATATGATTTGGTGTTCGCCCCATAAAGCGGTGAAATGGATCGAAAACTCCTGCGCAGGCAGGAGTTTTCTTTTTGGCGTTGAAAACAGTATAATGGTGGGTGACGTTTGACGTTTTGACGTCAAAAGAGGCCTCCCCTGCGAAAGACGATTGTCGTCGCGAAGAGAGACCCCTTATCTTAACCTTCACTACTGCAGTCATGAAGGGTAATACTAGTGTGGACGCCAAATGAGTTTTTTATGCAAAAGAAAAATAAAAAATGAACTTGATAGGTGCTTTGTTTTAGGGATGATTCTTTTTGACGACCTAGTGGAGGGGACGGAATCGATTCTGGAGAAGCGAAGCGTTCGCCTTTGGCTCCGAATTTCAACCTCCTTTCAAACCATTCGGAAAATTCGGAGACAACAGCGATCGGAAGAACGATCCGTAACCGGAACGGCTGAGTCGTTGGCGTTAAAATGTCAGCCATAACGGAAAAGCATCCTATCAATAGCCCCGGGAGGAGAAAATACCGTGCTCGATAGCAAACAGATTCAAGCCATCATTCCACACCGTCCCCCATTCCTGTTGGTGGACAAGATCGTGGAAATGGAGGACGGCAAACGCGCCGTCGGATTGAAAAACGTAACCATCAACGAACCGTTCTTCATCGGCCATTTTCCGGAATACCCGGTCATGCCAGGCGTATTGATCACCGAAGCATTGGCGCAGGTTGGCGCCGCGGCCATTCTTAACGTGGAGAGCAACAAGGGGAAAATCGGATTTTTGGCAGGACTCGATAACTTCCGTTTCCGTGGTCAGGTCGTACCTGGCGATACGTTGATGCTGGAAGTCGAAATTACGCGTCTCAAAGGCTCCATCGGAAAAGGCCAAGCTACGGCAAGAGTCGGAGACAAGGTTGTCGCCGAAGGCGAAATCATGTTTGCCTTGTCTGACCCAAGCTGATTTCATAAGCAGCGCATACGGACGGAGTACATTACTCTGCGTCGCTTTAGCAAGTCATTATCAATGAATTGATATCGTGGGAAGGGGTTTGCAGCAATGGAACAGTTAAGTTCGACAGCAGCACAGACATTACAGCAGTGGTTGGAGGATGCTTCGATCGATGAAGCGACGAAACAGGAACTCCGCGATTTGCAGGATCAACCGAAGGAGCTCGAGGATCGCTTTTACAGAAATCTGGAGTTCGGTACCGGCGGATTGCGCGGCGTGATCGGTGCGGGAAGCAACCGCATGAACCGTTATACCGTGGGGCGTGCGACACAAGGCTTTGCGCGGTATTTGTTGGAGCAGCACGGAGACAAGGAAGGCCGGCCTTCCGTTGTCATTGCGCATGATTCCCGTCACTTCTCGCCGGAGTTCGCGCTTGACGCAGCACTGGTACTTGCAGGCAACGGCATCGTGGCCAAGCTGTTTACGTCGCTCCGTCCTACGCCTCAACTGTCATTCAGCGTGCGGCATCTGCAAGCCACCGGAGGCATCGTGGTCACGGCGAGCCATAATCCGCCGGAATATAACGGATACAAAGTGTACAACCATGAAGGCGGTCAGCTTGTTCCGCATGAGGCGGAGCAAGTGATCCAATACATTCAGGAGGTTCCTTCCCTGGCTGACGTGAAAAAGCTGACGCAGGAAGAAGCCGAAGCGCAAGGACTGCTCGTATGGCTCGGAGACGATGAAGACCGCGCATTCGCGGAAACGGTGGCCAGCGTTAGCCTGAGCCGTGAACTGATCCAATCCGGCATCGGCCGCGATTTCAAAATTGTTTTCACGCCGCTGCACGGAACCGGAAACATCCCGGTACGCCGCGTATTGGAGCAGATCGGTTTCGAGCAGGTGTACATCGTTCCCGAGCAAGAGCAGCCGGATGCCGAGTTTTCGACCGTGAAATCCCCTAACCCGGAAGAGCGCGAAGCGTTTACGCTGGCGATGAAGCTGGGCGAATCCGTCGGCGCGGACATCCTGATCGGAACGGACCCGGATGCGGACCGCATGGGTGCGGTCGTCAAGGACAACAACGGCAAATATTTCGTGCTGTCTGGCAACCAGTCGGGTGCCATCATGGTGCACTACTTGCTGAGCCGTTTGCAGGAAACCGGCAAAATGCCGGCCAACGGGGCGGTAATTAAAACGATCGTCACCAGCGAGATGGGGGCGGTAATTGCGAAGCACTACGGCGCCGAAGTGATGAACACCCTGACGGGCTTCAAATATATCGGCGAAAAGATGGACCAATTCGCGGCAACGGGCAGTCATACGTTCCTGTTCGGTTACGAAGAAAGCTACGGCTACCTTGCAGGCAATTATGCGCGCGACAAAGATGCCATCCTGGCTTCGATGCTGATCGCGGAAGCGGCCGCTTATTACAAAAATCAAGGCAAAACGCTCTACGATGTGCTGCAGGACCTTTACAGCCAGTTCGGCACATTCCTGGAAAGACTGGAGTCCCGCACATTGAAAGGCAAGGACGGTGTTGCACAGATTCAAGGCAAAATGAGCGACTGGCGCAGCAATCCGCCGACAGAAGTTGCAGGCGTGGCCGTACAGGACGTGCTGGACTACTCCATTGGCTTGGACGGCCTGCCGAAGGAAAATGTCCTGAAATTCATATTGGCAGACGGCTCCTGGTTCTGCCTGCGTCCTTCGGGTACGGAACCGAAGATCAAAGTGTATTTTGCCGTTCGTGGAGAGAGTCTGGAAGATGCGGAGAGCCGCATCGATCGCCTCGCTGCCGAAGTCATGGCACGGGTAGACGCCCAATAATTTGAATTTGCAATACACGCATGCAAGCGAGAAAGCCTCTCCGCACCGAAAGGTTGATTGGCGGAGAGGCTTTTTCTTTGGAATGTGAACGGAAGTCAAGCAATGAACCGTTTGCCGGTGCAATCGTCCGGATATAAGAAGGCTTGTTGACGCAAGCTGTTGATATCCGGATTCTGGCAGCAATGATGAATGGAATTGATGTTGAGCGAAAGGTGCAATTTGGTTCCAACACTTGAGGAGGTACATGTAGTGCGTCAAAAATGGCTTAAATGGAATAATGCTTCCCGGAAATGGTTGTGGATCGTCGTGATCATCGGTTTGATTGCGACCATTCCCGTCATTTCGGATCGGGTGCAGACCGAGAACTCGGCCGACAAGGTGGAGCTGGTCTTTAACTACCGGGGACTCCTGGACATCTCGACCTATCAGGCTCATCCCCAGGATTTTCTGAAAGAACAGCTGCCGCGCCTGAAAGAGGCCGGAATTACGACGATGGCCGTGTTCGAGAGCTCGCTCGACGAGCTGCGAAAATCACGGAAGTTGATGGTATATAACGGTGCGGATATCGCCACGGCGAATAAAGAAGTCGTGTCATCCAATGACAACTACACGTATGTGGTGTTCACGAGCGAAGAGAATGCGCAGACCTATGCGCCGATTATCGAGCAAACCTTTACGGACCGTGAAATTCCGGTTGTTCCATGGCAGTATGAAGGCCGCAGCGGTTTGATTTTGCAGACACCTCCGGAAAATGCCAACATGCAGCCGCTCATGCCTGATCCGGGCGCGATCGAAATGCTGCGGGGATACGGATTCCACATTTTGCCCCGGATTTCGGACAGCGTTCCGTACAACCAGGAATCGATGGAACGACTGCTTACCTATTTCGAAGAGAATGGGGTAACCCGCATCCTGTTTGATGGCGATGCCGTAAAAGGATACAATGATAATGCGGAGACGAAAAGCCTGGACCAGTTCGCACAGCTGCTGAACGAACATCATATCGGTCTGGCTGCCATCGAAAATTTGAAAAAACCGCAGTCCGGGTTTGCGACACTCGCGTACAAAACGGATTACAACGTAACCCGGCTGTACTCGCTTAGCGATGCGGATGCCAACCTGGACGTGAATGTCATTGCCGACCGCTTCGTCTTGGCGACGAAGGATCGCAACATTCGCATGCTTTATATGAATGCAGCACCTAGCCGGAATACGGCCAAAGCGATGATCACCAACCCGATTGACAACCTGATCAACAGTCTTGGCGAACCGGGACATGCCGTTGAACGCATGGCGAAGCATGGTTTTGAACTTGGACAAGCCGAAGCCTTCACGGTGAAGGAATCTTCGATCCAGCGTCCTGCCAAGCTTGTTGCCTTGATTGGTGCGCTTGCCATGATTTCATTGATGGTTTCCTACTTCGTGCCTATGATTACGCTGCTCGTATTTGCGCTTGGTTTGGTGGGAAGCGCGGGTCTCTTCCTCTTGAAACCAACACTGCTTGAGCAGGGCGTAGCGTTGTTGGTAGCCATTAGCGCGCCGACCATAGCGGTCATTCTTGCCGTTCGCTCCGTGAACGAACAACAGAGACGCAACCCGGATGCGCCGGCAGGTCGCAGACTGAAACAATCATTGATTTTATATGTCAGAACTTCAATTTTGTCATTGCTCGCCGTTCCCTTTATGATTGCGCTGTTGAACAATATTACGTATAGCCTGGTTATTAACCAGTTCCGCGGCGTTAGTTTGCTGCATTTTGCTCCAATGGGCCTGGTTGCCATTTATATCCTGTTTTATCGGGGTAAGGGCACCATCTCTGTTCAGCAGATCAGAGGTTTGCTGTTGACTCGTATTAACATTTTGATGGTAGTACTCGCCGTGATTGCCGCAGGCGCAGGGTATTATTATTTGACCCGCACGGGCAATGCCGGTTCGGTGACGCCGTTTGAAATGTTCCTGCGTACGGCGCTGGAGGATACGTTCGGCGTTCGTCCAAGATTTAAGGAATTCGTGCTGGGACATCCGCTGTTTATCGTTGGTGTGTTCGCTGCATTAAAATATCGGAATGTCGTGTTTGTACTGTTTATTGCAGCCATCGGACAGCTGTCCATGGTTGATACGTTTGCGCATATCCATACACCGGCCGTACTGTCGCTTATTCGCGGCGTGATGGGGCTGGGCATCGGCCTGATCTTCGGACTCATCGCCATCGGTGTATGGCAAGTAGCGGAAGGATGTTGGAAAAAATGGTCACCACTTCTCAAAAGTTAGTCATCTCGGGATATTACGGTTTTCGCAACAGCGGAGACGAAGCGGTACTGAAATCTATCCTGACATCGCTGGAAGAGGAGAGCCGACGCTCGGGCATAACGATCGAGCCGATCGTGCTCTCCATTGACCCGGAGTCGACCGCCTCTATGTATGGAGTGCGGTCCGTGCACCGGATGAAGTTCAAAGAGGTTCGCGAAGCTATCAAGGAAAGCGACGGACTGATCAGTGGCGGCGGAAGCCTTTTGCAGGACGCGACCGGGTTGAAGTCCATTCCGTATTACCTTGGCGTGATCAAGCTGGCCCAGTGGATGAAGAAACCGACCTTTATCTATGCGCAAGGCATAGGGCCGGTGAATCGAAAGATTTTTAATCCGATGATTCGTTCGGTTTTCAAAAGCTGTAAATACATTTCCGTGCGGGACGAGCAATCGGCCGAATATTTGCGCCAGCTCGGATTGCAGTGGAACAAGATCAATGTGGTGCCCGACCCTGTGATGGGGCTTCCGCTGCCTGACGAAACGCAAAATCGCAATGCATCTGTATCGTCTTCCAAGGCCAAGGACGGCAAGCTCCCGGTGATCGGCGTCTCGGTCCGTTTCTGGGAATCGGATCGCAAAGAGCTTCATGCCATCGCGGCCGGGTTAAAGAAGCTGTGCACGCACAAAAACGTGCATCTGCGTTTCATGCCCTTTCACCTGCCAGGCGATGAGCAGGCTTCGCGTTTCGTGATGGAAATGATCGGAGACGTGTCCGGCAAAGGCAGCGAAATCAGCATCACGCAGGATTTGACCGACCCGCAGCTTATGCTGCAGGAAGTCAGCAAGTGCGATGTCATGATCGGCATGCGCCTGCACAGCCTGATCTACGCGGCTTCGCAGTACGTGCCGCCTGTCGGCATCTCGTACGACCCCAAGATCGACCAGTTCCTGCTTCGCCTGGACAGTGAGCCGGTGGGAGATACAAAGGCGCTGGATGCCGACAAACTGGCCAAAACGGTGGCCAAATTGCTGGATCAGCGCTCGCAGTGGTTGAAGGAGCGCGAAGAAGGCATTACAGAGCTGAAGCAGGAAGCCAAAGTGCCTGCACAGCAAATTATTAACTATTTGGGCCGCAAAGGGTGAAATGAAGATGAATCAGACCAGTTCTGTTCCTACGGTTCCGATCTATGGCATCCCGTTCTCGAAGCTGGACATGAAAGAAACGGTGGAGGTTCTCCGGGAAGCGGTATTGTCCAAACAGCCGCATCAGGTGATTACAGCTAATCCGATCATGGTCATGGCCGCATTGGAGAATCCGGCGATGATGAAAGTCATGCAGTCGGCCGAGCTGATCGTTCCTGACGGCACCGGCGTCGTGTGGGCCGCGAACTATTGCGGTGAACCGGTGGCGGAGCGCGTGCCGGGGTTTGAGCTTTTACATGAATTGCTGCGCGTCGGTGAACACTATCGCTGGGGCGTATATTTGCTCGGTTCCACGCCGGAAGTGATTCAAGCGACGGCGGAACGGTTACAACAGCAATATCCTGCGGTGCGCATTGTAGGGTATCGCGACGGGTACTTCGGTCCGGATGAAGATGAGCAGGTGGTTGAGTCGATTCGCGCAGCTGCGCCGGATCTGCTGTTCGTTGCCCGGGGAGCCGATACTCAGGAACCGTGGATTCACAAGTATAAGAACAAGCTTCAAGTGCCTGTCATGATGGGCGTCGGAGGCAGTTTTGACGTGATTTCGGGTAAGAGCAAACGCGCACCGAAGCTGTTCCAGAAGCTGAGACTTGAGTGGTTCTATCGGTTGCTGCGGGAACCGAGCCGTGCCGGCCGGATGCTTGCGCTTCCGAAATTCGCCTTGAAAGTGATGCGCGATAAAGAAAACGTGATAAAATCCCGATAAATATAGGCGAATATGGAGGAAATCACGTGTTTTTGCTAAAAATTGAGGATGGCTTTTCGCCCATGTTCAGCGTATAATTCAGAACGGATTATGCAGGGGCGTTGATACGTCTCAATACTATGGCACTTCGATTGCAGCACCATCTTCCGATCTCTATTATCCTCAGATTTGTTGGTCCTTTTTCAAAGGGAAAATCCGGTGGTAAGCCTAATGCTTCCGATGCAGGATGCAGCTTTCTTTCAGAAAGCTTTTAAGCGAACGCTATGCTTTTCCAGATCGGTTCTGCATTCTTCGTTATCATGTATTGATCAACTTTATATAGAAACAGAGATTAGGGGATTTATAATTCGTACAGGTAAGATCATTGGGGGTCGAATACTCAAATGGTAGCTATTTTTATCATTGGATTTCTTGTGTCGATGGGACTGGCTCTTGCACTGACACCGCTCGTCAAGAAGTTTGCGGTTAAGGTCGGGGCCATGGACCAGCCAAATGCGCGCAAAGTGCATACGCGGGTCATGCCGCGTCTCGGCGGATTGGGCATCTTTCTCGCATTCATGGTGACAGTAGCCGCATTGCTTCCTTTTGTGTCGGCGTGGTTTACGACAAGGGACATGAGCTTTGTCAGCGCATTCCTGGTCGGCGGAACGATTATCGTATTGACCGGTGCGCTGGATGACCGCTTCGAATTGTCGGCAAAAGTAAAGCTGCTTGCACAGATCGTTGCCGCATCAGTCGTCGTGTTCGGATTCAACATTCGGGTGGATTTCGTCAATATTCCTTTCCAGGACGCGTACTCCTCCTTGGAAGCATGGGTATCCATTCCATTGACCATTCTGTGGATCGTCGGGGTAACGAATGCCATTAACCTGATTGACGGTCTGGATGGTCTGGCTGCCGGCGTATCCGGCATTGCGATCGGTACGATTGCCGTCATGTCGTTCCTCATGGGCAACATGATGATTGCCTTGATGTGTCTGGTGCTGCTGGGCAGCATTATCGGGTTCCTGTTCTTCAACTTCCACCCGGCCAAAATATTCATGGGCGATTCAGGCTCGTTGTTCCTTGGTTTCTCGCTGGCGATGCTGTCCATGCTCGGCTTCAAGCAGATTGCCGTCGTGTCCTTCATTACCCCGCTGATTATTATCGGCGTGCCGCTCTCCGATACGCTGTTCGCGATCATTCGCCGCGCGGTGCAGCGGAAACCGATTTTTTCGCCGGACAAAGGTCACCTGCATCACTGCTTGCGTGAGCTCGGCTTCAGTCATCGTCAGACGGTACTGATCATCTATGGCATTGCCGCATTCTTCGGCGTACTGGCGATCATTCAATCATCGGCAGCCATGTTCGAAGCGAACTGGGTCACTTTCGTCGTGATCTGTATCATGATGTTCTTCCTGCAGGTAGGGGCGGAAGTTATCGGGCTTGTCAGCAAAACCAGAAAACCGGTTATTAATTTCCTGATGCGCATGCGCATGAAACTGAACCCGGAAACACGTTCCAAGTCCTAGGGTCGAAACTTATTGATTTCAGCCATTATATGAATTATAAATAACCTCAAGCCTTGTCCCCCGTGGACAAGGTTTTTTTGTTTTATTTGCTTTTTTTACTAAAAAAATGGAACCTGATGACCGATATATAAGGGTAACTGACTTAAAAGAAGGAGAGATGATGGCATGCAGCGTATGAAAAAGCCGATGATTTGGCTGATGATGTTGGCGCTGGTGGTTACGTTGATACCAGCAGGCCTTGCACCAGTCGCATCGGCGGCAGGACAAACGAGTTATTTTACTCCTGACAATGCGGCTAATGTACAATTGAAAGATACAGTTGGTTTGAAACTGACAGGTACGGCAGACTTTTTGTCTCGTACTAACGCGTACCTTGTAACAAACAGTGAACAAGCTATTACAGGTACATTCACCAATGTGACGGGCTCCACGCTTGGCGTGAATGTACAGTTGTTGAATTTGAAAGACGGTACATGGATTCCTGACAACACACGTGTTGCCCCAGGGGTCATCACGGTAGACCCGGACCGTCCGGATAATCGCTTTAAAGCGAATCTTACCCTGTTCCCGGGAATGAACAAAGTGACCTTCACGGGATCGCAGGGACCGAGCGAACGCTCCGAAAGCTTCTACATCCTGTATGATTCCGTGCCTTATATCGAAAAATTGCAAGTGCATGGGGGAGCAGACCCGCTAAACCTGAATGAAGGTGCTCAGATTGTCGTGGATGCTGAGCAAGTGACGCTGCAAGGGACGGCTCACAACTCCTCCAAGGTAACCGTGACGCTCAATGATGGACAGGCATTGCCAACATCGTTGCTCCAGGACGGAACGTTCTATTCTCCTGTACTGAATTTGAAGGCCGGCGTCAATGATCTTAAAATTACGATCGAAAGCGGAACAGACAAAAACGTCTTTAATTATTCGCTTTTGTATTATGACGATGAGAAACCATTCTCGCAGCTGGATCTGATTGAAAGGAACGGCGGCGTGGCCCAAACCATGTTGTCCAATACACCTACCTACGGCGGAGATCCGGCGGCTGCGGATGTAGAGGTTCAGGTTCTCCTTCCGGTGAGCAACGCGAGCGCGGTGCCCGAAATTACGGTGGATGGCACAGTCACTGGCATTACGCCTAACATTGAGAACATTCCGAGCGTAGGCGCCAATACGCCATCGTATGCGTTGATTTCCTTTACGATTCCTTCGCTTGCGTTTACATCAACAGGAGGCGTAATTGACCGCGTGCAGGAACATTCGTTGTCGGTTAAGTACGGCACTACAACGGCAAGAACGAACATGAACTTCATTTATTTGCAAAACGAGACGGTCATTACGGATTTGAAATACCTCAAGGATTATAAAGGAACAGGTACAGTACCTGCGGGCGAGCCGTTGAACGGCGCAAGCGTAAGCTCCTCTGATTTCTACATTATGGTGGAAACGAGCAGAGATCCGCAAAATACAACTCTTATTGCAGAATACTTGCCTAAAGCGACAAGCGCAATTGATATCGTATTAACGCAAAAAGTTTCGGCAACGAAATATATCTATCACATTACGGGTTTCAAAAACGGCACCCAAACCGTGCAATTTAAATTTGACGGTTCCACTGCGGGACGCAATGCAACCATTTCATTTGCTTCGAAAAACTACATTTTCGTTGAAAACTTGTCCGATGGACAAACGTATGACATGGGTGCCAACCAGCCCCGCGAAATTACCGTTACGGGTAAATACGTGGATTTTGCGACACTGAACAGCCAATACTTTGTTGCAGAAATTTTTGCTAACGGCGTTAAAGTTCATACGACACACCCTGACACCGCAGCTACACCAACACAGCAACAGCTTGTTTTGGGCAGCGACGGAAGCTTCTCGGTGAAGATCAAGGTGGATGGTAATTCAGGACCACTCTATTTCGGGGAAAACCGGATTGTGCTTACAGGAACGGGAACCGGAGACAAAGGTCAGTTAAACCAGGTATCCAAAGAGCTTCGAATCTATATTAACGACAACAACGTATCCAATATCCAAAGCTTCTTGCCTGCACCAACCAAAGAACGTCCGAATTTCGTTGAGCCATATAACCCGGATGACCAATGGGTGAAAAACCTGCTTACGTTGTCCCCGGAATTCACGTTTCGTGATCAAAAGTACACAACCAGTCTGAAGACGTTCGACCTTGTCCTTCGTGGAGCAGGTGCGACACGCATGAGTTTGAGCATGGGTACGCAGAAAATTTTTGACTTGAACATTCCGGATGCAGGCACTTCCACATGGCAAGAGCCAAGCATCGATCCACAGTATGCCCTGGATAACAGCCCCGATACGGTTATCGTTGACCGGACAGGCCAGCAGCAGGATTTCATGGTTCGTTTGCGGAACCTCAAGGCGGATACGCCGGGGACATATATTTATACGCTTGACCTGTACAACAAAACGGGAGCCAAAACAAGCCAAAAGGTAGAGATCGTACGCGAAGCAGCAGGTTATCGCATCCTGTCTCCTCAACCAACGTCCGGCAACCAAATCGTTGTGAACAAAAACTTTGTGCACTTTGATATCGAGGCCGAGGGTGCAACCTCCGTCGTCATCGATAAAGAGACTGCAACGAAGCTGCAAAATACGGAAACCGATCGTTTTGCAGTGGATTACGTAGGATTGAAACAAGACAAATCCAACAAAATCAAAATCACGGTCGACCGTAATGGCGTAAAAACGACGGATACGATTGAAATTTATTATACCGGCGCTGCAGGCGTTGACTCCCAGTACATGGCGCCAAAAGTGAATACCAAATATTCTGCCTTCAACAAACGCGTGGAATTGAGCTTCCCGAAAGGGACGGTTATGGAAAGCACAAATAACAGTGGCATCAAAACGTTCTATCCAAACAACCTGCTGTTGTTCGGGATTGCTGATCCAACGACAGGGATCGTGGAACGACGTAACGATTACGGCAGCATTGTCGGTTTCAAAACGGCAGACGAGGATCCGTCGCCGCTGACGGTTCCTGAAGAGTATTACAGAAGATTTTCTGCCATTGTTGGCGATACCGTAAACTTCAGCCCGATTTCGGATATTTACTGGATTAGCGGTGGTTTAGGAGAGTCGGGTACGAGAGGCACTTCCAATTACAAAGCGTCGACCAATGGCAGCGGACCTTACACTACAGAAGCGCTGTATGGCGACCCGCAATTGCCTGCTGAACGGAAGATCAAGCCTTCGCAGCGCGGGACGCTGACATTGACGTATGATTCGAACGTCGTGGATGATGCGGGTTCAACGATTTCCGTATTCTACTATTCGCCGAATCGTGAATGGAAACGCATTGGCGGTGTAGTGGATTCCAAGAAACATACGGTAACCGTACCGTTCGACAACTTTGGCTACTACAAAGTCATGAAGCTGAGAAGAAGTTATAACGACGTTACCAACCATGGATGGGCAAGAAACATTCTTAATGCGCTGTATGCCAAAGGATTTATGACACCGCTCCGGTTTGAGCAATTTGGCACGGACGATCGCACATCCAGAGGTGAGTTTGCTACATTGCTCGTGAAAGGCCTCAATTTGCCGATTACTTCGGACAACAGACCAACCTTCACGGACGTAGCGGCAGGAACCAGCTCCATTACGTGGGATTATGACAGCATCGAGACCGCAGCTAGAGCAGGGATCATTACCGGATTGACTGATGGCGTATTTGGGCCGGACCAGCCGCTTACACGCGAGCAGGCAGCCGTAATGATCGCAAGGGCGCTTGAATTGAAGGTTGCTGCAAATGACACCAAACTGCAAACTGCATTGGCCAAGTCGTTCATCGATTCCGGCAGCATGGAAACCTATGCAAGACCGGCCATCCAGGCCGTCTCCAAGGCTAAAATCATGGAAGGATCGCCTGTTACGGTTGCGGGGCAAACCAAACCTCAGTATGCCTTCAATCCAAAGGGCAATCTGACACGTGCCGAAGCAGGGAAAATTGCCGTCGAGCTGCTTAAGAAGAGCACCAAAATATTCCCTAAAACGTTGAGTTAAAATCAACGAATGACCGATTAGCCATAGGAAGGACCTGTCCCTTGGACGAAGGGGGCAGGTCCTTTTGCGGTGATCAACGAATTGATAAACGCACATTTATAATAGTAGGAAAATAAATTTTACCAATAACTATTTTTGTAATTTGCTAGAGTTTAAGATACAATATCGGTAAATACACAATGATCTAGAGGGTGAAGTTAGCTAATGAAACCGATTTATTCGAAAGCTCAGTTGAGCTACATGAAGGCGAAGACACAGTTTGAGAAGCAAGCCGTCATTCTGGAGAAAAAGATTGAAGATACACGCAAAACGCAGGAAATCAGCCAAGAGGTTATGGAAGGCCTTGTACAAGCGACCGGTTTCCATGATGCATACAACAACCTGGTTCTTGCCGAAAACGAACTAATCGACTGGTCCCACACAACGATGAAGCATGAGAAAACCTATCGCGAGAACAGACAACCCATCGACGATATGTACCTGAGATTGAACAGTGATCCCAAAATGCGGGCGCAAATTATCGACTTGGCGATGAAAATTCGTTGATTCATTGATGGCTCAGGAATTATGAACACCCCAATAATGGGGTGTTTTTTTATTTTTATTTTGAAGAAAATGTTGTTTAATCCGGGTTAATGCGGGGGAAATGTTTAAAGTGAATCATGGTTAAAGTTGAGTGGAAATGCTGATGCAGCAGGCTTTTGCATACGGTTTTAAACCAAATGATTCTTTGTTTGGCAGCTAAACGAAAAAAATCTAAAACTTTTTTTGAGTAACCCGCAACTTTTTGAAACTTGCTGCGTTTAAGATGTAGAGTCAAAAACATTGGGCCTCTTGCCAAGAATGACCTCGTGAAGAATCTTGTCTATTTATTAGAAAAAATTGCTTTACGCCACGCGGGACCCATTGTATAATACGTAGGTAGGATTAGGAAACTACTCTATTTTTGCATGATTGATTGGTTTACAAGTTTCTGTGATATGCTCACAGACATCATTTATATTAACTTGCTCAGGACTCTGGAAAGGGGGTGCAACAATATATGAGGAACACGAGCGAACTTATTAAAGAAAATTCCCATGTTATGAACGCCCAAGGAGGAGAAAAAAAGGTTATGAAGAAAATTTTATCCGTCGCTTTGTCTACAGCAATGGCATTCTCGATGTTTGCATCTGTAGCATTCGGTGATACAGCAGTAACACCTCAACAACAATTCGATGCTTTGAAAGCTAAAGGCATCTTCAACGGCTATCCAAATGGTACAGCAGGTCTGGACAAAGACATGACTCGCGCTGAGTTTGCAAAAGTCATCACTAAATTGCTGGGTCTGAAAGAAGTTACTGGAACTCTTTCCTATAACGATCCAAACTACACAGCTAAAAACTGGGCTGTACCTTACATCGAAGCAGTAACAGCTGCTGGTATCATGGAAGGTAAAAACACTGAGAAAAAAATCTTCGATTTCAACGGTAAAGTAACCATTGCTGAAATGGCTACAATCCTGACTCGTGCACTGGATCTGGAAGTTCCAACTGAAACTAACAACAGTGCTCCAGCTTGGGCTAAAGGTTATGTTCAAGCGGCAATCAACGCTGGTTTGCTTGATTCCGGTTTGGACTTCACCAAAAACGCTTCCCGTGAATTGCTCGTAGGCGCTGCTTACGCAATTGACCAAGCGCAAAACCTGAAAGTTACAAAATATGAAGTAAGTGAAGCAGGTAAAGTCGTTACTTTCACAATCAGCGACGGCGAAACTGTAAAAGTGACTTTGGATAAAGCTCTCGAAGCTAACAAAGAAACTGAAGTGAAATTTACTTACAAAGATAAAGAGTTCACTGAAAAAGTTACTTATGTAACTACAGTAGCTCAAGCAGTATCTTCCGTATCCGCGACTAACTTGAAAGAAATCACAGTTAAATTCGACGGTACTGTAGATCCTTCTACTGCTGAAAGCACTAATAACTATGTTATTAGCGGAATCTCTTTCAAAAGCGCTACATTGTCCGATGATAAAACAACTGTAACATTGTTGATCGATGCAAACTCTTCTTCTTTGACTAACCAAAGAGCGACTAGCCTGCAAATCAACAACGTTAAAAACGCTGATGGTACAAAAACATTCACACAAAAAGTTGAGTTTACTCCACTTGATGTAGCAGTTCCAGAAGTGAAAGAAGTAAAAGCACTCGGAACTAAAGCGTTCAAAGTTGTATTCAGCGAGCCAGTTCAACAATCTACAGTTAACGCTACTTCTTTCCGCGTTGACAACAACGTGATTGCTGCTTCTGTAAAATACGTTTACCCTAACACGGCAATCGTAACTACAGATCTGACTGCAGGTGAACACACGCTGCGTGTGAGCGATGTTAAAGACTTCTCCGGTCTGACAATCGTTCCAGTAGAAAGCAAATTCACTGCAACGGTAGATACAGCTGCGCCACAAGTTGTTTCTGTTAAGTCCAACGACTTGAAAGAAGTAACTGTTGAATTCGACGAAACTGTGAAGAGCGTTGCAAGTGCATATGCAAACGTAACTGGAAACAGTGCACAATCGATCGAAATCAATGACAACAAAGTAACTCTGAAGTTCAACAACCCATTGAACTACAGTGAAAACGTTATTCACTTGGCTTCCGTAAGTGACTACAGCAACAACTCTGCTTCTGTAGATGCTAAAGTGGTTCCAACACTGGATACTATTCGTCCTACTGTTGTAAGCACAGACTTCTACGTTGAGAACGGAAACTACTATGCTAAGTTCCAATTCAGCAAATCGTTGAAAGTTGATTCCGCAACAAATGCTGACAACTATGTGCTGAAAAACTCTGACGGTAAAGTTCCTTCCATCGCAGGAGTTGATTCTAACGGACATCCAGTAATCAAACCTGTATACACAGATAGCAACAAAACTGTTGTTGTAAACCTGGGTAGCAGCTTGAATGCTGACGCTACTTACACATTGACTGTGTCCGGTGTTGTAGATACTGCATATGTTGGTAACGTATTGTTGCCTTACACTGCTACTCTGAACGCTAACACAGCTCAAAACGGTAAAGTTACTCGTGTATGGGCTGATGTAACAAAAGCTAAGCCGAACTACATCTATGTTCAATTTAACAAAACTTTGGCAACAACTGGTGAAGGAAACGCTTTGGAAGCAGCAAAATATGTTGTTAAAGATGCGAATGGTAAATCCTTCCAGATTGCGAAAGAAAACAATGATATTAACTTGATCTCTACAAACACTGTACGTCTTGCTGTTACTGGTACTGTTCCAGCTGGTTTTGATTGGACTGGTAAAGTTGAAGTTACTGCAAGCTACATCAAAGATTCCGAAGGTAAATACTTCAATAACAATGGTTTCACTATTGGAGATTCGCTGGGCGGTTCTACAATCGGCGTAACTGATGCTGTATACGCTACTAGCCGCAAAGAAATCAAAATCAAATTTGACGCTGCATTGTCCAACGTTAACTTGAGTGATTTCTCCGTAACTGGCGTTTCTTCCCAACCAACTTCTTACACATTGACAGACAACAACAAAACATTGTTGCTGAAATTTGCTGACGATGCAATCCCAGTAAGTCTGGCTGGCGTATTCGTAAGCACTGTATCTTCACCACAAACTCAAGATGCTTATGGAAACAGAATTGCTGAAATCAAAACTCCAATTCAGGTTCAAGATGGTATCGCTCCAACATTTGTAAGTGGTGGATTCACTAAAACAGGAAATGTTTACACTGCTAAAATCACTGTATCTGAAAATGTTTATCAAAGTGACAAAGTAACAGATGCTTTCGTTAAAGAACTGTTCACTCTGAACATTGGTTCTGATGAAGTTAAGATTGACACTGTTAAAGTAGATGGTACTAACCAAATCACAGTAACAGCTACAGCTACAGCTACTCAAGCAGGCAACGGAAACGCACTCGTATCGTTGAAATTCAACGGAACGAACAACGAATCCGCTAAAGCAGTAGCTGATAAAAATGGCAACGCTCTGGGCGCAATCACAGTTGCAGCTCAAAACAGCACAATCGTAGCTCCTTAATTGTAGCTCGATTGAAAGAGGCCCCACGAAATTCGTGGGGCCTTTTTTATGTTTTTACTAGGTTGTATTTTGCTGTCGAATTATAAACAGAATACATGAACAGTAACATATTTATGTTGCTATATAAGACTGTGGCTAAGCGTAAATTTAAAATTCAAATTGAATTGGCAAATAGTAATATCTTTGAAACTTCCTCCTCTAAAATATCGTCTATACTGTAGATACTATGGAAATTAATGTTTGGAGGTTTCGTGTGAAAAATAATCTGAGGAAAGTCATGATCGCAAGTGTCGTGCTGGGAATCACTCCAATCGTTTGGGTACATGATCTGCCAGCTGTACAAGCTGCAAATGCTTCGAAATCCATATCCCAAACGAAAACAACCTTAAAAACGCTGGCCAATGTTCCGGGTGTCAAGCTATCGAACAAAAGCAGTGTCAAAATTTCGGATGTGAATGTACTGACACAGGATGAAGGCAAGCTTGTTACATATACCCTCACATATACGAACAATGAGAAAAAAAGCTTGCAGCTGGTTGATTATTGGACAAAGGTTCGCAGTAAGGGTGGAACAAGTTATACTTCCAAATTGCTGGCCCAGGATGCGGAGAAAAAAAGTGTTGCGGCTGGATCGACGTTATCCGTTACATATGTGACTACTGTGGGTAAAAACGTCCAGTTGAGCAATCTCAATTTCGAAATCGTGAAATGGGATTTCAGTAAACCGAATTATGAGAATGTGCTCGGCAAAATTAATATTCCATCATCCTATGTGGTGGCAACCCCAATGAACACGTCCAAAAAGGTTCGTATCAATGATGTACCTGTAAAAATCAAAGTCCAAAGCTTGCAAACGTTCGCTGCTTCTGACACCAACAATTATGCAAGCGTCAAAATCAATTTGCACAACGTCGGTTACAAAGGTTTAGAGAATCCGGCAGTGAAATGGATACTGAGGACAGCTGGCGGCAGTAGTTATCCATTGAACATAAATGCCAATGAAGCGACTTATAGTCTCCAGCCTCAGGAGTCCAAAAGCATTAACTACATTACTACCATTCCCAAAAAGGTTAAATTGGATGGAGCAGAGCTCATTATGGTGCAGGAGAATGAAGCCGATAAATCGGTTATTCCGCTAGCGACCATGCAGATGCCAAAAGCTTCTACGATAAAAAGTTCTGAGATCGTAGTGGGTAAAAAGAATGTCATTACGCTTGAAGATAACAAAGGAAAGATCGAGACACAGGTCAAGGACGTTAGCTATAGCCAGGTTCACTGGAATAACTATTATACGGTCAGCTTCAGGCTAAAAAATATCGGCTCCCGTGAAGTTGCTGTGCCCAAGTACGAATTTTCGGTGCAGAACGCCAAGGGAAATGATTATCCTTTAACAACGAAAGCGCTGGACGATCTGAAATTAAAGCCCGATGAGGAGCGTTTAATTCGTTTGACCTTTAAGCTTCCGTATGAGGAGGCCAGTGGAACATTAAGGCTGGTTATGAACACACCTAAAGCTGAAAATGCTGAAAGCAAGGAAATTAAATTCTCCTACCCTGCGGGAGTTTATATTATGCCAGAAGCTACTTCTTTGCAAAAATCGATCGGTGCTGAAAACACCCTCCAATTACAGAATGGGACATTAGGGGTTACATGGAATTCGATTCAGCGTCTGCCATGGGAAAATGCTGATGTTTTGTCTGCGAGAGTTACTTTACGCAACATCTCAACCAACACGCTTAAACTTCCTGAGCTAAAGGGAATGTTGTCTATTGATTCTGCCGATATTCCGGATACGCAATTGTTAACGAGCCAGAGCTCCGCTCTTCTCGGACCGGGGATGTCCGTTGATATCCATTTGTTGACTACACTCCCTACCAATCTGGACGTAACTCAACTGCAGGTAGCATTATCAGAAGTTACTGGTGAAAACTCCTCCGAGTTGATCCGACTTACGCATATTGGACAGCTGCCTGCGATTCCGACAATTGACGTAGGGAATAATTATGCGATTAACGCCTCCGGGAAGAAAGCCGAAATGAAAGTGAAACGAACTTTGATCTATCCGGGAACATCTTCCGATATCGTGTATACCGAGCTAGAGGTTAAAAACGTAGAAGACCGTCAAGTTGATTTGGCTAAGTTAACGGGGTACTATGAATCCAAAAATGGCGAGTATTATAAAACAACCGTGAAGCAGATTGATTATCCTGCCGGGCCGGGCAACTCTGCATTAGTAACCGTATGGGCAAAAATTCCGCGAAAAACGATTGTGTCAGACATGAAACTGCTGGTTGGCCAAACCGTGGCAGGTGAAAGCACGACAGGAACTCAAGGAACCCAAGGAACGTCGGGAAAAGGTTATGTCGATGCAGTATCTTTTGCGCTCAAACCTGACCAGGAATCGGCGCAAGAGACAATCAAACATATAAATATTTATCCATATACATTAGAAACCAAGGATTTCAAAGCTACGTTAAGTGGCGGAACAACGGTCAATCTTTCTTGGAATTATGATGCATCCCGAATTAACGATTTAAACCTGCCTGAAAATGAGCATAAGTTAATATTGCAAATCATCGAGCCGACAGGAAAATCTTTTGATAAAGAAATT
This sequence comes from Paenibacillus sp. FSL W8-0426, assembly GCF_037969725.1. Taxonomy (NCBI): domain Bacteria; kingdom Bacillati; phylum Bacillota; class Bacilli; order Caryophanales; family Paenibacillaceae; genus Paenibacillus; species Paenibacillus sp. FSL W8-0426. The sequence goes on along the minus strand of NZ_CP150203.1, from coordinate 6,283,972 downwards.
ATATTGGACAAGGATTTAAAAGAAGGCAATAACCAGTTCATTAATTGGACCATCCAGGACGTTGTTTTTGATGATAGACGAAGCGGTGCTTACACGATCGCTATCTATGATGAGTTTCAAGGGCAACGGATTAAGTTGGCCACGCAAGCGATGGGATTTGCCCCGGCAGTAGGCAACCTACCAGGCGGGGAGTAAGTTGCGAGAAAATGTAGAATCTTCCTACTAAGCTATGATAGAGTGATAGAAAGTCTATATGGAATTAGAAAGGAAGGTAGTTTAATGAAATCTTATATGAAAGTGTCCCTGGCTGCACTGGCCATAGGCGCAGGTGTGTGGATCGGGTCCGTATACAGCAATACGGCTACGGGCGCGGGAACCATTCAGCCGGGAACGGCGGATGATCCTGTCGTTACGAAAAGCTATGTGGATCAGCAGATTCAGAAGGCGCTTGGGGGCGGTATTAGTTCAGGAACGGGGAATGCCGGAAATACCGGGAATGCAGGAAATGCAGCCAGTACTGGCAACAATGCGTCCTCTTCTGCAAATGCGGGTAGTGCCGGTAGTGCAACCGAGCTTCCTCCTCTTGCTTCCGGCGCTTCCGAGGCTTTGGAGATCGTCACTGTGAAGCCTGGACAACAGTTGATCGGATCAACAGGAACGGAATTCATCGTTCGCAGCGGGAAAGCGGTCATCATCAGCGAAGGCACCAACGGCGTGGCCGACCTGACGGATGGTGTTGATTTGATCAATGGTCAAGCGGCGCCAATGAACCATTTGCTTACGATTCCGAAGGAAGGACGGGGCATTCAGGTCGTGGAAGGCAACAAATACAGCCTGACTGTCATGGTTCGCGGCGGTTATACTCTGAAATAAGTTGTGCAGTGTTGACGGTAATTATACATTCATGAAAATCATGCCTTGTCCAGATTAACCAGTTCTAACAAACATTAATACGGCTAACCCATGACCAGGCGGTTTACCCTATAACTGTACTAAACCATCATTCGGAGGTGCAGTTTATCGTGGCGAGAAGCAATCGTAAGGTCGTGCCGGAGAGCCGGCAGATGTTGGATCAAATGAAGTACGAAATCGCGGCTGAATTCGGTTTGAACGTTGGGTATGGCAGCAGAGGATCGGCTGGGGCAGATACGGAATTCGGTTCCGAGCTGGGGGAAATCGGCAATCATTCTTACGGTCAATACAAAGGGTGGGGGCATCTCACCTCGCGTGAAAACGGATCGGTTGGCGGGGAGATCACCAAGCGGCTCATCCGTCAGGCAGAGCAGTCTTTATAGGCATTTTCCAAGGTTTTATTCCCTACTGCTATAATTGACACCGTTTGACAAATGCGATAAGATGGCATTTGAGGTATGCAACCTTTTCCCGAGCGGAAAAGGTTGATTTTTTATTGGAATCTCGAGGCAATTACCTGAACAATTTCATTTTCGCCAACGTAGGTCATTCTTTGGTTTCTCGTGAAAACCAGAATGCGCGTACAACTAACGAAATTACCGTAAATGTTTTATTCGGGCAATAGCCATACTACAAGTTATGGGAGGTTGAGCTTCAATGTCTGTGAAAGGCCGGCATTTATTCACATCGGAGTCTGTGACCGAAGGACATCCGGATAAAATCTGTGACCAGATCTCTGACGCCGTATTGGACGCATTCCTGGCGAATGACCCCAATGCGCGCGTGGCGTGCGAGGTTTCGGTGGCTACAGGCCTTGTGCTTGTTATCGGTGAAATCAGCTCTGCATCGGAATACGTGGACATTCCGTCCATCGTACGCAACACGGTGAAGGAGATCGGATATACTCGTGCCAAATACGGTTTCGATTACAACACTTGCGCAGTCCTGACTTCCCTGAATGAGCAGTCTGCGGATATTGCCCAAGGCGTAAACGCTGCGCTGGAGAATCGTGATCCAGAGCAAATGGCTCGTGAAACTGAAAATATCGGTGCAGGCGACCAAGGTTTGATGTTTGGTTTTGCCACAAACGAAACACCTGAACTTATGCCATTGCCAATTGCTTTGTCCCACCGGATCGCGCGTCGTCTTGCTGAAGTCCGCAAAAACGGTACGTTGGAGTACCTTCGTCCGGACGGCAAAACGCAAGTCACCATTGAATACGATGGCGACAAGCCTGTACGCGTCGATACCATCGTCGTGTCCACGCAGCATGCCGAAGAAATAACCCTGGAGCAAATCCAGAAAGATATCAAGGAGCATGTGATCCTGCCTGTCGTTCCGGCTGAATTACTGGACGAGCAGACCAAATATTTCATCAACCCGACCGGCCGTTTCGTGATTGGCGGACCTCAAGGCGATGCCGGTTTGACCGGACGCAAAATCATCGTTGATACGTATGGCGGTTATGCCCGTCATGGCGGCGGTGCCTTCTCCGGTAAAGATCCGACGAAAGTAGACCGTTCCGCAGCGTATGCAGCTCGTTATGTGGCTAAAAACCTTGTGGCTGCCGGTCTGGCGGACAAGGTGGAAATTCAGCTTGCTTATGCGATCGGCGTAGCCAACCCGGTATCGATCAACGTCGATACATACGGCACAGGCAAAGTCAGCGAAGAGAAGCTGGTTGAACTCGTTCGCAACAACTTTGACCTTCGTCCTGCAGGCATCATCCGCATGCTGGACCTGCGTCGCCCGATCTACAAACAAACGGCTGCATACGGCCACTTCGGCCGTACAGACCTGGATGTACCTTGGGAACGCGTGGACAAAGCGGATACGTTGAAATCCCAAGCGGGCCTGTAAGCTCGGCTGCACCGTTCGAATGTGTTGAAGCCCCGATCCTTTAACGAGGAATCGGGGCTTTTTGCGTATCCACATTTTCACAGAGTTTCATTCCTAATCATTTACATATGGCTAATTAAATTTTCCACCGAAACCGATATACATCATGAAGTCTGTGTATCAGACGGTTGATATCAGGAGAAGGAGGAAAGAAAGGTGAGCTTAAAAGAATTGATGCAAAAAGGCATGATTGTCCTGCTGGTGGTTTTGCTGGCTGCAACAGGCTGGTCCGGCATTCCGTTCGGCGAAACGAACAGGGCTTATGCTGCTCAGGATTGGGCAAGTGCGATCGAATCCATATACCCTGCCGCAGATACGACGGTAACGGACGGCACGGCACCATTAAAAGTGGTCTTCTCGGAAGAAGTCAAAAAGGCTGAAAACCCGAGTGGGAAAATACGAATCAAAAGCTATGACAGCAATCTGTTAATCGATGAGGTAGATGTTAATAGCAGCGAGGTTACGTTCGCAGGGACTGATCTCCCGCAAGGGAAAGAAATTTCAATTGCTCACGATGCTTTGCAGACAGGTCGATATTACGTGGAAATGGATGATAATGCATTCGTGACCGTAGGTGACACCCAGGAAGGGGTCAGTGGGCCGACAGGGAAAACATGGAACTTCTCCATAAAGGTCCAAAGCACTGTCACGGCAACGGCATTTTCTCCGCTCAAAGGGGCCGTATCCGTACCGCTAAGCTCCAACATCCAGATCACATACAGTGGTGCGATCTCCATTGGTACAGGATTAATCCAGATCTATCAGGGATCCTCAGTAAGCGAAACTGTTAATGTTGCTGCCGGGTCGCCGCGAGTAACGATTAGCGGAAATACGCTCATGATCGACCCCGTAAACAATTTTGTGAACAGCAATACATACTCCGTAGTCATTCCGGACGGAGCCGTGAAGGACAGCGCGGGCAATGATATCGCCGGAATCGCCTTGGGGGGATGGAGCTTTACGGCCTTCCAATCCGATCCGACCGCGATCACAGTGTCATCTTTGTCCCCGTCCAACGGAGCTAGCAATGTGGCGTTAACCGGTGAATTTACCGTTACATTCAATAAGGAACTGGATCCCAATTACCAAGGATCAGTCACGCTGAAAAGCTCGAACGGATCCGTCATTCCGACATCGACGGTAGTCAATGCTTCGAACAATCGGCAGCTCCGCGTCATCCTGCTGAGCAGCTTGTTGGGCAATACGACCTATACCGTGGATATTCCGGGCGGGGAATTGCGGGACAAGTCAGGCAATCTGTTTGCCGGCCTGAACGGGTCTGCGTCCTGGACGTTCAGGACATTAAGTCCGGATCGGACGGCACCTGTGCTCAAGACGGCCAAAATGTACAGCAACACGATCATTCGGTTGACGTATGACGAATATCTTTCTGGCACCGATTCGTTTCCATCCAGCTTCACGGTAACGGTGAACGGAGAGACACGCAGCGTGAATACTGCATATGTGTCCGGGGATAGCGTCTATGTCGTGCTCGATACGGGCGTAGCCGTGGGACAAGTAGTCCGGATCTCTTACACTCCAGGAACAGGGATGCGACGAATCCAGGATCTGTCGTTGAATCCGGCAGTTGGATTCTCGTTACGAGAAGTGGAGAACGGCCTGGATTCCATCATGTCCAAACCAAGGGAAGGAACGGTTTATAACAGCACGATTACGTTGTACTACCCTGAAAGTGTCTACATTGCTTCCTCCGATGCGGTGAAACAATTTAGCGTTACCGCAGACGGATCAAGCGTCGACATTGCCAGCATGTCAGGCAATAACGGGTCAGTAGTATCTCTTAATCTGAGCCGTGCCATTCAGAACGGTGAGGTTGTTCAGGTATCCTATCAGCCAGGGACATATCCCGTGAAAGATAGCCGCGGCCAAGCGCTTGCCGGTTTTAGTGGATTTTACGTCCGCAACAGCATCGACACCAAGCCGCCTGAATTTACGGGTGCCGAAGTGAGCGGGAACAAGCTTTGGATGCGTTATAACGAACCGCTAAGCCGGACCAACAAACCGTTGAAAAGCCAATACTCCGTGTTGGCCGACGGCAAAGCGGTATTCGTCAACGATTCGGAAATTGAGGATAATGTCGTGACGCTGACGTTGGCGTCAGCCGTGACGAGCACGCAAACCGTAACATTGTCGTACGTGCCGGGAACAGCCCGCCTAACTGACTTAAACGGCAACCCTGCAGGATACTTGAACCTGGAGCCGGTGAAATATACGTACGGCAACGGCATGATCCTGTCAGCTTCGTTGCAGGGGGATACCATTCAGATCAACTTCCGCAATGCAGTCAAAACGGAATCGGCCTTGACGCCTGCTCAGTTCTATGTACAAATGGGGGGCAGTGCAGTTTCCGTGAGCTCCGCTTCCGCTTCCGGCAGCGTAGTTACTCTGAAATTGGCGGCGTCAGCCTCCGCCGGACAAACGGGCACCGTAAGTTACACGCCGGGGGCCGTGCCGATCAGGGATGCGGCCTCCAATGCCATTGCAGCATTCGGACCGATGTCCGTGCAGCAAAGCGGAAGCACAACCACCGACAATCCAACAACGGTGGAAGGACGTCCGACTTGGCTCACGGAAATGAGTGCAGCGGAGTCGGGGTTTGGCCAAGCGATGTATGTCATGAAAAATGAGATGGCCACTTCCCAAATCACAGTGTCGAAAAATAGCCGTTCGACTCGGCAATACACGTTGGATGGCACGAAACTTGCACAGGCTTTCTCATATGCAGCTTCAAACAGTAAGCTTGCTCAGCCGGTCGTGTTCGAGGTGCCTTCCAGCGAAGCATCGGCCTACGTAGGGATTCCATTCCATGCCCTGTCGCAGCTGGTGTCCAACTATCGGACAGGTACATTTGGCATCAAGTACGGAGACAGCTTATGGGTTGTTCCTTTGTCCAAACTGAATGTCTCTTCCATGGGACAAAGCGCAGGGATCACGACTGCACCGGGAACGGCCATCCTGAACGTGCAGCTTGAGGCCTTACCTGTGTTGTCGCTGGGTACGTTCGAATACATGTTGTCCAATTCCAATGCGAATCGATTGGCCAATGTCACAGAGGTGTTCGTCTCGCTCTACAACGGAAACACAGATCAAAACGTGGAGCAGAACATTAAAGGTCAATTCTGGATGCAGCTTCCCGGAAATACGTCCACGACGTTGACTGCATTCGCTGCTATTGATCCGGCGACGCAAACGTTAACCTACGTTCCGACTACATTCCGGTCTACATCTGCCGGCATGGTTGCCAGAGGGCAATTGAACGGCAGTCAGGTCGTTACGCCTGTCACTCATCTGGTCAGTTATCCAAATGCAAAAAGTTGGCAGCGGGAAGCGCTGACGGAATTGACGTCAAAATGGATCATCAGCCCTGCCGCTCAAGCCACCCTTAAGCCTGACCAGAAAATTACCAGAGCAGAATTCGCCGAACTGATCGCCAAGGGATTGGGACTAAAGGGAAATCGGGAAGCGGCTCAGAAGTTCAGCGATCTTCCTGGAAACAGCACGACGGTTGCTTATATCGGAGCAGCTGCGGAGGCAGAAATCATCGGCGGATACCAGGACGGAACCTTCAAGCCCAACAGCTTGATCACGCGGGAGCAGATGGCCCTCATGATGGCACGGGCGATGAGTTATGTCGATCAGCCTGCAGAACTTCAAGTGTCGGCGGAAGATACGCTGTCCAGGTTCAAAGATCGCAAAAAGATCGTATCCAAAGATACAGTGGCCCGGGTTGTTCAGGCCGGCATCATGCAGGGCACGAGCGACACGAAATTCGAGCCGCAGCAGAATGCCACGAAAGCGGAAGCAGTCCTGATGCTGAAGCGCATGTTGAACAACATCGGTTATATGTAATGGTCCGAATGCATGGAAGGATTATTGTAAACTAAAGAAAACCTATCAGCCGTTCGCTGCTGATAGGTTTTTTCCGTTGCGCCGGATCACGGCTATTCGCAGAAGCGATGTGCCAATTCGGGCAGCTTGCGTAACTTTTCGGGCCCAAAGCAGTCTATTACTAGTAGAGTATGCTAGGAATCCGATCGTTTGGCTGCCTTTCGGCAACCGAATCCGGAATGCCTAAGTTTGATATACAAGATGGGAGAGTCGTTTCAAACATGCTGGGGAAACACGGGAAACTACGGAAAGACGTGAAGGGCAGCAGAACGAAAAAATGGATGATCGTCACGCTCGCAGGCGTGATCTGGATTACTCCCGTATTGGGCGCGGGATCGCAGGTATGGTCCGGCACTTCGTGGCGGTCGGTGGCTGCCGCGGCGGCAACGAACACAAGCAAGCTTAGCGAGGAAATTCTGACATCAGGCGCAAAACTGATCAAATATCAATATACTACGACGCGTTCAGGACAAAAGGTGAATGTGCTGGCTGATGTCGTGCAGGTGGATTTGCAAAATCCATACGTGAAGCTGGATGTCATGACCGGCAAAGGCGGCAATCTGAACAGCAAACAAAGCACGGGCGGCATGGCCAAGGAAAACGAAGCGGTAGCTGCCGTGAACGGCGATTATTTCAACGTCTCGGGCGAACTCGCGCCGATTGGCGGACAGGTGTCTGATGGCGTAATCGTGTCGACGCCTTCGGAGCTTTCGGGCATGTATGCCCTCACGGTGACCAAGGACGGCAAACCGATGATCGACGAATATTCCTTTGAAGGCATTGTAACAGCGGATGATGGTTCAACGTTCCCGCTTCGTGGTATTAATAAGGAAGATTATACGGTGGAAACGGATTCCGTCAAATACAGCCATGCCAACTCCATGTATATTTATACACCGGCTTGGACTTCAACCAAACGTCCAAACGATCCTTCGACCACGCCAACCGAAGTGCTTGTGCAGAACGGGGTTATTACCCAAATTTCGGATAAGGCTGCCCTCAATATGACCGTTCCTGAAGATGGGTACATTCTGCGTGCACATGGCACGGCTGCGGCGTGGATCATGAACCATCTGGCTGTTGGCCAGAAGCTGGGAACGGATTACAAGCTGAAGACCAAAATAACGGGACAGACGGTCGACCCATCCGATTTGCAAACGATGATCGGCGGTCATACCATTCTGGTTAACGGTGGGAAGGCGGCGTCTTTTTCGCGTGATATCGCGGCTTCCGGCATTGGAGGCATTCGGGCGAGAACGGCGGTCGGCTACTCTCAGGACGGACGTTATGTTTACATCGTGGCCGCGGAGAAAAACAGCAACAGCAGCGGCATGTCGTTAACGGAGCTGCAGTCGTTCATGACCAACATCGGCGTCTGGAAAGGAATGAATCTGGACGGCGGCGGTTCCACGACGATGGTAACCCGGCCACTTGGAGAGGAAACGGCCAGCCTGACCTTTAATACGGAATATGGCACGGAGCAGCGTCAAGTCGTGAATTCCCTGGGTGTGTTCTCTACAGCGCCGGAAGGCAAGCTGAAAGGCTTTGCGATCAGTGGTGCCAAAACGCTTTTGGTCGGCCAGGAAGGCAAGTATACGTCCAAAGGATATGACACCTACTACAACCCGATTGATATGGGCAACGTTACCCTGTCCTGGAAATCCAGCAACAACGGCATCGTGAGCGTAAGCAATGGCGCGGTCAAAGGCGTGAAGCCGGGTACGGCGACATTGACGGCCACAAGCAACGGCGTTTCTTCCTCGGTTAAAGTGACGGTGCTGGGCAGCAGCGAGCTGGCTTCGCTGACGGCAGGATCGGGCATGGGCTCGCTGAAAGCCGGCGCAACCGTTTCGATTCCGGTAACGGCCAAAACGAAGGACGGACAAAGCGTAACGGTTCCGGCGGATTCGCTGAAATGGGAATTCATCGGCTTCAAAGGCAAAGTGTCCGGGGACCAGCTCACGGTATCTTCCGTGGATTCCGGAGCACAGGTCGGATATGCCATCGGGCGGTATGACGGGTTCAGCACGGTAGTTGTGCTTACGGCGGCAGACAGCCAAACGATATGGGAGAATTTCGAGAACGTGAATTACCCGATCAGCTTCACGACCAATGCGGCAGGAGTGACCGGTTCTGCGACGGTAGCGGCGGGAACGGGGGACAAAGCAGGTTCCAAAGTGCTGCAATTAAGCTATGACATGACGGCTGGAACCGGCAAAATGTATGCATACGCACAGCTTAACGGTACGACGGGCAAAGAAATATCCGCTGCAGCCACATCCATGTCGATGGACGTTATGGGCGACAAGAGTCTGAACTGGATGCGTGCCGAGTTCACCGATGCAAACGGCAATACGGTATACGCGGATATCGCCAAAGCGATTGATTGGACCGGTTGGAAAACGGTAAACGTTGATCTGAACAGCCTGAATATCGCTTATCCGGCCAAACTGAAACGCGTCTATGTCGTAAACGTGGAAGAGGGGCAGGATGAACGCGCAAAAACGGGAACCGTTGCCTTCGACAACATCGCGTTTACGATGCCATCCAAATCGAGCGAGGTCGGTTTGCCGACAGGCACGGCATCCCTGGTGCTGGGGCAAAAATCGATGACGGTAAACGGCACGAAAAAAACGATTGATGCCGCACCCGTGCTGAAAAACGGCACAACCTACGTACCGATCAAACATGTGCTCGACGCTTTTGGCGGTCAGGCGGGCTGGGATAGCAAAAACCAACGCATTACCGTGATCCGCGGCGGAAAATTGATCGACCTTGTGGTCGGGCAGAAAGAATTCGTTTTGAACGGAAAACGACAGAGCGCAGCGGTTGCGCCTTACGTAAGTGGGGGTAGGACTTTAGTCCCTCTTCGACTCGTATCCGAGCAGCTTGGATTGACCGTAAAATGGGAACAGAACACGAAGACCGTTACCATCTCATCGTGATATGGTATGATATATACCGGAAACGATAGAAATGGAGTCGAATTAACGTGGATTTACAAGCCGATGCCATAGATCGCGTCATCAAAAACGCCATACAAGTCATGGAAAACAGCAAATATCAGATGTTCGAAATTATGGACTCCACGCGCGAGGAGCTGAAGACGCTCAACGATGAGCTGAAGTCCGTGCTGAAGGAAGCGGCGGAAACGATCGAAAAGGTCGATCAATTGGAGTTGAACTACCGCCGCTCCCGCATTCGTTTGACCGAGGTCAGTCGCGACTTCGTCCGTTATTCCGAGCATGATATCAAGCAGGCCTACGAGAAGGCCACGCAGCTGCAGCTGGATTTGATGATTTACCGTGAGAAGGAAATGTATCTGAAGGCTCGTCGGGACGATCTGCAGAAGCGCGCCAAAAACGTGGAGGCTTCTGTGGAGCGTGCCGAGACGATCGGTTCTCAGATGGGGGTTGTGCTGGAGTACCTGTCTGGCGAACTAGGTCAAGTGACACGCATCATTGAGTCCGCCAAAAACCGACAAATGATCGGCTTGAAAATCATTTTGGCCCAGGAAGAAGAGCGAAAACGCATTGCCCGCGAGATTCATGACGGCCCTGCGCAGATGCTTGCCAATCTAGTGCTTAGGACGGAAATTGTAGAAAGAATGCTCACCAAGCAGGATTTTAAGATGGTCCAGGCCGAAATAGTAGACTTGAAAGGCCAGGTCCGCTCAAGTCTTGAAGAGATGAGAAAAGTGATATTCAATTTGCGTCCTATGGCACTGGATGATCTTGGCCTGATTCCCACGCTTCGGAAATACGTGCAGGATTTTGAGGAAAAAACGAAAATCCGCGCGCTTTTTGAAACAAGGGGAAAGGAACATCGCTTGTCTTCTGCAATGGAGGCAGCCATTTACCGTCTCGTGCAGGAGGGATTGTCCAATGCCGCAAAGCATGCTTATCCCACTTATGTTGTAGTGGAAATTACATACCAGGCTCAGCTCGTCAAAATTGTCGTTCAAGACAATGGGCTTGGGTTTAAACCGGAGCTTCTCGCCAAGAAGAGCAAGGAGCACAACCATTTCGGTTTGATTGGGATGAAAGAGCGGGTTGAGCTACTGGAAGGCAGAATAGAAATTGAATCCGCGGAGAATCAGGGAACCAAAATCGTGATTCATATTCCGACAAACGTGGATAAGGGAAAGGAGTAGCATGATGGAAAACCGTGATACTGGAAACGCACCGATTAAGGTTCTGCTCGCTGATGATCATCAGCTGTTCCGCGAAGGACTGAAACGCATTTTGAATATGGAGGACGACATTGAGGTCATCGGCGAATGCGGCGACGGCATTCAGGTGCTTGAGTTCTGCAATCAGGACAAACCGGATATCGTATTGATGGACATCAATATGCCGGTGGAGAACGGGGTAGAGGCGACCGAGAAATTGCGCGAGCTGTTCCCGGACGTCAAAGTCATCATTTTGTCCATTCACGATGACGAGAGTTACGTGTTCGAGACGTTGCGCAAAGGCGCGAACGGATATTTGCTGAAAGACATGGAGGCCGAATCTCTGATCAATGCGATTCGTTCCGTGCATGAAGGGCATGCGTTCATTCATCCGAAGGTCACCGGCAAGCTGATCATGCAGCTGCGCCGCATGACATATTTGAATGAGACGGGAGCCATGAGCGAAGGGGTGTCGAAGGAGGCGGGCGTGAAGTTCGTTGCAGGCGACAACAATCCGCTGACGCGTCGCGAGGCTGAGGTACTGCGCCTGATGGCTGAAGGCAAGAGCAACAAAATGATTGGGGAGTTCTTGTTCATCAGCGAAAAAACGGTGAAAAACCATGTCAGCAGCATTCTGCAAAAAATGGAAGTGGATGACCGTACACAGGCTGTTATCAACTCTATTAAGTATGGCTGGGTTACGCTGTAATGGCCGAAGGAGCAAGGGGAATTGCAGCAAACGAAATCATATACGGATTATGGATCACTCGCGCCTGTTCAAAATGTTGAACCGGTATGCGGGTTAATGGACTTTAATCCTGCAAATGAACAAAGTGCAGGGACGTGCAGAACGAATGTTCAGAGCAAGGCGATAAACCTGCAGCAAGTGTAACCCTTTCGAAAGTGCGGCATATACTGTCGTATACAGGGATGTTCGCCACGGGTGAACATGACCTTTCGAGGAGGTGCAGTTGCCATGGTTGCTCATCTGACTATGATTCTGCTCATCTACTTCCTGGCGGCAATGGCGGTTCATGTCATGCATCACCGTCATCTGTCCCATCCGCAATCCGAAGGCATCGAGCAAATCGTGCTCATTCCTTCCAATCAGGTACAACGGATCGAAGGTATTGTACGGACGCTTTGCCGGGAGCTGTTTTATCGTGGAAAGAGCTTTACGATGACAGTCATTGCTGAACGCAGGGAAGCGGAGACGGTTCGCATTATAGAGAAACTGATGTTGAGGCAGGGGATGGAGCTGTCGGTGTTGCCGGCTGTTCCGGCAGATTTGGATTTGTCCAAACAACAAGGGAGCTCAGCGTATCGCCTGATTGACCTCCGTGATCCTGCGCAGTGAATGATTGGATTACGTCGTCATGTGGGCAAAACCCACGTATGGATGCCATAAATCCACAAGCGAAGATTACAGCATGCAGCTGTAGTCTTTTTTTGTCATTGTAGTCAATTCTGCTATTAAAGTTATAATGGATTTTTTTGCAATCTATGGTTGTATATTGGTTCATAGGTGAGGAGAGCACATACGTCACTTGTTCGTACCTGGAATTCTTAATTTAAAAGTATAGACGAAGCGAACGGGGAAAAGTTTCGCGTGTTTCGAGAAACTTTTCCCAAGTTGGACACATCGAGAAATGAGAATGGACGAGGTGAACACTTTCGCTTAGAAATGTACGGAGTGTGGATGGAGTCTGGGAATTCTTTGGTTATTGAGACGATTCCTGAAGGGGACTCCACGACGCATGTGCAAAAGGTTGGCCTTACATCAAGTTGATGAACGAATGGTTCTTGTGGAAAACGAATATACACGATATATTTAGAGGACAAGCTAATCAAAAATAGATTATCCAGTGGACATGAAGCACATGCTCCCGATATTTTGTCGGGCGGTATGTGCTTTTTTTGGTTTCCGTTTGGGGAGATTCGAGTGCTACAGGGAGGAGAGAGAGTATGAAAGTTGCGCTATATGTCGTCCGTTCAGACGAAGGATGGATCATGAAGCTGTCGCTGGATATTCGGGTCGATGCGGCCTGGTGGGTGGAAGACAGGGGCGGGAAGGCGGCGTGGCGGTGGGTTTTGCTGGATGGCGCGCTCGCGATGAGTCAAGCTTCTTGGCTGGTGAACGGATTCGAAGCGGAGCGGGGCATGGACCAGTGGGAAAGAAAGCATTGGCAGCAGTATATGCGGCGCAGACTCCTGCAGTATGAGGAGGCTTTGGGCGAACGCGAAGCCTGTAGAGGCCGCCCGGCGATTTTCTGGGCGGCAGAGGGGGCGGGCGGGATGCCGGAGCCTTATCCCGCCACCGCCTGGGCTCAGCTTGGGCAGGATGCTGCCCTGCTGGCCGAGCGGTTTCGCGGCCGCCAACTGCTGGCGGCCGAGGCAGAGGCGCTGCTGGCGGGCACCGCTCCGCCGCTGGCCTCTGCCTGGCGCGCGGCTGCGCAGCTCGCGCACCTGCACGGGCGGCTGCAGCTCGCTGCCGCCCTGGAGCTTGCCACGCGCCGCCGTGCCGCGTGGCTGCCCCGCGCGCGAAGCGCGCCCCGCTGCCGCCGCTGCGGCAGCGTTGCCCGGCAGCGCGTGCCCTGCGCTGCCTGCGGGCTGGCGGCGTGCGCCTACTGCGAGGCATGCCTCGCGCTCGGGCGCAGCCGGGCTTGTGCGCTGCTGCTGCGCAGCGCAGCGCCTGCGGCCGTGCATGGCACGGCCGGTGCCACCGGGGGCGGGCTCGCCCGGTGGGGGCTTAGCGCAGCGCAGAGCGAGGCGGCTGCCGCGGCGCTGGCGTTTTTGGGCCGGCCGCCCGCAGGAGGGCGGCCGGGGCGGTTCTTGCTCTGGGCCGTCACCGGGGCCGGCAAGACCGAAATGATTTTCCCGCTCCTGCAGCATGTCGTGGAGCGAGGAGGGAGAGCGCTCGTGGCAACACCGCGTAGGGACGTCGTGCTCGAACTGGCGCCACGGATCGCCAAAGCGTTCCCACACGCTTCGCTCGCCACGCTGTATGGCGGCAGCGCCGAGCGTTGGAAAGACGCACAGCTGACCCTTGCCACCACTCACCAGCTCATGCGGTTTTACCAGGCGTTTGACCTGGTTGTGATTGATGAGCTCGATGCGTTTCCATATCACGGAGATCCTATGCTCGCACATGCCGCGGCGGCGTCCTGCAAACCAGGAGGACACTTTGTCTACTTATCGGCTACGCCGCCTGCCGGCATGCAAAGAGAGGTGGCTTGGGGCAAACTGGAGCACGCCCGAGTACCGGTACGTTTTCATCGCCATCCGCTGCCGGTGCCATTACTGCTGAAGTTACCCGCCGTGGCGGAGTGCATTCGCAAACGCGATCTTCCGGCTTCCCTGCAAAACCAGATCCGGATCTCCCTTAAACGCGGCGCGCAAGTTTTCGTTTTCGTGACGCGCATTGCGCAGATCGAACCGTTTGTGTCTCTGCTTCGCCGCCGCTTTCCGCATGTGCGGGTCGAGGGCACCTCTTCCCAGGACGCCGAACGGGGCGGCAAAGTCGTCGCCTTTCGGGAACGCGACATCCGGCTGCTCGTCACAACGACCATTTTGGAGCGCGGCGTGACCATTCCGCGGAGCGACGTATTCATTTTGGATGCAGACAACGGCCTGTTCGATGAGGCGTCATTGGTACAAATGGCCGGACGGGCAGGGCGCTCGCTGGACGATCCGGCAGGCAAGGTCGTGTTTGCTTCTCCCAAACGGACGCGCTCCCAGGTCAAAGCCGTGGCTCAAATCCGCAAAATGAACGCGATCGCCCGCCGCAAAGGGTATTTGAACACGCCGGGATCCCAATAAATCGTAAACGGAGGTACTCAGCCATCATGTTCAATGGGTTCGAAGGAGTATCCGGCCAACTGCGCAAGCTCGTTCACCTGCTGCATCAATTGCTCGCACCACCGGGAGAGACCTGTCTGACGTGCGGCACCAGAGCGAGGTTGTCGGCGGATTATCCCGGCATCTGCTTCCGCTGCGCACAGCAAATTCCGTGGATTCGTTCGATCCGCTGTTTGCGCTGCGGCCGGGGCATAGGCTGCCCCGATTGCCTTCGCCCGCATATGCGGGAGCGCTCGTTTGTCTGCAACCGCAGTGCCGTGCAATACAATGCCTGGATGAAGGAATGGATCGGCATGTACAAATTCCGGGGGCATGGGCGGTACGGCCCGCTTCTGACGGCCATGGTGGTACAAGCTTTCCGGGCGATGAGCGAGGAGATGAATGCGGCTGTGGCAAAAGAGATCCCCGCTTTGGCGGCACAACCTGCCGCTTCTGCACGGTTGCGGGTGGATGACGCTCCCCATCCACCTGTCCCGCCCGCGTCCATGGCCGCGGGCGTCCACCTCTCGGCAGCGACCCGAAGACCCGGGTCGCTGCTGCGCAAACCGTTGCCGCCATGGCGGCCGGACGCCGTGACCTATGTTCCGGTCAGCGGGGAACGCCTCGCCGAGCGCGGCTTCAACCAGGCGGAGCGGCTGGCGGCAGGCCTCGCCGCCGCGCACCGCCTACCGCTCGTTGACCTGATTAGCCGCCCGGTCAACACCGCCAAACAGAGCTTCAAGTCTCGCGCGGAGCGGATCGAGACGATGCAGCATGCCTTTGCCCTGCAGCCGGATGCGATGCAGCTGTTGGCCGATTTAGGACGCCGCCAGCGTTCTGAAGATCCCATACCTTCACAAACGCCGCTCCGCTTGCTGCTGGTGGACGATATCTATACAACAGGAAGCACGCTTGATGCTTGCAGCGAAGTCATCCTGAAGGCTGCGCGGGAAGCCGGCATTTTGACAGAGGTGTATACACTTACGTTAGCAAGATCTTAATTTTCAATAATGAGATGCGTAAAATTCGTTTGAAACATGCTGAATTTTGGATGGTTTAATATTAATCCATATCATATGCAGACATGTTGTTTGCTGAATTTACCGGTTTTATAAAAAACAATAAATAACCCCCATGTTAAAAGGAGGAATTAGGTTCACGGCATAGAATACATATTGCTGCCATTTCCAGAATCGGCCATATCCCGGAGGTGGCACAATATATCTTTTGAAGGGGAGAACGATGGTGGTACCAGGAAAACAAAAAAGCCGTTTATATTTGTGGGCCGTCCGAATGCTGGTTTTAACGTTGGTATTCGGGCAACTTGGCTTGTATGGAGGGGAGGTTGCGCAGGCTGCAGCGGTTGGTGGGGGAACGATTGTTTCGGCTAGCAACGATTACCGTTACGTCATGACAAAGGACGGCGGTAAATTGCAGGTGAACCAGAAGGACATCAATTTAAGTTGGGTAAGGTCCTACAATATTTCTACTACAGGATACTCTTTTACCCGCAGACAATCCGTTCTTGGAAATGTGGATTATATCACGAAGGTTCAGTTCGGATCCTACAACTCCAACTATGCGGGACAGATAGATCATGCATTTTTCGTTGATTTTAGCCGGATCTATGAGACTTATTCCGAAATGACGTATAGACAATCCGGCATGAACGTTGGTCAGTGGACCATCACTAATGATGATGTGTTGGGGCTGCCGACACCGACTTATGTATATGACTACCACGTGAGTCCATTAACGCTTGTAGTTAATGCGGATACCGGAGAAGTCGTAGATTTCTACTCCAAGTTGAACCCATACTATACAAAAAAGGCGGAATACGCTAATCCTGATTTAGAAGGTGGCAGCCCGACTCCTTTCGAACAGATTCCTGCGGCTCCATCTAATCTCAGCGCGACTAAAAACGAATCAGCGATTATGCTGTCATGGGATCATGTGCAGCAGGCTTTTCAATACGAGATCGAAGAGGACGGCGTGATTAAGGGCCCGTTTTACGGTACAACGTTTACGAGCGATGCACTTGCGCCGAATACGAGCCATACGTACAGGGTCCGGGCTCTGAATCCTTTGGGTACGAGCGATTGGAGCAGTGTATATGAGGTCAAAACACTCTTGGCCAAACCGATATTGTCATCAAGTTCAGAAGAAGGAAAAAACACGATACAATGGACAGCCGTAGACAACGCTGATCGGTATCAATTGGTTGTTGATGGCGGAGAAGCCATTAATTTAGGAAATGTAACCTCCTATGTACACGAGGGTCTGGAAGCTAATTCGAGTCATACATATTCGGTCAAAGCCCTTTCGTCGGACAATGAGAGTGAGTGGAGCAGCACGATCACCCAGTTGGTTGTCCCTAATTCGGCAAATGGTTTGAAAACAACCGACGTGGCATGGAACAAAATTTCGATATCCTGGGATGCGATTAAAGGTGCTACCGGATATGATCTTGAGATTGATGGGGTAATCACTCCAGTAACGGGTACGACCTATACAAAGACGGGTCTTGGTGCAAATACAGAGCACACCTTCCGGATCAGATCCAAAAATGCAGGCGGGGCAGGCAAATGGACGGAAATGTTGAATGTAACAACGCAACTGAGTACTCCAGTCATTCAAACGAGTCCTTCGCAAGAAGAAGTCATGTTGGCGTGGCCCGCAGTTGACGGCGCGACGAAATATGAAGTAGAGGCCGATGGCATGGTTGTGGGCACAGTGACCGAGCCAACCTATACACACAGCAGTTTGCTGCCAGGAACGGCACACAAATACCGCGTGCGTGCGCTGAATGATACCAACACCAGTGCATGGACGGCAATCCTAACGCAAAACACCGTGCCAGGTGCGGTGAATGGCTTGGTGATCAACTCCACAACAAACGTAGCGATTGCGCTGAAATGGACAGCCGTCACCGGATCAACGGGCTATGACCTGGAGATTGATGGCACGGTAGTGCCTGTGACAGGCGTAGCCTATACGAAGAGCGGCCTGGTTGCCAATACGGAGCATACCTTCCGTATCCGATCGAAGAATGCAGCAGGTCCGGGCGCGTGGAGTGAACCGATTAGTGCAACTACGCTGTTGAATACGCCAGTGTTGAAAGCGACATCGGAAGAAACGAAGGTAACCCTGATATGGGCAGAGATTGATGGTGCGACGAAATATGAAATAGAAGCAGATGGCGTGGTTGTCGGCACAGTGGACGAGCCCACTTACACGCATAGCAGTTTACTGCCGGGAACGGCACATAAATACCGCGTGCGTGCGCTGAATGATACCAACACCAGTGCGTGGACAGCGGTCCTGACACAAAACACCGTGCCTGGTGCAGTGAGCGGCTTGGCGATCAACTCCACAACAAATGTGGCGATTGCGCTGAAATGGACAGCCGTCACTGGAGCAACGGGTTATGATCTCGAAATCGACGGAACGGTGGTGCCTGTGACGGGCGTAGCGTATACAAAGAGCGGTCTTGCCGCTAATACAGAGCACACCTTCCGTATTCGTTCGAAGAATGCAGCAGGTCCGGGTGCATGGAGTGAACCGATTAATGCAACTACGCTGCTGAATACACCAGTGTTGAAAGCGACATCGGAAGAAACGAAGGTAACCCTGACGTGGGCGGAGATTGCCGATGCCACAACATACGAAGTAGAGGCCGATGGTGTGGTTGTCGGCACAGTGGACGAGCCCACTTACACGCATAGCAGTTTGCTGCCGGGAACGGCACACAAATACCGCGTGCGTGCGTTGACCGAAACCAACACCAGTGCGTGGACAGCAGTTTTGACACAAAACACTGTCCCAGGAGCAGTAAGCGGCCTGGCGATCAACTCCACAACAAACGTGGCGATCGCGCTGAAATGGACAGCCGTCACCGGAGCAACAGGTTATGATCTCGAAATCGATGGCACGGTGGTGCCAGTGACGGGCGTAGCGTATACGAAGAGCGGCCTGGTTGCCAATACGGAGCATACCTTCCGTATCCGCTCGAAGAATGCAGCAGGTCCGGGCGCATGGAGTGAACCGATTAGCGGGACTACCTTACTGAATACGCCAGTGTTGAAAGCAACATCGGAAGAAACGAAGGTAACTCTGACATGGGCAGAAATTGCCGATGCCACAACATATGAAGTAGAAGCCGATGGGGTGGTTGTGGGCACAGTGGACGAGCCTACTTACACGCATAGCAGTTTGCTGCCGGGAACGGCACATAAATACCGCGTGCGTGCGTTGACCGAGACCAACACCAGTGCATGGACAGCTGTTCTGACACAAAACACCGTGCCAGGTGCGGTGAATGGCTTGGCGATCAATACAACGACGAACACAGCGATTGCGCTAAAATGGACAGCCGTTACCGGAGCAACGGGCTATGATCTGGAGATCGACGGAACTGTAGTGCCAGTGACGGGCGCAGCGTATACGAAGAGCGGTCTTGCCGCTAATACAGAGCACACCTTCCGTATTCGTTCGAAGAATGCAGCAGGTGCGGGCGCATGGAGTGAACCGATTAATGCGACTACGCTGCTGAACACGCCGGTATTGAAAGCAACATCGGAAGAAACGAAGGTAACCCTAACATGGGCAGAGATTGACGGCGCAACGAAATACGAAGTAGAAGCGGACGGCGTGGTTGTCGGCACAGTGGACGAGCCCACTTACACGCATAGCAGTTTATTGCCGGGAACGGCACACAAATACCGCGTGCGTGCACTGACCGAGACCAACACCAGTGCATGGACAGCAGTCCTGACACAAAATACCATCCCGGGTGCAGTAAGCGGCCTGGCGATCAATACAACGACGAATGCAGCGATTGCGCTGAAATGGACAGCTGTAACCGGAGCAACGGGCTATGATCTGGAGATTGATGGCACCGTAGTGCCTGTGACGGGCGTAGCATATACGAAGAGCGGTCTTGCCGCCAATACGGAGCACACCTTCCGCATTCGTTCGAAGAACGCAGCAGGTGCGGGCGCGTGGAGTGAACCGATTAATGCGACTACGCTGCTGAACACGCCAGTGTTGAAAGCGACATCGGAAGAAACGAAGGTAACCCTGACGTGGGCAGAGATTGCCGATGCCACAAGATATGAAGTAGAGGCTGATGGCGTGGTTGTTGGCACAGTGGACGAGCCCATTTACACGCATAGCAGTTTGCTGCCGGGAACGGCACATAAATACCGCGTTCGTGCACTGACCGATACCAACACCAGTGCATGGACAGCAGTCTTGACACAAAACACCGTGCCTGGTGCAGTAAGCGGCTTGGCGATCAATACAACGACAACGACGAACGTAGCGATTACGCTAAAATGGACAGGCGTAACCGGAGCAACGGGCTATGATCTGGAGATTGATGGCACCGTAGTGCCTGTGACGGGCGTAGCGTATACGAAGAGCGGTCTGGTTGCCAATACGGAGCATACCTTCCGTATCCGCTCGAAGAATGCAGCAGGTCCGGGCGCATGGAGTGAACCGATTAGCGGGACTACCTTACTGAATACGCCGGTATTGAAAGCGACATCAGAAGAAACGAAGGTAACCCTGACATGGGCAGAGATTGCCGATGCGACAACATATGAAGTCGAAGCGGATGGCGTGGTTGTGGGTACAGTGACCGAGCCAACCTATACGCACAGCAGTTTGCTGCCGGGAACGGCACACAAATACCGCATTCGTGCATTGACCGATACCAACACCAGTGCGTGGACAGTAGTCCTGACACAAAACACCGTGCCTGGTGCAGTGAGCGGCTTGGCGATCAATACGACGACAAATGTAGCGATTGCGCTGAAATGGACAGCCGTAACGGGAGCAACGGGCTATGACCTCGAAATTGATGGCACCGTAGTACCAGTGACGGGCGTAGCATATACGAAGAGTGGTCTGGTTGCCAATACGGAGCATACCTTCCGTATCCGCTCGAAGAACGCAGCAGGTGTAGGCGCGTGGAGTGACTTGATCAGCGGCATGACGCTATTAGGTACACCGGTATTGAAAGGCACAGCAGACAGCACCTCTATCGCATTGGGCTGGGATGCGGTAGTTGGTGCAACGTTTTATGAGATCGAAGCGGATGGGCAAGTCGTTGGAACGACAAGTGATCCCCAATGGATTCATGCAGATCAGCTCCCGTCCAGTCAGCACAAATACCGGATCAGAGCCGTTAGTGAACAAAACTCAAGTGCATGGTCCGCCGTTTTAACGATCAAAGCGTTAAATTAGTAATCCAACAAGAGGGACAGTTTGCGTATATATGCATTCTGTTTCTCTATTTTTTGTAAACGCCCTATGGCTTCACGACAGAAAATAAGGTAATGTAGTAAATAAATCGATATTCGGGAAGAGGAAGCTTGAGAGGGGCGATAGAGGAATGAATTTGGGTAATTGTCCTCGCTGTGGCAGATTGTATGCCTTGAATTTCAGGGACGTATGTTCCAACTGCATCAAGGAGATTGAATTGGAGTATCAAACATGCGCCGAGTATTTGCGGGAAAACAAAGGCGCTAACATACAGGAATTGTCCGACGCTACGGATGTTTCCATCAAACAAATTACAAAGTTTATCCGTGAAGGGCGAATCTCCGTCGAGAATGCCCCGAATCTGATGTATCCTTGTGAAGTATGCGGAAACCTGATCAGGGAAGGGCATATGTGTGACTCTTGCCGTGCGCGTTTGACCAAGGACTTGGCCGGAGCCGCACGGGAAGTAGGTCAGAAGGAGAACGACGACATAGGAGGGCGAACCTACAGAACCGTCGACAAACTACGGGATTCGTAGGAATGAGGGCTTAAATACCGTTTTTACTATAACAATTGCTTTATTTCGTACCGATAAACTTATTAAAGATTATCGGTTTTTTTAATTATCCCAATCGAGTTTAAGAACATACAGATGCAAGATAATGAAAAAATCCTGTGGTGGAAGGAAGTGTAGTTCGGAATGAAAATCAATGAACCGAGTCGAATTGGTGCAATCAATTCATATCAGAGGAACGTTGAATCCAATCAGCAGCAGGCTGACGCCAAAAAAAGCCGCCGTAAGGATGAAGTATCCATTTCTCCGGAGGCGATGAAAATGCTTGAGGAACAAGGCCGTATACAGGATCCGGCGCGTGCGCAGCGGATTCAGGAGCTTAAGGAACAAATAAGCTCGGGGACGTATCAGGTAGACAGCAAAAGGCTTGCCGACAAGCTGCTGCCTTACTTCAAGAACTTCCCTAATAATTAGGAGGAACTATGCTGATCGAACCGATCATAGGTGTTTTGCGGCAACTGGAGGCTTCACATGTGGAAATGTTGGAATTGGGAGAGATGAAGCAGCAGGCCATTATTTCCAATAAAGTGGATGTGTTGATTCAATTGACTCATCATGAATCGAAATTGGTTAAGCGAATTGAGCAAATCGAGGCCGAGAGGCTTGAGCAGGTCCATCGCTTTTTGGAAGGACGGGGAATTAAGTCCAGACTAAACCTGACGATCAGCGAGTTGTCCAGGCTTGTCTTTGACCCGGAGGAAAAAAGACTGCTACACCAGGTCCAATCTTCTTTAACGGATGTTCTACAGAAAGTAAAACATCTAAACGAAGCAAATCAGCAGCTTATTCAGCAATCGCTCTCATATCTTGATTTTGTTATCGAGACAATGTCGTTTCATTCTGAATCTGATGCCACATATCAGAACCCTTCGGAGAAAAGCTATGGTATGACACGCTCCGGAATGTTTGATACAAGGGCTTAAAATGGAGGATTAACAGATGGTTTCAACATTCCATTCAATTGAAACTGCCAAACGCGGTATCATTACGCAGACGGCTGCCCTGAATACGACAGGGCATAATATTTCCAATGCCAATACACCGGGATACTCGCGCCAGGTCGTAAACATGACGGCAGCGGATCCCATCGATGCTATTCAATTTTTACGTACGTCGGCTCCGGGGCAGCTCGGAACAGGGGTGGAATTCAATTCCATCAGACGTGTCAGAGAGGGTTTCCTTGATGCGCAGTATCGGAACGAGAATACGGCACTTGGCGGTTGGACGGTTCGAAACAGTACGTTGGAGAAGCTGGAGACTATCATGAATGAACCGTCTGAAACGGGGATTCGTACAGTCCTCAATAACTTCTGGAGCGCATGGTCCGACCTTAGCCAGGATCCTCAGGACGTAACGAACCGGAAGATTGTCAAGGAAACGACTCTTGCGCTTACTGACGGCCTTAATCAGATCAGTTTACAGTTGGATGCATTGACGAACGACCTTACCAATAATGTTGAGCTTAAAACGACTGAGATTAACTCGTATCTGCAAAGCATAGCGGACCTGAATAACAACATCATGAGGGTAGAGCAACTTGGGGATAATGCGAATGATTTGCGCGACCAGCGGGACTATGCCGTGGATCAGCTGTCCAAAATCGTCGGCGTTAACGTCGCCGAATTGGATAGCGGTTACCAGGTTACCGTAGCTGGCCAAGTTGCGGTAACGGGGAATGCAGTTGTGCCTGTCACATCCGCGATTCTCGAAAACTCCTATCAGGCAGGAACGCTTGGTGGAGGTGAAGTGTACGGCATGATTTATGCGCGTGACGTTCATGTGGCCGATTATCGCAACCAAATGAACAAACTGGCTAATACTCTCGCCACAGGAGATATTGAAATTACGATTCCTGCAGGCAGCGTACTTCCGAATGGAACGGTGTTCAACAATATTACGTATTCGGATGCAAACAACAACCGAACTTTAGCATCGGACCTGACAGTGACGGTTCAAGGGATTAATGGCTTGCACCACCTTGGTTATACGCTGAGCGGGTCGACGCCTACGGCTGGCGGTGATTTTTTTGCGACCAAGGACGGTTCCGGGACGATCACTGCCGGTAACATTACATTGAATACCGACATCCAGAACGATCCTAACAAGATCGCTACTTCTATGCGAACGACCGGAACAGGTGCCAATGAAAGCGTAGTTCTGGGCAATAACAGCCTGGCTTTGATTTTGTCGCAGCTGAAGGATGCCAAATTTGATTTTGGCGGGTCCAGACCAACAACCTCAGATGATTATTTCGGAGCGATCGTCGGACAATTGGGGGTCCAAAAACAGGAATCCGAGCGTCAGGCACAGAACGCGCAGCTGTTGACGGAGCAGGTTGATTTGAATCGCCAGTCGGTGAGCGGGGTTTCACTGGATGAGGAGATGAGCAATCTTATTAAATTCCAGCATGCCTATAGTGCTTCCGCCCGATTCATGACAACCTATGACGAGCTGCTGAACAAACTCATTAACAGTACCGGCGTCGTCGGTCGTTAATGTCTAGAAAGGGGTAACAAGTAGATGGCTATTCGTGTAACTTCCGGCATGATGAGCACTCAAATGCTCAGTAACCTTAATCGGAATCTTTACCGCATGGACAACATGTCCAATCAGATCGCCACGGGCCGAAAAATCAATAAACCTTCCGATGATCCGGTGGGTGTAACGTATGCTTTGCGCTATCGCGCCGAGCTGGCCTCCAACGAACAATACCAGACTAACACAGACGCAGCCGTAAGCTGGTTGGACGCGACGGATTCCAACATGCAGCAGGCATTGGATGTCATGAAGAGATTGAAAGAGTTGGCTGTTCAGGGGGCCAATGGGACGTTGTCCGATTCAGATTTGCAGGCTGTTAATCTTGAAGTGGATGAACTAAAGCAGCATCTGGTTGATATCGGCAATACCCAGATCCGGGGGAAATACATTTTTAATGGACAGATGTACGACCAGGCTCCTTATCAGCTTTCCTCCACTGTAACCGATTATGCGGACGTAGAAACGGATACTAAAGGGGTTATTTATTCCATTAGTCAGCAGGTAACCTTCCAGATCAACACTTCCGGTTCTGAATTCTTTGGCAACAAAACGGACGGTGACAATGTTTTTAGAATTCTCGATAATCTTTCATCTGCTTTGAATAGCGGAAGCAAAACCGCAGTACAGCAAGAACTGAAAAATATCGAGTCGAGATCTATTAAAATGCAGGCAAGTTTGTCCGAAGTAGGGGCACGGTCCAATCGCGTTGAGTTGGTTCAAAATCGCTTGACGGATCAAAATTTGAATTTTACTACGCTGCAGGCGAAGACAGAGGATGCAGATGTCGCAAGTTTGATGATTCAGGCTACCTCCGCGCAGACGATATACCAGGCTTCGCTAAAATCTTCTGCCCAAATCATGCAGCCTTCTTTGATGGACTTTATGCGTTAAATGAATGATATCTGTTCAATAGTTGCACAAACAATTAAGCTATGGCCATGGAACGGTCCATAGCTTTTTTATTCAGATTAAAAAATGAATCCTGAGGTGAGACTTGTGAATGAAACAACAATGAAAGAGATTTATACCTTTTCGAAAGGTCTGCCTGGCTTTGAAGAACTAAAAGCCTTTGAAATACAACAGCATGACGAAGTATTTAGCCTGTTGACCGCGGTTGACAATCCGGCGATCTCGTTTATTACAATTAATCCCTTCGACTTTAAAGTGGATTATGAGTTTGAACTTTCTCCCGAGAACGTGGATGAGCTTTCCATAACAGATCCTGGCCAGGTCTTGGTTCGCAGCATTATTACGATTCACAGCGAGATGTCCAAATCCTCGGCTAACTTGCTGGCTCCTGTGGTATTCAATCGGGAGAAAAAGCTTGGCAAGCAGATTGTTCTTCAGAATACGGATTACAGGACAAAGCATTATCTGTGGAAAAGAGAGGAAGAAGGAGGAGAGGTTTAATGCTGGTTTTATCAAGGAAGAAAGGCGAATCGATTGTGATTGCAGATAATATCATTCTTAACGTGATTTCGGTAGATGGCGAGAATGTAAAAATAGGAATAACCGCGCCCCGTGACATCGAAATCTATCGCAAAGAAATTCTTGATGCCATTCAGCAAAGCAACCAGGATGCTGTCATGGATCTGTCTAAACTGAAGGATGAGGTCAAAAAACTGAATCGCGGGAATAACGGTTCTTAATACACCGTTTGTATTTTAAAAAAATATGTATAAAATTGTGGCCAAGCTATAAACAAGTTACGGCATGGTGTCGATATATATAATAGAGCGAGAAATCTTCGGGGCGGCCGACCTGTGAAGACGCTTATACCACATGGATGTGGGAATATTACCATTTCAGGGAGGAAAATCAAATGATTATCAACCACAATCTTCAAGCAGTAAATACACACCGCAACATGGGTCTGAACAGTGCGAACGCAAGCAAAAACATGGAGAAATTGTCTTCCGGTCTGCGCATCAACCGTGCAGCTGACGATGCTGCAGGTCTTTCGATCTCCGAGAAAATGCGCGGTCAAATCCGTGGTTTGGAGCAAGCTCAACGTAACGTTCAAGACGGGATCTCCTTCGCACAAACTGCAGAGGGCGCAATGAACGAAGTCAGCTCCATGCTGGGACGTATGAAAGAACTGAACGTGCAAAAAGAAAACGGAACATATGGCTCCGGAGACAAATCCAACATCAACGCTGAGTTGAGACAGCTTGGTAAACAAATTGACTCCATCATGTCTAACACGAACTTCAACGGCATCAAAATCAAAGGTGCTGCTACTTCGAGCGTATCCATCCAAGCGGATGATTCTAAATTCAAAATTAACATTGCTAAAGTTGTGACAACCGGCTTCTCGAACTTGAGTGCAGGAACATCTTTGTCCAATATTAGCTCAGCGATTGAAAAAGTGGCTACACAACGTGCGAACCTGGGTGCGGTACAAAACCGTCTGGAGTACACTTCCAATAACTTGGGAACAACAGTTGAGAACTTGACTGCTTCCGAGTCCCGTATTCGTGATACTGACATGGCGAAAGAAATGGTTGCCCTGTCCAAAAACAACATCTTGCTGCAAGCTTCCCAATCCATGCTTGCTCAAGCGAACTCTGCGCCACAAGGCGTTCTGTCCTTGCTGCGTTAATTTCGAAAACATGTTTGGAAAGGCCTCGCTACAAGCGGGGCCTTTTTTTAATTAAATTTCTTGAAATTCATAAAGAATAGCGAAATTTTACCGATATATAAGTTAACGATGGGAAGAAGCTGGATATTTTATTTTAAACCAAATGGAGGGAAAGTATGGACTCGAGTATTTCGAACGGAATTAGTGGGAACTTGCCTGGACCAATGAGGCCCTATCCAAAAAGCGATTCGTCCTCCAATCCGAATGATGTCGATTCAACTTTGCAGCCCCCACCCGTAACCACCATACCCAAGCTGCATCAAACCCAGGAACAATCTATTCGGGAATTGCAGAGAGCCATCGAGGCCATTCAGGGACCCCAGAGAACATTGGAAATATCTGTGCATGATAAAACACACGCCATTACAATCAAAGTTTTGAATAAAGAAACCGGGGACCTGATTCGTGAAATCCCGCCTGAAAAAATTTTGGACGTGGTTGCGAAGATGATGGAGATCACGGGAATCATCGTAGACAAAAAAATATAATGAGGAGGAGAAGTGAATGGTTACCAGAATTTCAGGTTTTTCGTCCGGTCTGGATATTGATGCAATCGTCAAAAAGCTGATGACTGCAGAAAGCGTACCTCTCAATAAACTGAATCAACAAAAACAGCTTATGGAATGGAAGAGGGAAAGTTACAGAGAAGTGAGCACTAAGATGGTCACGTTTCTTCAAGACAAAATAACAAAACTAAGTTCAAGCACCGTGATGAATGCCCAGAAGGCAACCGTTACCGGAAATACTACGGCAGTGACTGCTGTAGCCTCATCGTCAGCGAGCGGTATGCTTGAAGTGAGAGTAAATCGCTTGGCGACGGCCTCAAGCGGGGTTTCGGAAAACTGGACCGAAAAAAGTTCGTCCACAACGCTTGGAGGGCTTGGCATTGCTACAGGAACGTACCAAATAGGCAATGCCCAGATCGACCTGGATGCCGGAGATACGATCGATGCTTTTGTAGCGAAAGTAAATAACAATAAAACTGCGGGAGTAACCGCTATTTATGATCCCAAAACTGGTTTGTCCCTGACAAGCAAAACTACGGGATCAACCAGTGCTTTGCAAATCGATCCCGGGATCACCAGTGCGTTTGGCCTGAACGTGAAAACGGGGCTAGACGCCGAAGCTGTCATCAATGGGCTTACGGTTACTAAATCATCCAACACCTTTGATATCAATGGAGTTGCATTAACGCTTAATGAAACAACTCCAACAAACGGCACAGCCTCCCGGATTGCGATCTCCAAGGATACAGATAAAGTCGTAGAGGCGGTTCAAGGCTTCGTGGATGCCTACAATGACGTTTTATCTTCCTTGAATAGTAAAGTTAGTGAAGAACGCTATAAAAAATATGCGCCATTGTCTACAGAAGAACGAGCTGGAATGAGTGATGAGGAAGCGAAGCTCTGGACCGATAAAGCCAAAAGCGGCATGCTCAAAAACGACAGCATATTGCAGAGAACCATATCGGATATGAGAACAGCGATGCTGCAAGGCGTGGATATCGGGAGAACGGTTGAGGTTACTAATGCCGATGGCACCACATCAACCGTCAAAAAACCTTTGATGCTGACGGAGCTCGGGATTACAACAGGCACGTATCAGACCAATGGTAAATTGCAGCTGGATACGGACAAGCTCAAAGAAGCTTTGGAAAAAGATCCGGATATTGTGACCAATTTCTTCTCAACCAATTATAGTTCATCCTTTACGGATAATGACTATAAACAATCGGACGGTTTGCTTGCAAAAATGCGTAAAATCACCAATGTATCTTTACAGCAGATGGCAGAGACTGCTGGTACTTCCCAAGTAAGCAAAGATCTGACTTCAACATTTATGGCCAATAGCACCATGGGGGAAGCACTTACAGCTTTGGACCGTCGCATCGGCGAGCTGACCAGTAAACTGAACAGAATCGAAACCAACTATTATAAAAAATTCACCGCTATGGAGACAGCTATAAACAGGTATAATTCAACTTCATCGGCACTGGCTGGTTTCTAGGATTTAAAAGGAGGAACGAAGACATTGATCAACTCACCCTATCAGAAATATCAGCAAGCCCAAGCCCAAACCGCATCGAAATCCAAATTGCTGATTATGTTGTACGATGGGGCGATTCGATTCGTCCGGGCTGGAATAGAAGGTATTAGTGAACGTAACCACGAGAAAGCGAACAATAATCTTTGTAAGGCTCAGGCTATCGTCAACGAGCTGATTTCTTCCCTTAATTTTGATTACAGCATATCCAAAGATCTATTGGCAATATATGAGTATATGCTGCACCTTTTGATTCAATCCAATGTTCGCAAGGATGCAACCAAAGCCAATGAAGTATTGGAGCACTTGTTGGAGCTGCGTGAAGCTTGGATGGAAGCAAGTAAAGTCTCCGGAATTCCTGGTGGAGCTTGATGAGTACGGGCGAGGTTGATATTTTACTCGGGAAGCTGCAAGAGATCACCGAAGAGGCGGTTCAACATTTGGACCAATGGGATCATGAAGAATTTACACGGATGACCGAAACAAGGGAAGAAATTATGAAGGAGCTTCAATTGCTTCGATCCGAAATTAATGATCAGCATCGTGAAATGATTCAAAACATCCTCGGTTTTGATAGCAGCATTCTTCGTCGGATGCATCAGCTCAAAGATGAAGCAGGGGAATGGACGCAGAAACAGGGAGTAATTCGTGTTCAGCAAAATGCATATCATCAATCGTATATGATAGATGGTCTGTTTATTGACCAGCGAAAATAACTTCACCAAAAACTTGGACCCATACGGAGAGCGCTTTGAGAAAAGCACTCTTCGTATGGGTCATTTGTGTTTTTTGGTGACGATTGGGGCAAGAGAAACCAGGGGAAGTTAGAACCTGGCGAAGTTAACGGAACAGAGTTGGAAGTTGCGTTTTCATTATCTTTACAATAGGGGAGAGCGCGTCCCTCCTTCATTTCAGTATTTTTGAGGAAATGTTCATTTCCATTCAGCGTATACCGATAAATGAAATATAAAGCCCAGAATGGTGGTATGTGGATTTGTCGAATTTAATGTTAAATTTAAATGTACTGAAAGAACGTTTTTCTCATGTTGCACATAAATTCGCTTCGTTCGAAACTTCCCTTGAGGAAGACACCTTCACTTATATTGAACGCGTTGAACGGGATCATGAATGGCTTCAGGCTGTTCGCGAATCGGTTGAAAGCACGGGATGCATCTTCATATATGGGTTTGCCCAAGGCTTGGCCATAGCCGATTTGTTGGAGATGTACCCTGATCGGCTGTTGTATGTGTACGAGCCTGACGTACATCAATTTTACAAAACTATAGTAAATTATGATCTTAGGGATTTGCTGAACCATCGGAACCTGTATTATATAGGCATTGGGGAAGATCAATTAAATGCAGTTTTCTATATGGCCGCTGTCCATATGCAGCAGACTCTTGCCTTTGTGGCTCTTCGCTATTATTTGGAGCAAGAGATGGATGTTTTGAGAGGGATCAAGAGCAAGTTTGAAGAGTTTCAAGTGACGTATGACTCGAACCTGAAAACCCACCAATTTTTTAAGGAAGATTGGGTTCGTAACGGACTCTACCAAATGGCGGATATGCTGTCATCCACTCCGATCGAAAGCTTGAGGAATGTTTTTCCAAATAGTACGGCTGTAGTTGTAGCTTCAGGCCCTTCTTTGAAGGCGGATATAGAGTGGATTAAACGCTTATACCCTCATGCGCTCATACTAAGTGCTGGCTCAAGCATTCAAGCCCTTGTTAAACATGGTATACAGCCGCACATTGCTGTTACGTTGGACGGTGGTCCGATCAATGGAAAAGTGTTCTCGGATCCGAGGACATTGGAGACACCTCTACTATATGCGTCTACGTCTTATTATGAAATTACGGATCGAAAAACGGATCATAAAATACATGCTGTAATGAGCAATGATGAGGTATCCCAATATTTTATGGAGATAGATAAAGCTCAAACAGCACTGTCACCGACTCCAACGGTAACGGGAACAGCGATTCAGGCTGCCGTGTGGATGGGAGCGAGAAGAATCATCATGATGGGCCAAGACCTGTCTTTCCCGGGAGGGCAGTTTTATGCCGACGGGGTTGAACATATCGATGATGAAAAAATAGCCTCCTTGGTAGAAAAGGCGCCTCATAAGGTTCCGAACGTTCAAGGATCTTATAATCAAGCAAGCGATAGCTTTATTTTTATGAAAGTTTCACTTGAAAATCTATTCGAAGCTTTGCCCGGAATCGAGTTTATCAATTCCACAAGATATGGAGCAGTTCTGGAAGGCACCACATGGATGCCGGTAGAAGAGGTGTACGAACTTATTCGGGATCGTGAATTCGATGCGAATCAGGTAGCCGGTATCTTTAACAGCGAAATAGATCGGGTTGATCAGGATTCAATACATCGCGTAAAAGAAAAGATCATAAATACGATGGAAGATTTAACCGGGATGAAAGCTGAACTGTCCGTACTACGGAAAAAGATAAATACGATTCGGGAACTTAGCCGGATTAAGCCCGCCAAGTGCCAGCGGACCATTGCCGAAATTGAAACAGCCTGGTCTGATATCGTCTTTAGAGAATGGTTTGCAACCATTTATGAGATTGTTTTGCCTCTTGAAATTGCGCATTTTGACCAGCATCAGCCTTTAATTGCGATGGAGCAAAATTTGATTCGAAAAGCGGACCTTATTCATAACCATCTGGGATCTCTGGTGAATCAAATTGAAAGCAAGATTCCGATGCTGAAAACTGTTTTCGAAGAGTCTGTCCGAAGAATTGATGCCATTAATATGTAGAGGGCGGTTATGAGTGATGTACAACGAATACTATGGTAAAAAAATTCTCATTATTGGTGGAAGCGGGACGATCGGCAATCACCTTGTAAGAAGGTTATTGCTGGAAGAGCCCCAAGTGATCCGGATCTTTAGCAGGGACGAACATAAGCAATATGAAATGAACATTGAGTTTCAAAAAGATGCAAATCGGCTTAGATACCTGATCGGTGACGTAAGAGACCTGCAGCGCTTGACAAGAGCCATGGAGGGAATTGATTATGTATTTCACCTCGCTGCAATGAAGCATGTCCCTTCGTGTGAATATAATCCCTTCGAAGCCGTTCAAACCAATGTAATAGGCACGCAAAATGTGATACAGGCAGCCTTGGAAAATAATGTCACCAAAGTGCTGTTCACAAGTACGGATAAGGCGATTTCACCAACCAATACGTATGGGGCTACCAAGCTTACGGCCGAAAGATTGATTTCGGCTGCCGAATTTCAAAAAGGCTCAAAAGGAACCATTTTTTCATCCGTAAGGTTTGGAAACGTCATGGGATCAAGAGGCTCTGTTATTCCTCTATTCAAAAAGCAAATCCTGGAGAACAGAAGAATAACCGTAACGGACTCTAATATGCTTCGATACATGATGACGCCATCTCAAGCGATAGAGCTTATACTTCAGGCGAATAATAGAGCGCAGGGCGGGGAGGTATTCGTTCTGAAAATGCCGGTCATCCGTATAGGCGACTTGGCAGAAGTCATGATTGATTTGGTAACGAAACGTTATCGAATCGATTCAGAAGTTGAAATACGGAATATTGGGCTTCGACCTGGCGAAAAGAGATATGAAGAGTTAATGACAATGGATGAATATGCAGTGGCAGAGGAAACAGAAAATATGTTTGTAATTCCCGCGTTATACAGTGGTAATATCAGACGTAATGAGGATCCTGACTTCGATTCCCTACAGTTTAATCCAATCTCAAAAAGCCTGATTTCGGATTGGCTGGAGACAGAAGGTCTGGTTAAATAAGGGGGAGAAGTCTATGAAAACAGTAGCTATTATTCAAGCTCGCATGGGTTCGAGCCGCCTGCCCGGAAAAGTGATGAAGATTCTAAAAGATCGTTCAGTTCTCGGCCATGTAATCACTCGTTGCCTTGCGCTTTCCTCAGTGGACCAGGTTATAGTAGCAACTTCTCAGTTGGAAGAAGATTTAATCATCTGCGATGAGGCTGAACGATACGGGGTAGCCTCCTACAGGGGCAGCGAGAGTAATGTCCTTAATCGATATTATGAAGCTGCCAAGAGATTTGATGCCGATCATATCGTTCGTATCACCTCTGACTGTCCGCTCCTTGATCCAGTCATTTCAGATAAAGTAATTCAGCATTTTCTAAAAAGTGATTATGATTATTCGAGCAGCAGTCTGAGTGCCACTTTTCCCCGGGGGTTGGATACGGAGGTGTTTACCTTCGAAGCCTTAAGAAAATGCCAACTGGAGGCAACCCTTGATTACGAACATGAGCACGTAACTCCATATATATATCAGCACCCCGAGTTGTTTAAAATTCATAAGTATGCTAATACCAGTGATGAATCGAAATATCGACTTACATTGGATACGCCGGAGGATTGGAGATTAATTTCCCTAATTTATGAGTTGTTATACAATGGGGATATTTTCCATTGGGGTGATATCCACCAACTTCTTTCGGAGAGGCCTGATTTGGAAGCGATAAATGCCAATATTAAACAGAAGGCGTTAGGGGAATAAACACCGGATCCAGGACCAGAGATGGGGGAGTTTATGAAATATGTTGTTATTCGCACGAGTGCTTCTTCTTCTATGGGTATGGGACATTTTACGCGTTGTTTAACCTTGGCCAAGATGCTGAAGAAAACGGGTGAAGTTCAAATCGGCTTTATTTGTAATTCGGATTTTCCGATAAATCTGGAAGAGCAGTTAAAGCTCGAGAAATTTGAAGTATCGAAGACGAAGGAACACTCATTACATGTATTCGATGCACGTATAGACGCCGAATGTACAATAGAACTTATAAAAAACAAAAAAATAGATTGGCTGATTATCGATCACTACCGAATAGATGAAATGTGGGAAGAAAGACTGCGTCCGGTCGTCCACAAGATCTTGGTTATCGACGACTTGGCAAACCGAAAGCATGATTGTGATGCTCTGCTCGACCAAAATATGCAATCTAATCAGGGTAAAAGGTATGTAGGACTCGTTCCGCAGCACGCCGAACTTTTTTTGGGACCAACATTTTTTCTATTACATCCGGATTATTACCAACATCAACACAAACAAAAGAAAAAAAACTCTGAAATCGAATTTGTTGTTAATTTTGGTGGTGGTGACCCTACCAACGAAATATCAAAAATATTAAGTACTATAGAGAAACATTCAAGTCAGTTGATTGGAAGTCACTTTCATATTGTAGCAGGGCCGATTAATCCAATAAAGGAAGAATTACACCGCAGATGTTTGCCTTTGAAAGGTGTTTCATTTTATAAAAGTACCCACATGCCTACATTGCTTGCGAATGCGGACTTCGCTATTGGTGCTGGAGGAACTACTATGATTGAACGGTGCTTCATGGGGGTTCCCTCTGGGATCATTATTGTTGCGGATAATCAAATTGAAGGTACGTTAGCTGCTGGACAACAGGAGTTAGTATTCAATTTGGGGAGAAGCGAGAGTGTCAAGGAAATTGATATTTTAAGTTTCCTGAAGTCTTGTCTTGCATTTTCGGCTCCTATGGAACAGATAAGGAAAAACTGTCTTGAGTTTAATAAGCTACTGCACAAAAAAGGTGAGCATCCTGTGATTTCAATGTTAACTCGTGGATGATTATATTTGGGAGATGGGAATGGAATGAAATTTAGAATTGTGAAGTCTTCTGATATATGGCTGCTTTATGAGTGGGCTAACGATGAAGTCACAAGGAATATGTCCTTCAATACCAGTAAGATATCTAAAGAAGATCATGAGAAATGGTTCGTAGAGAAAATGGCGGATGATACCGTTCATTTATACATCGCTGAGGATGGGATGACAGAAGAACCATTAGGGTTCTTGCGTGTAGACCAAAATGGGGTCATCAGTTTTTTAATAGACAAAAAGCTCCGGGGCAAGGGATTAGGAAGCAAAATCCTCATCGAATTTATCCAATTCGTAGAAGGAAATTCCGTGAAATTGGGGAGTAATCAATTAAAGGCCCTCATCAAAACCAGAAATAGACCGTCAGTCGTAACTTTTGAAAAGGCAGGATTTGAATTAAAGGGCATTTTCCAACATGAAGGAGAAGAATGCGTAGAATATAAGTACTCCATTAACTTAAATCATGAACAGGAATTAGGGAGGGATTTATAATGCATTTACAGATTGGCGATCGATGGATCGGTCGCAACCATAAACCGTTTGTCATCGCAGAGATGTCGGGAAATCACAATCAGTCCCTGGAGCGCGCTTTGCAAATCGTAGAGGCAGCTGCAAAAGCTGGAGCGGATGCATTGAAGCTTCAGACCTACACCGCAGACACCATGACCTTGGATATCCATGAAGGCGATTTTTTTATTGAAGATCCTAATAGCCTCTGGAAGGGAAATTCCCTTTATTCTTTATACCAGGAGGCCTATACGCCATGGGAGTGGCATAAGCCGATCTTTGACCGGGCAGCTGAACTGGGAATGCTGGCATTCAGCACTCCTTTTGATGAAACAGCGGTGGACTTCCTAGAGAGTTTGAATGTTCCGGCCTACAAGATTGCCTCATTTGAGAATACGGATATTCAGTTGATCCGCAAAGTGGCTGCAACAGGGAAACCTTTGATTATATCTACCGGGATGGCCTCCATTGCTGAATTGGATGAGACCGTTAGGGCTGCCCGTGAAGCCGGTTGTAAAGATTTGGTGCTGCTCAAATGTACGAGCACGTATCCAGCAACACCTGAAAATACCAATATAATGACCATCCCCCATTTGGAGCAATTATTCGGTTGTTCCGTCGGTATCTCGGATCATACCATGGGAGTTGGTGTTTCTGTAGCTGCAGTGGCTCTGGGAGCCGTTGTGATCGAAAAACATTTTACTTTGAGACGTTCGGATGGTGGAGTGGACTCCGCATTCTCCTTAGAGCCGGAGGAGCTGGCTGCACTTGTGACGGAATCGGAGAGAGCTTGGCAGTCACTAGGACAGATCACTTATGGGGCAACGGAGCGAGAGAAACCGTCTCTTAAACACCGGCGGTCTTTATATATATCCAAGGATCTAAACAAAGGAGATATATTGACAAAGGATAACATTAAGGCGATCCGCCCAGGGTTGGGCCTGCCTACGAAATATTTGGATGAGCTTTTGGGGCGCGCAGTATCCAAAGACGTAACTAAAGGAACACCACTTACCTGGGAGGTTATCTAAAATGGCACATAATATTTTGTTAACGGGCGGCGCCGGTTTTATTGGACGTTGGGTGGCAAAGCGTCTATTGGAAGAAGGCCATTCTGTATGGATTCTGGATGACTTGTCCAATGGTCGCGCTTCGAATATTGCGGAGTTTGAGAATCATCCTAACTTGAAAGCTTTTATCGAAGGGACCATTCTGGATGAGAACTTGTTGAGCGATTTGTTTGACAAACACCAATTCTCGATATGTTATCATTTGGGAGCCTCCATTAATGTACAGGATTCGATTGACGATCCCCGGACTACCTTTAATAATGATACGGTTGGAACCTTCTACATCCTTGAACAATGCCGTAAACATCACACCAAAGTAGTGTTTATGAGTACATGTATGGTATATGATCGTTGCGCGGATGAAAAGGGGATCGATGAGCTGCATCCAACCAAACCGGCTTCTCCGTACGCGGGAGCCAAGATTGGCGCTGAAAACATGGTTCTCTCCTATTATTATGCTTATGGCTTGCCTACTGTGGTCATCCGTCCGTTCAATACGTACGGTCCTTTTCAGAAAACGGGTGGGGAGGGTGGCGTAGTGGCCATCTTCATCAAAAATGAACTGGATGGTAAAACGCTGAACATTTACGGTTCCGGTACGCAGACGCGCGATTTGCTGTATGTCGAGGATTGTGCCCGTTTTGTGGTGGCCGCTGGATTCAGCGACGCCGTAAACGGTGAGGTAGTAAATGCAGGATTAGGTAGAGATATCTCGGTGAATGACTTGGCTCAACTCATAGCTAAGGACCCAAAAAAAATCAAACATGTGGAGCACATTCATCCCCAAAGCGAAATTGAGAAGCTGCTCTGTAATTCAGCAAAGGCGAAAAAACTGCTTGACTGGGAACCTGAGGTGTCCCTTGAAGAAGGAATTGCCCGCACAACACAGTGGATTGCACAAGGTGGTCTTCAATAGGAGGGGAATACATGAGCGAATCATTTCAGCCCAGATCCAGTATGCTTCCATATGGTCAGCAGTGGCTGGATGAAACGGATATTGAATCCGTCATCGATGTATTGAGAAGCGATTTTCTGACGCAAGGGCCTGCGATCCAGGCCTTCGAACAAAAAGTAGCCGACTATGTTGGGGCCAAGTATGGTGTGGCCTTCACCAATGGAACAGCCGCACTGCATGGCTCTTGTTTTGCGGCCGGAATTGGGGTGGGTGACGAAGTCATAACGACTCCGCTGACATTTCTGGCAAGCAGCAATTGCGTGCTTTATCAAGGCGGAACCCCGGTGTTCTGTGATATCAACCTAGAAACATATAATATAGATCCGAATGAATTGGAAGGAAAAATCACACCTAACACTAAAGCGATTATCGCTGTTGATTTTGCAGGCCAACCTGCCGAAATGGACCGAATCTCCGAAATAGCCCGAAAACATGGGCTTATTGTGATCGAAGATGCGGCCCATTCGCTTGGAGCTGATTATGATGGTCGTAAAGTGGGAACATGGGCGGATATGACGATGTTTAGCTTTCATCCCGTTAAACATGTAACGACGGGAGAAGGCGGATTAATCGTCACGGATAATGAGGAATTTTATCGAAAGTTAATTCAGTTCCGGAGTCATGGCATGACTCGTAATCCGGATGAAATGACCAGAAACGACGGCCCATGGTATTACGAGATGCAATCGCTGGGCTACAATTATCGGATGACCGATATTCAGGCAGCATTAGGCGTATCCCAGATGGACAAGCTGGATCGTTTTGTTCACAGACGTAGGGAGATCATCGAGTTGTACAATAGGGAATTGGCTGATATTCCCGGGCTTGTCCTGCCGTATCAGCATCCCAAGGCCAATTCCAGCTGGCATCTGTACGTTGTTCGTTTTCTTCCCGAATTTTTTGAGCGCACTCGAAAAGAGATATTTGAAAAATTAAGAGAACTCAACATTGGAGTAAACGTTCACTATATTCCGGTTTATCTGCAGCCATATTATCACCAACTTGGCTTTGCTAAGGGACTGTGCCCAAATGCAGAGAGATACTACGAGACTGCGATCACGCTGCCGTTATTTCCCAAGATGACAACCGAAGATGTTAAGGATGTCGTTAAGGCTATCCGTGTTGCTATTGATGGCGGATAACTTTCCGAATTAGGGCATTGCTCTTCGTAATGACACTTTATGCGGGTTTAGGTACAGCATATATTTCATGTTGTCACTCATATGGAGTAGCCTGGACTTTTGGTTAGCTTGTTTGAATCAAAAGAACCAGGCTGTTTTAATTTTTTTTATGAAATGAACAGACTATAGACGGATTATTGGGAGATGAAGTCTTGAAGATCGCATTTTTGCAAGGTAAAGGGCAAATTGGACCCCATGTTATTCATGATTACGCTCAGGCATTTGAAGAGGTTGGAGCAGAAGTACTGACTGTTCCCTTAGATGGAAATTTCAATACCATAGGTTACCATTCGGTTCTCAATTTCAAACCGGATTATATCATAGGTTATGGTTATAAAGGTATCATAAGGGATAAATGGGGCGATTTTGTATGGAGGAATAGCGGAATTCCTGTAATTTGCCTTCACTATGATAACCCCATTGTTGTTTTGGATAAGGTCCATCAAAATGAATTCATTGAGAATCCTTCGTTCTATTATCATTTTGTGTGGGATAGTTATTTCCAAAGAATACTTATTGAAAAAGGTATTAATCGGGTTCACCCGATTTTGCTGGCGACGAATCCAAGAAAGTTTCATCCTATTCCCGATATTCAGAGACAAGAAAACCAGCTTGCATTCGTCGGAAGCATGAATCTATGTCCTCCCTTCGATCAAATGAATTACCATATCGAACAAAGATTCATCGATTATGTTATCCATCAAAAATCAGCTGATTTCCACATTCCGGTATATGATATTTGCATGAAGGCACTCTCTTTAGAAGAGTTTCAGCCTATTGCCTTTCTTTATAAAAATTATCCTGAGGAATTTTGGACCAACATCTACGGCCCTATTCACGTACGAGGAAGTTCGATCTTTAGAAGGCAAGTTCTTGGAAGCCTCATTGGCGTGGACATGCATATTTATGGCTCCCAGCAGAAACTGAATGAGTATACCATTAATCATCCGGCTATTCCTTATGAGGAATTGTCCCAGGTGTATCAACTGCATGCTGTGAATTTGAACATATCCTCACTTCAATTGGAGACATCCGTTAATAATCGAGTATTCGATGTATTTGCTTCCAAAGGATTTGTATTAAGCGACTACAAAAAGGATATGGAACTTGTTTTTCCTGATGCATGGGAAGCAATATCGTTTGTCAGTCTTGAGGATTTATTGGTGAAGGCCGATTATTACTTGACCCATAGGAACGAAAGGGAAGAATTGGTTGGCGAACTTTACAATCACATTTTGGATAAGCATACCTATAAACATAGGGCTAATGAAATTATCGGTGTTTTGAGTTCCTATGAATCCCAAGGACCGAATCGGTCACAAACCGGAACAACGAAAGGGTACCAATACAAAGATGAATTAAACGCTTGCCCCATTTGCAGCGGGCAAAGCTACGCCGAGTTGTACCATATCGAGGGACACGACCGTTTTGATACTAGTCTGCATCGATGCAATAACTGTGGTTCCGTTTTTATGGATCCTCAACCAACGGAGGAGTATTTGACCTTATTTTATCAGAATATGTATTATTCCAAAGAGCATCGGCAAAAGATGGGTTGGAGCACAGAGATCTCGGACATCACACCTGGGATGATGCGTAACTACGAAATTAGAATGGATTTGGTTGAATCTTTCGTTAATCAGACGCGTTACCCGAGAGGGGTACTGCTCGATATCGGCTGCTCTACGGGACATTTTCTGGCCGAAGCGCAATTCCGTTATTGGACTGTGGCTGGAATAGAGGTTTCTGAAAAAGCTGCCAATGAAGGCCGGGAAAACTATGGATTAAACATTATTACAGGAACTCTGAACGATGAATTATATGAAGATGAGAGTTTTGACGTAGTAACTGCATGGGATGTCATAGAACATATTCCGACTCCTCATAATTTCATGAAGAATGTTAAGAGGATATTGAAAAAAGGCGGGCTATTTGTGGCCAATACCCCTAATGTCAATTCCAGTGCTAGTTATCATAGGGGGAGTCAATGGAGACATTTAGACCCACCCCTGCATGTCATCTTGTATGATCATATTTCGTTGCGTATCTTGATGAAAATGCATGATTTTGAGATCCTTCAAATTTCCTCGGGTTCTGAATATCTTGGTCAGCTTCAGATTGTAGCCAGAAAAAATTAAATTATATGAATTGGTGAGGTAGAACCGGTGTTGCCTTTGAGCGCAGCTGGTTCTATTTTTTTCAAGGGACGTGAAACGAATGATAGCTTCGTGGGTTAAGGTTTCCGATGCGTGAAAGAAGATATCGCCTTATGATATTCAGACTGCAAGCCGATATATTAATTAAATGAACTGGATAAACATCCTGATGGATGTTCGGGAGGGGTTGTATTATGGTTAACTCCATAGAGCAGATTATAAATCAGGGTTCTTCGATTGAAGTGGCCATTAATAACTTGAATGACCTTTTTGAAAATGCGGCACAAGAAAACCAAATAAATGATATACCCGGTATAGAAAGCCTAATGGAGCTTAAAGGTTATGGATATGATTGGAGAATTCAGATTTTTATCGATTCTTTTCTGCTATCAAAGTCGAATTCATACAATGCCCTGAACAGAATAATGGGTATTATGGAGAATAATGCTGAAATTGATGCAGAGTCGTATATTTTTATTTATTGGCAGCTTATGAGTAAATTATTTGGCATGCCTGAATTAAGAGAAAAACTGGGTTTAAGATTTAATCAGTTATATGAAAATATTTATAACTTTTTTAACGCCAATTTTAGCAAAGATGTGTGGATACCTCTCCAAAACAGAAATTCTGGTCTGGTTGTTGTAATAACCAATCAATTCCTTACCAAAAATCATGCGCCTACAAAAATAACCATTGATTATTGCGAAATGCTGTTAAATCAAATGGGTAAAAATGTAATCCTTATAAATACGGCTGATATGCCAAGAGAAATGGCAACTCCATACTTTGACGGTAAAAAGTATACTTATTTTGAACAATATAACCAACCTAATATTTTGGATGAGCACAACTTTACCTTTTATCAATTCAAAGCGAGCATGCCCTCGATTTCAGAGATGAATTATATTTTCGAGATGATCAAAGAAGTAAGGCCCGAATGCGTTCTTTCCATAGGCGGATCAAATTTGACAGCTGATCTATGCTCCAACTATGTGCCAGTTATTACTATACCTTGTACAATGGAATTCCCTATTACAATGGGAACCTTCTCCGTATTGTTTCGAAAAACCAAAGAGTCTGACTATAAAATGCTTAAGTATTTGGAGGACCGCGAGCAACAGCTAGTAGAGAGTGAGCTTGCTTACACCGCATTCAGTACTGGAAAGAAATTGTTCAGGGAAGAATGGGGATTAACGGAGTCAGATCTAAGCATCGTCATTGTAGGGAACAGGTTGGTTGAAGATCTTTCCGTAGATTTTCTTGAAGGTCTTGACTCTCTGCTTGCAAGAAA
Source organism: Paenibacillus sp. FSL W8-0426 (assembly GCF_037969725.1). Taxonomy (NCBI): domain Bacteria; kingdom Bacillati; phylum Bacillota; class Bacilli; order Caryophanales; family Paenibacillaceae; genus Paenibacillus; species Paenibacillus sp. FSL W8-0426. Next base: position 6,242,360 of record NZ_CP150203.1, on the reverse strand, counting down.
ACCCAAAATCAAGATACTCATTGTAGGTGATATTGAGCGTTCTCATTTTCAAAGTTTTAATACATTAAGTGAAAATATTATTTTTATGGGATATCAAAATGACCTATCTGCGCTCTACTCCATTTGCGATATATATTTAAATCCTCCAAGAATCGGAGGTGGGACCTCTGCAGCTTATGCATTATACGAAGGAGTCCCTGTCATATCTTATCCAATCGGGGATGTTTCTCATGTATTGGGTGGAGCCAATCTGATCAATAGTCTGGAAGAATTGGATAACTACATTGATCATTGGATAATCAGTGAAGAATTCCGGTTACAAGAAAGAAAAAAGGCTAAGGATCGTGCGGGAGAGATATTTGATCCGAACGCAGTTTTTGCACGGATGATGGACAAAGTAAGGAATGACCCGAAATTTTTGTAATGATGCTAAGGAGGGATTTAGGATGATCCCCTATAATGTTCCCGCGATTGTTGGAACAGAAATTAAGTATGTTGAGGAAGCCATTAAGTTGAACAAGTTCTCGGGAGATGGCGCCTTCACTTCAAAATGCAGTCTATGGTTCAGAAACAAATTCGATGCATCCAATGCGTTATTGACCACATCCTGTACTCATGCCCTTGAAATGGCTGCAATTTTGGCCGACATCCAACTAGGGGAAGCATCTGGGCTTTGTAACACTATAAAACATTAAACGCATTGTATTCCAAGGCCCCATACTTCAAAAGATATAGAACGTTTTTGGATTATATCTATACGGAGAAGAAGTGGGATAGGCTATCGGAATTGAATCAATTCATCAATGAGTATGTAGCAAAAGATTTACTGGGTATTTCCGCTACATTTAAAAATTCGAATGAATTTGAAGTTGAAGGAAGAAAATTGGACAGACTGGTGAACCTGTTGAAGAAAGTGAGTGCGGATGTTTATGTATCCGGTCCATCAGCCAATAATTATATAGAAGTTTCAAAATTTGAAGAAGCAGGGATAGAGTTGGTGTATAAAGACTATAATTCTTATCCCGAATATAGTCAGTTTTACCCTCCCTTTGACCACTACGTTTCCATTTTTGATTTGCTTTTTCATACAGGTTTGGATGCCTCGTACTTCATTTGGGGCTGGAGAGAGGACTCCAGAAGTTAGGTACTCCTAAGGATTTGAACTCATAACAAGCCCACCATGATATTTTTGGGGGCTTGTTTATTTTACGATATACTAACATCTTCTTTTCAGCACTCAATATATCGTTGCCAGATAGATTTGATCTTCAAATTCGTCTGCATAGTGGAACGACAACGTTCGATCCCCGAACTTGTAAATCATGTCGTAGCCGCCCTCTGCCTCGTTAAACCCTTCATACTTGGGCTTGCCAAGCCAAAATTTGACCGTATCCGGGTACAGATTGCGTTCTTCCACGAACAGATTGAATACCATAATCCGCGAATTTTTGTTCAATTCATGAACATAATCGGTAAAGCCGATGGCGTAATGGGGATAGATGTAATACCCGCCCCATTCCCCGTTTTCTCTAGACCGGGCCTTCTTCAAAAGGGACTGAAGCGCTGAGTGTTTCATGCCCAGTTTGATGCCAGGTTGACCTGGAAGTATCCCTTGCTTGGCGGCGGATTTAAGGCTCTCCAAGTAGGCGTGATCCCCGATGCCGGAGTTGGGCCAGCCAGGCTGGTCGATATTCACATAGCGAGACTCGGTAAGGTGCAGTTTCGATTGGCTAACATTCAGTTTAAAAGTGCTGACTTCATACTTGAATACGGTATTGTTGTAGAATCTGAATTGGACTTGAGCATCCGACAGCATGCGAATACCTTCATCTCGACCTGCGGGGTAACCGTATCCGTTCTCCATCTGTTTTCCTTTATGATCGACAAACTTTAGGCGTTGCAGTTCTCCAGAACGGATAATGAACGTTTTGGCCAGATTGAAGTTGGAAGATCCCCACTCCGTGATCACCAGCATATCCGGGGTTCCGGCATCTTTGCTTTTGACGGTATAGTGCCAGGTCTGGGGCATTGTGATGGAATGCAGATCAAGGTTAACCGACTGGACTATTCCGTAGCTTGTTCCTTTTTTGACGAGTGCTGCTTGATATGTACCCGTGTAATTTACGTCTCCGATCTGGTTTCCCGTCCAGTAATCTTCTTCCGACAAGATTGTCGAATCTTCGTCTTTGGCGAAAATATAGACGGTATATTGCGTTTGGTAGGCGTCTTTCAACGTGAAAGACAATCGGCTCATCTTCTTTAATTCCTCTGCAGGTATGCGTTCCCCCTTGGCCTCGGCTGTATCCGAGAAGGTCGTAGCCCATAATCCTGCGAACAGGATGGCTAACAGTAAAACATAAAGTGGAGTTCTGTTTCTGAAGCGCGAATGCATGAATGTATTTTCCCCCTGATCGATGATGTTTGTTCTCCTTGATTTTACCATGTTATAAGACGGTGCGTCTTTCGCTAATTATTTTTTTATGGGGCTGTTTACTTTTTTCGAAAAGTGGTTAATTTCTTCTTATCATGTAGCCTTTAAGCTGGTATAGTACTGGAAAACCCATCTTTCCTCATAATTCATCATTAATCTACAAATTAATTCCAGAAAAACATTTGCATTACCAATTGACAATGGATAAGTTTGGATGGTATAGTCTGAGTTGTGAGCTAGGTTTTCGAGCTGAGGCTTCACTTCATTTGATGACGAAGGGAATGTTAGTGCATGCAAGGTAAAGTAAAATGGTTCAACGCAGAAAAAGGTTACGGTTTCATCGAAACTGAAGACGGCGGCGACGTATTCGTACACTTCTCCGCAATTCAATCCGAAGGCTTCAAAACTTTGGAAGAAGGTCAATCCGTTGAATTCGACATCGTCGAAGGCGCGCGTGGACCGCAAGCAGCTAACGTAATCAAATTATAATCATCCGGGCGATTCCGACCTACATACATGGTTTGATGGTTACCGAATTGAATTAACGCTAGCGTAGGACCTTGGCTCAGGCCAGGGTCTTTTTTTGTTGGGAAATTGAATTGGGAAAACCGGCTGATCAGGGCATGAAACGCCGCGTATACAGGCCGTATGGGCAGGGGAGAAGAAGTTGTCAACGGAAGCCGCCCGCCCGGATCAGCGAGAGCCTGCGTTCATAGATTGGTCTTCTCTTCGTGCCACAGCGATTGGTACAGCGAAAAAACGGTTAATTTACATACTCAAGCGCCGTTTTTATAAAAACTTCTATATAAACCGCAAAAAAACATACACACGTTAACGGAGAGGCAGAACCAATCTGGAGAAGCGGAGCGTTCGCATTTATCACCGGATTTTTCCCTTAGAAAAAGGGAATCAAAAAAATCGGGGGATAACAGCGATCGAAAGATGGTACTGCGCTCGCAGTGGCCTTGTGTGATTGATTAGTGGGGTTTATATATCAAGGATAACGCCTAAAAATGGCGAGAAATCGCGAAATATGGCGATTGGCCTATGCTGGAAGAACTGGCTCGTGCAGATGTCATTATTCGGACACCCGGAGTTTTTACATGGCGCTTACATTCGTGGTATAATGAAGGAGCAAAGGAAAAGGAGGAGTGCCCTATGAATTTAAGTATTCGAGGTCAACAAATCGAGGTTACCGATGCTTTGAGAGATTACGTCGACAAAAAATTGAGCAGACTCGAGAAGTATTTCGATGCACCCCTTAACTCTGACGGTACGGTTACTTTAAGTACGACCAGAGGTTTGCATGCGGTGGAAGTAACGATTCCTTTGAAAGGTCTGGTGCTCCGCGCCGAAGACAAGAGCGATGACATGTACGCTTCCATTGACGCTGTCATTGACAAGCTGGAACGTCAGATTCGCAAACATAAAACGAAATTGAACCGCAAGTTCCGCCAGGACAGCGGCCTGAAAAACTTCTTTGTGGAGGATCCCACCGGAATTGCGGCTACAGCCGAGCTGGATGCCGAAGTGGACGACGATCTGGAAGTGGTCCGGACGAAGCGTTTCATGCTGAAGCCGATGGATGTGGAAGAAGCCATTCTGCAGATGAACATGGTCGGCCACAATTTCTTTGTTTTTTCCAACATTGAGAATGAAGAGGTTAGCGTCGTGTACAAACGGAATGATGGAAAATACGGTTTGATCGAGCAAGGATAATGGGCTTGTTTCAAACGCTTGCGGTATGAAATGAATACTTAATTTAATACGTACTTGAACATGGGGAATCTTTGATTCCTGGATCCGATATAACAAGAGCCTACATCCAATCGGGATGGGGCTCTTTTGGTTTTGGATTTTCCTAGGAGGAGTGGAAAAAGTTTCGGATGCCGTTTAGTGAAACTATTCCCTATGCTTCTGCGTCTAATACATGGGTAGGATATAATCTCAGGTTTGCGACTAGCATACCTAATGCGATCCAGTTTCCCGCCAAAGAACCTCATACTGAGGACGTTTTGATTTGAATGCGCTTATGAAGGCGAACGCTTCGGCTAACGGCTATGATTTTTTGCACTATTCTTCATCCAAAGGAGCGGCGAAAGATCAAAGAAGTCGGCCGTGCCGTGTTGCGGCGTCTCTTACAAACTGTTACAATTTATGAAAGAGAATCATTGTCCTGATGGGGAATTGTCAACGAATGATCACCAATCATTATCAATGACAGGCACAGCACCATGAACATGATTCGTCCGGCTTGGATTCCGGATTCATTTTGGATGGGCCCGGGTCCGGTTGAATACCGAATCGGCTTCATGAGGGACCCTTGCAAGCCTGGAGTTGATTCATCTCATAGTATTGTATTACATTGTCACCCCCGGGCAAGTGGATGATATCATCCGAAGATGCCGCTGTGCGGCAACAGGGGGGCTATTCTGTTTTGCACGAAAGGGGTATACCATGCTAGGACTTGTCAAAAAGATCTTCGGAGACATGAATGAACGCGATGTTAAACGTCTGATGAAGACGGTCGACGTCATTAATAAAATGGAACCGGAATTTCAGGCTCTCTCCGATGAGCAGCTGAAGGGGAAAACAGAGGAGTTCCGTGCCCGGATCGAAAAGGGAGAAACGACGGATGAGCTTCTGCCGGAAGCATTTGCTACCGTGCGTGAGGCATCTCGCCGTGTGCTCGGCAAACGCCACTATGACGTACAGATGCTTGGCGGTATTGCGCTGCACGAAGGCCGGATTGCCGAGATGAAAACGGGTGAAGGTAAAACGCTGGTAGGAACGCTGCCGGTGTATTTGAATGCACTGGAATCCAAGGGCGCGCACGTCGTGACGGTCAACGATTATCTGGCTCAACGCGACAGTGCCGAAATGGGACAAATTTACGAATTCCTGGGCATGACCGTCGGGGTCAACCTGAGCGGCATGGACCATGCTCTTAAGCAGCACGCATATGCTTGCGATATTACGTACGGAACGAACAACGAATTCGGTTTCGACTATTTGCGCGATAACATGGTGCTCTACAAAGAACAAATGGTACAACGTCCATTGTTCTTCTGTATCATTGACGAAGTGGACTCCATCCTGATCGACGAAGCGCGTACGCCGCTGATTATCTCCGGACAAGCCCAGAAGTCGACCGACCTGTATTACGCAGCGGACCGTTTCGTGAAACGTCTGACGCCGGAAGAGGATTTTACCGTAGATATCAAGGTGAAATCCGTAGCTTTGACCGAAGCGGGTGTTGCAAAATCCGAGAAAGCGTTCGGCATTGAAAACCTGTACGACCATGCCAACGTAACACTGAACCACCATATCGTGCAGGCGCTGAAAGCCAATGTCATCATGCGCCGGGACGTAGACTATGTGGTAAGCGACGAGGAAGTCATGATCGTTGACGAGTTCACGGGCCGCCTGATGTCCGGACGCCGCTACAGCGATGGCCTGCACCAAGCGATCGAGGCCAAAGAGGGCATCGAGGTACAGAACGAGAGCATGACGCTTGCAACGATTACGTTCCAGAACTATTTCCGGATGTACCGCAAGCTGGCGGGTATGACGGGTACGGCCAAAACGGAAGAAGAAGAGTTCAAGAAGATTTACGGGCTTGAAGTATTGCAAATTCCGACGAACCGTCCGAACAAACGGATCGACAACGCCGACGTCGTCTACAAAAGCGTTGACGGCAAATTCAAAGCCGTGGTGGAAGAGATCGTGGAACGCCACGCGAAAAAACAGCCGGTTCTCGTCGGTACGGTGTCCATCGAGAACTCCGAGCGCATCTCGGACATGCTGAAACGCCGTGGCGTGCGTCACCAGGTATTGAACGCCAAGTACCATGCGGAAGAGGCTGAAATCATCTCCGGCGCGGGCCAGGCGGGCGCGGTAACGATCGCGACCAACATGGCCGGACGGGGGACGGACATCATCCTGGGCGAAGGCGTGGCCGAGCTCGGGGGCCTTCATATCATCGGTACGGAACGCCACGAATCGCGCCGGATCGATAATCAGCTTCGCGGACGCGCGGGACGTCAGGGCGACCCTGGTTCCACGCAGTTCTATCTGTCGATGGGCGACGAACTGATGAAACGTTTTGGCGCGGACAACGTGCTGAACATGATGGAGCGCCTGGGCTTTGACGAAGACCAGCCGATCGAAAGCCGCATGATTACCCGTGCGGTAGAGTCGGCGCAGAAGCGCGTTGAAGGCAACAACTTCGACGTCCGCAAAGTCGTTCTCCAGTACGATGACGTCATGAACCAACAGCGTGAGATCATTTACAAACAGCGCCGCGAGGTGCTCGAATCCGACAATATCAAACAAATCGTCATGGATATGATCAAACCGTCCATCGAGCGTATTGTCGAAGCGCACTGCAGCGACGAAATTCCGGAGAACTGGGAGCTGCAGGAAGTGGCCGACTACATGAACAGCAAATTGCTGGATGACGGCGCCGTGACCAAGGATGATCTGTGGGGCAAAGAAGCCGAGGAGATCGTCGAGTATCTCTTCGACAAAGTAGAGAAGAAATACAACGCCCGTGAAGAACGAATCGGACCTGAAATGGTACGCGAGTTCGAAAAAGTGGTTGTGCTTCGTGCGGTCGACAGCAAATGGATGGACCACATCGATGCGATGGATCAGCTTCGCCAAGGGATTCACTTGCGTGCGTATGGCGGTACCGATCCGCTGCGCGAGTACCAATTCGAAGGTTTCGAAATGTTCCATCAGATGATCGCTTCGATCCAGGAAGAAGTGGCCACATACGTAATGCGGGCCCAAATCGAAAGTAATCAGGAGCGTCAGGCGGTCGTGGACGAGAGCAAAATCTCTACCAGCGGCGAGCCTGCCGAGAAACGCCCGGTGCGCGTAGCCGATCAAGTGGGACGCAACGATCTGTGCCCATGCGGCAGCGGCAAAAAGTACAAACATTGCCATGGCCAAGAATAGGAAATAATATATAGTCAGGACACATGGCTCCTTGCAGCCGGGGATTTCATAGGATAACCTATGGGTTCCTCGGTTGCCGGGAGCTTACTTTAATGAAAAGAGGAATTGCACATGATTGATCCAAGCGTAAAGCATGACCTGCGTGAAATCAGCAAGAAACTAACAAACCTTAGGGGGTCTCTTTGACTTAGATCTCAAAAAGGAAATGATTGAGAACTTCGAAGAGAAAATGTCTGCGCCCGATTTCTGGGACGATAATGAAAAAGCGCAATCCGTCATCGCCGAAATGAATGCGGTCAAGGGTTCGGTAGACCAATACAACAAGCTGCAGCAGGATTATGATGATGCGGCCATGATGGTCGAGCTGGCTGAAGAAGAGGGCGACGATGATCTCGCGGCAGAGGTAAGCGGCAGCGTAGCCGCCATTGTGGAAAAGCTGGAGCAATTCGAGCTCCAACTGCTGCTGAACCAGCCATACGACAAAATGAACGCCATATTGGAGCTGCATCCGGGTGCCGGCGGTACCGAGTCTCAGGACTGGGGCCAGATGCTGCTGAGAATGTATACGCGGTGGGCCGAGAAACGCGGTTTCAAGGTCGAAGTGCTCGATTATTTGCCGGGTGACGAGGCGGGCATCAAGAGCGTAACGCTTTCGATCAAGGGGCACAATGCCTACGGATATCTGAAAGCGGAGAAAGGCGTGCATCGTTTGGTGCGCATCTCGCCGTTCGACTCCTCCGGCCGTCGCCATACTTCCTTCGTATCCTGCGACGTCGTGCCAGAGATCGATGATACGGTCGAGATCGACATCCGGACGGAAGATCTCAAGATCGATACCTACCGCGCGAGCGGCGCGGGTGGACAGCACATCAATACGACGGACTCGGCAGTACGGATTACGCATATCCCGACAGGCGTCGTTGTAACGTGCCAGAACGAGCGTTCACAGATCAAAAACCGCGAGCGGGCCATGACGATGCTTCGTTCGAAGCTGTATGAGCGTAAAATTGAAGAGCAGCAAAAAGAGCTGGATGAAATCCGAGGGGAACAGTCGGATATTGCATGGGGAAGCCAGATTCGCTCCTATGTATTCCATCCCTATAGTATGGTAAAGGATCACCGTACTTCTGTGGAAACGGGAAATACCGGAGCGGTAATGGACGGCGACCTCGATGCATTCATCGATGGTTATTTGCGCAGCCAAATTAAAGTGGAAACCGATTAATCGAGTTCCTGTATGGACTGGATACGTGTAGGCGTATGCTGGTCTATACAGGAGCTTTTTTTGTGCGCGCACGATGCAGCCGGATGTTCCCCTTCAGAAAGGGGAATCCAAAAAATCTGGGGATAACAGCGATCGGAAGATGGTACAGCGCACGCAGTGGCCTAATGTGAATGATTATTGCGGTTTATATAACTTGAATACAAATCTCTAAACATCATTGGTAATCCCCGTATCGGCGGGATGGCATATATAGCACTATGGACAACAAAGGAGAGCAAGATGACATGCAGGAACAACCGCATTTGCAGTACAACCGCAAGAAAAGAATGACGAACTTTATTCCCTTGAACGGCCCCTGGCGGACCGCTATGGATACGGCCTTGATTATCGTGGGATCGTTTTTGATCGCCGTGGCCTTCAATCTGTTTTTACTGCCGAACCAGATCGCTTCGGGCGGTGTGTCAGGCATCTCCATTCTGGGGAAAGAGTGGCTTGGCCTGGAACCGGCGTACACCCAGTGGGCACTGAATATTCCGCTCCTGATCGCAGGGTTCGTGTTGATCGGCAAACAGTATGGCGTGCGTTCCGTGCTCGGCAGCATCGTACTGCCGCTCTTCGTATATTTGACGAAGGATTGGACGGTGCCAACGATGAATCCGCTGCTCGGTTCATTATACGGGGGGATCGGCGCGGGACTGGGAATCGGGATCGTATACCGCGGCCGGGGATCGACGGGCGGCATGAGCATCATGGCTCGCATCGTGCAGAAATACAGCGGACTCAGTTATTCGATTTGCGTCGTAATCATGGATGCAACGGTGATCATTTTGGCGGGCTTTGTGCTGTCGCTGGAACAGTCGCTCTATGCCCTCATCGGTCTGTATATTACCGGCAAAGTGATTGATGGCGTCGAAATGGGTTTTGGCAGCTCCAAGGTCGCATACATCATCTCTAACGAGATCGAACCGATCACACAGATCATTCTCGCCGATCTGGATCGTGGATTGACCAAGCTGGAAGCACGGGGAGGTTATACGGATAACCAGCGGACGGTGCTGATGGTCGTGGTTGGACAGAGCGAGGTGCCAAGACTTAAAGCATTGATCCGGTCCGTGGACCCGGGGGCTTTTGTCATTATCAGCAATGCGCATGAGGTGCTTGGCGAAGGTTTCAAACGGGAGCATGTTTAATCGTCACAGGCAGAGTGTACTCAGTCAAAAAAAGGCGATATCGGTTGCTCGAGCAGGACAACGTGATATTCAAAGAAAAGCAGGAAATCCTCCAGCCCATCAGACTGGGATTTCCTGCTTTTTGCATTTTACAGAATCGGAGAGAGCAGCCGCGAGATGGCTTCTTTAAAGCGAATGACGATGCTGCGCCGATTGTATTCGTCCATCGTCATTTCCCGGGATACTTTCAGATCGTGTTCGAACGTGTTCGCCAGTTTGGAGGCGATGCCTTCATCGTACATGAAGGCGTTGACCTCAAAGTTCAGGCGGAAGCTGCGATAGTCGATGTTCGCCGTTCCCACGGATGCGACCATGCGGTCAATGATGAGCGTTTTGGCATGAATGAAGCCGTTGTCGTAAACGAATGCTTTTGCCCCCACTTTGAGCAGCTCGCCGATGTAGGATAACGTGGCCCAATATACAAACGCGTGGTCGGGCTTGTTCGGAATCAAGATTCGCACGTCAATGCCCGACAGGCAGGCAAGGCGAATGGATTCGAACACGCTCGCGTCCGGAATGAAATACGGCGTCTGGATCATGATGGATTGTTTGGCCCCGTTAATCATTTTCAGGTAACTGTTCTTAATGTGCTCGATCTCGGCATCAGGGCCGCTGGACACAATTTGCATGGCCGTGGATCCCGTACCTTGGATTTTCGGGAAATGTTCGGGCACGTAAGGCGTGTCATGCTGTTTGGATGCTTCGTTCCAATCGAGCAGGAACCGGGTCTGGAGCGCGTGAACGGCATTCCCCTGAATGCGCAGGTGTGTGTCGCGCCAATAGCCGAATTTGGAGTTTAACCCCAAATATTCGTCGCCGACATTGAACCCGCCCGTGTATCCGAGATTGCCGTCAATGATGACGATTTTACGATGATTGCGATAGTTCATGCGCAGGTTGATGAGGCTGAATTTGGATGGGAAAAAGACTTCCACCAAACCTCCCGCTTCGCGGAGCTCTTTGAAAAAACGGTTTGAGACCCTGCGCGAGCCAAGCGCGTCGTACAGGACGCGGACCTTAATGCCTTGCCTCGCTTTGCGGATGAGGGCATCGCGGATTTTTTTGCCCAGGCGGTCGCCTCTATAGATGTAATATTGCACGTGGACATGGTCTTGGGCCGCCTCGATATCGTTCAGCAAACGTTGGAACTTATCCATGCCGTCCGTAATGATTTCGACGTCATTGTCCTCCGTCAGGAGCGCGCCGTTCTGCTTCAGGTTCATGTAGATCATGTCCTGATGGCTTTCGGTGGCCGTGTTGAGGAAAGGCCCTCGGTGGTCTTTCAGCTGCTCCAGCTGGGCGGAGATGCGTTCCTCCAAACCGAGCTTTTTGCGTTCTTTCCACTGGAACAGCCTGTAACGGGTCAGATTCTGGCCGGTTAATAAATATAGTACGAATCCGAGCACTGGAATAAAGTTGAGGACGAGCAGCCAAGCCCAGGATGCGCTGGCATCCTTCCGTTCGAAGAAGACGACCGCTGCTGCGAAAATGATGTTCAGGCCCAGAAGTACGATAAGCAAGATGGATTCGATGTGCACTGTAGCCCTCCGTGATTCAAAATAGATGTCATTTAATTGCCGAGCGGCAAAATTGGCCACGTAATCTTTGTATGTAATGTGGCCTCTTACTACGTATTTTAGCAGAAGTGACGTAGTTCGTCCGCAGATATTGGAAAGATATGTTTCGAGCTGAAAGAGAAAGCATGTGAAATTCATGGCAGAGTGTTGTATTTATATAAATGTGGATGTATAATAATACACAAATATGCATAGAAGCGACGGATAGGCGCTCCGATTGACTTTAAGGTAATCGGGAAACGAAGCGCGACATAGACTATACGGCGTATGCAGCGGGATTGGGGGAGCGAGAGTGAATAGCAAATTGAAAGTGGCAATCGTCGGTTCCACCGGCTACGGCGGGGTGGAACTGATTCGTTTTTTACAACATCATCCGCATGTTGAGATTACGTCTGTGATCTCATCATCCAGCAGCGGCGAATCCATCGCGGATGGATTCCCGCATCTGACGGGGGTTGTGCGAAGGCCGCTCGACGGCGTTGATCCGGCCGAGATTGCGACACGCGCTGATTTGGTATTCACTGCGACTCCATCCGGAGTAAGCGCCAAGCTTGTGCCGAGCCTGCTTGAGGTTGGACTGAAAGTCATCGATCTCTCGGGCGATTTCCGGTTGAAAGACGGAGCATCCTACGAACAGTGGTACAAACACCCTGCTGCGCCGGCGGCATTGTTGGAAGAAGCGGTATACGGCATGGCTGAAGTGTTCGGCGATCAGGTGAAGGATCGGAATTTCATTTCCAATCCGGGGTGTTACCCGACGGCTACGCTGCTGGGACTGATTCCGGCTGTGGAAGCAGGCTGGATCGATCCGTCCACCATCATCATCGATGCGAAATCCGGCGTATCCGGTGCGGGAAGAGGCATTGGACTTCCTCATCATTATGCCGAGATGAACGAAAACTTCAGGGTCTACAAGCTGAACAAACACCAGCACATTCCGGAGATTGAGCAAGTTCTCGGCCTGATTGCCGGAAAGCCGGTAACGGTGACGTTCACGACGCATCTTGTACCGATGACGCGCGGGATCATGAGCACGATGTATGCGAGCCTTACCGGGGAACATACGGACCGCGAAATGGTAGACTTGTATCGCAAATACTACGAGAACCGGCCTTTCGTCCGCGTTCGGGAGCCAGGCATCTGGCCTGCGACGAAAGAAGTGTACGGCTCGAACTACTGCGATATCGGATTTTCGGCAGACCCTCGCACAGGCAGACTGACGATTATTTCCGTCATCGACAACCTGGTCAAAGGGGCTTCCGGGCAAGCCATTCAAAATATGAATCTGATGATGGGATGGGAGGAGAACCTCGGACTGAACATGACGCCTGTATATCCATAAGAAATGGGCACGCAAGGAGTGCATCGGTGCAAGCTGCCGGTCACTCCCGGTCCTGTTTCATCGGGGTAGCGGTTCATGAAAGCGGCGGAGGTCGGCATGCAGCCGAACGCCTGACGGGGGATAACATATGGGAACAAATGTGGAACAACAGGCTTTTGCCGTCATTAAGAACGGAACAATCGTAACCCCGCGCGGGTTCGCTGCTGGCGGATTGCACTGCGGGCTGAAAAAAACATCGCGCAACGATATCGGCGCCATTCGCTGCGACGTGCCGGCGGCTGCGGCTGCGGTATATACAACGAATGTATTCCAGGCAGCCCCGCTCAAGGTCACTCGCGAAAGTCTCGTGAACGGCCGCCTGCAAGCGGTGGTAGTGAACAGCGGCAATGCGAATGCTTGCACGGGGCAGCAGGGCGAGGACGATGCGTACGCCATGCGCGCTGCGGCTGCACGCGAGCTGGGCGTAGCCGAGGACGATGTTGCCGTGGCATCGACGGGTGTCATTGGCGAATTGCTGAAAATGGACGCGGTGCATGCAGGCATTGCCGCATTGCCGGCAAACCTGGGCGTGGATGCGGAGCAGGCGGAACAATTTTCCCAAGCAATCCTGACCACGGATCTGGTGAAAAAGGAAGCTTGCGTATCCGTTGAAGTAAACGGCAAAACGGTAACGATTGCGGGTGCGGCCAAAGGCTCGGGCATGATCCACCCGAACATGGCGACGATGCTTGCTTTTATGACCACGGATGCGGCCATCGGTTCGGAGGCCTTGCACCAATTGCTGCGTCAGACGACCAACCGCACGTTCAACATGATTACCGTTGACGGGGACATGAGCACCAACGATATGCTGGTGGCCTTGGCCAGCGGCTTGGCCGACAATGAAGAGCTGACGCCTGAGCATGCCGACTGGGAAGCTTTTGCGGCTGGATTCATTTATGTGTGCGAAGTGCTGGCCAAAGCGATCGCCCGAGACGGCGAAGGCGCCACGAAACTGGTGGAAGTCCAAGTAACCGGGGCAGTTAGCGATGACTCCGCACAGGCGATCGCCAAGACCGTGATCGGGTCCAGCCTGGTGAAGTCCGCCATGTTCGGCGCCGATGCCAACTGGGGGCGCATTATCGCGGCTGTAGGGCGTGCAGGCCAGCCTGTTAACCCGAATACGGTGGACATCCGTTTGGGCGACATTTCGGTGCTGAAGCAGTCCAGTCCGGTAGTTTTCGATGAAGAGGCGGCGCTGGCCTACCTGCAAGGCGATACCGTTCGCATCGTGGTCGACTTGAACCATGGCGAAGGTTCCGCCATCGCATGGGGCTGCGACTTGACTTACGACTATGTACGAATCAATGCGGCATACCGCACATAATAGAGCATTTGGATAGGTTGAACTAGACATTTACATGACCACGTAGTGTCTCCGTGTAAAAATCATTGGTTCAATGTTAATTCATCAGTGAAAGGGGTGGCGTCATGAGTTCAACAACTTTGCCAAGCGAACAGAACGGGGCTTGGACCGAAGCGGGCAAGCAGCGCTTTGTGATGAAATGTGGAGGAAGCACGCTGGCGGCGTTGCCGGAATCGTTTTTTGCGGATCTGCGGGATCTGCAGGCTCAGGGCATTCAGCCCGTCATTGTGCACGGCGGCGGCCCGGCGATCTCGGACAATTTGGCAAAGCTCGGCATCGAGACCGAATTCGTGAACGGGTTGCGCAAGACGACCGAAGCGGTGTTGGATGTCGTGGAGATGGTGCTCGCGGGCAGCATCAACAAACAGATCGTTCGCCTGATCCAGCGCGTAGGAGGCCGGGCGATCGGATTGTCCGGCGTGGACGGGGGACTCATCCAGGCCAGACCGGTAACGAACCACGCTGAAATCGGCTGGGTTGGTGAAGTGACTGGTGTGGAAGCGCCGATTATTCAAGGCGTTGTGGACATGGGTTACATGCCTGTCATCGCGCCGGTGGGCGTGGATGTGAGCGGGCAGCGCTACAATATCAACGCCGACACGGCGGCTGGAGCAGTAGCATCCCACCTTGGCGTAAGCCGCATGATCGTCGTGACGGACGTGCCTGGCATCATGAAGACGGTACGCGGCGAGAAAAAGGTGCTGCCTTCCGTCTCCGTGCAGGAGATCGAGGACATGATTCAGACCGGAGAAATCTATGGCGGCATGATTCCGAAAGTGCGCGCGGCCATTGCCTGCATTCATGGCGACGTCCGCGAGGTCGTTATCGTGGATGGCAGCGAACCGCAAATTTTGAGCCGCGTGCTTGGCGGAGAAGCGATCGGTACGCGCATTATCCGGATGCCTTAGGAGCTGCAAGGAAAGTAGCGATGCTTTATTTCGTTGCAGCCTCTTAATCGGCATTCCCTACGCATTCATTAAGGAACAGGAGAGTGAAACGGCGATGGCAAAAGACAATGAACAAATCGGCGCCGCTACGGCGGTAGCGGGTGCCGTAGCGGCTGGGGCGGCGCCTTCCGGGCAAACGGAGAGCTCGCTTTTTCAGACATATTCGCGGTATCCCATCAGTCTTGTTAAGGGCAAAGGCAGCTGGGTATGGGACGATCAAGGCAACAAATACTTGGACTTCATGAGCGGTCTTGCGGTAACGAGCCTTGGCCATGCGCCCGATCAAATCGCGGCGAAGCTGAAAGCGCAGATCGATGAGCTGTGGCACGTATCCAACCTGTTCCAGATTCCCGGCCAGGAGAAAGCGGCAGCGCTGTTGACGGCGAATACGTGCGCGGACGCGGTGTTCTTCTGCAATAGCGGAGCGGAAGCGAACGAAGCGGCCATCAAGCTGGCGCGCCGCTATCACCAGAAAGTGAAGGGTACGGACCGCTATGAAGTGATCACGTTTGCCCAATCTTTCCATGGACGCACCTTGGCAACGTTGACGGCAACAGGCCAGGATAAAGTGAAGGAAGGTTTCCTTCCGCTCCCGGCCGGTTTCGTGACCGTACCGCTCCATGATACAGAAGCGCTCGAAGCAGCCATCGGGCCCAAAACGGCGGCGATCATGATTGAAATGGTGCAGGCAGAAGGCGGCGTGCATCCGGTCAAACGCGAATTCGTCGAGCATATCCGGAAGCTGTGCGACGAGCACGGATTGCTGCTGATCGTGGATGAGGTGCAAACGGGCATGGGACGGACAGGCAAGCTGTTTGCGCATGAGCATTATGGCATTGAGCCGGATATTTTCACGGTCGCCAAAGGGATCGGAAGCGGCTTCCCTGTGGGCGCCATGCTGGGTAAAGGATATCTGAAAGATGCGTTTACGCCGGGCAGCCATGCGACTACGTTTGGCGGTACGCCGCTCGCTTCGTCGGTGGTGATCGCCACCGTGGAAACGATGCTGGAGGAACGTGTGCCGGAGCGTGCTGCAGAGACGGGCGAATATCTGATGAATGCGCTGCGCGAGAAGCTCGCAGACATTCCGTTCGTGAAGGAGGTGCGCGGCCTCGGGCTGATCGTGGGCATCGAGTGCGCGGAGCCGGTCGGCGATATCATTACGGCCGGGCAAAAGCGCGGCATTCTGTTCGTCAATGCAGGACCGAACGTGATTCGTCTGCTGCCTAACCTGTTGGTGAGCAAGGAAGAGGTTGATCAGGCGGTAACCCTCGTTACGGAACTGATCCAAGAGCATGTTGCTGCTAAAAACGCATAATTTTGTAAGTCCACTCTTCAATTGAAGGTTGGTTAAAATATTTCGTTTGCTCCGGGGGCCACTTCCGGCCCTCCGGGTGAACATGTACAGCTGAATCCCTGCAGCCGCATGGCGCCGCGTGAGAATGCAGAAGAGAATGGGTTTTCTTTTCTGCCCAGGCGGGTGCAGGGAACCGGAATGAAGGAGGATACGAATAATGACGCAAGCATCGCAAACCGAAATCAAAAAAATCGACCTTAGAGGCCGGGATTTCATCGAGTTCACGGACTATACGGCAGAGGAAATCCGTTATTTGCTCGATCTGGCCATCGAGATCAAAGGAAAACAGAAAAACGGCGTGCCTTATCAGCCGCTGAAAGGCAAAACGATCGGACTTATTTTCGAAAAATCGTCCACGCGTACGCGGGTATCTTTTGAAGTAGGCATGTTCCAGTTGGGCGGACACGCGCTGTTCCTCAGCAAAAACGATATTCAGCTCGGTCGCGGAGAGACGACGCATGATACGGCGAAAGTATTGTCCCGCTATCTGGACGGAATCATGATCCGTACGTTCGGACACCATAACGTGACTGAACTGGCGGAACATGCCGATATTCCGGTCATCAACGGTCTGAGCGATGCAGCCCATCCGTGCCAGGTGCTGGCTGATTTCCAAACGGTGCTGGAGCACAAAGGCAAGCTTGAAGGCTTGAAGCTGGCATACGTGGGCGATGGCAACAACATGGCGCATTCCCTCATGCTGGGCGCGGCGAAAATGGGCATCCATGTCGCAGTCGCTACGCCGAAGGGATACGAGCCGGACAGCGCCATCGTAGAGCAGACACGCAGCATCGCGAAGGAAAGCGGCTCTGAAGTTACGGTAACTTACGATCCGCATGAAGCTGTGAAGGACGCGGACGTGGTATACACGGACGTATGGGCGAGCATGGGCTTTGAAGAGGAGCAAAAAGTGCGCGAGCAAGCATTTGCGGCCTACCAAGTGGACGAAGAATTGATGAAAGGCGCAAAGCCGGACTATCTGTTCTTGCACTGCCTGCCGGCGCACCGCGGCGAAGAAGTGAGCGAAGGCGTCATTGACGGCCCGAACTCCGTCATCTTCGATCAAGCCGAGAACCGTTTGCATGCACAGAAGGCCTTGATGGCCGCGTTAATGAGCGAATAACCGCCGTTTGCCTCAAAATGGTTGATTTTGAGGGCGGGGTTAGCGATGATAGAGCAAGCGAGACTTATCATTATTTATTAATTATATTTTTTGATAGAAGTGGATTTGATGTTTGTGCATTAACGGAGAGTGCAGAACCAATCTGGAGAAGCGAAGCGCTCGCCTTTATCACCGGATTTGCCCGTTTATAGGGTGATCAAAAAATCCGGGGATAACGAAGATCGGAAGATGGTACTGCAATCGGAGTGGTGTGCGCAACCCAACATATTCACGGATATCAACTTTGGGGGAAGCGACAATGGCTAAGGAAAAAATCGTACTCGCCTATTCCGGCGGACTGGACACATCGGTCATTTTGAAATGGCTGAAAGAAACATATGATGCGGAAATCATCGCCTTCACGGCAGATATCGGTCAGAAAGAAGAGTTGGACGGACTGGAAGAGAAAGCACTCGCAACGGGCGCGTCCAAAGTGTACATCGACGATCTGCGCGACGAGTTCGCGAAAGATTTTATCTATCCGATGTTCCAGGCAGGCGCTCTGTATGAGGGACAATACCTGCTCGGCACAAGCATCGCGCGTCCGCTGATCGCCAAACGCATGGTGGACATCGCCCGCGCCGAAGGCGCTACGGCGATCGCTCACGGCGCTACGGGCAAAGGGAATGACCAAGTTCGCTTCGAGCTGAACGCAGCTGCATTGACACCGGATATTCAAGTGATCGCGCCTTGGCGTTTGGAAGAATTCCGCAACCAATTCCCTGGACGTGCGGAAATGATCGCATATGCCGAGAAACACGGCATTCCAGTTACGGCTTCCGCAGCAAAACCATATTCCATGGACCGCAACCTGCTGCACATCAGCTATGAAAGCGGCGTGCTGGAAGATCCTTGGTTCGATCCAAGCTCCGAAGAAAATAAAGACATGTTCCTGCTCAGCAGCTCTCCTGAGGATGCGCCGGATCAACCGGAATATCTGGAGCTGGAATTCGAAAAAGGCGATTGCGTGGCATTGAACGGCGAACGTTTGAGTCCGCTGCAAGTCATGGAGAAACTGAACGAGCTGGGCGGCAAACACGGCATCGGACGCGTCGACATGGTGGAAAACCGCTTCGTCGGCATGAAAAGCCGCGGGGTATACGAGACGCCGGGCGGTACAATCCTGTTCACCGCTCACCGCAAAATGGAATCCATCACGATGGACCGCGAAGTGATGAACCTGCGCGACAGCCTGATTACGCGTTACAGCACGCTGGTATACAACGGCTTCTGGTTTGCGCCTGAACGCCTTGCCTTGCAAGCGCTCGTGACCGAAAGTCAGAAAAACGTGACCGGAACCGTGCGCGTGAAGCTGTACAAAGGCAACATTATCGGCGCAGGGGTTCAAAGCCCTGTCAGCCTGTACAATCCGGACATCGCCACGATGGAAGCGGATCCGACGCAAGCGTATGACCAAGGAGATGCAACCGGCTTTATCCGCTTGAACGCGCTGCGCCTGAAAGTGAACTCCGGCGTAGAGCAAAACAAAAACTAATTCGCGGGCGCCGGGCGTTTTTAATGGCTCGGAACGTGCATATACAAGCTGCCAGCGTTGGCATGCATAATCAATGACAAGGCGGGCCGTTCTTGCCGAAACTTCGGCAGGAGCGGCTTTGTCCATGAGCGAAAGGGGAATATTCACCGTGAGCAAGCTGTGGGGCGGACGTTTTACGAAACAAACGAATCATCTGGTGGAGGAGTACACGGCATCCATCAACTTTGACAAAGCGCTGGCTGAGGAAGACATTCAAGGCAGTTTGGCCCATGTGACGATGCTCGGCAAATGCGGCATTTTGCCTGCCGAAGACGTGGAAACGATCAAGGAAGGCCTGATTACCGTGCTGCACAAAATCCGTGCAGGCGAAGTGGAGTTCTCGGTATCTGACGAAGACATTCATATGAACATCGAGAAAAACCTGATCGAAACGATCGGCCCGGTTGGCGGTAAATTGCATACGGGGCGCAGCCGGAACGACCAGGTCGCGACGGACATGCACTTGTACCTGCGCGAGCGCGTGGTTGGTTTTGTCGGCATGCTGCATGCGCTGCAGCAAGCGTTGATCGGGCAAGCGAAGGACAATCTGGATACGATCGTGCCGGGATATACGCATTTGCAGCGTGCGCAGCCGATCCTGTTTGCGCATCATTTGATGGCTTACGTGTCCATGTTCCAACGCGATGCAGAGCGGCTGATGGACAGCTACAAACGCATTAACGTGCTGCCGCTGGGCGCCGGAGCGCTTGCCGGAACGACGTTCCCGATCGATCGCCACTTCGTGGCCGAGCAGCTCGGGTTCGACGGCGTGTACGAAAACAGTCTGGATGCGGTCAGCGACCGCGACTTTATCGTCGAGTTCCTGGCAGCGGCGTCCCTGATCATGACTCACCTTTCCCGACTGAGCGAGGAATTGGTGCTGTGGAGCAGCACGGAGTTTGGCTTCGTGGAGCTGGACGATGCGTTCTGCACGGGCAGCAGCATCATGCCGCAGAAGAAAAACCCGGACGTACCGGAACTCGTTCGCGGCAAAACCGGACGGGTATACGGCAATCTGATGGGCTTGCTCACGGTGCTGAAATCTCTCCCGCTTGCTTACAACAAAGACATGCAGGAAGACAAGGAAGGCATGTTCGATACGGTGGCTACGTTGGAAGGCGCATTGCAATTGTTCGCTCCAATGATCGCGACGATGAAAGTCAACAAAGGTCGCATGCGTCAGGCCGTCAATCAGGACTTCTCCAACGCAACGGACATCGCCGACTTCCTCGTGGGCGAAGGGCTGCCTTTCCGCCAAGCGCATGAAGTCATCGGCAAAACGGTGCTCTACTGCATCCAGAACGGCAAATATTTGCTCGATCTGACGATCGACGAATTCCGCCAGTTCTCCCCGCTGTTCGATGAGCGCATCTATGATGTGCTGCAGCCGGAGGCGGTGGTCAACGCCCGTAACGTTTACGGCGGAACGGCATCCGGCCAGGTTGCCGAAGCGATTGCACGCAGCGAAAAGGTGCTCGAGCTGACGGAGCAGTGGATCGAAAACCGCGGTTAATGTTTGGTCCGAAATGACTGGTTATATACAAAGAAGCAGGGTGAGAGCGTAAGCTCTCGTTCCTGCTTCTTTTTTTGGTAAAAGACGAAGCGGGCAGAACGTAAAATTCTGCTCCGATCGCTCTCGCTCGCCGACTATTCTTTCTTCGCCAATGGCAGCCATTTCAGGACATCCTGGATTTTCGCATCCCAATATCCCCATTCGTGAGCCCCAGGCCCTTCTTCGTAAGTCAGTTGGAAGTCTGTCTGTGCACAGGCCTGTCGGAACGTTTGATTGTCTTCGTAGAGGAAATCCTCTGTGCCGCAGCATTGGTATAAAAGAGGGCGAGGTCCTGTGGAAGCTTGGCTTTCCTTCAGCAGATGGAACAGATCGTTTTCCGTCCCGGCGATGCTCGGCCCGAAAATGCGTTCCAGCTCCGCGCGACTCAGTGCGCCGGAAGCGTTGTCCATGTGCGCTGCCATGTCGAGCGCGCCGGACAAGCTGGCTGCGGCCGCATACTGGTCCGGCTTGCGCAGCGCAAGCTTGAAAGCGCCGTATCCGCCCATGGAGAGGCCGGCAACGAAGTTGTCCTCCCGGCGGTCGGACAACGGGAAGAACGAGCGCGCAAGCGCGGGCAGCTCTTCGCTGATAAAGCTCCAGTACCGTCCGCCTTCGGCCATGTCGGTGTAGAAGCTGCGATGGACTTGCGGCATGACGACGGCAATGCCGAGCTGAGCCACATAACGTTCGATTGAGGTGCGGCGCAGCCAAATGGAATCGTCGTCGGACAAACCGTGCAGTAAATACAGGGTAGGATGAAGTCCTTTGCCCGTTACATTTTCCATGCCGATCTGGGTGTGGGTTTGCTGCGGGAGAATGACGTGCATACTTGTGCTCAAGCCAAGCGTATCGGAATAAAAGTTGCAAGTGATCAGTGCCATAACGTGAAGTAACCCCTTTCATTCGTGTTTATACCAAGATTAAATGGATTGTCCCTCTTTTGCAATCATGAATATGGATTTCTCGAACGGTATCCCGTTAGCGATGAAAATAGAAGGGTAGCAGCATGCTTAAACGAAAAAAAGCGGGTTGATCTCTCAACCTGCTTCTTTGTGATTCGTATCTATTCATGGCTTCTGCCAGCTGCCTGTCGCAGCCTCCGTCGACACTTCGCCGCTGCGAGCGACGATATGTCCCCGAACGACGGTACCGGCCACGCTGCACGGGAAGGTATGTCCGATATACAGGCTCTGCTTATGTTTCGCATAATAATTTTCTTCCGTTACCGTAAACGCTACGTTCAAATCGACGATCGCCAGATCGGCATCCATCCCGATGGCAATGGTGCCTTTGCTGCCCGCGAGACCGAAGCGCTTCGCCGGATTCGATGCCGTCCACGCGGCGACCTGCTCGAGCGGGATGTCGTGCGCCAGTGCCAGTTCCAGGGCCGACAGCAGCGTGAACTGTCCGCCGCTAATGCCGCCCCAGGCCTGAAAGAGGTTATAATCTTTCGGGTCCTTCATCTCGTACGGACACGGTGAATGGTCCGACGACAACATATCGAATTTGCCTTGTGCCAGCAGGGCGATTAGCCGTTGCTGCTCGTCTGCTTCCCGCAGTGGAGGCGCGCACTTGGCGATGCTGCCTTTTTCCCGCAGGCTATTGTGATTAAAGAGCAGATAATGCGGGCACGTCTCAACCGTTACATTCATGCCGCGAGCCTTCGCCGCCTCGATTTTCGCCACGGCCGCAGCCGAACTGATATGCACAAAATGCAGCGCGCAGCCGGTTATTTCCGAATAATGCAGCGCGCGTTCCACCGCTTCAACTTCGGCGAGAATCGGGCGAGTCTCCAGATAGTCGTCAGCACTCACTAGTCCCGCCGCTTCCTTTTCCGCTTTCAGCCAGTTGGTGATTGCTGCGCTCTCGGAATGCAAGGCCAGTACCTTGCCGAGTGCTGCAATCTTTTTCATGCCGTTCAGGAGCGTCATGTCGTCCACGGCTTCGAATTCTTTGTTGCCTGTCGTGGACAGGAACGCTTTGAATCCAATCACGCCAGATTCCGCCAAAGGCTGCAGATCGTCTTCGTTACCCGGCACGAGTCCGCCCCAAAGGCCGAAATCGACGAGCGACTTTTCGTTTCCAAGACGA
Source organism: Paenibacillus sp. FSL W8-0426 (assembly GCF_037969725.1). Taxonomy (NCBI): domain Bacteria; kingdom Bacillati; phylum Bacillota; class Bacilli; order Caryophanales; family Paenibacillaceae; genus Paenibacillus; species Paenibacillus sp. FSL W8-0426. Next base: position 6,219,546 of record NZ_CP150203.1, on the reverse strand, counting down.
GCCTTATCCAGCAGAGCCTCCTCATTCACCGTAGACGGAATGCCGTTCAGCGGCATATCGAAGAAGGTGGTGCAGCCGCCGGCAGCCATCATGGCTGATCCGGTCGTAAAGCCTTCCCAATGCTCGCGGCCCGGCTCGCTGAAATGAACGTGCACGTCGATCATGCCTGGAAGCACATGGAGTCCCGCCGCGTCCCACTCCTGCTCTGTTTCGCCCTCCAGTTTGGCGGCGATTGCCGCGATTTTTCCATCCTTGACCCCGACATCGACTTTCGTGACGCCGTCCGGCAGCACCACGCTGCCGCCGCGTACAATCAGATCGTAACGTTCCATGCGCATCTCTCCTCTTAGGTGGTTTCCAATGTATAGTTCAGACCGTTTATTCAAAAATCGTGCCCTTCTTGAACGATGAGCCTTTGAAAGCGAGTTTGCTCAGCAGTAGGTATGCGATGCCCGCTACGGTAAATCCGATGATCCAGCCGATGTCGACCAGTAGGAATGCTGCACCTGCTCCGATCAGCATGGCGAGTATGGCGCTCGGATTATAGCCTTTGAAAGCGCCGTTTTCCAGATACAGCTCTACCGTATCGACCTTCTGTTTGCGCAAAATGTAGTATTCGACTAACATAATTGCGACGATCGGACCAAGGAAAGCGGAGTAGATCAGGATGAACATGTTTAAGCCTTTGGCCGAAGAATCCTGCACGAGTACCCAAGGGAAGGAGCAGAGCGCGAGTAATCCGGTTATAATGACGGATGCTTTGTATTTCAGCTTGGTAACGAGCGAGATGACGTAAGCTGGCGGTACGATGTTGGCCACCATGTTGACGGCAACCGCACCGATGACGATGAAGGCGGACACACCAACGGTGATATACGGATTGTCGACGATGACGGCGAATGCTTTGACCGGATTGGAAATGCCTGTCGCCGCGGCCATCATGGCCCCGATCGTCAGGACGAAGCCGTAGGCGATAAAGATGGGCAAGAAGTAAAGCATACTGCGCTTTTTGTCGCTGATGCCGCTTTTGAGCTCACGGGAATAGTCCGCTGCGCTCAGGAAGATCGCCGCATAGTTGCCGAGAAATACCATGATGAAGGCGAAGAAGGGAAGTCCCCATGTCCCCTGAGCGTTCACCCAATGCTCGGCAATTGCCGTGCTGTGGGAATTGAGCAAGATGCCGAACACGTAGACGAGGGCCAGCATGATGACAACGGAAGCGAGCGTCTCCACCCACTTGATCGCATGAAAGCCATAAAGCGAGAGAACGATCTGAACCGCCTGCAGCACCACGAAACAAATCGGGATGCTGTCGAAGCTGCCGCTACTCAGCACCTTCACAATTTCATTCAGCGCCGTTGCCCCGACCCAACTCTGGAAACCGTACCAGACGATGGCAGGCACGCCGCGCAGGAATGAGGAAATCATCGAGCCCTTGATGCCGAACGACATCCGCAGCTGAACAACGTAAGGGATGCCCGTCCGGTAGCCGAATCGGTCGTTCAGGGCGAAAATAACGGAAATGATACCGATCGCAATGATCGCGGCTACAAATGTCTGAAACACATTGAGCGTAGCGACGCCAGCGGCAATCAGGCTCGCCCCGAGCGTCATGTTGCCGAGGTTCACGCCGTCCCCGATCCACATAAACATGTAAGATACCGGTCCAATCTTTCTGTCGCTCTCTTGCTTCGGTTTCAGGGAGTCGTCCACACTGATCTTTTCCTGCAGCTGCGTCTCCTCCAACACTCGACCTGCCAAATTCGTAGACATACTCGACCCACTCCCTCGTTTTTATTGGGTGTGCAAGGCTGGTCGGTTTGAAGATTAAACGACCGTTCGGCCAGCCTTTTGCATATATCCCAGATGATTTAATGTAAGATAACATTACTCTAATATGTAATGTATACTGACCTTTGGTTTATGTTTCTTATTTTATCACCTTATCTTCATAAATCATTGACAAAAACGTAGATTGTCATTGGGTTTGCTGTTGAATTTGACTAAAAAAATATTACATATCGCGTAAGTTTATATTGTAAGCGCTATATTTCCGGGTTTTGATGTGTAAAAGTACAAGGAATTTGATTCAGGTCTCCACGATATTGCTCAGTGTTTTCAGCCCGGCGATTCGGCATTCTACCTTGTCTCCCTGTTTGATCACGACGGAACCGGGCGTTCCTGTTAAAATAATATCTCCCGGATGCAGCGTCATCACATGTGAGAGGAAAGAGATCAGGTAAGCAGGGGAGAACATCATCCTGCTGACGGTATTACGGTGCGCCACTTCACCATTCAGCACGGTCTCGACCTCCAGTTCCGCCAGGCTCGCATATTCATCAACTGTAGTGAGGGTGGCGCCCAGGCTCAGAAACGTGTCGAAGCTCTTGGCGCGCTGCATGAATCGGGGATTGCGAGAGTGGATATCCTTGGCAGTCATGTCGAGCGAGGTCGTGAAACCGGCCACGACACTCATGGCTTCCTCTTCACTGATTCCCTTGCACGTTTGGCCGACGACGATCGCCAGCTCTGCTTCCGCGGTGATTTGCCCCGCTCGATCCGGGAGACGGATGCACTCGCCGGGACCGATCAGCGATGTGTCTGGCTTGAGGAAAATGACCGGCTCTTCCTCCGGCGGACGTCCGGACAGCTCGATTGCTTTTGCCATATAGTTCATGCCTACGCCAATCATTTTTCCCGGCTGGCGGTAAAGTGCACGATAAGAGACTTGTCCGTGCACGAGGGCAGGCAGTTCAGTGAGGAGAGTCTTTCCGCCGCCGGTATACCAGCCGAGCAGAGTGTTTAGTTTGTTTTTTTGCAGCAATGCCAACAGATCCGTTTCCCAATCCGTCCCTTCCCGTTCGTTCAGCCATACCAGCGGGATGATGCCCCGATCCGTCAAAAAGGCGGCTTGCTCCCGTTGTTCGTGTACAATTGTTGCGAGTTTCATCCGCGCACCTCTTCCGTAACATGTTTTGCTGTCCAGTGCAGCAGTTTCATATCCGTATTCGGACCGCCGATAAAGGAAAGTCCAAGCGGTAGCCCGTCCTGGCGGATCACGGGGATGGTAACCTGGGGCAGGCCCGAAAGTCCCGCGATACAGGACAATTGCATGGTCTTCGCCCGGTAATCCTCGGCTTCCAGACCTTGCAGCCCAAGCAGTGGAGCGGGGCCTGGTGCGGTCGGTATTGCCAGGAGCCCGTCTTCGCCCAGCAGTTCAACGAGCTTGCTCCGAATGCGGACGCGCAGTTCGGCTTCTGACGTGCTGGTGGATTCCTCGAGTGTTCCGGCCCATGCAAAACGTTCCGCGATTCCCGGGCCAAACTTCGGACGCTCATTTGTTATCCATTCACCGTGTTCCCGAGCGATTTCCAACCCCTGAAGCACGCGGAACGCCGCCGACCAGTCAGTCAGGCTCTCCGTATGTCCTGTCAATCGGACTGCGGATCCACCATTCTGCCAGTCGGTAAGCTGTCGGAGCTTCGTATTCAGAAGCGAGCGGTCTTCGGCTTCGAGCAGGCCCCATGCTTCTTCCGCCGTGAAAAAACGCGTGAATTGCGGTATGTCGCTGCCGGATGGGTGAACTTCCGCGTTTTCACTGAAGGTTTTGCTGACCCGCTCAAAATTCGAAGTGCCTTTGCTCTGTTCCAGCAGAACGCTTCCGACGTCTAATAAAACGTTCGCAGTCCGGCTCATCCAGCCGACCGTATCAAAACTGCGTGCCAGTGGAATGACGCCTTCTGACGATACGGCTCCGTGCGTAGGGCGGAAGCCATATAGGCCGCAGTATGATGATGGAATGCGTACTGAACCGCCAGTATCCGTTCCTATGGCAAAGTCGACCAGCCCCGCCGCAGCCGCGACGGCCGAACCGCTTGACGAACCGCCGGGGATCCGGTCGGGTGCGGCGGGGTTGACCGGCGTTCCGTAATGGGCGTTCTCCCCGTTCAGGCTGTACATCAGCTCGTCGGTCTGCGTCGTGCCTTCGAGTTTTGCGCCGTTTGCCAACAAGGCCAGTAATGCCGGAGCGGTAGATTCGGCGGGTTTGTGCGTGCGCAGCCAATCCGGGTTGCCGGCACCGCTTGTTACGTCCTTGATGTCGAAGACGTCTTTGACTGCAAAAGTCAATCCGGTGAGCCGGCCTGTTCCGGTGCACGGCAGCTTGATTGAAGCGTCGACGAAAGCTCCCCGTTTGTCGGCCTTGGGCGGATTATTTTCCGCCTCAGCGTTTCGTTTTGATACCTCTGTATGAACCTCGTGTATTCCTCTCATTATGTTTCTCCTTTCGTTTATGAATCGAGGTGGAGAGCGCTCCGGGAAGAATGGGCTTCTCCTTAATCATGTACTCGATCATCGTTCAAGCCCGCTGCCCCTGCTTACCGTGCGGAGCGGAAGCGGACCCGGTCCAGCAGCAATGCCAGTAAAATGCCGACCAGCAGGCCGTTTCCGAGCAGTGGACGCAGCAGTGGGGGCAGCGAAGAGAAGGTTGATGACGGCAATCCCATAACGATAATTCCGACAAATAAAGGCGCTGCCGTCCGGTACAGGTTCGCCACATCCATACGAATTTGGCCGAAATATTGCAGCGAAGAGCCAAGCAGCCGCAAATACGTCACCAACAGCACGGCGCTCCCGATGCTTAGCGGCAGTTGCGTCAGTACAGCACTGACTGCCGGAATCAGGCCGATTCCGAAGAACAGCAAACCGCCGATCACGAAGGGGAGCCGATCCCGGATGCGGGTTTGCTGGAGAAAACCCACGGACGAAACATAAGGTGCATATGGCACAAGCCCCAGTAGCCCGGACACGACCGCGAGCACGCCGCTGATCGTGAAGGAGCGTCGGTACTGGCCTCCAGATGCCTCTTGTTCGTAAATGCTGTCGGTTCCTTTCAATGCCCCGAATGTATTCGAGGTGTTGACTAAACCGGCGATGACTGCAATGGCTACAACACCGGTGTCGAGTCCATCCGAAGGTCCGCCGAGCGGGAACCAGCCCGCTTCCAGCTTGCCTGATCCGGCTGTTGCGCTCTCTCCGCCGAAGATCAACACAAACAGCGCCCAACCGCCCAAAATGCCGATCAGCAGCGCATATTGTCCGATCGCGGCTCTGGCTTTTACCGACAGAACGGCGACGAAAATGGCCACTGCTGCGGCTAAGAGGAAAATGCTTGGCTGAATGACCGAGGCTTCGGAGGAAGAACCTGCTGATATGCCGAGCATGCCTTCGAGAAAAATCGTGTTCAACCTGCAGCCGAGCAGGAACATGAATACTGCCATCACACCTGGCGTAAACAGTTTCGATAATGGAGCGGCCAATCCGCATACACTGATCAGAACTGTGATTACGCCTGAGATCATGATTCCGACCGCCAGACTGCCGCCCAGTTCCGTTAGCGAAATGCCCAGAGACGGCGCGGATGCGCTGAGGCTCAGGATAACGCCCCACCATAATCCGGACTGTCCTTCCATGACAGCTCTTTGATGCCCAAGCCCTGCTTGTACGACACAGGCAAGCCCTGTCAGGACAAATGAGCATTGAATCAAAAATTGAATTTTCTCCTGCGGCAGCCCGAAGGCTGCTCCGACGGTGATCGGGATGACGACCGTATTCGTGAACAAAAAAAACAGCCACTGCAGCCCTGCCAGACCCGAGCGCAGCGAGATCAAATGGTTCATACTTCACCTTCCGCTTGGAGCTTCGTTGAATCCGTTCAAGCGGCGCATCCATGCGCAGAACGCTTTTCATCGAAGCTGAATTTATGCAAAAGGATTCCGGAGGTTTCCGGAATCCTTTGTAACTGAAAATCAGTGTGAACGGACGCCGCGTCTTGTTCTTCGCGTCGTAGCCCGTCTTAGCTTTGCGATGCAACATCTAACCGTGCTTGTTCATACACATCAAGCGCCTCTTGCACGCCGCGTCCGATCACGATCGGAGCGTTATGTCTGATCAGCACAGCTTCCAGCGCGGACAGAACGAAGAGGACGTTCTCTTTGCGGCAGCTGTAGCCCATCGTGCCGATCCGCCAAATCTTCCCGTGAAGCGGGCCGAATGAGCTGGCAATCTCGATGCCGAACTGTTGTAGAAGCATGGTTCGGACGGACTCGCCGTCGACACCTGCCGGAATATTCACGCAAGTCACGACCGGCAGCTTCCATGCGACGTCGTTGAATAACTCCAGGCCCATGCCTCGGATGCCGGCCATCAGTGCCTTTTCGTGCAGTTTATGTCTCTCGAAGCGTTCTTCGAGTCCTTCGTCGAGCAGAATGCGCAGGCCTTCGCGCAGCGCGTACAGCATGGACGTGGCCTCCGTATGATGATTCAGCCTGCGCGGTCCCCAGTAATCCTGCAGCTGGCTTAAATCCAGGTAGTTGCTGCGGATCGGCTGCGCGACGTTCCGGCGGTCACTGTCGATCGCGACGCCGCGCTCGACCTTTTTCCGGCTCGCCAGAATGCGCTCGACTTGCTCGTTATAGGTGACTGGAGCCATCCCGGACGGCACGGAAATGCATTTCTGCGTTCCGCCGATGACCGCGTCAAGCTGCCATTCGTCCACTTTGACCGGCGCGCCGCCGATCGAAGCGACCGCATCGACGACTGTCAGCACGCCTCGCTCGCGACAAGCTGGTCCGATTTTGTCCAATGGCTGCATGCAGCCTGTTGAAGTTTCTCCGTGCACAATGGCTAAAATTTTCGGCTGTATGCGCTCAACTTCATCGATGACGGCTTGTTGGTCGAACACTTCGCCCCATGGACACTCCATGAAGTGAAGCTCGGCACCATAACGCTCTGCAATCTCGGTCAACAGATGGCCAAAGCGGCCGAAGATCGGAATGAGTACCTTGTCGCCTGGTTCGATCAGACTGCAGAGTACGGCTTCCAGTCCGGAGCGGGAAGTGCCGTCGACAGGGAAGGCCCACTGGTTCGCCGTCTGGAACGTCTGCCGCAGCATGTCCATGGTTTCGTTCATCATCCGCGTGAATTCCGGATCGAATTGGCCCAGAATCGGCGTCGCCATCGCGCGCAGCACTCTTGGATCAGCCTCGACCGGCCCCGGCGTCATAATCGTTCTCAAAGGTGCATGGATTTCCCGGTACTTCGTCATCTCGTAACGCCTCCTGATTGTTTGTTCAATAAGCCAACTTATACAGCAAGTCGATCAGCAGGCGCACACCGCGCTGCAAATCTTCCGTATTCGTAAATTCCTCCGGCGAGTGGCTGATGCCGCCCCGGCTCGGTACAAACAACAGCGCCGTCGGACAATAGATCCCGAATACCTGTGAGTCATGTCCCGCCCCGCTGGTCATCGTTTTGTACGAAATGCCTTTCTGCTTCAAAATATCTTCGGCAGTCGCGCTCAGTACAGAGTCCATCGCGACCGGCGACTCGTCCATCCATTTCCGGCAAACGACGTCTGTTCCATGTTCGGCCGCGATGTTCTCGAATTCGCCAAAGCATTCCTCGCAGAACAACCGTATTCTCTCCGCATCGCTGTGCCGCACGTCCAAGCTGAAGGTGACCTCTCTAGCAATCACGTTTCCGACATTTGGCTTGACATCCATCCGGCCGACGGTGGCGACCAGTCCGCTCTCGTCCGCTTTGGCACGAAGCGTTAGCAGTCGGATCAATTCGGCTGCGGTAAACATCGCATCGTGACGCCAATGCATCGGCGTCGTGCCGGCATGATTGCTCTCGCCGCGAACCGTAATATCGTAGCGGCGCTGTCCGACGATATGACTGACAACGCCGATGGATTTCCCTTCGCGCTCCAACACCTGGCCTTGCTCGATGTGCAGTTCGATAAAGCATTCCAGGTCGCGGCGCTCCGGCTGCGGATGCTGTCCGAATCCGAACCCGGCATCCCGCATCGCTTGCTCGAACGGAACGGCGTTGGCGTCCTTGATGTCGCGAACCTTCTTCCGGCTCTTGACTCCGGTAATATTGCCGGAGCCCCAGTAGGTCATCGGAAAGCGGCTTCCTTCTTCTTCGCATAGGGACACAACCTCGATCGGCTTGAGTGGCAGGCCATAATGGGTCAGTAAATATTCCACGGCAATCAGCGCGGCGACGATGCCGTAGGCTCCGTCATATTTGCCGCCGTCTTTCACTGTGTCGATATGCGAACCTGTCAGTATGACACGCGCTTCAGGATCACGGCCGGCAACGCGGCCGAAGAGATTGCCGACATCGTCGTAGCGGGCAGACAACCCGATTTTTTCCATTTTCTCTTTGATTGCCCGCTGGGCAGCTATCCAGGCGGGGTCATACAGCAGCCGTGTCACCCCGCCGCTTTCGTCTCCCCCGTGGGAGGCCAGCCATTCGATCATGTTTTCGACCTGTTCGGATAAGGCTGACGGATTCGGCTGTTCGATCATCAATGTAATCTCTCCCCATTCCGGCACCACAAGCTTTCCAACCGGTGTTATATTTGTTAACTTGGCAATATGATTAATTAATCGTAAAATAAAACAAAAGGGAAATCATTCACGTAAATGTAGAAGAATTAGAAAATTTATTAGTCATGTTAACCAAAGGGTGAGGGAACGATGAAACTGGATGATCTGCTGAAGCTGCCGGTGTTTGATGGGACTGCCATTGTCGCGGGAGCGAAGGGGGTGAATCGGGAAGTTTACACCGTCAATATGATGGATGCCCCCGATATCATTCCTTACCTGAAAAGAAATGAATTGCTTGTTACGACGGCCTTTCATTTTAAGGACGATCTGCCGGCACTCCTGGAGTTGATCCGGCAGATGAGTCGTCAGGACTGTGCGGCCCTCGGCATAAAAAGCAAACGGTTCCTTGGCGGTATTCCCGAGTCGGCGGTCCGGCTTGCGGACGAGCTGGGACTGCCGCTGATGGAACTGCCTGTGGAACCGTCACTCGGGGATATTGTCAATAAATCGTTGAGTCATATCCTCGACGTGCGGACAACCGAACTGCACAATGCCATGAAGACGCATCGACAATTCACTCAGCAGATTATGAGCGGCCAGGGCATTCCGAAGCTGCTGGACCAACTGGCTTCCCTGCTGCGGTTGCCTGTTCTTCTGCTTGGTCCTTACCTGCAGCCGATCTGCGGTCGCTTCTCCGCTGCCTCCACCGCGGTTCGTTTTGAAAATATGCTGTCCGGAGGCAGTCGTGTTCATGTGGCACCTTCCATTTTCTCCGCTTTCTCCTTGCTGGACGAAGAACGACAGACGATCACGCTGTTTCCGGTATATACCCATAGACAACTGCATTACCTCTGTATTGAGGGTTTCGTTTTGCCGACCGAACGTTCGAGTATTCTGACCGTGGAACAAGCGACCAATGTCATCGCGTTCGAGCTGATGAAGGACAACGCGCTCAAGCAAAATCGTCGCCAGATCCAGAACGAGTTTTTCGCTAACTTCATCGGGGGTTCGTTCTCGAGCAGTGAGGAGATCGCCAGCCGAGGCCGGGAATTCGGCCTGTCTTCACACCAGCGGTATATCTGCGCGGTCGGCAAGCTCGATGGTACCGACAAAACGACCTCGTTTATGCAGTACAAAGCGGAGCAGGACCGCATCGCCGAACATCTCGAAGCGGAACTGGCCCATTTCCGCCATCCGCTGCTTTTGTTCAACCATGATCGCTCATACGTGATCTTGATGCCGCTGGTCCAGGAGTGGAAAGAGGTTGAACCTTCTTTTGTGGCGCTTCTGGAACGCCTTCAGATCAAAATCGCTGCTCATTACGGAGCGGAACTGTCGTTCGGCGTCAGCGGTTATGCGCAGCCTCTTGCCCAAATCCCTGTCTCTTATAAGGAAGCGAACGAAGCGCTATACTTCGGCAGCATGGCGGGCAAGACACGTTTTATTGAACATTATCAGCCCAAAGAAGTGCCCGAAATTTTGCGCATGATCCCACACGAGCATTTGCGGAAGTTTTACACCGACACGATGCAAGGTTTCACAGATGAGACGCTTAAGGATCATCATATGCTGCTCCAGACGTTGTCTGTTTACCTGGAGACCCATTGCCAACTTGCCGAAACGGCGAAGCGGCTGTACATCCATCGCAATACGGTTATTTACCGATTGGAAAAATGCGAGGAGATTATCGGCCGGAGTCTTAAAGATCCGGAGGAAACGCTGCGTCTGCGTATGGCATTCAGAATTAAAGCGTTGCTGCCGGAAAACGGAATGGAGAAGAAGTAAGGAAACAAACGAAGAAGATATCCGTGCCGAGAGCGGCGGACTTTCCTGACGGGGGAGTCCGTCGTTTATTTTTGTTAACGGTGCCGTTGGAGCGGGTTTCATCTCCGGGTATAGAAGTGTGTTTCCCGGGAAGCATTGAATTATGATTTACAACGTAACAATGTTATGTTACGATGTTTGCGACGAAAGGGAGGTTCGAAAATGACGGATGATTTGATCTCCAAAAAAGAATTGCTGGACCTGACGGGCATATCCTACGGCCAGTTGTACCGCTGGAAACGGAAAAACCTCATTCCCGAGGAATGGTTTGTCCGAAAGTCTTCTTTTACCGGGCAGGAGACGTTTTTCCCAAGACAGCAAATACTGCAGCGCATCGATAAAATTTTGAATATGAAAGACGGCTTGTCCTTGGACGAATTGGCCGATGTGTTCTCGCCTACCCTTGGGGAAGTACAGATGTCAGCAAAACAGCTGATAGACCGAAACATTGTTACGGAGCTTTCGCTTGGTTTATTGAAGGAAGCTGGACGCGAGCAGCCGCAGTATGCACTTGAGCAGATCATGATGCTTTACGTTCTGGAGAAGCTGCTTATGGGCGGGGACATTACACGCCAGGAGGGAGCTCTGCTCATTGGCGTCATGGCGGAGCATTATTATCGGTTTGCCGGCAAGCCGTGCGAGCTGCTGTTATTGCGCAAAATGGGCGTGCCTGCATTCATGCTGGCCGGCGCGGGAGCGGAGATTTACTTTGACGACGGGGTAAAGGTCGTCCTGCGATTGCCGCTCGGCACGTTCATGGAAGAATTGAAACTCAAATTGGGATAGGGAGAGATTGCACATGGAAGAACGGGATTTGCGCAATGATCTGAATGTATCTGGTGTGAGCAAGGCGGCCGGAGGGCAGTTCCATCGCGTGCGGATCGATGGGGTGGCCAAAATCAACGGAGACCTGGATTGCACCTCCATGGACGTCAATGGAACATTGCGCCTTGAGGGTGGGGTAGATGCAGAGAGCGCCACGATCAACGGCGTGTGTACGATGAACGGCCCTCTCCGCTGTGAGCGCGCTCGCATTGACGGGCTGGCGACCATTCACGGCGATTTGAAAAGTCCTGAATTGGATGTCAACGGAAAATGCAGCGTGCACGGAAGAGTGGATGGGGAGCGTATCGACATTGGCGGCATGGTCAGCGTTGATGGCGATGTGCAGTGCGAATCGCTCCATGTGCAGGGCAACATCAAAATCAGTGGTTTGCTGAACGCAGGGTCTGTGGAGATCAGGCTTCATACGGCCTCTTCGGCCAAGGAAGTTGGGGGTGAAACCATCGATATCCGCAGCGGGGAACAAGGCGGGTTCTGGAAAAGCATCGGTCTGGGCGGCAAACCATCTTTCAAGGCCGATCTGATCGAGGGAGACGAAGTCGTGCTTGAGAATACGGAAGCGGATATCGTGCGAGGCGGCAAAGTCCATATTGGACGAGGATGCAAAATCCGGCTGGTCGAATATTCGAACATGTTGGATGTCGATGGGGATGCCGTTGTAGGCAGCAGCAAACGTATATAAGAGAAGCGATGTGAGGAGAGAGGAAGGTGGAATCGTATATGGATCGTCAAGCTAAGGGTTCATCGGCGCAGCCTGGGGACATCAGCATTACCGGGGAGAGCAGCTGGGCAGGCGGTGAATACCGCAAAGTCAAAGTCGTGGGTGACTCCACGTTTAATGGTGCTACGCGCTGTCGCCAATTCAAGTGCACCGGGACATCGGTGGTGAAGGGTTCGCTTGATGCGACCGAAATCAAAGTGACGGGAACCCTCGCTTTGGTGGCTGCCGAGGATGGAGGCAGGGCCCAGGCTCCGGGGAACGAAACAACCGCTTCCGGTCGAGAAAGCCAATATGATCTTAAGGCGGAAGAGGTAAAAGTGTTAGGCGAGCTGCATGTGGCCGGAAACTGCCAGGCAGAGCGGATTCGGCTAACCGGGCGCATTGAGGTAGGGGGCATGCTGAGCGCCGAACAGCTGAGCATTCAATTGAAAGGTCCATCCAGGGTCCATGAGATCGGCGGTTCCCGAATTGAGATCGGGCGGGGCCGTGGAAGGCTGATTCAAGGGCTGCTCGGGCAGCATGCCGTGGCGACGCTGAAGGCGCACGCGATTGAAGGAGACGTTATCGAATTGGAGGACGCTGAGGTTGACGTCGTCAGGGGTCATCGGGTCGTCATCGGCCCGGGATGCCGAATCGGTTTGGTGGAATATACGGAATCGCTGCAGGTCCATCCTCAAGCGGAGGTTAGGGAGCAGCGCAATCGGTCTCGGGACTGATTAACCCCGGAAGCATTTCGGCTATACTAGTCCAGTCGAAAATTGAATAGATCGCGGAATGGAGAGATTGGATTACGATGGCTGTACGGAAAAACAATATTGGATTGGTGCTGGCAGGGCTGCTGCTCAGCATCCTGATGGCTTCGATGGACAATACCATCGTGGCTACGGCGATGGGGGACATCGTCGGCAAACTCGGGGGACTGGACAAATTCGTATGGGTCACCTCCGCCTACATGGTCGCCGAGATGGCAGGCATGCCGATTTTCGGCAAATTGTCCGACATGTACGGACGCAAGAAATTTTTCGTGTTCGGCATATTGGTATTTATGCTGGGATCTGCCTTGTGCGGCACGGCAACGTCGATCGTTGAACTGACAATGTACCGGGCCGTGCAAGGGATCGGGGCAGGCGCTTTGGTGCCGATTGCGTTCACGATTATGTTTGACGTGGTTGCGCCGGAAGCGAGAGGCAAGCTAGGTGGTTTGTTCGGCGCGGTATTCGGACTATCCAGCGTATTCGGCCCGCTCCTCGGGGCGTATATCACGCAATACGCGGCATGGGAATGGGTATTTTACATTAATTTGCCGCTTGGCCTGATCGCGTTTGTGTTTATCGCGTTTTTCTATAAGGAGTCGCATCAGCATCAATCCCAGCAGATCGACTGGCTGGGGGCGGCGACGCTGATCGGCGCGGTCGTGTGCCTGATCTTTGCGCTCGAGCTTGGCGGTAAGGCGTATGCATGGGATTCGGCGCAGATTCTCGGCTTGTTTGCCGGATTCGCCGCGTTGACCCTGCTGTTTCTGTATGCGGAGAGCAAAGCGAAGGAACCGATCATTTCGTTTGCCATGTTCCGCACCCGGGTGTACTGGTCCAGCAATGTCATGGCGATGTTCAGCGGGGCGGCATTCATTACCGCTTCGGTGTACATTCCGATTTTCATTCAGGGTGTGCTCGGCGGAAAAGCCACGAATTCGGGGCTCGTACTGCTGCCGATGATGCTGGGTTCCGTCGTCACGGCCTCGATGGGCGGTGTGTTGATGACCAAAGTCCGGTATCGCAGCATCATGATTCCTACGCTTGCACTGCTCGTGGTTGGACTTGGTCTGCTGACGACATTGGATGAGAACTCTTCCTTGTGGACGATCCGGATTTTCATGGTGTTGATTGGTCTCGGCGTGGGCGGTTCCTTCTCGGTGCTCAGCAATGCGGCCATGAACGCGTTCGAGCCGCGCCAGCGCGGTGCCGCGAGTTCAACGCTGAATTTTCTGCGATCCTTGGGCATGACGATGGGCATCACCATTTTCGGAATCGTGCAGGGGCAAGTTTTCACGCAAAAAATGAGCGAGGCTCTTGGTGGCGGCGCGGCGGGCAGCGGAGCAGCCGCAGGCGGCATACCGCAGGGCGTGGACCTGACCGACCCGCATGCGCTGCTCTCGCCGGAGCTTAGGCAGGCGATCCCGCCGCAAGTGCTGGAGGCGATCACGCATGCGCTCTCCTCTTCCATCGTGCAGCTGTTTGCCTGGGCCATCATTCCGGCCGCGTTGGCCTTGATCGCCGCGTTTTTTATGGGCAAGGACAAAATGGTTGTGGGCGAGGAGCAGGGAGAGTATACCGCAGGCCACTAAGTGGGAAGTTTGGTTCATGTTTTGCTGAGCATATTCCATCACGCAAACTTGCTATTGCAATGAACGACTCGTTCGAAGCATCGGCAGCAGGCAAGCGTTGTGGAGGAGCATCCAATCCATGCTTGGCGTGATCCATCAAAACAGAATCGTACATGCAGCAAACGAACGCAAACATACACAATGAATGTTAATTATCCGCATCACTAACATCATCGAGGGACCGTCCAGTCATAAATATGACAGGGGCGGTCCTTTTGATGTGGAGCGAACAAGCTGTAACGAATCTGAGGCACCTTATTCCGTGAAAATCAGCATGTGGAAAATTGTAATGAACCTGACGCACGTTATTTCAAGGGGATTGCGCCTAAACAGCGCATTTTCCTATGAATAGCGTGTCCTGGGTTCGTTACAATTTTTGAGTGTGCAAAAGCCTCCATATAACGCGTGTGAAGTTCGTAAGCGTACTCGCGATTAGCCCCAAGTCGCAGTGAACCAGCCTACCGGCCCCGAGCACACCTGGAGAATGATAAAGGAGCGCAACCATCCGAACCTCACCGTTCGTATTAGGTTGTGCTCCTTTTATCACATCGGGCACATGAATACACAAGTGCAATCTATGGAAGCTTCTGTTGCAAATACCGCGTCATGCTCTTCAGCAAACTATGTCGATAGATGCATAAACCTTCTGCGCCTTCGCATGCCTACATTGAACTCACCCGAGATTGACCCTGCATGACCTGTTCGCCCTGCCCTCGGGACCATCATCTCCAAACTTTCCCTCAGGGGCTGCTGCTGCTGACCCCATCCTCCACGACGGACGGTTCCTGCAGATCGGGCAGGCTGCTGTGGCCCGAGCGGGCAATCAGGCGGTTTTGTGCTTTGTACGTGTCTCGCGAGATCGTTTGGGTTTCCACGACCTTGCCGTCGACTTTTTTGATGCGAACGGTTTCTACGATATATCCCGGTTGGCCGTTTTGGAGAACCTGCTCTACGCCTTCGGGCAGCACGTTGCTTGAGACGTATTTCACCGGAACGCCGAGCGTTTCGACCGTCCGGGATTCCAGCTCATAGGTGACATTCTCGGGGAATGTGCCGAAAAATTTGACGGTGAGGTATCCGCCCTGAACCTTGGCATGGATTAGCAGCGACTTCCCGGTATTGTTTTTGAAACGGAAATTGATCGCCCCCGAGGCAAAAGTGGCATCAAGTCCTTTCGGCAAATACTTGACCGGCAGGGAATGATTGCGGCGCTCGACGATGTCCAGTCCCGTCAAAAGGGCGGCATTGTATACGGTGCTCGATACTTGGCAGATGCC
The DNA here is from genome assembly GCF_037969725.1 of Paenibacillus sp. FSL W8-0426. Classification (NCBI taxonomy): domain Bacteria; kingdom Bacillati; phylum Bacillota; class Bacilli; order Caryophanales; family Paenibacillaceae; genus Paenibacillus; species Paenibacillus sp. FSL W8-0426. Next base: position 6,204,102 of record NZ_CP150203.1, on the reverse strand, counting down.
GCCACCGATGCCTGGCGTCAAGCGGCCGTTCACGATCACCGGAGCTTCACGGAAGCCGTATTCTTTTTCGGCCTTGCGAATGACCTTTTCATAATCGAACATGCCCCCCGGAGGCAGAATCATGCCGTCTACCGCCTGGGCCGCCGAGCTGACGTTATGTATCCGTCCGTTGCTGCTGTTTCCCAAGCTTGTGGAGAACTGGACGATTTTCCGTTCGATGCCTTCCTGCTGCAGCGAATGCACGGTCACCTCGGGTTGCTGGGTGTACAGAGGGAGCCGAACCGACACGGGTTTGCGTTCCGTGGCGGAGTCAATTCCGGTAAAATCATGAGGCAGCTTGGCTGCCATCAGGCTTGCCAGCTCATCCCAGGCGATCCGGCGGGCGCCTTTCTCGGGGATGTATTGTACTTTGTCGCCTGCGGTGATGCGGCGGACGGCGTTCGCGGGCGATCCGAAGGTCTCTTTTTCCCATTCCGGATTCAATCTCTTCTTGAGGATGCCTGCATCATACGACATGTCCAGCGACCACGTCTCGGCGAAATGATAGCGCGCATAGGCACGTTCCCATACATCCCCTTCCTCCAACGCCTTAACGGCGGACCGGAATGCGTCTGCCCCATAGCGGGCTCCCGTTTCGGATGCCGTGAATTGCAGTGTTTGGGGTTCCGGTTCGACCACTTCAAGCGAGACGGGCCAGTCCGATAGCTGTTGCAATCGCTCGTCCAGCGTGCTCAAAACACTTTTACGGGGCTGTCCCCCCACGGACCAACCGCCAACGACGACTTCTTTGGGGAGGTTAGGCTGGTTCACGTACATATAGAGCACACCGTAAGAAGCGGAACCGAGAAGGAGTAACGAAAAGAGGGCAATGACCGTCAAATGTATTTTTTTCATCAGCGTACGCTCCTTTTGGCTTCTGTTGTTCCGTCATTTGCAACATGCTTTATCTATATGATCCAAGGTTGGAAAACTTTCGGGTACTCAAAAGGTAACAAATTTGTTACAATAAATTTCATGTGCAGCCATTCTTCGGGCTCGAAAAAGGGAGAATGCGGGATTGCTGATGAAATTCAGTCTTTTTTAAAGGAAATGACGGTATGATGTCGAAAGTATAATGGCTAACTATGCGAGCAGGAAGTGATGATGTGATTGAAATGCAGGACGTGTGGAAGACCTATCCCAATGGTACCCACGCATTACAAGGGGTGTCGGTGAAGATCGACCGCAACGAATTCGTTTATATTGTCGGTCCGTCCGGGGCGGGTAAATCGACATTTATGAAATTGATGTACCGGGAAGAAATTCCGACCAAAGGACAGATCTCCATCAACGGATTTAATATCGGCAAGCTGAAGCCGCGCAAAATCCCTTACGTACGCCGCAATATCGGCGTTATTTTTCAGGATTTCCGGCTGCTGCCGAAAATGACCGCGTATGAGAACGTAGCCTTTGCGATGGAAGTCATCGAGGCGCCAAAGCGCCATATCAAGAAACGGGTACTGGAAGTGCTCGACCTCGTCGGTTTGAAAGGAAAAGCGAATCGCGAGCCTTCCCAACTGTCGGGCGGCGAACAGCAGCGCATTGCGATTGCGCGGGCCATCGTGAACAATCCGTCCGTCATTATCGCGGACGAGCCTACGGGCAACCTTGATCCGGAGACGTCCTGGGGCATCATGCAGCTGCTGGACGAGATCAATTTCCGGGGAACGACGATCGTAATGGCGACCCACAACAAGGATATCGTCAACACGATGCGCAAACGGGTTATCGCCATTGAGCGCGGTCAAATCGTGCGCGACCAGATGAGAGGGGAGTACGGTTATGAATTTTAGCACTCTCGTGCGCCATTTGCGGGAGGGATTCAAAAACGTATTCCGTAATGGCTGGATGTCGGTGGCCTCAATCATGTCGATTATTGTCTCGCTGCTTATTTTGGGCGTGTTCATGCTGCTGGTGCTCAACGTGAATTCCATGGCGAATCAAGTGGACAGCCAGGTGCAGATCAGCACCTTCCTTGAGCTCAACGTGGACGAGCAGATGCGCAATACGCTGGAGCAGGAGATCAGCGCCATGCCTGAAGTGAAGGAAATCCGCTTCGTTTCGAAGGAGGAAGGGCTGAAGGAATTCCGCGAACGGCTCGGCGATAGCGCAGACAACGTGCTTGACGGTTTTGACGTGGACAACAATCCGCTGCCGGAGACGATCGAAGTCGAGGTCATCGAACCGGAAACCGTCACTTTTGTGGCGCAAAAAATCGAAGCCCTCAATGAGAAGCATCCGGAAAAACCGATCATGAAAGTGAACTACGGCAAAGAAACGGTAGAAGTCCTCTTTAAGTTTACGAAGCTTGTGCGCAACATCGGCTTTATTTTTGTCGGCGGGCTGGGTCTGATGTCCATGTTCCTGATCTCGAATACGATTCGCGTAACGATTCTGGCCCGTCGCCGGGAGATTGGCATCATGAAGCTGGTCGGTGCCACGAACACGTTCATCCGCTGGCCTTTCTTCATTGAAGGGGCATTGATCGGTCTGATCGGCTCGGTCGTTACGGTAGCGGTGCTATTCTTTGGGTACAGCCGCCTGATGGCGACCATTTCCCAGGATATGTTCATGCAGATGCTCAATTTGATCCCGCTCGGGGATATTTGGTTCCTTATGGGTACATTGCTTGTGGTTTTGGGTGTGCTCGTAGGTATTTTGGGAAGCACGTTGTCCATCCGCAAGTCGCTTCAAGTGTAAGCTGCGGACGGCGCGAATGATTGGAAATTGCGAATTTTGTCGAAATCGAATGGCAAAGCAGGTTCACTAACGGACCCTGTTTGACGATATGTACATTGACGGAGTCTTTTAGATGAAGAAAGCAGGAACATGCTGTTCACCACCTGTGCAGGTTGCTTTCTCGTGAATTCATAGGATGGGGGATCACCATTTTGAAAAAAACAGCTTCGCTGCTGGCCTTATCGTTATTGGCCGGTTTGACCTTTCAAGCTTCTGACGGATATGCGCAAAGCATCAGCGATATTGACAAGCAGATTCAGCAGTTGGAGAGCAAAGCGGCTGCCGCCAAAAAAGAGCAGCAAAAAGCCGCTGCCAACAAGCAGAAGGCCCAACATTACAAAAACAAAACCAATGCATACCTGAAGATCGTCATGGAGCAGATCAACGTGGTCAGCGACGAACTGACGAACGTTACCCTGGAGATCGAGAATACGGAAGAAGATCTCCGAACCACGAAAAAGGAGCTTAAGGCTGCAGAAGAGCGCATCGTTTCCCGCCAAAAATTGCTCGAGTCGCGGGTGCGCCTGATGTACACGGACGGTGCCGTTTCGTATCTGGATGTTCTGCTGTCCTCCACGAGTTTTTCGGATTTCCTGACACGTGCGGATTCTCTGAAAACGATCGTGGACCAAGATCAGCATCTGCTCGATGAGCACAAAAAAGACAAACAGCTTGTCGTGGAAAAAAAGGCGGATTTGGACAAGCAGTATGCTGAAGCCAAGAGCCTGTACGCACAGAAAAAGCAGCGCAAAGCGCAGCTGGACCAGAAAGAGAAGGAGAAGCAGGTGCTTCTCGCCTCTTATGATGCTAAAATTGAAGAGTCGGAAGAGGCAACGCAGGAGCAGGAGACCATGCTGCTGCAAATCGCCAGCAAACGTTCCGCATTGCTGCAGGAGAAAAACAAGCTGCGCGAACAACAAGCCGCAGCCGCGGCCAAAGCAAAGGCCTTGGCAGCAGCCAAGGCGAAAGCCCAAGCTGCAGCCGCAGCCTCTGCGAAGACAACGACCAAGGTAAGTTCAGACGGAGGTTCTTCGTACAGTTCCGGCAGCGGCATCTTCTCCAAACCCGTCTCCGGAGGATATGTCTCCTCGCCGTTTGGACGCCGCACGCATCCGATTACGGGCGAAGTGGGCAAGATGCACAACGGCGTTGACTTCGCCGTGCCGATCGGTACGAGCGTACATGCCGCATCCGACGGCATCGTCATCGTGGCCGAATGGATGAACGGATACGGAAACACGGTCATCGTGGACCATGGCGGCGGCTTGTGGACGCTGTACGGCCACTTGAACAGCATCAGCGTGAGCAAAGGTGACAACGTATCCCGCGGAGACAAAATCGCGGAATCGGGCAATACCGGCAACTCGACCGGTCCTCACCTTCATTTTGAGGTACGGGACAACGATAACCCTGTCAATCCGATGAACTACTTGTAGACACGGCATCTGCCCGGGAATGGAAAGATCATAATCCGTACAAGCTAGACATATACTAAGCTGGCATGTTCAGGGAAGCAATATGCCGAAGGAGCCGGGCTGTGAGAGAGACTCCTTCGAAAACAAAGGCGGTGGCAAACGGATGATGAAGAAAAGATCGGCGCTGCTGCTGGTTATTCTGGGCCTCCTCGGGGGAAGCCTGCTAACCATGGTGTTGATGACGTATCCCGGCATTGCGGCCAGAACCACCCCAGGTGAAGGCTTGCTGGCGAGCGTAACGGGCAGCACGCAGCAGAAGAACGATTTGAAGAAGATTCAAACCGCGATGGATTTGATCTCGAACAACTATTATAAAGACGTGGATCGAACCAAACTGATCGACGGGGCGATCAACGGCATGATGGAATCCCTCGGCGACCCGTACTCCAACTACATGGCCCAGGAAACGGCGGCCCAGTTCGAAGAGTCCATCGAAGGCTCGTTTACGGGCATCGGGGCCGAAGTATCTTCGCAAGACGGCAACGTTGTTGTCGTGTCCCCGATCAAAGGTTCGCCGGCCGAAAAAGCGGGCATTCGCGCCAAAGACATTATCCTCTCCGTTAACGGTGAATCCCTGCAAGGGCTCGAGCTGAACAAAGCCGTTAACAAAATCAGAGGGCCAAAAGGCAGCGAAGCCAAGATCCAGGTGAAACGCGCCGGTTCGACGGAAGCCATCGAATTCACGATCGTGCGCGATGACATCGACATGGAGACCGTTTATGCCCACATGGAGGACAACGGCGTCGGGGTTATTTCGATTACGCAATTCTCGATGAATACGGGCGAACGCTTCAAGGAAGAGCTCGCCAAGCTGGAGAAGCAGAACATGAAAGGCTTGATCATCGACGTGCGCAATGACCCGGGCGGCGTCCTGCAAGTCGTGATCGACATTGCCGAGCAGTTTGTTCCAAAAGGCAAGGTCATCGTGCAGGTCGAGGACAAAAATGGCAAGCGCGAACAAAGCAAGTCTAACGGTCCATCCAAAGTAAAGCCGTATCCGATTACGGTTCTCATGAACAAAGGAAGCGCGAGCGCGTCGGAAATTTTGGCCGGTGCATTGAAACAATCCGCAGGCGCAACGCTCGTCGGCGAAAATTCCTTCGGTAAAGGTACGGTTCAGACGAGTTATGACAAACAGATGGGCGATGGAAGCCTGCTGAAAATCACCATAGCGAAATGGCTGACGCCGAACGGCGACTGGATTCACGAGAAAGGCATCAAGCCGGATATTGCGGTTAACCAGCCGGACTACTTCTCGGTGGCGCCGATCAACAAAGAAAAATTGCCTTTGAAATTCGACAGCAACAGCACGGATGTGAAGAGTGCACAGACGATGTTGAGAGGACTTGACTTCAAACCGGATCGCGTGGACGGTTACTACGACCAGAAGACCGAGGAAGCGGTCAAGGCGTTCCAGAAGCAGAAAGGCATTCAGGCAACCGGACAGATTGATCAGGCGACTGCTGAATCGCTCGAGGCAGCTTTGATCGAGCGCATTGCGAATCCTCAATATGATGCACAGCTGAAACGCGCGCTTGAAAATATCTCGAAGGAGATTTCGACTGCCGTGTCGAAGCCATAAAGAAGGCTGATTTCAGCCTTCTTTTTTTCTGGGATGTCTCAGCCTCCATTATACGGCCCTTCAGCGAAAACGAAGGTTTCGATGAACGCCGCTAAACATCTGCCAGAGCGTGTTGCCTGTCTTTCTTTGAATGCGCAGGGCTGTTTTTCCAACGGGATGCAAGAGAGGAGTGATCATTCATCATGGAATGGGCTTGGCCATGGCTGGCTGCGATCGGAGAAGCAATGCTGCAAATGATCGTTCAGCCGTTTTATTACATAGGAATCATTTTGGTTGCGCTCATGTATCAACGCCAATTGCTGCAGGAACGCAAATTGTTTCACGTCCGCTTGCAAAGTTCAATGATCCAGACGATCCGATCCGTATTGGGTGGATTCATGATTGGTATCATCGTGTCCTTATTGTCTTTGTTCATCGGTTCGCATTTCACATGGGGCAGTCTCGTTTGGCTCTGGGGGGCAGCGTTATTTCTGGCGTTGTTCCGGGTACGGTATTTGTGCATCGCGTACGCGGCAGGTTTGCTGGGCGTGCTGCAATTCGGGTTGAATCTGGCGCCGGGCTGGCAGCCTTCAGGCTGGCTGGGCAGTGCCATGGATACGCTGCGGGCATTGGACATGCCTGCCCTGCTGGTGCTTGCCGCCCTGCTGCATTTGGGCGAGGCGATGCTCGTGCGCATGCAAGGCGTGGCGTTGTCTTCCCCGCTGCTGTTCGAAGGCAAACGAGGGAAATTGGTGGGAGGTTATCAGCTTCACCATCTGTGGCCGATCCCCCTTCTTATTTTGGTTCCGGTTGGGGGAAGCGGCGCTGAGCTTGCATGGTCGCCATTGCTGCACGGGGGAGGCGGTTATGCGCTGATGGCGCTGCCGGTGCTGATCGGCTTTAGCGAAGTCACGCAGAGCATGCTCCCTGAACAGAAGGCCCGGCTTTCTTCCAAACGTTTGATGTATTACGGGGCAGGATTGCTGGTTCTGGCTGTCCTGGCGGCATGGTGGTCGCCGCTTGTCTTGGTAGCCGCCCTTGCGGCCTTTGCTGGGCATGAATTTCTGGTCTGGTACAGCGGGTATGAGGAAAACATGAGCAGTCCTGCATTCGTTCATCCCGAACACGGTTTGAAGGTGCTGGGCGTCATTCCGGACAGCCCTGCAGAAGAGCTGGGTATTGAAGTCGGCGAGACGGTTTACAAGGCCAATGGCGTTTTGGTGCATTCCCCGGAGGAGCTGCATCGCTCGCTGCGCATGAACCCGGCTTTTTGCAAACTGGAGGTACGTAATCGGCAGGGAGAGAGCAAGTTTCTGCAGCGGGCCATTTATGAAGGGGAGCATCATCAGCTCGGCGTGATCTTCGCACCCAACAATGAAGAGACGTGGGCCATTCGAATGCGTCCGGCCAATCTCGTTCATTTGGCGACCCTTAAGCTGTTTGCCCGGCGGAAGGACCTGCGCGAGGCCCGTGCGCCGCTGGCGCTTGAGGCACCGCCTGCAGTCCCTGCAGGGGAGCAAAAGTCGGCCGAAATGTGATGCTTGCGCTGCGATTCAAGAAGCGCTGCGTTGATGTTTGAACGGGATAGGCGTTGAAAGAAAAAAGGGTATTCCGCTCCTGAGGGTCAGGTGTGGAATACCTTTTTTAATTGGAGCCGGAACGATACCTTCTCATGTTTTGAGCATAAAGATGGCGATTTGCGTACGGTCTCGCAAGTTCAACTTGCCGAGAATGTCGGTAACGTAATTTTTGACCGTACCCTCGCTCAGGAACAGCTTGGCCGCGATCTCCTTGTTGGAAAGTCCCTCGGAAATGGCTTCCGCCACGGCCTGTTCCATACGCGTGAGACCGAAGGATTCGACCTTCTCATGCGCCGGAGGGGAAGCCGCTGGACGCAGGAGTCCCGCCAGTTTGCGGGCGATATCCGGGTGAATGAGCATGTCACCGCGATGCACGGTTTTGATGCCTTCGATAATACGGTCAGGCGGCACGTTTTTGAGCAAATATCCGCTGGCCCCATGCTGCAATGCTTTGATGATGTATTCGTCATCGTCGAATGTGGTTAGCATCAATACTTTCACTGAGGGGGAGGCCTGTTTGATTAGCCGCGTACCTTCAACGCCGTCACATTCCGGCATTCGAATGTCCATCAGCACGACGTCAGCCTCGTTTCCCGCTTGAAGCAGCGCCATGGCTTCCTTACCATTGGAGGCGGTTCCGATCACGTTAATGGCAGGGTCCAGGCCGATCAATACGTTGAGGCTTTCGCGAATGAATGCATCGTCATCAACGAGGATAAGGCGGATGGGCGGGTTCTGGGTGTTTTCTTGCACGGGGTCACTTCCTTCTTCAGATCATGTCAGCTTTGCGGGCGATAGGCAGGCGGGTGATTACGGTATACGGATATGCCGGCTGGATTTCCAGTTCGCCGCCTACAAGCTCTGTGCGAACGCGCATCCCTTCTACGCCAAGTCCGGTGCTGGCAAGCGTTGTTTTGCCATTCGGGCCGGAGGGGGATGGCGGCGCCTTTTCGAGCGATGAATCCTCGCGCTGCAGGTTGTCGGATTGCGGACATATGCCTGCGTGGCCGTCATTGCTGACAACCATGCATATCTCATGCGCCGAATAGTGCAGTTCAATATCGATACTGCCGGCCTTCCCATGCCTCAGCGCATTGGTCAGGGCCTCTTTGGCGTTTTTGTACAATACGATCTGCAAGCTTGGATAGAGCGGCACCACTTCACCCGTGACGCGGTAAACGGTTTTCACGCCGGTTTCACGCCCAACATCTTCAAGCAGCCGATCCAGTGCATAAGCCTCGGTCAAATGGGTGGCAGGACGAAGTTTATGAAGCGTGGAACGCATATCGTCCATCGTGGCAGACAACTGGTCGCGGATCTGTTTCACCATCTCCAAACCTTGCTCGGGCTTGGCCGGCAACGTGACGATGGCTGCTTCGGACATCATTTTGGCTCGAATCAGACGATGGCCGATATCGTCGTGCAGTTGTCTGGAGATGCGGGTCCGTTCCTCTGCCTGGGCGGCATCCTCCAATTGTTTTGCGAACGCAAGCAGTTGTGCCCGCGCATCCTGCAGTTCGTAATGCTTTTTGCGGAGGGCGTCATATACCTGTTCCAGCTGTTCGCGGCTGCTCGCGGTTTTTGAACCTTGCCAGGAAAGGGTTGCCGTAATAAGCAGCATCAAGTTGCAGATGATTCGTCCCGCCGCTTCGTCCAGAAAGGCATCGCTCGTCCCGGTGTGGATGGCATGCAGCCAGGGCGACAACGCACCGGGAGCGTAGTGAAAGTACAGGGCAGCATTGGTGGCCAGAAGTTGCAGTCCCAGCATCAACCAGCGTTGGTTTTTCTCCAGAGTATACATATATACGTACAGCACCGATAGTGAAATAAGGATCATCCAGGGGCCGTATAGGGCGATGAGCCAGCAGGTCCAGAGCATTTCCGCGAAAAGAAGCAGAGGTCTCCAGGTACGCATGTCCGTGAAATCTCTCCATACCGCAATGCCAAGCCCGATAAGAATATTCAGCGTATAGGCTCCTTCATCGTGGAGGGGGAGCTTCAGCATGTACAGCAGCGCGGGGATCATGATCAAACCGTATTGCAGGGCACGTATCGGCATAAGGCAGCGTCATCCTTTTATACAAAAATGGGTTAAACCACAGGCAGGCTTTGCCGAATTCGTTTCTCTGCCATTATACCATAGGACGTTTTGGGTTCAGGAGATGACTTAAGTCACCTTCGTTTCATGACCTTTCGTACCTCCAATCCAGCCTATTGTTCGTTATGATACTACTATAAGGACCGGACGCGACAAGCCGGAGACAAGAGGAGCGTGTGATGCATGGGCATACTCGAAATCGAAAACGTAGTTAAACGGTATGGCAGCAAGCTGTCCGTAGACCATCTGAATCTGAGCATCGGAAAGGGCGAAATCTTCGGATTGCTCGGTCCGAACGGGGCAGGGAAAAGCACAACCATCAGCATGATTGCCGGGCTGCTCAAAATAGACCAGGGGGATATCCGGCTGGACGGCATATCTGTCAAAGAAAAGCCGCTAGAAGTCAAACGCAGACTTGGGCTCGTGCCGCAGGACCTGGCGTTGTACGAATCGATGAGCGCGGCTGAAAACGTCACTTTTTTTGCTCGCCTGTACGGCTTGCGGGGCCATCTGCTCAAGGAACGGGTGCAGGAGTCGCTGGAATTCGTCGGCCTGCAGGACAAAGCAAAAGATGCTCCGTCCACGTTTTCCGGTGGAATGAAGCGCAGGCTTAACATTGCTTGTGCCATTATGCACCGACCGGATGTCATTATTATGGACGAACCTACGGTAGGAATCGATCCGCAATCGCGGAACCACATACTGGAGTCGGTACGAACGTTGAACGATATGGGGTCGACCGTTATATATACCAGTCACTACATGGAGGAAGTGGCGGCGATCAGCGACAGGGTGGCCATTATGGACCAGGGGCATGTCATTGCGTGCGGGACCGAGGCTGAGCTGAGGGAACGGGTGGCTTCCGAGGAAAAAATCGTGCTGGCCACGTCCGGCATCACGGACGCTGCCGTGGAAGAGATCAGGCTTCATCCCCGCGTGCACGCGGTGGAATGCGCAGGCCATGAACTCGTCATCACGCTGCCTTCGGCACAGCAGGATTTGCAGGATATGCTGTTCATTTGCAGCAAACACGATATTTCCATTCAGTCGCTGAAGGTGGAAGAGCCGAGCTTAGAAACGCTGTTCCTCCATCTCACCGGACGCACGCTGCGGGACTAGGAGGGGAACAGATGATAAAAGTATGGCATATTTGCATCTTTGAACTGCAGCGCATTTTACGCATGCGCTCGGTGCTCATCAATCTGTTCATCTTGCCGTTGCTGCTGATTTTCATTCTGGGCGCGGCTCTCTCGGGTACGATGGGTTCGGAAGAAGTTGATCATATCGATCCGGTGCGCGTAGGCTTGGTCCTGCACGAACCGGACGGCACGATCAGCCAGACGCTGAATGCTTTTGTGGCCACTCCGGCAGTGGCTGGCATGGTCAAACCACGGTCCATGGCCACCCAAGAGGCAGCCGTTCGTGCACTTCGGGACGGGGAACTCGATTTTGCGATAGTCGTTCCTGCCGGTTTGGAAAAGCTCGCCACGCAGGGGGAACAGGCCACAATGACTTGGATTCCGGGAAAAGATAGCGTGAAGAACGCCCTGGGGGAAACCGTATTTTCCCGATTTGCGGACGAATTGAACCGGCAGGCGGCCGTCGCCAAAGTGCTTGGACCGGATGCGGCGGCTGCATCAGTCAACCGGCAGCAAGCCGGGGATTATTCGGGACAGACCCCCTCTGTAGAGGTCAGCCATCCGGGAAATGGCGGCGGCACATACAGCGCCTCCCAATATTATGCGGCATCCATGCTGGCGATGTTTATGCTGTATTCGGGCATGACGGCCATTAACAGCATTTCCGGAGAGAAGAGCCGGAACACCTTGCTTCGTTTGCAGGCAGCTCCCCTCCGCAGCTCTGAAATCTTTGCGGGCAAAATCGCCGGAAGCAGCCTGCTTGCGTTCATGCAGGGCATGGTCATCGTGCTGATGACGTATTGGCTGTATGACGTGAATTGGGGAATGCACCCTATGCTGGTCGTCCTCGTGTGTTTGCTGATTACGGTGGCATCGATGGTGCTCGGCGTCATTTTATCCGCATTGTTCAAAAGCGCCCCCGCAGCCAATGCCGCCCTGCAGACCGTCATTATTGCGATGACGTTTGTGAGCGGAGGATTTACCCCGATTCCCGTGGAGTTCGTACAGCGAATAAGCGAATTTACCGTCAATCATTGGGCCCTTCAAAGCTTTCTGGCCATGATGCTGAACGCTCCCATACAGGAAATCCTGCACAATATCACGATGCTTGGCACGGTGTGCGCGGTGCTGTTGGCAGCCGCAGTATTGATCTATGGAAAGGCGGGTGGCCGTCATGAATAGTCTGAATATCGCCTGGTTAATGATTCGGCGCACGTTGGGACGCAAGAGAGGCATACTCTCGTATCTTCTGCTTCCTTGTGTCGTGGTAACGGCAGCCGTTGCCCTTTTGGGAAACGACGACAACATGCGGGAAGTGATTCCTTATGTCAACGAGGATCAAGGTGCTGCAGGCGCTGCGATGATTCAAGAGCTTTCGCTGAAGTCGGAGTATGTGCTCCAGCCGATGGACAGCGAGGCAGAGGTACAGGAAAAGATCCAGTCGCAGAAAGGAAGCATAGGGCTGGTTATTCCGTCCCGATACACCGAGCGTTTGCTGGCCGGGGAACCGAATTCGGTTCGGTTGACCGAACTGAAGGTCACGGAAGGTTCATACGCGTTCAAAGCGGCCGTCGAAGGATTGGATGAGGGATTCCGCCAGTCCGCTGCTGCGGTAAGGCAGGCTGCGTTAAACGATGCGAACGGAGCGGCCGGTTCGAGCGTAACTCTTTCTTCTTCCGAGATGGATGGGAAATTCGAACAGCTGCTTGCGGAAACGGGGAAACACCGCATTTCCGGGAAGACGACAGAACTTCGCATTTATCCAAAGCCGGGATTGAACAACGTCACGGGATTTACGATCATGTTCATGATGGGATTGGTCAGCAGTGCGGTGACCGTCATTATGGAGGACCGCAGGCAGCGGACGATGGCGCGTGTATACACGGCGCCGGTGCGCGCACACGAGATTGCCATCGGCAATTTTTTGGGCAGCATGGCGATCGGACTGGTACAGATCGTGCTCGTTCTCGCGATCAGCCGCTGGGTATTGCATTATGATGCGGGAATTCCGTTCGGCACCCATGTGCTTATTCTTGGGGCATTTATGCTGGTAGCCATGGGAATCGCCAGTACGGTTGCCGGATTGGTTCGCAAATCGCAAAACGTGGGCATGCTGAATTCCTTGATTATTACGCCGACATGCATGCTTGGCGGATGTTTCTGGCCGTTGTCCATCATGCCGGACTATATGCAGAAGATCGCGAATGTTGTGCCCCAGAAATGGACGATCCAGGCCGTGGAAACGATCTCGGCAGGGGGAACGTTGTCCGACATCCGAATGCCGCTGCTGATTTTGGGAATCATGGCCCTTATTTTGCTGACCGTCGGTTCTGCCATTCTCCGTCCCACCCAAACGGGGGAAGATGCATGAACCTAATAAACCCGGGTGCACTTCATCAGTGCATTCGGGTTTTATTATTTTGCATGAAAAACAGCCCTCTATAGCGTTTTGGATGTGCGGTTTTGCGAAAAGATTTTTCGTGAGAGAACACCTATGTCCTGTATTAAAGAATATATGTTAAATTGTACCATGAGGGACGTGTGTTCAATCGTTTATGGAAGTTAAGTAGAAAGAAGGTCGAACATTCATGACAATCATTGGCATCGATTTAGGCACAACGAATAGTCTCGTATCTTGTTGGATCAATGGAGAATCGGTCATCATACCAAATGCACTAGGCAATCGCCTCACTCCTTCGGTCGTTAGTGTGGACGAAAACGGGGAGATCGTGGTGGGTGAAGTCGCCAAAGAGCGGCTAATCACACATCCTGGCAAGACAGCATCTGTATTTAAAAGATATATGGGAACAAGCAAAGCATTTAGTTTGGGTACATATCGTTTTTTGCCGGAAGAGTTATCGGCATTTATTCTGAAATCGTTGAAGGCCGATGCAGAGGCCTATTTGGGTAAGGAAATTACGGAAGCCGTCATCAGTGTACCTGCGTACTTTAATGATGCACAGCGCAGGGCGACCAAACGAGCAGGGCAGTTGGCAGGGCTAAAAGTGGAGCGTTTGCTCAGCGAACCGACGGCTGCCGCCATCGCATATGGTTTGCATCAACAGGAACCGGAAACCAAGTTTCTAATCTTTGACCTAGGTGGGGGAACCTTCGATGTTTCGATTTTGGAACTGTTCGACGGCATTATGGAAGTGAAATCGGTAGCTGGCGACAATTTTCTGGGTGGCGAGGATTTTACCGGTTTATTGGCCAGTTTGTTTTTGAGCCATCACCAAATGGAACAAAGCGAGCTTTCGGGCAAAGTGCAGATGGCACTCTGGAAGCAGGCAGAACTATGCAAGCAAGCATTGAGTACTGGTCGTGACTGCACGATGACCCTGCAGTTTGAAGACGGTGTAAAAGAGATCAGCATCGATCGTGCCCGCTTTGAGCAGTTGGCGAAGCCGCTGCTGGCACGTTTGCAAAAGCCTGTTGAACGTGCGCTCCGTGATGCTGCCGTCAAACTCGGCGAACTGGATGCAATCATCCTTGTCGGAGGAGCGACCCGGATGCCAGTCATTTTTTCGTTTACAGGCAAATTGTTTGGCAGGCTGCCAGCCAATTCCTTGCATCCGGATGAAGCCGTCGCGATTGGTGTTGGAATTCAGGCGGCGATGAAGGAGCGCCATGAAGATCTGGAAGAAATTATTTTGACCGATGTATGCCCTTATACGTTGGGGACCTCAATTTCAAAATCTTTGGGGAATGGACGGTACGAATCAGGCATATTCGACCCGATCATCGAACGGAACACGGTTGTTCCAGTAAGCCGGGTTCGGCGATATAACACCTTAATAGACAATCAAACAGCCATTGCAGTAGATACTTATCAAGGAGAGAGCCGTCTGGTGGAGAACAATATCCTGCTTGGAGAATTGACCATTAACGTGCCTCCTGCGCCTGCAGGATTGCAATCCATTGATGTTCGTTATACGTACGATATTAACGGCATTCTCGAAGTGGAGGTATCTTCAGTGGAGACAGGTGAGAAGAAGGTGGCCATCATCCAGGAGAAAGAGACGGGGCTGTCTCTTGAAGAGATCGCCGAGCGGTTCAAAGAACTCGAAGCCATCAAAGTGCATCCGCGCGAGCGGTTGGAAAACAGGCTCCTGCTGGCACGCGGTGAGCGGCTGTACGAGGAAAGTTTGGCGGAGCAACGTCAGGTGATCGTAGATGCGATGGTACGATTCGAGGACAAGTTAAAGAAACAGGACATGCGTGAGATTAAGCAGGAAGCCGAGAAATTGAAACGAGTTTTGGATCAAATCGAGGAATTTTTAAGGTTATGGTGAGATGGGTATGGATATTTGGAATCGATTAGAAATTGAGCATACGTATGATGTTAAAGCCATCAGGAGGGCTTACGCCCGGCAACTTCGCCATACTCATCCCGAGGATGATCCAGTGGGCTTTCAACAGCTTCGGGAAGCATATGAACAAGCGCTGCGCGCTGCGGAGTTATTTGATCCTGAAGATGAATACGAATATGAAAATGAGATAGATACGTCGGCGTTTTCTCATATAGACCATGAGATTATTCCAGTATCCTTTAGCCACCCGGGGCAGACGTTCGAGATATCCGAGCAAGTTCCAGACGAATCATTCTCTTATTCCCTAGAATATCGTTGGGCAGTTCCATATAACCAACACCCAGAAGAAGACATAGATGAAACTAACGACGCTGACGGGAATCAGGTCTTTGATTTACCCGACGAATATCGCTGGATCAATCCTTCCCATGCTGCTTTCATGGAACATCAGGAATTCGAACAGGAGCAGTTACCAAACGAGTTTTCCGTACATACTGGTCGTCGACTGTGGAATAGAACGATGATGTATGAGACTGAGCACCGGGACTTCGATGGCAACCTTTTGATTTTGAATCAAGCACGAGGAATCTTAGGGAATTTAGCTCTGCGAAACGATCCGTCAGTGTGGGAGGAATGGACACATTCGGAGGAATTGTGGCGGCTGGACATGAAATTTCAAATAGGGACAGAATTGCTTCGGTTGCTCGCCGAGCGTCCGTTTCTGCCTAAAGTAATTTGGAAGCAACTGGACGAGTTTTTTGCATGGTCAGAGATACAAGATGAATTGAAGAAGGTTTTGCCTGAAGAAACTGCACGATATCCTGTCATTGTGCTCGAACGGGTTCACGAGCTTCGTTATGATTCGTTCAAAGGCGAACAGAATGTCGATCATGAAACATTTTTCCGTATTCGGGAAATCGTTCTGCAAATCATGGTGCAAGGTAACATGGGGGATGCCGAGTCACATATCGATGCAGCGATGGCGATCTATGCAAACGATCCGGATTTGATCCGGCTTGCGGGTAAATTCCGCTTGTGGAAGCGAGATCAGGCGAGGGCACGTATATTGTTCGAACAGTTTAAACGGCTTGAGCCAGGGGCCATCGATGGGTGGCTTCATAGCGCCAGGTTGTGCGAGGCCGAAGGGGAACTGGTACAGGCATTTCATTTCTACAACAACGTACTGCAGCTCAATCCCGATCATCCCGACGCCTTGCATGGAACGGTACGCTATTATCGCCATTACAACAGTGATAGAGAGGCTATTCGTGTCTTGGAAAAGCTTGTTTTGCTGTTCCCTCATGATTTTGGAGCACAGATTACGTTGAGAGAATGCAGGCTGACGCTGGCCGAAAAGATGAGCATAGATGCAGAGATCGAGCAGGATCGAGACATCCGAGAAGAACTTCAATATCGGGTTGCATTGGAGTATAAGGAGCTTCATGGGGATGAGAAAGTCATCCAATATATCGGAGAGCTCCACATTATGCATGAACTGAATGACGCGTTGTATGTTTTATGGGCTCAGGCATGTCATCGCCAGGATAGGAATCAGGAAGCGACGGCAGTCCTTCGTCTTTCGGAAAATGCATTCCGTCCCGAAAAAGAGAGCGGATTCGAGATTTATTTTGAACGAGGGCAGCTGTACCTTGAAATGGAGAATAGTGCAAAGGCGTTACCGGATCTGAAACGGGCAACTCAGCTGGACCCTGAACATGCCAAGGCCTGGCATCTTCTTGCTTATGCTGCGCATTTACAGGTACATAATGAATTGTCGATTCAATACTCAGACAAGGCTATTGCCCTGGACCCGGATACCTATGAATATCGATCGCTCAGAGCGTATGTTTATTACAATAATAAATGTTTCGTGGAAGCGTTGCAGGACTATAGATACCTTGAAACAAGCGACGACGATTACCCTGTTGATTGGCTGCAAAAAGGCATCGCGCACCTTAAACTGGGGCAATACGAACAATCGATTCGAGCATTCGAAGTTTCGCAGAGCGAGGAGCAATCACCAGAGAATCTTCTGGAAGTTCCCTACTATCTATCTATTGTATACGCAAAGTTGAGACAAACAGATAAGGCTTTGGAGTGCATCCGCCAATTTCGTCGGGGTAAGCCTGGGGATTCAAGGGGCCCTTTGTTGGAAGGGGATATTTTGCGTGAGCAAGGGTGGAGTCGACAAGCGATAGATGTTTATAAACAGGGATTGGAACAATTCCCTGACGACGAGGAACTGGCCAGAATGACGATTCTTTGCGCCATGGATGCCGATCCTCAAGAGAGTCATGCTATATTAAACGAAATGGCTAGAAAAATGTGGGATATGTCTTCGCTCAAGCTTTGGGGATTGCTGTTCGTTGCCCGTTATCTGATCGAAGCCCAAGACTGGGAGCGCTTCCGTTCATGTTTTGAAATTTATTTGGATGGCGAGCCGCCGGAAAACATAGACTCTCATATTTGGTTATATGCCGGTATTTGCGCTTATCGAACAGGTCATCTAGACGAAGCATTACTTGAATTGGGTAAGGCCTACGAAGAAGGGCATGGAGGAGAGGTTTGCAGTTATTTGAGCATGGTTTATTACGATATGGGCAACATTGAAATGGCACTTAATTATGCCGATGAAGCGATTCGGGAACAGCCGGAACACCCGGATTATATACGGCGTCATCAAGGCATGCAGGCCCAGAAGTCTCGGGCAAGTTTCTCCTTACGGGATATTTTCAAGAAACGCAAACCTGCTTATGAACAATGGCCTTCTATGATTCCTCTTCAGTATCTTGTGCCAGAGGAGCCGGTCAGTCTGCATTTTGTATAAGGGGGATTTTCATTGAACGGGTGGAAACGCGCGGAATTATCAGGCCAGGTCCCACCAAGCCTTAAGCTTGCGGATAAAGGGCCCTGGCTCCGGGGAATGAGCGCAGTCATTTACGAGCTTGAACATCTGAGCAAACGCAATGACTATGAATTCGAAGCCGGTGAGGAGGAACGGGAACGAATGCGTGAAACGTTGCTGGAGGATTGGGAGATTCACGACAAAGCGTCGATGTTATTATGGATTGAACGAGTCAAAGGTGGCGAAAACAGCCGTTTGTTTGAAGAGATGAGGGCATTTCTGGATACGATGCGCGATGAGGAACAACTGAAGTACATACAATCGCTGAAGCCTGAGAATACAAAATATCACGAATATTTAATTGTAAGAACCTACATGTACCAGTTGCCTGCGGCAGGAATTGCAGCATGGGATTGGGCATATGATGCGTATTTGTGTCGTAAATGTGCCCATGTAGGCATCATTACCCGTACCGAATCAAACGCTCTTCTTTTGGACATTGCATTGAAGGCACAATCTGCATATAACTCCTGGAAGGAGTACGCTGTCGCTTTCATGGCAGGTAGGCTGTTCCGGTTAGGGACAACCGAAGAAACCGTAGTACAGAAGCACTTGAAAATTGTACAACAGCTATTTACAGATCCCGACAGCATCTACATTAGAGTGAAGTGGGATCTTGCATTGCAGTAGATCGCACTACCATTAAATTTTCAAAATCCCAAATGACAAAAGCACGATTCGTTCGTTTGCCGAATGGACCGTGCTTTTGTTGATGTTAGATCAAGGCTGAAGCTGGCGCAATACGGTAATTTCCACGCGCCGGTTTTTTTGCCGTCCCGCGGCGGTGGCGTTGTCGGCGGCAGGACGCGTATCCGCGTAACCCGCATATTGGAAGTGATCGGGATCCAGTTTTTTTTCATCCAGGAAAAACCTCAGTACCGACAAAGCGCGTTCCCCCGAAAGCTGCCAATTGTCTTCATACGGCGATTTGACTCCGATCGGCACATTGTCCGTGTGCCCTTCGATGCTGATCGTCATGCTCAGGTCTTGGAACAGGCTGGCAAGCTTGCCCAGCGTTGGTGCGGCTCCGCTTTTGAGCGCGGCCTGGCCTTGATCGAAGAGAAAGCGGTCGCTTAACGTGATGGAAATGCCTTGGGGCTTATCCGCGACGAAAATTTGTTCGCCAAGATTGTTTTCGTTGATGTATTGGGTAATGACGTCGTACAGGTTCTGCAATTCCTGCTCCTGAGCCCTGAATTGTTCTTCCCGCTCGGTAAGCGGTGTTTCCTCGGAATCGGCTGGCGACTGCTGCCCTTCCCCGTTTCCTTCGCCCTCCGTCGACGGCGGTGGATTCTTCGTAATGGCTTGTCCCGCGGTTCCGCCCAGGCCTTCTCCTTGTTCCAGCAGGGAATGGGATTCACTGAACGTGCTCTGCAGCGATTGGGTTACGACCGTATACTTGCTCGTGTCCAGATTGCTCATGGCGTACATGATGACGAAGAATATCAGCAAAAGGGTAATCAGGTCGGCATAGGTAATCATCCACCGATCCCGATGATCGGCAGACATGCGTTTTCCCCGCCGCCTACTGCGCCGGCTCATCCAACCCCTCCTTCAACGTAGTGCGGGTGACCTGGCGATGGGCAAGGGTGAAAGATTCCAGCCGTTTGCGTACCAGCATCGGGTTCTCTCCGGCCTGAATGGCAAGCACGCCTTCAAGCAGGACCTCCATGGTCTGGATCTCTTCCGCGCTGCGGGACCTGATTTTGGAGGCGATAGGCAAAAAGATCAAGTTCGCGCTGGCTACGCCATACAAGGTTGCGGTGAAAGCAACGGCAATGGCCGGACCCAGTCCGGTTGGATCCGTAAGGCTGCCCAGGACCTGGATCAGACCCATAACGGTGCCGATGATACCCATGGTAGGGGCATATCCTCCGGCAGATTCGAATATTTTGGCATAGCCTTCATGCTTCTGCTCGACGGCATCGATCTCCAGTTCCATGATCTGGCGAACGACGTCCCGGTCGGTGCCGTCCACAACCATCTGAATGCCGTCTTTCAGAAATTGGTTCGGATGTTCCATGACTTTGCGCTCCAGTGCGAGCACCCCTGATCGACGGGCGAGCGTAGACATGTCCACGAGTTCGTCGACCCATTGCTTCGATTCGTCGCCGCCCCGCCCGAAAGCCATGCGCAGCGCGGCAGGAATCGTTCGCAGCCGATGTACAGGGAAGCTGGCGGCCACGGCGGCGATCGTACCGCCGAAAACGATCAATGCAGCCGTTTTTTGCAAAAGTCCGGATAGCTGGCCCCCTTCCCACAGAAATCCGCTGATAACTGCGGCAATCCCGGCAATGATACCGATAAGTGTCGCAATATCCATAAAATAACCCACTCCTGTCTTCACTTCGTGTTTGCATCGCTTGCATCAACAGGGTATAATTGAACGGGAACAAATATTCCTATTGATATAAGTTTTCCCATATCAAAATTCGGGGAACTTCGACAATATATAGTGACTATTATTTTAGACGATAGGGTGAGATACGGCAATGAGCGATATTATCATGAGCGACAAAACGTTCGAAATCGAGTCAGAGTTTTCTCCCCAAGGTGATCAGCCTGCAGCCATCGAACAGTTGGTGAAGGGCGTTCAGGAAGGGAAGAGGTATCAGACGCTCCTGGGGGCGACCGGAACGGGCAAGACGTTCACCATTGCGCAAACCATTGCCAAACTGCAGCGCCCGACGCTGGTCATTGCCCACAACAAAACGCTGGCTGCCCAGCTTGCGAGCGAATTCAAGGAATTTTTTCCGAACAACATGGTGGAGTATTTCGTAAGTTATTACGACTATTACCAGCCGGAAGCCTACATTCCTTCCTCTGATACCTACATCGAGAAAGATTCGAGCATCAACGAGGAAATCGACAAGCTGCGGCATGCGGCGACCAGTTCGCTGTTCGAACGCCGGGATGTCATTATCGTAGCGAGCGTGTCCTGCATCTACGGTTTGGGATCGCCGCACGAATATTCCAACATGCTGCTGTCCCTCAGGGTGGGCATGGAGAAACCGCGAAACCAGATTCTGTCCCGTCTGGTGGAAATACAGTACCAGCGGAACGACATCAACTTCGTGCGCGGCACCTTTCGAGTGCGCGGCGACGTCATCGAGATTTTCCCGGCATCGAAAGGCGAGCATGCTGTCCGGGTCGAGCTGTTCGGCGACGAGATCGAACGCATTACCGAAATCGACGTGCTGACGGGGGAACTGATCGGCGAGCGCGAGCACATCGCGATCTTTCCGGCGTCTCACTTCGTTACCCAGGAAGAGACGATGCGCGCCGCATTGGTCAATATCGAACGAGAGCTTGAGGAGCAGCTTGAGAAGTTCCGCGAGCAAGGCAAGCTGCTTGAGGCCCAACGCTTGGAGCAACGCACGCGGTACGATATCGAAATGATGAAGGAAGTCGGTTTCTGTTCGGGAATCGAGAACTACTCGGGGCCGCTGACGTTCCGCGAACGTGGCGACACGCCTTATACGCTGCTGGATTATTTTCCGGACGACATGCTGATTGTGGTCGACGAGTCGCACGTGACGCTGCCGCAGATCCGGGCCATGTACAACGGTGACCAGGCACGCAAAACCGTGCTGGTCGAACACGGCTTCCGTCTGCCGTCGGCACTGGATAACCGTCCACTCAAGTTCGAGGAATTCGAGGAAAAGATGAACCAGATCATCTACGTATCGGCAACGCCGGGACCATATGAAATCGAGCATACCGATAAAATGGTGGAACAAATCATTCGACCTACCGGCCTGCTTGACCCTGTCATTGACCTGCGTCCTACAAAAGGCCAGATCGATGATCTCATCGGGGAAATTCGCGACCGGATCGAGAAGGATGAGCGCGTGCTGATCACCACGCTGACGAAGAAAATGGCCGAGGACCTGACCGACTACCTGAAGGAAATCGGGATCAAGGTGCGATATCTGCATTCGGATATCAAAACGCTGGAACGGATGGCCATCCTTCGCGATCTGAGGCTGGGGACGTTCCACGTGTTGATCGGCATCAACCTGCTGAGGGAAGGACTAGATTTGCCTGAGGTATCGCTGGTGGCGATTCTGGATGCCGACAAGGAAGGATTCCTTCGTTCCGAGCGTTCGCTGATCCAGACGATCGGCCGGGCCGCGAGGAACAGCGAGGGCAGGGTTATATTGTATGGCGACAAGGTGACCGATTCGATGGACATGGCGATCAAGGAAACGGAACGTCGCCGCTCCATCCAGATCGCGTACAACGAGAAGCACGGCATTACACCGCAGACAATCCGCAAAAAAGTGCGTGACGTGATCGAGGCGACCAAGGTGGCCGAATCGAAGAACGAATACTTGTCCGGCGCGGCCGGCAAAATGTCGAAGAAGGAGCGCCAGTCGCTGATTCAACGCCTGGAGGCAGAGATGAAGGATGCTGCCAAGAACCTGCAATTCGAACGTGCCGCCGAGCTTCGCGACGCGCTGCTTGAACTTCGGGCCGAATAAGTCGGAGCAGTTCCTTGGCATTCGGGGAATGGTGAAGAATGATTGCAACAAGAGAACGGCCGGACGGCCGTTCTCTTGTTGAGTAAGGCTTGGTAGATTCGGCTTTATACAATAAGAACCGATCATATTGCCATGTTGAAATTTCAGAAACGAGTCTATACTGGTACTAACAAACAAATGGGTTAAAAGGTTAATAGGATGGAAGGTTGGCAAGATTTTGACTGTTGAAAGGGTGGATAACCATTGGCGAGCGAGAATATTGTCATTAAAGGCGCGCGAGCGCACAATTTGAAAAACATCGACATAACCATCCCGCGTGACCGATTTGTCGTTTTGACGGGGCTGAGTGGTTCGGGCAAGTCCTCGCTGGCCTTTGATACGATATATGCCGAAGGACAGCGGCGCTACGTGGAATCGTTATCGGCGTATGCCAGACAGTTTCTGGGCCAGATGGAGAAGCCGGATGTGGACTCGATTGAAGGGCTGTCACCGGCCATTTCCATCGATCAGAAAACGACGAGCCGCAACCCTCGTTCTACGGTGGGAACCGTAACGGAAATCTATGACTACTTGCGTTTGCTGTTTGCGCGCATCGGGCATCCGCATTGTCCGGACCACGGGGTCGAGATCACTTCCCAGACCGTTGAGCAAATGGTGGATCGCATCATGCAATATCCGGAGCGGACGCGGTTGCAGATTTTGGCGCCGATCGTTTCAGGGCGCAAGGGCGAACACAGAAGCGTGTTCTCGGACGTGGCTAAACAGGGTTTTGTGCGCGTACGCGTAGATGGCGAGCTGCGTGACTTGTCCGAAGACATCCAGCTGGAGAAAAACAAAAAGCATACGATCGAAGTCGTCGTGGACCGGATCGTCATTAAGGAAGAAGTACAAGCACGGCTGGCCGATTCGATCGAAACCGCATTGAATCTGTCGGGAGGGCAGCTGCTGGTAGATATCATCGATCAGGAGGAGCTGCGCTTCAGTTCGACCTTTGCTTGTCCGATCTGCGGCTTCAGCATGGACGAGCTGGCACCGCGAATGTTTTCTTTCAACAGCCCGTTCGGTGCTTGTCCGGATTGCGACGGTTTGGGCGTCAAAATGATCGTGGACCCCGATCTGCTCGTTCCCGATCGGAGCAAAACGATCGAAGAAGGCGCTTTTGATGCTTGGACGGGAGGTACTTCGACGTACTATCCCCAATTCCTCAGATCGGTGTGTGAGCACTTTAACATTCCGCAGGACGTTCCTGTCGAAGAGCTGCCTGCGGAGCAAATGAACAAATTGCTGCACGGAACAGGTTCGGAAAAAGTTCGTTTCCGGTACGAAAATGATTTTGGCCAACGCAAGGAAGCGATGGTGACGTTCGAGGGCATCGTGAACAATCTTGAGCGGCGTTACCGCGAAACGGCATCCGACGGCATTCGCGAATTCATTGAAGGGTACATGAGCGCGAAACCATGCGGTACTTGCAAAGGACAACGCCTCAAGCGCGAGAGTCTGGCAGTGACCATTAACGACCACAATATGGCTTACGTCACGGGATTGTCCATCGGCGAGGCCGGCCGGTTCTTTGAGTCGCTGCAGCTGAGCGAAAAAGAAGAATCCATTGCGCGGCTGATCCTGAAGGAAATCAACAGCCGTCTCGGCTTCCTGGTGAACGTTGGTTTGGACTATCTGACCATGAGCCGTGCCGCGGGAACGTTGTCGGGCGGCGAGGCCCAGCGGATCCGTTTGGCTACGCAGATCGGTTCAAGTCTCATGGGCGTGCTGTACATTTTGGACGAGCCGAGCATCGGGCTGCATCAGCGGGATAACGACCGCCTGATTGCGACGCTTGCGCATATGCGGGACATCGGTAATACCCTTATCGTTGTCGAGCACGACGAGGACACCATGATGGCAGCCGACTATATTATCGATATCGGACCTGGAGCTGGTATTCATGGCGGAACCATTATGGCGCAGGGAACGCCGGAAGAGATCATGAACAATGAAAACTCGTTGACAGGCCAGTATTTGAGCGGCCGCAAGTTCATTCCGATCCGCAACGAGCGCCGCAGCGTGGGAGATCGCTGGCTGGAAATACGCGGGGCGAAGGAGAATAACCTCAAAAACCTGAACGTCAAAATTCCGGTGGGTGTGTTTACTGCGGTGACGGGGGTATCCGGATCGGGTAAATCCACGCTGGTGAACGAAATTTTATATAAAACGCTGGCGCGTGACCTGAATCGGGCACGTGTTCGTCCCGGACAATATAAAGAGATTCGCGGCCTTGAGCATGTGGACAAGGTCATCGATATCGACCAATCGCCGATCGGCCGTACGCCGCGTTCCAATCCGGCAACGTATACCGGCGTCTTCGACGACATTCGCGACCTGTTCTCGCAAACCAATGAAGCGAAGGTACGCGGATACAAGAAAGGCCGCTTCAGTTTCAACATCAAGGGCGGGCGCTGCGAAGCTTGCCGCGGGGACGGCATCATCAAGATCGAGATGCACTTCCTGCCGGACGTTTACGTTCCGTGCGAAGTCTGCAAGGGCAAACGCTACAATCGGGAAACCCTTGAAGTCAAATACAAAAACAAAAGCATTGCCGATGTGCTCGACATGACGGTGGAGGATGCGACCCGGTTCTTCGAAAACATTCCGAAGATTCATCGCAAGCTGCAAACGCTGCTTGACGTAGGTCTTGGCTATGTCAACCTGGGCCAGCCGGCAACGACGCTTTCCGGGGGCGAAGCGCAGCGCGTGAAGCTGGCTTCCGAACTGTATCGCCGGAGCACGGGCAAAACGATTTACATCCTGGACGAGCCGACAACCGGGCTGCATGTCGACGATATCGACCGGTTGCTTAACGTCTTGCACCGTCTGGTCGATTCGGGAGAATCGGTGCTTGTCATCGAGCATAACCTGGACGTCATCAAGACCGCCGATTACATTATCGACCTCGGGCCGGAAGGCGGCAGCGGCGGCGGAACGATCGTGGCGACCGGAACGCCGGAGGATATCGTGAAAGTAGAGGAATCCTATACAGGCAAGTACCTGAAACCGATTCTGGAGCGCGATACGGAACGAAGCAAAGCGCTGCAGCTCACCCAATAATCCGAATGGATCGCTCGAAGCCCAAGCCCATCATCATTGGTGCAAGGGCGGTCCAAGGGTTCAGGACCTTGGATGACAATTAGCTGGATTGCGATTTACGGCCCCCTATGAAAGGGAACTGCTCTTTATCGATTGTGGAATGAGGTTTATTATTCACGTTCTTCAGTAGAGAGTGGAGTTCTTTCCTTTCCCGGTTTGGGGCCGTTTTCGTTATCCTGTTTTTCATATTTTTGGATGAAAGTGCTTGCATTGCAAGCGGGGGACGGATAACATAGAGAAAGAACTCAGGGATGTGTTGGATGTTCAACTATGGTGAGGAGGTCTGTCTATCCATGCTGCTTGCAGAAGCCGCCACGGCGAGTACATCGAATTTCAATGCGTTTGACATCTTTGTTCTATTGTTTACCGTCATCATCTTGATCGGGTTGATTCGGTTGCTACGGGCTCCAAAGAAAAACGTGTTTGCCATCGGATTTGCCGTCGTCAGTCTGTTGGTGTTTCTGATGACCGATTATGCCATGATTACCGGCTGGTTCGGTTCCTGATGAATGATGCGACCGACAAGTACATAACAGCATGAGAACCCGAATCATCAAACACTTTCCAACTTCCATGGAGGGTGTTTTTTTATTTTTAATAGATTCTGGACGGCCTTGAGATGTTGCTGCGAGAAATCAGGTCCATAGTCAATTGTGCAGGAATATTTTGTATGTTACATTGGAACTTACCCATATGAAACTTCCGTTTGAATCGTAGGATCCACCAGGATGACATGTGTGCGTGCAGATTGTTTTATTAAAAGAGGGTAGGTTGAGAGAATGAAAGCATTGGGGAAAAAAAGCATGGCCGTGTTCATGGCTGCAGTGTTGTCCATCGGGGTTGCGTTGACACCCGGACCGGCACAGGCAGCGGCGAACATGAAGGCAAAAGTGATTGACGGACAGGTATATGTCAGCACGGCTGATCTGGTCAAGGCATTGGGAGGCAGCGGGCAATACGATGCACAGACAGGATTGTACCAGTATAAAGGGAATGAAGCCATCCCCAAGGTCATCGAAAAAGTTTCACCTTCCGTAGTAGGCATTATCGGCAAATCCACCGAAGGAACCACAGGAACAGCGGACCGTTACAATCTTGCCCATGGCACAGGCGTCATAATTCGCGCGAATGGCTGGATTGTCACGAACGCTCACGTCATTGACGGGTTGGACAACCCGGTCGTCGTTACGACAGATGGCAATACATATAAGATCACCGAGAGCTACAGCGATCCGTTAAGCGATATTGCATTGATCAAAATCAATGGCAAGTCGCTTCAGCCTGCGACCTTTGCCAAAGCTTCGCAAGCCGTCGTTGGGGAAACGGTCATCGCGATCGGCACGCCGATTTCGTTTTCCCTGCGAAATTCGGCGAGCGTCGGCGTAATCAGCGGTCTGAACCGCGGCGTACAGGAAACGTATCGCCTGATCCAGACGGACACGGCCATCAACCCGGGCAATAGCGGGGGGCCTTTGGTCAATCTGAAAGGCGAGGTGGTGGGTATCAACTCCATGAAGTTCGCCGAGGTGGGCATTGAAAACATGGGGTTTTCCATCCCTGTGGATACGGTCCAATATGTGATCCAGCATTTTTTCAAATACGGGGAAGTGAAGCGGGCAAGTCTGGGACTTGAGCTCGAAGAGAGCTGGTCCGCCATCGTGGGGCTTCCGACAGACGACCCGTTGACCGTGACGGGTGTGCTGTCACCCGAAGCGAGCAAAGCCAGAATCAAGGAAGGCGATCTGTTATACAGCGTTGCGGGAACACGCATAACGTCGATGGTGGACATCAACGAACTGTTGAAAGGCTATTTGCCGGGGCAAAAAGTGAAGCTGTTGATGCAGTCGGACGGAGATATCGTTACGCGTACGCTGGCATTGGTCGATTTCGCCGACGTGGGGCTTGATCCGGATTCCGATTCCGATGAGGCGTATGCCGAAGAACAATAGGATTAGTGTGTTCACCCATGATACAGAGCGAATCCCGAAAGGAAGAAAAACGAAATGAAAAAGCATGTTATGCATGTACTTGGCACAGCGATATTGACCGGCATATTAACCGCAGGCGTGTCCATGCCCCAGTGGGCATCCGCGGCGGAAATGATAACCAGTGAACTGCGGATCAAAACCGGCAGCACAGGGGCTTATATCAATGGGAACAAACAAACGATAATCAAGCCATATCAAACGAATGGGGTCACCATGGTTCCCGTGGGGATTTTCAAAAAAGCGTTCGGCAGCGAAATCCGGCTGGAAAAGGACGACGTGATCAAAATCAAGGAAGGCGCGCATACCGTCACGCTGACGATGGGCAGTACCATTGCCTGGGTAGACGGGGTAAAAAAAGAGATGGGCGCCGCTCCCAAGATGGTCAACGGGGTGTTAATGGTGCCCTTGCGGCCCGTAGCTGCAGGCATTGGAGCCACGCTTGCACCGAACGCTTCGGGAGAACTGGTCATCCGATTGCCTCAATGGAGCGAAGCGGCAGATCCGGATGACGAGGATGACATTGCCCTGGACGATAATAAAACGAAGGTGGGGAACAGCTATTACGGCTGGTCCATCAACTACCCGGCAGACCTGATGTTCCTGCAGAGCGGGGACCAGGAACGATTGATGTCGTTCCGATCAACGGATGGCAGTTATTACTTCGAGGTATACGTCAGCGATCAGGAGGTTGCCCTTGATCCGGATGACATGCTGCAACAGCTCGTGCAAGAGGCGAAAATAAACGGTGGCACGGTGCTCGACAGGCAGACTGTATCCAAGGGGGAAACGCCGTACGCTCGCATCGTTGGCAAGGATCCGGACGGAACCTTTTGGGAGATGCGGCAATATGTCAGCGAAGGCCGCCAATACGATGTGTACCTGGCCGACTCCGAGGCCCTGAACTACAAAGATTTGGGCAAACGCGCATCGCTGTTGAATTCCTTCCAGCTTTCTTTTCCGGCATCGGACAAAAGCATCAAGGATTTGTCTACCGTTGAAGATGGCATGCGTTTCGCGGCGAATGAAGATTATGGCATTGAGCTCCAGGTACCGGCAGGCTGGTCGATGGACAACAATCAGATGACGTACCAGGACAAAAACGGGGCATTTCTGCAGCTGCGCGTGACCTCCGCTCCCCCAAGAACAACCGTAAAGGAATGGAGCGGCCAGTTGGATCAATGGATGCGCGAAACGTTCGTGGGCGAAAGCTATGAACCTGTCCGTTCCTATACGATGAACATTGCCGGCGAGACGGCTGAGGTCAGCGAGTTCCGGTACAATTTCGGAGATGGTTGGCAGACGGAGTTTGATGTGTTCCTGCAGAAGAACGGTTACCGTTATTATGCAGAGTTCTCGTTCCCCGAGGCTCAGGAAGCCAATCGGAAATGGTTTGAACGGGTGATGGACAGCATGCAGATCGATTTCGATACGGTGGCTGACAATTTCGGGCAGCTGGATGAAGATCCATACCTGATCGATAAAAGCAAAACGGTGAAGCGCACGTCCAAACGATACCAGTACAGCGTGAACATCCCGCGCTATTGGACGCCATACAGTGACCAGTTCGAGTATTCGCCGGTCATGTACACGTTCACGGGAGGCGAATTTTCCATCGCCGCAAACGCGAACAGCTCGGTGGAGATGACGGTCAGCCAGCTGCGGGAAGCCTACGCGGAAGCGGCCAAATCACGCAAAAATTTCAAGCTGCTCGGCAGCGAGGAACTGACGTTTGCGGGCATTCCGGCGTTTTCCTTCCGATACCATGAGGTGGAGAACGGCATCCCGTACAGCGGCCGGCAGATTGTGTTTGAACAGGGCGGCATGACGTACACAATCACAACAGCTCTGAACGATGCCAACAGCACGGAGGCGCAGGTGGCGGCGCTGGAAAAAGCAGTGAACTCATTTACTTTGATCAAATAATAGAAGAAACAATATGGAGATCGTCAGATCTGAATACGTAGGCGGAGGGCCATGGGACCTTCCGTTTTTTCATATACGAGGACATGTGATGACTACCAATTTGCAGTTGAAATGATATGGAAAAGTTTGCAGTAACAATATACGGATTTTTCAGGAAAACGTAGATGTGGCAAGACAGAAGTGATACACTATACTAGTTCAGGAGTTATGACTGCTGATCGACCGGAAATGGATGACTGCGCACCCGAATATCGGGCAATACAGTCATAATGTATAGATATATAAGAGTCGCCAAGACGGAAGGTTGGGCAAGAAATCCGATCCAAGGATCGGTGACGGGGAGGAAACAATGACAACAACAGCAATTCGAAGAGAGGACGTTGAGCTTCTGGCACCTGCAGGGGACTGGGATTGCATGCGTTCGGCGGTAGCCAACGGAGCGGATGCGATTTTTTTCGGCGTCGAAAAATTCAATGCGCGTGCGCGCGCGAACAATTTCCGCATGGACGAGCTGCCGGAAATTATGGCGTTTTTGCACAGCTATGGCGTGAAAGGTTTTTTGACCTTTAACATATTGATTTTTGAAAATGAGCTGGAGGACGCGAAGGAACTGATCGACGCTTGCGTGGATGCAGGCGTGGATGCGGTCATCGTGCAGGATTTGGGATTGGTGAAGCTGATCCGCGAAATTTCGCCGGACTTCCCGATTCACGGTTCCACTCAAATGACGATTACGTCGCCGGAAGCGGTAGAGTTCACAAAGCCGTTTGACATGGAGCGAGTTGTGCTTGGCCGGGAAAATAACTTGAAGCAGATCCAAAAGATCGGTGAGCAGGCGAAACTGCCGATGGAAGTATTTGTCCATGGCGCGTTGTGCGTCTCCTATTCGGGACAGTGCCTGACCTCGGAAATGTGGGGCGGACGTTCGGCGAACCGCGGAGAATGCGCTCAGGCTTGCCGTTTGCCGTATGACTTAATGGTGGATGGCGAACACAAACCGATGGGCGATGTGGCGTATCTTCTGTCGCCGAAGGATTTGGCCGCGATTGACCTGATGCCGGAATTGATCGAAGCGGGCGTGACGTCCTTCAAAATCGAAGGCCGCCTCAAAACGCCGGAATACGTGGCAAACGTGGTCAGCAAATACCGCAAGGCGATCGACCGTTATTTCGACGGCGACGATACCCGTCCAAGCAAGGAAGAGGTTCGCGAACTGCAGCAGAGCTTCTCGCGCGGTTTTACGCACGGTTTCCTGGAAGGCACGAACAACAAAAAACTGGTGGACGGCACGTTCCCGAAAAGCCGCGGCGTCTATCTGGGGCGTGTGGATCAAGTGCTGCGCGACGGCGTCGTCGTCAAATTGGATGCACCCGTTAAACGTGGGGACGGCATTGTGTTCGATGCCGGCGACCCGACGAAAAAAGAAGAGGGTGGACGCGTCTACGACGTTCGCCGCAAAGGCGTCAAACTCGAAGGCGAAGGCCAAGAGGGCTGGATCGTGGACATCGTGCCCGGCCGCAGCGACGTCGACCTGCGTCGCGTGAAAGTGGGCGACAAGGTATGGAAAACGAATGACCCTGCGCTGGACAAACGTCTGCGCCAGACCTTCGAGACCGACAAACCTTACCGCGTCTTCCCGGTACACGTCAAAGTCATCGGCAGCCCGGGGCAGCCGCTCAGCACATGGTGGACCGACGTGCAGAAAGGCACGACGGTGCGCGTCGATTCGGAGATGGAGCTGGACATCGCGCAGAAGCGCCCGATGACGCATGAGCTGCTCGAAGAGCAGTTTGGCCGTCTCGGCGGTACCGTGTTCCAGCTGGAAGAGCTGGACGTCAACCTGCACGGTGACGTCATCATCCCGATGCGCGAGCTGAACAACATTCGCCGTCAGGCGGTAGAACAGCTCGCGGGCGAGCGCCCGAAACCGCCCGTCTACGTGAAACGGGCGGTGGACGTGTACGGCGATGCGGCCGTGCCCGCAACGCCGGTGGCGCGCGGTCAAGCCGAGCTGACCGCGCTGTGCCGCAGCCTGCCGCAAGTGGAGGCAGCGCTCGAGGCCGGCGTCGGCATGATCTACGCCGACTTCGAGTTCATCAAGCAGTTCCCGGCAGCGGTGGAGGCCGTGCGTGCCGCAGGCCGCAAAATCGCGCTGGCGACGCCGCGCATCCATATGCCTGGCGAGAACGGCTACCATGCCAACATTTTGCGCTTGCAGCCGGATGCCGTGCTGGTGCGCAACACCGGAGCGCTCTACTACTACCTGCGCCACCGGATGGAGAACCCGGATGCGAAGCATCCGCAGCTGATCGGCGACTTCTCCCTGAACATCGCCAATCACAAAGCGGTTGAATTGTTCCTGGAAGCAGGCTGCGACTGGGTGACGCCATCTTACGACCTGAACATTCAACAAATGGTGGACCTGCTCCGACGCGCACGTACGGACCGCACCGAAGTGGTCATTCACCAGCATTTGCCGATGTTCCACACAGAGCACTGCGTGTACTGCACATTTATGAGCGAAGGCACGGACTACACGAACTGCGGTCGTCCTTGCGAAGAGCATCGCGCTTCCTTACAGGACCGGATTGGCATGTCCCACCCGGTGCGTGTGGACGAAGGCTGCCGCAACACGGTGTACAATGCGGTAGAGCAGTCCGGCGCAGAATACCTGACCAACTTCATGGATCTGGGCGTGTCCCGTTACCGCGTGGAGTTCCTGGAAGAAACGCCGGAGCAGGTGCGTGAGGTTATCGATCTGTACAACCGTGCATTGCGCGGCGAAATTAGCGGCACGCAAGTATGGAAAACGCTGAAAGCGACCAACCAGCTTGGCGTTACCCGCGGTCAGCTGGTGAAATAACAAAAACAGCGCCATGCATGAATGAAGAACGAGGAACGAAGAACGAAGAACGGACCCCAATCTCTGCTTGAAGGAGCTCTTGGGGTCTTTTTCATAAACGGAGCGGGTAGAGGACCCGCCAATAGAAACATTCAAGAAACGCGGGCGGCCGATAACGAACAGACGAACGAATCTGTTGATAATACGTTGCTGGCGGAGTATGGAGATTGATTTGCAAGGAGGAGGGGGATACGTGGCGCCATTCTCAATGATGGACATCAAATTGCTGTGCGGTGTCACGGCATTTAAACGAGGGGATGACTACCATAAGTCAGGACGTGTGACCAATCTAGTTGTTAGCGAGGATGAGCAGCATTATGACGCGATCGTGCGAGGAACCAAGCGATACAAGGTGAAGATCGATCTAGACGAGGCGGGAGAGATCGAGGCGTTTTGCGATTGTCCTGCCTACGGGACGTATTACGACTATTGCAAGCACGTGGCCGCCGTCCTCTTGACCATTCACGAGCGCTGGGAACAGGCAAAACCTGCCGCCCAGAAGACCCGGGGGGAAAGCGATGCGCACAGTGAGCGGCCGGCGACTTCGGTTGGCGTTTCTGCAGGAACTTCATCTTCGAAGGCAGGAGGAGAAGGCTCATCCCGCATGGGGACTTTGGTAGAGGAAAACGCATGGGAGCGCCCCCATGCATCTCT
The DNA here is from genome assembly GCF_037969725.1 of Paenibacillus sp. FSL W8-0426. Taxonomy (NCBI): domain Bacteria; kingdom Bacillati; phylum Bacillota; class Bacilli; order Caryophanales; family Paenibacillaceae; genus Paenibacillus; species Paenibacillus sp. FSL W8-0426. Next base: position 6,171,164 of record NZ_CP150203.1, on the reverse strand, counting down.
TCCTTCTTCATTGGCGCAGGCGGGCCGTCCAAGCTCGGCGCCCGGCTGGGGGAGGTCCGCAGACAAACCCTCCTATCGTACGGCGGACGAAATTTTGTCGCTCTTTGCGAGGGAACGAAATCCCATGCACGGATTGGAACGAAGCATGGCAGCTCCGGAACTGCGCTCCCCGTTCCAGGAAGAACTGCAGGTCCAATTCATTTGCAAGTTGGCACAGGTCCGCAAAGGAGAGGCCAAACTGGCGCTGGAACTCAAGGTAGGCGAAAAACGTCTGTACGTCGTTCCAAAGGTCAAGCAGTTTCTGAACAGCGTCGAAAAGGGTGTATCGATGCTGTTTACCAAACATTTTGCCTATGATCCGTCCCGTCACTATTTCAGTCCGCGCAACCAAGAGATTCTATCGATGCTGATTCGCATGCGCCACAGCGAAGAAGCTTACCGGGAATCGATATCGGGTTACCTTGGTGCTTCGGATAGCCGGGACATCCTGATTGCGCCGCTGGTATGGAAACCGCTGCTCGATCTGTTACTCCAGGCGGACAGCCGAATGGAAGGGACCGGATTCGTGAACGGTCCGCTTGCGCTGGGACAGGGGGTGCTGCCCTTGTACTATCGGATCGCCGAAGGCAAGCAGGAAGGGTATCAGCTTGAAGTGTCGGGATTGCGCGAGGTATTGCTTCTTCCGGCATACGGTGCCGCAGTCGTAGAAGGCGAGCTGCACATGCTGGGTCCGACACAGATGCGAAGTCTGGAAGATTTGGTGGGTGCACTTACGTCCTACGGCATCAAGGAGAGCATTGATATCTCGGAACATCAGGTGAACGAGTTCGTGCAGCATGTGGTGCCTGAATTACGGATGCTCGGCCATCTTTCCATCGATGCCAAAGTTCGGGAACAGATCGTGGAGCCGACGCTCACGCCGAAGCTGTACCTTGATTTCTATCGGGAACGGATTACGGCCCGCCTCGAATTCGATTACGAAGTGATGGTCATCAATCCACTCGCGGAATATTTGATCGAAGAAGAGGAAGAAAAAGTGATTCTGATCCGTGACCGCCGCCGTGAGCAGCATTTGATCGACGCGTTGGATGCGTCTTTGCTTGAGCGGGAGGGCAGCGTCTGGGTGAGCGAGCAGGAGGATGCCATTTATAACGTCCTGTATATCCTGGTGCCTGAACTCGAAAAATACGCCGATGTTTATGTGCCGAACGCAGTCAAAGCGATGATGCCCGCCGCACAGATTCATCCGAAAGTTCGGGTCGATCTCGGCAAGGGGTTGGACTGGCTCGAAATTTCCTTCGAGATGGACGGATTGGATGAACTGGAGATTCAGGAGCTGATGCGTAACATCGTTGAAAAGAAAGCCTATATGCGCTTGCGTGACGGCACGTTTATCTCGCTTGAAAATGAAGGCATGCACAGCTTTGCCCGCGTGGCGGACTCGCTCGGGTTGGAGCCTGGCGATATTCGCGGCAGCCACATTCAGCTGCCGGCTGTCCGGGCCTTGCAGCTTCCGGGCCGGGACGAGGTATCCGGCCATGTGAAGTGGGGCGGTGCCATCCGGCGCTTCCTTGCCGATCTGCGCGACCCGGACCGGATGGACTTCGCGCTGCCAGGCACTCTGTCCTCCGTGCTGCGCGATTATCAGGCCAGCGGGTACCAGTGGCTGCGTACGCTCGCGTTTTACCGCTTTGGCGGCATTTTGGCCGATGACATGGGGCTTGGCAAAACGCTGCAAAGCATCGCGTACATTACGGCCGAGTTGGCTGAGGAGGCTGAGAAACGGCAGGATTCCGGGTACAATCCGGAGGTGGAGGCTTTATGGCATGCTGAAGGAACTGTTGCGGATGGAGGCGAGGAGGGTGCTTCGGCACACGGAAACCCTTCCGGCGATGAACTGAATCGCGAGTTAGGAAATTTGCATGGAATCACAAGTCATCCTCCAGTGCTCGTCGTTGCGCCGGCATCGCTAACGTATAACTGGGCCCATGAATTTGCGCGTTTTGCGCCCCATCTGAACGTGCTTGTCGCGGCCGGGCAGAAGGAGGAACGCGCCTCGATGCTGGCGGATATGGGGCATGCTGACGTCGTCATTACGTCGTATCCGCTGCTTCGCCGCGATCTGGATACGTATTTGGGCAGGGCGTTCCATACGCTCATCCTGGATGAGGCGCAGGCGATCAAAAACTCCTCTTCCCAGACGGCTCGGGCCGTGAAGCAAATCCAGGCTCCGCGCCGGTTTGCCCTGACGGGAACGCCGGTCGAAAATTCGCTGGACGAGTTGTGGTCCATTTTCGAGGCCATATTCCCGGGACTGTTCCCCAGCTATCGCCGCTTCCGCGATCTTCAGGCAGAGCGCATCGCCCGCATGGTTCGTCCATTTATCATGCGCCGCCTGAAGAAAGACGTGCTCGAAGAACTGCCGGACCGCATCGAAACGGTGCATCGTTCGGAGTTGAACCAGGAGCAGAAGAAGCTGTACGCGGCTTATCTGTCCCAACTGCAGGACGAAACGTCCCGCGATTTGCAAGAAGGCGGTTTCCAGCAGCATCGTATCAAAATTTTGGCAGGCATTACCCGCTTGCGCCAGTTGTGCTGCCACCCGGCTCTGTTTGTGGAAGACTACCGGGGCGAGTCGGGCAAAATGGAACAACTGCTGGACATCGTGGAGGACGCCATGGCTTCAGGCAGGCGCATGCTGATTTTCTCCCAGTTTGCGAGCATGCTCGCCATGATTCGCCAGACGCTGCTTGCACAGGGGCATGGCTTGTTCTATCTCGATGGGCAAACGCCTGCTAAAGACCGGGTGGACATGTGCCGACGTTTCAACGAGGGAGAAGGCGACTTGTTTTTGATTTCCTTGAAGGCAGGCGGAACTGGCCTCAACCTCACGGGTGCGGATACGGTCATTTTATACGATCTGTGGTGGAATCCCGCCGTGGAGGAGCAGGCGATCGGACGTGCCCATCGGATGGGGCAAAAGCAGGTTGTGCAGGTTATCCGCCTTGTGTCGGAAGGAACGATCGAAGAGAAGATTCTGGAGCTGCAGCAGCGCAAAAAAGATCTGATCGCCGAAGTGATTGAGCCGGGAGACGGAGGGGCCACCGCCCTTTCCGAGCAGGATATCCGGGAGCTGTTGATGGTGTAACAAGACATGAGGGTGATGCAGTGGAGCAATTCCGGCATCGCCCTTTTCGTGGTACCATGAGAAGCAATATAATTTGTGTATCGTTGTTACAGTGCCTAAAAAACCATGGTATACTTGGGTTCACTTAGCCATTTTGTGTTAATGAAGTGTACAGTATTGACTGGATTACTCTTCGAATTCATCGTATATTTCGACTGTTTGAACTTTGAAAAGGGGCCATGATTTTCATGAAAATCCGTAAAGCGATTATTCCTGCGGCTGGGCTGGGGACACGTTTTCTGCCTGCCACCAAAGCGATGCCAAAGGAAATGCTGCCGATCGTTGACAAGCCGACGATTCAGTACATCATCGAGGAGGCCGTCGCCTCTGGAATAGAAGACATTATCATCGTGACTGGCAAGGGGAAACGTGCGATCGAAGACCACTTCGATTACTCCTTCGAGCTGGAACAGAATTTAGCTGACAAACAAAAGTGGGACCTGCTCAGCGAAGTTCGCAAACCATCCGAGATGGCGGACATTCATTATATCCGGCAAAAGGAACCCAAGGGACTGGGACATGCCATCTGGTGTGCACGGAAATTTATTGGAGACGAACCGTTTGCCGTACTTCTCGGGGACGATATTGTTGAAGCCAATACGCCGTGTCTGCAGCAGATGATGGAGGTGTATGACGAGTTGCAATCACCCATTGTCGGCGTGCAGCCCGTCGATTGGAGCGAAGTGTCCAGATACGGAATCGTGGACGGCGAAGTCGTCTCCCGTACCGATGAACGCGTGTTCCGAGCGCGCCGCCTGATTGAGAAGCCGAGCACGGAACAGTCGCCATCCAACCTGGCCATTATGGGACGTTATATTTTGACACCTGATATCTTTGAGATTCTTGGACAGCAGTCTGCTGGTGTCGGAGGGGAAATTCAGCTAACCGATGCATTGTCCCGATTGAATGAGCGGAGAGAGATACTGGCATATCATTTTGAGGGGCTTCGCCATGACGTCGGCGAGAAACTTGGCTTTATCGAAACGACGATTCATTATGCGCTTCAGCATGACGATCTGCGAGAGGATTTGTTGAAATATTTGAGGGAAGTGGTGGAGTCGGAGCGCTAGATCAAACAGCCCATGAGTGGACGTATATATCCATTCATGGGCTGTTTGTCATTTAGAAGTTCATTTCGGCAATGCGCTTGATCTGTTCAGCTTCGTCAGGAGAATCCGCAACGAATTTGTCGTATAATGCCTGATCCTGCTGCCCTGTTTTACTCAAGGCGCCGAGGTACCATCTCACAATCTCGCGGTTGGTTGCATCGGATAAATCCTCTGCAATTCCACTTTTCAGGATGGCAGCCGCACCTGCTGCATCATTGGTCATATACTTTATTTTTCCTGCATTCAGGATCATCGTTGGAGTCAGCTCAAACGGCTCACCCTGCTGCTGTCCTTCAGGCAGCGTCTTCAGGTGTTCCACACCATCCACCACATGCTGATAAGCATTCAGGCCTGCGGTGAAATAGGCTTCTTTGCTGGCAGCGTCCCCTTGTCCCAAAGCCTGGTACCCGAGATCAAACGAACGGTTGATCAGTTTCTCGTACCATGCCATGTCCCAGACATAGTTGGCTGCGTATTCCTTTTGCAGGGCAAAGGCTTGCTCATTCTCGCCCTTCAGTTCGTACAGCTCGATCAGCCTGGTTACCATGCTTTTGTTGTACGGTTCGGACTGAAGCCCTTTTTGAAGAAGGCCTACGGCTGCGGTGTAGAACTGATCATCCTGAGTTTGCTGGAACCCTTGCTGATAGAGGGAAGACAGTAATAACACCGAGTCGGAATGCGTACCGCGAATCGACAGGTCTTTATCCAGCGGTGCTTTAATTTCCCCAAAGTCTTGACTGGTTTGGGCTACTTCTTTTGCTTCATAAGCATAGTGATTGGCCTGCAGGAAACGCACGGACACAATCAATAATACAATAACGGATATTCCGGCAATAACGGTATAGCTTCCCCGTGCAGAGGAATCGCTGAGCTTGAATCGTGCAAGCGAACGAGGTTCCATTGCAGCGGCCATCCCGCCAAGTCCAAGGAAGACGAGCATGCCGATCAAGACATAACTCATATTGAAATCGAGAACGCTCAGCACCAGAATCGACATGGTCAAAATGAAGTAGACAAAATGTGATTCCCGTTCTTCCTCGTTTCTTCGGTTATAACTTCGTACGAATTGATAGAAGATGTAAAGTATAAACGACATAAAAACAAGGAATCCTATCAATCCGACTTCAACCAGATACTGCATGAAGAAGTTATGTGCCTGCGCACTGACGTAAGGGTTGTTCTGGTATTTTACATACAAGGATCCCCATGCCCCACCACCGGCACCAATAATCGGGTAATCGGCAAACAGTTTGGAGGCATCCTTGTAAAAAGTAATCCGTTCCAGCACACTGTGCTGTTGGAAATTGATGTTCTCCAGCCGGGTGCTGATGCTGTCCGGCAGGATGTTGCGTACGCTGGTGCCCAGAAGCAGCCCCGCTAGGATCGCAGTGAGCACAATGGAGCCCAGCGGGATCCAGAGGCTGGAACCTTTGCGTTCTGCCCAGGAATGAAGTTTACCTTCCAGTCGCGGCGCAATCCAGCGTTGAACAGCCCAGCATAACGCGGCAACGACAATCGAGGCCGCGATCAGGTAACCCCAGCCTTTGGCTGCAAGAGCGCTTGTGAATGTCTGCTGAAGCTCAAGCCCGGCCGTATTGACCGGATTCAAAATGGCAATCGTGCCAATCCCCGCGATGGCAAGATGGATGAACCAAAGAATCTGCTTTGCAGGTCTGAGCAGCAGAAGAAGGATAACAAAGACGATCGGCATCATGACGAGCCCTGTCCGCGAAAGGGTCAGCAGCAGCGACAGAATCACCGGCACCAGCATGAAACCGTGCAGAAGCTGGACATATGCTTTTTTGGAACGAATCATGCTGAATATGCCTATGAACAGAAAGGCCATCAGGAATGCTGCATATGTATTCGGATACTGGAATACGGAAGCAAGCCGCGGACCATTGGAATCGTTCCAGATGGCCTGGTTGTATACTCCATTGACTACGCCTGCAGAGAACCAACCAACCAACTTACCTGCGAAGCTGAATGCACCAAGCCAGTTCAACAAACCAAAGCCGACAATTATATATGCAATTCCTATTAAGGAAGATTGTATGATATGATTGATTTGTTTGTTCTGAAACAGATACATGGTCATGACGAACAGCATGGCGTAGATGCATTGGATCAAGATCATGTTGACTGCCAAATATTGCGATGCGGCACTAATCAGTGACAGTACATAGGTAAGCGGCAGCAGAATGACGGCGATCTTGAGCCAATCCCGCTGGGTCTCCAGCTTTATGCTTTTGTAGTAGACTACAGCCCAGATGATGAAAAGGAGGATTGTAATCGCTAATGCCCAATAAATGGGGCTTTCGTATTGCAGAGTTTGACCATTAAATAACGCAACTTGAAACGATGACCAGAGTAAAAATAAGATAAGCCCTATGGTCAATGTCCATAGAAGCGGTGAAGCCGAACTCGTAGAGAGTTTGCTCGACGTCTTCTTGGGTTTCCCGTATACTGGATTCGACAAGGTTTGAGTCTCCTTTGCTTGTAGATACGACATTATTTTAGCATAGGCGTGTAATCACCGCTACTTCCTAGATTGTGTTAAATTTATAGAAATGAGGTTCATATGTGGATGTTCTCTAAAAGGAATGTAGAATTTAATGCGAAATATCGATTTATTTTTGAACTGACAAAGAAAGATTTTAAAACAAGATACGTTGGATCTTTTTTAGGAGTACTGTGGGCTTTTATCCAACCAATGATTCAAATTGTGATTTTTTGGTTCGTTTTTCAGGTCGGATTTAAGTCTACACCCATAGACAACTTTCCATTTATACTATGGCTAATTTCAGCCATGATTCCGTGGTTCTTCATTTCCGATTCTATACAGGGTGCAACTACATCAATTATAGATAATAGTTATTTAGTAAAGAAAGTCGTCTTTAAAGTAAGTTTCTTACCTATCATTAAGATCTATTCGGCTTTATGGGTTCATCTGTTCTTTGTTGCAGTCATTTTTTTGATGTTTGCTATCTACGGATACTTCCCGGATTTATATAATATCCAGATCGTATACTATATTTTTTGTATATCAGCCTTAGTTTTGGGTGTTTCGTGGATTACGTCGTCTTTGATCATATTCTTTAAAGACATGGGGCAAATTGTATCGACCGTACTTCAATTTGGATTTTGGCTAACACCTATATTTTATTCAGTAGACATTATCCCTCAAAAATATATTTTTCTTATGAAAATCAATCCTGCATTCTATATTATTCAGGGCTACAGAGATACTTTCATTTATAAGAAGTGGTTCTGGGAGCATCCGATGTTAACGCTCAACTTCTGGCTCTGTACTATAGCGATACTAATTATAGGCAGGATCATGTTTAAGAAACTTCGTCCGCATTTTGCAGACGTACTTTAATAAGGAGAATGGACAAGGATGAATTCGGATATTGCAATTAAAGTCGAGGGCTTAACAAAGACTTATAAAATATATGAGAAACCTGTCGATCGTTTGAAAGAAAGCTTAAATCCTTTTAAAAATAGTTACCATCGTGATTTCAATGCATTAAATCGGGTATCTTTTGAACTTAAAAAGGGAGATGCGCTGGCTATAATTGGAAAGAACGGTTCGGGGAAATCAACGCTTCTAAAGATTATAACGGGAGTTCTTACACCTAGTAGCGGAAGCGTTACAGTAAACGGGAAAATATCTGCCTTGTTAGAACTTGGAGCGGGATTTAATCCGGAGTATACGGGCTTAGAAAATATATATTTAAATGGAACAATAATGGGCCTCTCTAAAGAGCAAGTAGATGAGAGAATTGAGGATATTTTAAATTTTGCTGATATAGGTGAATTTATTACACAACCCGTCAAGTCATACTCTAGTGGCATGTTTGCCCGACTTGCATTCGCTGTAGCCATTAATGTTGACCCAGATATATTAATCGTTGATGAAGCCCTATCTGTGGGAGATATTCATTTCCAGGCTAAATGTTACAGAAAATTTGACGAGTTCAAGGAAAACGGAAAGACGATCTTATTTGTGTCTCACTCCCTGGATAGCGTAATTCGATACTGTAACACCGCGATATTGCTTAATGAGGGTGAACTCATAGATCAGGGCTCTCCCAAAGAGATGGTTGATGTTTATAAAAGAATACTTACAAAAAGCTTTTCGACTACTACTCCTTCTGAACCTGAATATCAAATGAATGCTGGAATAAAGGAGACCAGTACGAACTGGAAACTTGAAATGGATGTTCATCCGGACTTTTTGGAGTATGGTGACAAGAGAGCTGAAATTATCGATTTCGGAATGTTTGATCAGTTAAATAAATTAAATCATTCTTTTCAGAGCGATGAAGTGACAACCTTTAGAATCAGGGTTCGCTTTCACTCTACTGTATCCAATCCTATTTTTGCTTTTGTTGTTAAGGATATTAAAGGTATGGAGATTGCTGGAACGAACACGTGGTATAGTGGAGAATTTACGGGTGATTTTAAGTCGGGTGATGAAGTAGTGGTTTCTTTCTCGCATCAATTGAATCTACAAGGTGGTACTTATACCTTATCGTTCGGTTGTACGGGTTATGAAAATGACGAACTGGTAGTGTTTCACCGATTATACGATGTTATTTTTTTTAGAGTTGTATTATTGAAATCTATTGTTGGAATAACGGATTTAAATACTAAAATACAATTAGATCGGTTATAGAAAAGGGGAATAAACTTTGAAACTCAACTTAAATTACTATAATGGGGAAGACCTGTATAGTGATGGAGAGGTAGAAGATGAACTGCTCCAAATCACTGAAAATCATAAGTCTTTTCATCACATTCTTAAAACCAACACTAGTTGGCCTATCTTGTACCACTTATCTCCACTTAGAGCCAACCTGCTTGAATGGTATCCATTTGAAGAGACAGCTACCTTATTGGAGATCGGTGCAGGATGTGGAGCACTAACCGGACTTTTCAGTAATAAGGTAAGTAAAGTGACTGCTGTAGAGCTTTCCAAAAAAAGAGCGGAAATTCTTGCGAGAAGGCATGAGGATCGCGAGAATATAGAGGTATTGGTTGGCAATTTTGAAGATATGCAGTTCAGTCATAAATTCGATTACATTACACTAATTGGAGTTCTGGAGTACTCCGGTAAATTTGGGGGAGGATCGTCGCCATATCTGGATTTTTTGAAGAAGGCCAAGTCAATGCTTGCTCCTGATGGCACGCTTATTGTGGCTATTGAAAACAAATATGGATTGAAATATTGGGCTGGAGCTCTTGAAGACCATACAGGACGTTTGTTTGATAGTATTGAGCATTATTTGGGAAATGACGATGTACGGACCTTCGGCAAAAAAGAAATTGAAGAGTTGTTAAATGGAGCAGGATTTTCAAATAATGAATTTTATTATCCAATGCCGGATTATAAATTGCCGTCTCAAATATTTTCGGATGATTATTTACCCAAGCCGGGCGATCTTAAACTTTCTCCAAACTTTGACCGTGATCGATTACTTTTGTTTAACGAGAAAATAACCTTTGATAATATAATTCAGAATGAGATGTTCCCTTTTTTTTCCAACTCATTTCTGATATTTTCAAAAGAATGAGGGGATTGTTTCATGAAAGTTATATATTCTAAATTTAATAGGGAGCGGTTACCTCAATACCAGACAGCAACTATTATTTATTCGGATGCGGCTGGGGGAGTGTTTGCGCAAAAAAAGGCCTTAACTGAGGAGGCTTATTTTCATATACGCAACATTCAAGAAAATTATGCAAAATTAAAATCCGTGATGAACAATATTAAATTAGCGAAACCCCATTTGGGTGAAAATGACATTACATTCGAGTATATTAGTTCTCCTCGATTTGATTCCCTACTATTTAAGGAAATAACAGAGAAAAACAAAGAAAAACTATTTTCTTATTTGAACCAATACAAAATGATGGTACTTCAGCAACCCCTTGATTTCATTGAAAATTTCGAACCTGAAGCAAAGTTTAATGAAGTGTTTGGGGTAACGCCTTCTTTCACAAATGTAATGTGTCTTAGCTTGTCCAATGTAGATCTCACTTTTGATAATTTAACGTTTGATCAAGGACAATTTACTGTAATTGATTATGAGTGGGTATTCGAAATCATGATACCTGTAGAATTTATTTTGTTTAGAAGCGTAAATGAGTTTTATGCTAAATACTCAGACTATCTAAATCACTTTGCTAAGAAAGAAGAGTTTCTTCGCTTTTTCGGAATAAATTTTGATTACATTCCAATCTTCGAAAAAATGGAGAAAGGTTTCCAGCAATATGTATTTGGACAAGGAAGGGAGTACCAGAATGCTGAAAGAGTATTGAAGCACATAACTTCCTTGGAAGAGATTCTTTCGGAGATTAAGGTGAAAGATGAAAAGTTGCGATCATTACATGAACAAATTGAACAAATCCAGAAGGAAGCTGAACAGATACAGAAGGAAGCTGACCAGCTGGTTTCTTCTTTGAATTTGCAAATCTCTTCAAAAGAGCATGATATAGATGAACTTAACAAAAAAAGGTTGGAAACTGAAGCCAAGCTTGCAGTCAAAGAAAAGGAAATGAGTAATTTAGAACAAGAATTGGCTGATTTTAAAGAGCAAGCATCTGTAGCACTAAAGAATAAAGACGGTCATATCAATGAGCTGCTTGAACGTGAAAGAAGATTAGAAAATATATATGCATCCCATGGATGGCGAATTTTAAGTAAATATTATATGGCAAGAGATAAGATCATTCCTCATAATTCAAAAAGAAAAGTAATCTTGAAACTTGCCAAAAAGGCTTTGAAAAACCCGAAGTTGATGCTTTCCAAGTTGAATACAGGAAATTTAAAGAAGTTTAAACGATACTTGGGTTCTGAAGAGCCTGCGCGGCTAATGAACAGAATTGACTCCTATGTCGAACGTCATGAAGAAACTGTACCTCAATCTGACCTGCAATTATATAATGTAACAAACTACGGAAAGTTAAAGTTTAAGTATTATGAGGCACCCTTGGTATCTATTATTATTCCGGTTTACAATCAATGGAATTATACTTACTCCTGCCTTGCTTCTATATTGGAAAATACATCGGACCTGCCTTACGAAGTCATTATTGCAGATGATATGTCTACCGATGAAACCGTTAATATTGCTCAGTATGCTGAAAACATTACCGTAGTAAGAGATGGGGTAAACAGAGGCTTCCTGCTTAATTGTAATAATGCTGCCAAATCAGCGCGTGGAAAATATCTATTTTTCCTGAACAATGATACGAACGTTCAAACAGATTGGCTGAGTACTCTTGTCGAACTTATTGAGTCTGATCCTTCGATTGGTATGGTAGGGTCTAAACTTGTGTACCCGAATGGTAGATTACAGGAAGCTGGTGGAATCATTTGGAATGATGCAAGCGGTTGGAATTATGGCCGTTTGGATGATCCGGAGAAGCCGGAATACAACTATGTGAAAGAAGCAGATTATATTTCCGGTGCTGCTATTTTGATTAGACACATAATCTGGCAGGAACTCGGGGGATTCGATGAAAGGTACGTACCAGCTTATTTTGAGGATACAGACCTAGCATTTGAGGTTAGACGATTAGGCTATAAGGTTTTATTGCAACCCAAATCCGTTATCGTGCATTTTGAAGGTATCTCTCACGGAACAGATACTAACAGCGGCATTAAGAGTTATCAAGTTTCCAATAAAGAGAAATTCATGGAAAAATGGGGAGAAGAATTATCCAAAGATCATTTTCCTAATGCCGAACACGTCTTCTGGGCCAGAGATCGAAGCAGAAACAGAAAAACTATTGTCGTCGTGGATCATTATGTTCCTCACTATGACAAAGATGCAGGTGGCCGGGCCACTTATTTCTATTTGAAGTTATTTGTTTCAATGGGTTTCCATGTGATTTTTATTGGTGACAACTTCTTCAGACATGAGCCTTATACCTCAAATCTACAAGAACTTGGAATAGAGGTCCTATATGGGGACCATTATGCGAAAAATATAAACAAATGGATTAAAAACAATGGTTCTTACATTGATTATGTTTATCTTAATCGTCCACATATCTCTATTAAGTACATGGAAATATTTAAGAAATCTACTTCAGCAAAAATTATTTATTTCGGTCATGACCTTCACTTCCTTAGAGAAATGAGAAATTTTGAATTAACGGGAAATATACATCTTATCAAATCTTCGGAAGAATGGAAGAAAACGGAGTTCTCGCTGTTTAATGATGCGGATGTTATTCATGTTGTAGGTTCATATGAACAATCCTTGCTTCAAAAGGAATTTCCGGATAAACCGGTAAGAAATATCCCATTGTTTCCTTATGACCAACCATATGCTAACGCTAGTCATGTTGAGGGATTTGATGCGAGGAAAGATATATTATTCGTTGGCGGATTTAACCATACTCCCAACTATGACGGAATCGTATGGTTTTTGGATGAGATCTTTGGTAGGATCAAGAAACAGATTCCAAATGTGAAGCTTTATATTGTGGGTTCGAATCCCCCTGATGATTTAAAAGCAAAATCCGCAGACGATGTAATCGTCACGGGGTTTGTATCCGACGAAGAACTGGAGAGATATTATAATCGTTCTAGACTGGTTATTGTGCCTCTTCGTTATGGGGCGGGCGTTAAAGGGAAAGTAGTCGAAGCGCTATACTACCAAGTTCCTATTGTTACAACATCGATCGGTTCTGAAGGGTTGGAAGAGGCTGAGACGGTTATGACAATAGCAGAAGATGCGCATCAGTTTGCTGATTCTGTCATTCAATTATATCAAGATGAGACCGTATGGAATTCCTATTTCGAGGAATCTGTCCAATATATCGAAAAATACTTTACCCGAGAAGCTGCTAGAAGCATCCTTGCTCTCGATTTTAAAGACTAGGAGATACAAGTATTATGATAAATGTTGTATTATGCGGGGGGAATGGTACCCGGTTATGGCCGCTATCTCGAACTTTGTATCCTAAACAATTTAACAAGATGATCGGAGATCGCTCTTTATTTCAACTGACCGTGGAGAGAAATGCCCTCCTTTGTGATAAAAAATTTATTGTATCTAATGAGGAACAGTATTTCCTGGCATTGGATCACCTTAATGAGTTGGAGATGAAAGCTGATAAATTTATCCTGGAGCCAGTCGGCCGGAATACCGCGCCGGCTATAGCTTTGGCTTGTTTGGCTGTGGGAGATGATGAGTTGGTGTTGGTTACGCCGTCTGATCATGTTGTTCAAAATCAGCATGAATATACTCGTTGCATAGAAACAGCTAAGGAACTGGCCCTCGAAGGATACATGGTAACCTTCGGGGTCCACCCGAATTATCCTGAAACAGGATACGGGTACATAGAGGCTGACGGCCACAATGTGATTTCGTTTAAAGAAAAACCGGACTTATTAACTGCTGAAAGGTATTTGAAATCGGGAAACTTTTATTGGAATAGTGGAATGTTTCTGTTCAAAGCCGGGGTATTCCTCAAGGAGTTGGAGTCGGCAGCTAAAGAAATCTATGATAGGACACTCTCTGCTTTCAACAATGCGAGAGTGCATTACGACACCATTCGTATATCCAAGGAAGAGATGGAGGCCATTCCTGCTAACAGCGTCGATTATGCGGTTATGGAATACAGCACAAACGTAAAAGTCGTCTCTTCCGATATTGGATGGTCAGATCTTGGCAGCTTCGAAGCATTGTATGAGCAGTTGCCCAAAGATGAGGCGGGCAATTCTTTGGCTAACAATTATATTAGTGTCAATTCTTCACGTAATCTTGTCCTGTCAAATGACAGGATGATCGCTACAATCGATGTGGAAGACCTCATGATTGTAGATACGCCTGATGCATTAATGATTTCCAGGCAAGGATCTTCTCAAAAAGTAAAGGAAATCGTTCATGAACTGAAGCAGAGAAAGTCTAATCTTTGCGATAATCATGTTACTGCTTACAGACCGTGGGGAAATCATACTGAGCTAGACATTTCACCGAATTATAAGATAAAAAAAGTAGTAGTGAGGCCGGGAAAAAAACTCACTGTTCAAAAACATTTCCACCGTAATGAGCATTGGATCGTTGTAAGCGGGACGGCTTTAATTACAGTAAACGGGGAACAGTCCCTGCTTCGTAAAAATGAATCCACATTCATTCGCGTGGGAGATGAGCATACTGTCGAAAATCCAGGGAAGATAGATCTACATTTAATTGAGGTTCAAGTAGGGGAGTATATTGGGGAAGACGATGTAGTGAGGATTGATTAAAACCTAACTGCAACGAGTATGAACGGAAAGAAACCTAAGTGAGTAGATAATAAGAATTATTGCAACGGTAAAAGTTAGAATGAAAAAGATGATGCTTTCGGTATTCATTTCTGCAATAATAGAAGGATTTAACATCCATTTAAAATGGCACATTATTATTGTAATAACATACATTAAGTTTATTATTAATTCCTTTATTTGGAGGAACACATGAAAGAAGTCTTTTTGAGACGCCAAAAAAAGCATTATTTCTTGTTGGCTGGTTCCATTATTTTATTTTCATTATTATTGCAATTTACTACGATAAAAAATATTTTGTTTAAAGTTTACAAATGGCATTTAGTTCAACCGGAAACAATTCATGGACTAATAGAAATTTCATTGATTTCATTGCTCTTTTTGATATTTATTTTGTTTTTCAAAGGATTTTGGCCTGTTTTTTTAGCAACAATAGTTAGTGTTTTATTTCTAATTTTCCATGGAGTGTTTTTAGCAGCGTTACTTTGCTTATTCTACTTTGAAGCAATAATATCTATCGGACGATCAATTTCAAATTATTTCTTTAAAAATGGAAAAGATCATAATCAATATCTAGTGTTTTTCTTGATTGGGTTCCTAGTTTGGAGCTTTGTAGCTATTTTCTGCTCTTTTTTTAATTTCGGAACCTTCAATGATCTGAGAATTGTAACTCTTATTTTAACTTTTGCAAGTTTCTTTAACGGATTTAATGTTCCTTTTTTCTTCAGCGTTTATAAAAAAATGATTAGATTTAAGCGGAATGAATTGTTAATTTCATTTTTTTTATTACTGTTAGTATTGATTCAATTTGGCAAAACAAATACTTTGATAGCGTATGAATATGACTCTGTTTGGTATGGTTTAAGACCAGAAGCGGTTTTAGTGGGGGACAATTCCTTTTTTGATAATCTTGGTTATCTGAGTTTCGTTCATGTTTATCCTAAACTCTTTGAATTATTCATTATTCCTCTAAGTAATTTAGGGAACTATAGCTACATTTTATCAGTAAATGTTATATTTTTTATTTTGATTATTTACATTATATATTCCAAATTAAGAGAGTTAGAGTTAAATAAATTTCAATCTCTTTTCTTTACCTCAATAATTAGCTGCTTACCTGCTCTTTCTAATATGGCATCAACAGCTAAAACGGATTTGTTTTCTACTGCCCTAATTCTTCTCGGGTCTCTTTATATATGGAGATGGATCAATAGTTTAAAAATGGATAATGGAGCCAAACATCTTTATTTTTGGGTGTCTCTTATTTCTTTTGTTCTTTCTTTAGGCGGCAAGTCAACTAGTATGCTATATACACCACTCATTATATTCGGAGTTATTATTTATTTTATAGCTAATAGGAGCTTGTTTGGTCTAAAAAAAGTATTGAACGGAATAGGCTTTAAATGGAATTTTATGCTTCTTTTTTCAATTTCCGTTATCGTGTTTTTGGGAATATGTTATCGGACATATAGGATAACTGGCGTTCCTATGTATCCGATTGTAGGGAGTTTGTGGAAATCACTTGGATTTGAGGTTAAATATCCTTTCATAACCAAAAATATTGGTGATACATCAGCATCCGCTTCATTCAAATTAACTGATATTATGGATCGTTGGTACCATATGTTTTTTGATCCTCAACCGTTTGCACATGTAATAATGCTCTGGACTGGGAATGTGATTCTACTTTTAATTTTCCTATTCTTAATTTTCAATGCTTTTAACATTAAGAGAATATCTAAAGAGGACTTTCTTCTTTTAATATTTCCGGTTTTTCTTGCTTGGCTATATTATGGGACCACGATGCCGAATGGTGGCGACGGGAATGTTTATCAAATTCCATTGATCCTAGCTATGATTGTTTTGTTTAAGTATATCTCGACTGTTTTTCAATTAAGAAAAGTTTTGTTTTTTTCGCTTTTACTATTTCTTCCTATGCAATTTATGACCATGTTTGTTTCACATCCATCGTGGAGTTATGGCCTTCCGCCCTTACAGCTTCCGATTTCTGAAAATAACACACAAAAGTATAAAAGTAATTTATTTGAGTATAATGGATTGTCAAATATTGAGAACTATTTAAGAAAATCAGAAAGTATGGAACGATGTTTGGGATTGGGCGACGATATTGTATTAAATCAACTTTCATGCCGAATGGAAACTGTTAACACCTCAGCTTCGGACTATCTAGGGAATTCTCAAGTCTTTTCCAGCATGGACAGTTTGGTCGAATATTTAAAATGGAATCATACTCAATATATAATAATGCCTAAATCTAGCTCAGGAGATTGGTCATTTGTTTATGAGCTGCTTAATCAAATCAGAAATGCCAGTGGAATCGATCTCATAGTGCACGATTCTAAATATGATCTAATTGAAATTGACCCTAATAAAATTCGATTCAGTTTTAGTAATAATGTTGAGTATTTAGATGGATGGTACGATGATGAAGGGGGGTACAGATGGATAAACAAGAAAGCGACCGCAATAATAACCACTGGAAATCAAGGTGAAGTCAGTATAACGGGTAGTTTACCAGAAACTTTAAAAAAAGCAAAAATGAAGGTTTATATTAATGATTCGTTATATCGAGTAGAATCTCTGAAGGAAGGTCCGTTTCAATTGAAATATGATTTAGATAAGGACAAAAAAGTTGAAATTCGTTTGGAATTAGACAAATCTTTCATTCCAAGTCAGATAGGAACTGGAGATGATGAAAGAGAGTTATCTATTGTAATTAATAGTGTCACTGTTTACTAGCTAAATTGAAGTCTCAAGCTAATTACAAATTGTATTCACTGAGAAAGGGAAGAGTTATGAAGATCTCTGTTGTAACCACTATGTACCGTTCCTCCGCGTACCTTCCTGAATTTTATGCAAGAATAAAAGAAAATGTCGCTAAACTTGGATTGTCCTATGAAATTATTATGGTGAATGACGGTTCTCCGGATAACTCGCTAGATGTAGCAGTAGGTATTCAACAACAGGATCCTTGTGTTAAAGTGATAGACTTGTCTAAGAACTTTGGTCATCATAAGGCAATTTTAAGCGGACTTTCTTATGCTAGAGGTGATTTGATATTTTTATTGGATTGTGATCTGGAAGAGGAACCAGAAAATCTGGAATTATTCTATAATGAATGGTTGCAGGGGAATGGAGAATTTGATGTTATTTTCGGGGTACAGCGAGAGAGAGAAGGGACCTTCTATAGAAGGATTGCGGGGGATTTATTTTATAAGTTCTTTAATTTGATTTCCGACGAAAAAATCCCCAAAAACCCTTGTACGATACGTTTAATGACTAAACGTTATGTGAGCAGTCTATTAGAATTCAAAGATCAAAACGTTTTTTTGGCAGCGATGTTCGAAAAAGTAGGATACAGACAGAAGCCTTTTGCCATAAAAAAGACTTACAAAGGCTCAAGCTCCTATAATTTAATTAGGAAATTGACGCTCATGATGGATGGGGTTACTTCATTCAGTAGCAGGCCTCTTTTGCTTATTATGGCAAGTGGGTCTTTAATAGCTTTTTTATCGCTCGTTTATGCGTTATTTTTAGTGTTCCGGAAGGTGTTTTTTCAATCGGTGATAAGCGGATGGACCAGTGTGATGGTTTCTATATGGTTAATGAGTGGCCTTATTATTTTTTCAGTAGGGGTAGTAGGCGTATATGTATCCAAAATTTTTAATGAGACTAAAGATCGGCCAATCTCTGTTGTTAGAAAAGTATATGAACAGGGAAGCGAAACTCGAAACTCTTAAGTATTCAAGTAAGTGAGGATGAACTATGAACAGAACTGCTGTACTTCAATCGAACTATATACCGTGGAAAGGTTATTTCGATATTATTAATGATGTGGATACTTTCATCTTCTATGACGATGTCCAATATACAAAAAACGATTGGAGAAATCGCAATAAAGTCAAAAGTGCGACGGGAGCTCAGTGGCTTACAATTCCTGTGAACAATTCGAATGATTCGTTGATCTGTGAAGTGCTGCTGCCTAATTCGAATTGGAATGTAAAACACTTTAAAACGATTAGCGCCTTATATTCAAAAGCACCTTATTTTAAAATATATAAAGACTTTCTTGAGCATGTTTATTTGGAGCGTAAATGGTGCAGTCTATCCGAGCTTAATCAATATTTGATTCAATATATTTCCAAAGAATTATTGGGTATTTCGACAACGTTTAAGGATTCGAGGGAATTTAATAGCGAAGGAAAAAAATTAGATAGATTACTGGACCTGCTTCACAAGTCTGGAACGGACCTTTATGTTTCAGGTCCCGCTGCCAAGGACTACATTGACGACGGTCGCTTTGAAGAAGAAGGGATTAAATTAGTATATAAGGATTACAAACATTATCCAGAATACAATCAATTTCACCCTCCTTTTGATCACTATGTCACGATTTTTGATTTGTTATTCCATACCGGACCGGATGCTTCCTATTATATTTGGGGCTGGAGAGAAAATGAAATTTGAACTAACAAAAAGCTATGTTTTCCTTTTTTTTAGCATACTTTCTCAATCTACTGCTTCCCTTTTCTCAAAATTTGCTGCAGATGCCGTTGGAGAAGGACATATATTACTGGTTGTTACGAATAGCTATTATATATTGTCTTTAGTTTTCTTGTTTTTCCAGGCTATATTCTGGCAATATACCCTTAGGGATCTAGACCTGTCCTTTGCTTATCCATTAACTGCATTAAACAATATTATTATTGTTGCGTTTAGCTATTTTTTGTTTCATGAAGAAGTTACTTTCAATAATCTAATCGGAGTGCTTATTATTATGACAGGTATCATTATCCTAAATATAAAGAGCGCAAAGCAATGATTATATTGGTTAGCGCGTTATTGATTTTAATTAACAGCTTGGCTCAAATTTTGCTGAAAGTCGGTGCAGTAAAAGGGAAGAAGGGTAAGGGGATAGTCTCTATTAATCTTCCCATCGTGACAGGGTACATGTTCTTTTTGGTTTCGACGGTTCTGTCGGTTTATTTGTTAAAATTCATGGCCTTGAAAAATTTCACTTTAATCATTGCACTCAACTATCTGGGTACTCTACTATTTTCGTATATTTTCTTGAAAGAGAGGTTTACTAGACAAAAGTTTATTGCAAGTCTCTTCATTATTGCAGGGGTAATTATTTTCAATCTATGAGCTTGTTTAATGAATCCAAACGATAGGGGCTATTTTTCTCATGATACTATTCAATGTACCTGGAGTTACTGGTAAAGAACAAGAGTACATTCAGAGAGCTGTTCAAAATCGCCGGTTTTCTGGGGACGGGGAATTCACCAAGTTAAGCAGCAAATGGATGGAATCGAGATTTGATACGATTAAAACATTGCTGACTACCTCCTGTACTCATGCACTGGAGATGGCCGCTATACTAGCTGATATTAAAGAAGGAGATGAAGTTATCCTCCCTTCTTATACGTTTGTTTCAACAGCTAATGCTTTTGCTTTAAGAGGTGCAAAGATTGTATTTGTCGATATTCGTCCTGATACAATGAATATTGATGAAACACTAATTGAGGCTGCGATTACTCCGCGGACTAAAGCTATAGTTCCCGTTCATTATGCGGGGGTGTCTTGTGAAATGGACACGATTATGGAGATAGCGGCGAAATATAACCTGCTTGTTATTGAAGATGCTGCACAAGGAGTTATGAGTCGGTATAAGGGAAGATATCTTGGTAGTATCGGGCATCTGGGTTGCTATAGTTTTCATGAAACCAAGAACTACAATTGTGGAGAAGGCGGGGCCTTGCTCGTGAATGATTCATTGTTCGTGGAACGAGCAGAAATAATCAGGGAGAAAGGAACAGACCGTTCCCGTTTCTTTAGAGGCCAAGTGGATAAGTATACTTGGGTAGATATAGGCTCTTCTTATTTACCCAGTGAAATCAATGCTGCGTTTTTGTACGCTCAACTGCAAATGGCGGACGTCATCAATGACAATCGCAAAGAGAGCTGGGCTAAGTATTTCAGCGGGCTAGAACAATTACAACAAGAAGAACGAATCAAGCTTCCTTTTATACCTGATGAATGCGAACATAATGCCCATATGTTTTATATCAAGTGCAAATCGCTCGAGGAGAGAACACGTTTAATTCAATTTTTGAAAAGTAAAGAAATTCAAAGCGTGTTTCATTACATTCCACTGCACTCATCATCTGCAGGTATACAATTTGGCAGATTTCATGGAGCAGATCATTATACAACTTCGGAAAGTGACAAAATTCTAAGACTTCCGATATATTACAATATGGATGACAATGATATTAGTAAAGTTATAGAGTCGTTATACAACTTCTACCACTAGAATAAGGATGTGTTTGAAATGAAAGGTATAATTCTTGCAGGCGGTACTGGTTCTCGCTTATACCCCTTAACTAAAGTCACGAATAAGCACTTACTTCCCGTCGGGAAATATCCTATGATTTTTCATGCCGTTTATAAACTTAAATTGGCGGGAATTGAGGATATTCTTATTGTCACAGGTAAAGAACATATGGGAGATGTAGTTAATCTCCTCGGCAGTGGTAGCGAGATGAATGTTTCTTTTACTTACAAAGTACAAGATGAAGCTGGAGGAATCGCTCAAGCTTTGAACCTGGCTAAACAGTTTGTAGCGAATGAAAAAATGGTTGTTATTCTTGGCGACAATGTTTTCGCCGACGATATAGGGCCCTATGTTGAAAATTTTAAAGCTCAAGCTTGTGGGGCTAAAATCCTCATACAAGAAGTTAGTGATCCAAATCGGTTTGGAGTACCTGAAATTCAGGGAGATCGTATTTTATCTATCGAAGAAAAACCACAATCCCCAAAAAGCAATTTTGCTGTAACAGGGATATACATGTTTGATCATCATGTATTTGATATTATAAAGACATTAAAACCGTCCGCAAGAGGCGAGTTGGAGATCACGGATGTTAATAATGCATATATTGAAAAGGAACAGCTTACCTACGATGTCCTTCAAGGCTGGTGGACAGATGCGGGTACGCATGCATCACTAGCTAGAGCGAATGAACTTGCCCAAGAGTTAATTTTTAGCGAAGAATTCGGCAAACTGAAAATTTAAGTCAGGGGGAACCCGATCATGAAAGTAACTCCTTTGAAGCTGCAAGGAGCCAGTCTACTGGAACCGATGGTTCACGGAGATCATCGGGGTTTTTTTATGGAGAGTTACAATGATCAGCTCATGCAGCAGCACGGACTCAACTACCACTTTATACAAGATAACCAATCCTTGTCTGCACAGCCAGGCGTATTGCGCGGTTTGCATTATCAGCTGAACCCCAAGGCGCAAACGAAGCTTATTCGGGTTATCTCCGGATCAATCTATGATGTCATTGTGGACATCCGTAAAGGTTCACCGACATTTAGGCAGTGGCAAGGATTTATTTTAAGCGAGCACAACTATCGTCAGCTGCTCGTTCCGAAAGGGTTTGCCCATGGATTTTGTACGCTCGTTCCAAACACTCAAGTCTTATACAAAGTGGATGAATACTATTCCCCGGAGAATGACCGCGGCATATTATGGAGTGATCCGGCACTTGGGATAGATTGGCCCACATCCAATCCGGTCCTATCGGAAAAGGACCAGAAGCACCCGCTGCTTCAGGATGCGGAGATCAATTTCAATTTTTAAATAGATAGCGAAGGATACAGGAGGTTTCAATTTATGAAACTGCTCGTTACCGGCGGTGCCGGTTTTATTGGAAGCAACTTTGTGATGTATATGCTGCAGCAGCATCCAAGCTACGAAATAATTAACGTGGACGCCTTGACATATGCGGGGAATCTGGAAAATCTGAAATCGCTCGAAGGTAACAAGCATCATACCTTTGTTAAAGCAGATATTACGGATGCTGCGGAGATGGACCGCCTGATCGGCCAAGGTGTTGATGTGGTCGTTAACTTTGCGGCTGAGTCCCACGTGGACCGAAGCATTCTTGAACCGGATGTGTTCGTACGAACAAATGTGAATGGTACTCAAGTACTGCTGGAAGCTGCCAAAAAACATGGGATCACCAAATTCGTCCAGGTATCGACGGATGAGGTTTACGGGTCGCTCGGCCCTACAGGTTTGTTCACGGAAGAGACGCCGCTTCAGCCCAACAGTCCGTATTCGGCGTCCAAAGCAGGAGGAGACCTGCTTGTACGTGCGTATCATGAAACCTTTGGGCTGCCCGTAAACATTACGCGCTGTTCCAATAACTATGGTCCCTATCAGTTCCCGGAAAAACTGATTCCATTGATGGTATCCCGTGCCTTGGCGGATGAGGCATTGCCTGTATATGGAGATGGCTTGAACATCCGGGATTGGCTCTATGTTGAGGATCACTGCAGTGCAATCGATCTGGTTATCCACCAGGGTCGGAACGGTGAGGTATACAATATTGGCGGCAATAACGAGCGAACCAACGTGCACATTGTAAAAACGATTCTGGAGCAGCTTAACAAACCAAAGTCTCTGATTAAATATGTACAGGATCGTCCTGGACATGACCGCAGATACGGGATCGACCCAACCAAAACGATGTCCGAGCTTGGCTGGAAGCCGAAGCACACGTTTGAGACCGGGATTAAGGAAACCATTCAATGGTATCTGGACAACAAGGAATGGTGGACACGAATTCAGTCGGGCGTTTACCAGGAGTATTACGCCAAACAATACGGCTCCCGCTTGGGAGATACGAAGCAATGAAGGTGTTAGTTACCGGGGCTAGCGGACAACTGGGACGGGATGTCGTGCTCCTTTTGAAAAAGGAGGGACATTCCGTCCTTGCTTGCACCCGCGATCAGATGGATATTACGGATCAATCAAAGGTTAATGACGTCATCGTTTCCTTTGGACCAGAAGTAGTCATTCATTGTGCTGCTTATACAGCCGTTGATGCTGCCGAAACGGATATGGATGGAGCTTACAGGGTGAATGCGGTGGGAACTCGTAATGTTGCGGTCGCATCAGAAAAGGTAGGAGCGAAGCTCATTTATATCAGTACGGACTACGTCTTTGACGGCGCTTCGGTTACGCCTTATCAGGAATATGATAATACCAACCCACAAAGCGTATACGGAAAGTCCAAGCGAGCAGGAGAATTACTTGTGCAGACGCTGTCTTCAAGGTGGTTTATTGTGCGAACGTCGTGGGTATACGGGCTTTACGGCAATAATTTTGTGAAAACGATGCTGAAACTCGGCCAAGAGAAGCCCAAGCTGCAGGTGGTTCATGACCAGAAAGGTTCACCGACGTACACCGTGGATTTGGCAAAATTCCTGCTTGACCTCATGGCAGACGAGAAGTATGGCATATATCATGCATCCAACATTGGATCCTGCACATGGTATGAGTTTACCCAGGCAATTTTCGAGGAAGCGCAAGCTATAGCGGGGCTCTCTATTCAAGCGAAACTGGAGCCATGTACAACCGAGCAATTTCCTCGACCGGCACCGCGTCCACGCAACTCGGTGATGGATCATTTGTCGATCCGAACTAACGGTTTTCTCGATTTGCGTCCTTGGCGAGAAGGGTTAAAAAGTTTTTTGATTTCCAAATGCAAGGACGAATAGATGGTATCCGTTTAAATCTCTAACTGATATCTGCACATACTTTACTATAGAGTGAACTGAAGAATCATGTGATTTGGGTAGCGGAGCATATGAAGTATAATGCTAGGCATTCAAGGGGCCTTTGGCATCCGAACATGGGAACTCATACTTTAAAGAATACGAGGCAAATGGGGAGGGGCAGAAAAAAGAACAGATTCATTGTTCTTTTTTTCTGCCTGCCAATCTGGCCCCGAGTTAGCTGATAAAGCACCAGAGAGGTTGTCATTGAGATATTCGGAATACGTGGGGCCATAGCAATGTAACTCTGCTGTATGAATCCAAATTTCAAAAGGGGATATTAGGAAAAACTGGTGTAAACGAAGCTTGAAATGCAATTATACCTAAGGATAGTACAAATATATAAATATATTACGGAACCTACTAGGGTGGTGAAGATGTTGAAGAAAAAAAACGTAATCATCTATGGTTCGCAAAGTTTTGCTTATTATGTGAGAGAGCTCGTTCTGGATTGCGGTCACCATTTTATTGGATTCATTGATGATTTCAAGGAGGGAGAAGATGTTCTCGGTTCTTTTGAGGATGTCAGAAAAAAATATAGTCCGAGCGAGTACGAAATTGCCATAGCCATTGGATACAATAACCTTGCAGCCAGGTGGGATGTATACCAAAAAATCATCAATCAGGGCTATGAGGTCATATCGTTGATTCATCCTAAAGCATATGTAAGCAAAACCGCGAAAATCGGAAAAGGAACCATGATTTCTGTTGGAGCAACTGTAGATTTCAATGTTCAGGTGGGAGAAGCAAACTTTATTTGGCCTAGCGTAACCATAAATCACGACTCCGTTATTGGAAACAATTGTTTTTTATCTCCTGGAGTTAATATCTGCGGGTTCGTCCATGTGGGCAACCATTGTTTCTTAGGGGCTTCCTCTATAATTGTTAACGGAAACACTATACAGGATAACTCATTTATTAAAGCAGGAACAACATATTATAGAAAAGAAAGAGAATGAAGTCGTAATTACGAATAATCCCTGACTCCCTTCAATCATAATATGCTATACTTTCGGTAGATGGCACCAGATTTCAATGATCGGTGCAGCATACTCGCAAATGTCGAACGCTGTCACAGCAATATGAAGTCAGGAGTTTATGCAATGACCGAAACGATCGATGCTCCCTCGTGGAGCAGATTAAAAAACAACCAAACGAAACATGTAGACGTCAGCATCATCATCGTCAACTACAATACGCGGCAGCTGACGCTGGATTGCCTGGAATCTGTATACGCTTCTCGGACAGCCTACCATTATGAGATCATCGTAATCGACAATGCTTCTCATGATGGCTCGGTGGAGGCAATCCGGACGGCATACCCGGAGGTTCTTATGATCGCCAATGGTGACAATACGGGATTCGCCGTTGCGAATAACCAAGGTATGAAGGTGGCCAGAGGGCGTTACATTTTGCTGCTCAACTCCGATACGGTCGTTCAGCCGGATACGCTGGAGGTTATGATTGGATTCATGGATCGCCGTCCAGAGATGGGGGCATCCGGCTGCAAGGTGATTCTTCCGGATGGTTCGTTGGATAAAGCATGCAAACGTGGGTTTCCTACGCCATCGGCTTCGTTCTATTATGCCTTTGGTCTATCCCGCCTATTCCCTGACCGCCCGAAGTTTAACCAATATCAGCTGGGGCATCTTAGTCCGGATGATGAATATCCGATCGACTGCCTTGTTGGTGCATTTATGTTGGTTCGCCGGGAGGTTGTGGAACAGGTTGGTGGGTTGGACGAAACCTTTTTCATGTATGGAGAAGATGTTGATTGGTGTTACCGAATCAAAGAGGCAGGTTGGGGCATTTATTATTACCCGCGTACATATATTGTGCATTACAAGGGTGCGAGTGCCCGGCGCAAACCTATGAAAATTGTCTATGAGTTTCATAGGGCGATGTGGGTTTTTCATCGTAAACATTATGCCAAGCGGTATAGCCTTTTTACGAACACGGTCGTATGGCTCGGCATTTCACTAAAATTTTCAATGTCTCTTATCCGCAATAAGCTCATCAGGTCGGCTCCACGGAAGAGTTCGTCATTAGGCCATGGGGCAGATCGAGAGACATCATCCGAGGTGAACACATGATTCGTCGTAATCAGCGATTTTTAACCCAATTGTATATTGCGGCAGATTTCATGGTGATCCAGGTCTCGTTTTTGCTGGCCTGGTGGATCAAGTTCGAAAGTGATCTGCTGACACATCAGGATCCACTGCCCATTGAAAAATACTTCGCTTGGAGTTTGGTATACGGGGGGCTTGCAATCATCACGGGCCTGATGTCTTCCCTTTACGTGCCGAAACGCAAGAAACGTTTTGTGGATGAATTCATGAAATTGATCCAAATCCATGGTATCGCCTTCTTTATGTTAATGAGTTTGATGTTCTTTTTCAAAGAAGTGAACATCTCTCGCGCATATCTGGCCATGTACATGATCGGCAATGTTGCTTTTACCCTGATTTACCGGTATATCGTCAAGCTGCAGCTCCGAAGACTTCGCAAAAAGGGCTTCAATCGTCAGTTCGTGCTGATCTTGGGCGCAGGTTCTCTTGGCAAAAGGTTCTACAACAACCTCCGCAGTTATCCGGATCTGGGTTATGAAGTTCATGGGTTCCTTGACGATTATCGTTCTTGGGATCGAGAGGAGCAGCAGCGCTACAAACCGATCCTGGGACGGATCGATCAATTGGAGGAAATCCTGTCGACACACCTGATCGATGAAGTCATCCTTGCTCTTCCGCTCGATGCGCATGACAAGTATCCGCATATTATTGACGTCTGCGAGAAGGCGGGAGTGCGAACGTTGATTATTCCCGACTTTTTTGACTATTTGCCGGCACGGCCTCATTTTGACAACTTTGCGGGCATGCCTATGATTAACGTGCGCGATATTCCGCTTGACATCGCCGTGAACCGCTTATTGAAACGCGCATTCGATATCCTTTTCTCGTTGGCGGCCATCGTGCTCACTGCCCCAGTGATGCTTGTTGTCGCTTTGGGCGTACGATTGACGTCGCCTGGTCCGATCATTTTCAAGCAGGAACGGGTCGGGCTGAACCGGCGTACATTTTTCATGTACAAATTCCGCTCGATGAAGGTATTGCCTGAAGGAACGGTAGATACGGGATGGTCCACCCAGAACGACCCGCGCCGCACCTCATTCGGCAGCTTCATCCGGCGTACCAGCCTGGACGAACTCCCGCAGTTCTTCAACGTGCTGTTGGGGCATATGAGCGTCGTTGGACCACGTCCCGAGCGGCCGTACTATGTGAACCAGTTCCGTGAGGAGATTCCCAAATACATGATCAAACATCACGTCCGGCCGGGAATTACGGGGTTAGCCCAGAGCAAGGGATTAAGGGGAGATACCTCTATTGAGGACCGCATTGAACAGGATATATTCTATATTGAGAACTGGTCGCTATTATTCGATATCAAAATCATTTGGGAAACGATCCGCAACGGCATGAAAAATGCTTATTGAATGAAACGGGCAATACCTTCCCCAAAAGTAGACGGCCACATCGTGTCATCATCCAAAAGTCGCCAATAGGCGACTTTTTTGTTTCCATTCCCCTAAAACCGGGTAGTTAGCAATAAACGCTGAACCCTGAAAGAATGAGTTGTTTTCCAGACTGAGATTGAAGCCGGGCTCAAGGATGTGAACGATATGAAACGATGGATTGCTCCCATAACGTTGTTGATCGTGACCGTGGGCATGCTGTTCTTTGCCTATGACAGCCAGAGCGAGGAGCAGCATGACGGTTTTACCGCTTATCGGTTGATTGCCCATGCGATGGGCAGCATCCGCGACCAGCCTTACACGAATGCCTACGAAGCGATGATCGCCAACTACGAAAAGGGCACGCGTGTGTTCGAGATCGACTTCATGCTGACGTCTGACCGCAAGGTGGTGGCGAGGCATGAATGGACGGCGAATATGAGCAAACTGCTGGGTCAAGATGAGGAGCTTCCCGAAGAAAAACAAGCCGGCCCGCTGACGCATGAGGAATTTATGAACACCCCCATTCTGGGCATGTACCAACCGATGGATGCAGACGGCATCATGGACGTGCTGGCCGAGTATCCCGACATGTACATCGTGACCGATACGAAGGAGCAGCAGGACGAGGATATCCGGCAGGTGCTCACGGCACTGGTGGATGCTGCGCAGGAGCGTGATCCGGCATTGCTCGATCGGGTCGTGGTCCAGATTTATAATGAAGCGATGCTGGAGTCGGTGAAGCAAATTCATGATTTTTCGTCCATTATCTATACATTGTATGCTACGCAGGATACCGAGGCTCAGGTGGTGGATTTTGTGCAAGATCATGACATTGCAGCGGTGACCATGCCCGAATACAAGGTGAACCGGGATTTCGTTGCCAGGCTGAAACGGGCAGGGGCGGTTACGTACGTGCATACGATCAATGAAACGGATCAGGTGGCCAATTATGAAAAATGGGGCGTGTACGGCGTATATTCCGACGTGCTCACTGAAGAGGAAATCGAGCGGATGAACACCCGCGTTGCGTGGAAGCCGTAGTTGGCTTCCTTTTTTTGTTCCCCTTTTTATGCGAACATTGACACTCACTCCCTGCTGGCATAGACTTAGTTTACAAGTGTTTTGAAGATGCAGAAGAACCTCTGGAGGAATGTTCGTTGATCGATATGATAAAGCAGTGGAGACATGTTTTTAAGCTCGACCCGGATCGGGAAATTACCGATGAAGCGTTGGATCGCGTTTGCATGTCCGGAACCGACGCCATCATGGTGGGAGGTTCGTCGGGAGTAACTTATGACAATACGGTAGACCTCATGTCCAGAGTGCGGCGTTATGAGCTGCCATGCGTGCTTGAAGTCTCCGATTTGGAGGCGGTGGTGCCCGGCTTCGATGGTTATCTCATTCCAATGGTGCTTAATACGGCGGACAGCCAGTGGCTGATCGGACAGCACCAGCGTGCCATCGAGCAATACGGTTACCTGATTCCCTGGGACGAGCTCATTGCGGAAGGGTATATCGTGCTTAATGCCGATTCGACCGTGGCCAGAATGACGGGGGCAGACACCCATCTGAGCACAGAGGCGGTGGTGGCGTATGCCCAGACTGCGGAACGGTTGATGGGACTGTCCGTCGTGTACCTGGAGTACAGCGGCACGTTTGGGGATATGGAGCTGGTTGCGCAAACGCGCCGAAAGCTGGAGCTGTCGCATTTGATCTACGGTGGGGGCATCGATGGAGCCGAGAAAGCGGCCCAGGCTGCCCAGGCGGCAGATACCGTTGTCGTTGGCAATATCGTATACAGCGATTTGGCGAAGGCACTGGAGACGGTGCAGGCTGTTAAAGCCTCGGTGTAGCGTCCGAATCGGCTAACGGAGATCCGTTTGGCGTTTTCCAATCTCTCCTGAAACAAGTATGGCGGGCAATGCTTCCCATTCTCCCATTTCTCCCGCATAATCTGTTAAAATAAAGCTTTGCCTCGCAACTGTTCACGTGCAAGACCGAATTCATCACGAAAGGAGCATGCATGCATGCAACCTGTAAATATACATGACGCCATAGCCCGGCTGAATGCGCCTCAGCGTCAGGCTGTCGAAGCAACCGACGGTCCCCTGCTGATTATGGCGGGAGCGGGCAGCGGCAAAACCCGGGTGCTGACGCACCGGATCGCATACTTGATCGCTACACGGAAGACCCCGCCGTGGGGCATTTTGGCGATCACGTTTACAAACAAGGCCGCCCGCGAGATGCAGGATCGGGTAGCCCAGCTGGTCGGCCGCGACGGCCGCGACATCTGGGTATCCACCTTCCACTCCATGTGCGTTCGCATTTTGCGCCGCGACATCGAACGGATCGGATTTACGTCCAATTTCAGCATTCTGGACTCTTCGGACCAACTGTCCGTGATTCGCAGCTGCATGAAGGACCAGAACATCGATACGAAAAAGTTCGAGCCGAAGGCCGTTCAAGCGATGATCAGCACGGCCAAGAACGAACTGATCGGACCCGAACAATACGAACGCAAGGTCGGGGATTATTTCGAAGGCATCGTGGCCAAGATCTACACCATGTACCAGAAGCGGCTGAAGGCGAACAACTCGCTCGACTTTGACGATCTCATTATGGCTACGATCCAATTGTTCAAGGAAGTGCCGGAAGTGCTCGATTTCTATCAAAAGAAATTCCAGTACATCCATGTGGACGAGTATCAGGATACGAACCGTGCCCAGTACATGCTGTGCCGCATGCTGGCAGACAGCCACCACCGCATCTGCGTCGTGGGCGATAGCGACCAGTCGATCTACCGCTGGCGCGGTGCCGACATCAGCAACATTTTGAACTTTGAGCAGGACTATCCCGAAGCGCGCACCATTATGCTGGAGCAGAACTATCGTTCCACGTCCAACATCCTGAACGCGGCGAATGGAGTCATTGCCCTGAACTCGGGCCGCAAACCGAAGAAATTGTGGACGGACAAGGAAGGCGGAGCGAAGATCAAGGTGTACCGTGCCGATTCCGAGCATGATGAAGGGTATTTCGTTACCTCCGAAATTAGTAAAAACGCAAAGAACGGAAAATCCTATCAGGATCATGCCATCTTGTACCGGACCAATGCCCAGTCCCGGGTGATCGAGGAAATTTTGATCAAATCGGATATCCCGTACCAGATCGTCGGCGGCATCAAGTTCTATGACCGGAAAGAGATCAAGGACATTCTGGCATACCTGCGCCTGCTCTCCAACCCGGACGACGATATCAGCTTGACCCGCATCATTAACGTGCCGAAGCGCAGCATCGGCGACACGACGGTGGCCAAGCTGGCTGCGGCCGCGGCTGAACGCGGCGTATCCATCTATCGCGTGCTGCAAGTGGTGGATGACCTCGGCTTTGCAGGACGTACGCGTAATGCACTCGTTGAATTTTATGACATGATTGCTGCACTGCACCAAATGGTCGAGTATTTGTCGGTGACCGAGCTGACAGAGAAAATATTGGAGATGAGCCAGTACCGCACGGAAATGCAGGCCGAGAATACGCTCGAGTCGAAAGCAAGGTTGGAAAATATCGAAGAGTTCCTGTCGGTTACGATGGAATTCGAGAAAAACAATGAAGACAAGACGCTTGTATCCTTCCTAACGGATTTGGCGCTGATTGCCGACATCGATACGATGAATGACGATGAGGAAGACCGCAGCGACGCGGTAACCCTCATGACGATGCACAGTGCGAAGGGGCTGGAATTCCCGGTCGTGTTCATCATCGGTATGGAGGAGGGCGTATTCCCGCACAGCCGTGCGTTCATGGATAACGAAGAGTTGGAGGAAGAGCGCCGCCTGGCCTATGTGGGCATTACACGGGCGGAGGAACAATTGTTCCTTTCCTGTGCACAGATGCGGACGCTGTTCGGCCGGACTACGGCGAATCCGCCTTCGCGTTTCTTGGACGAGATTCCCGACGAGCTGAAAGAAGACACGCAAATGGCGCGTGACCGATATCGCCGCGGCAGCAGTACGGGTGGCGGTTCTTACGGCGGACGCGGGTTGGGCAGCACCGGTGGCAGCAATTTCGGCAGCGGCGGAAGCAAGCTGTTCGACCGTCAGAGCCGCGGCGGTTCTTCGGCGACGTCCTCGGTTACTTCGGCTGCGTCTTCTCGCGTGACCATGAGCACACCGTCGGTTTCGTCGAAGCCTGCTTCTGCAGCGGACGGATCAGGTGCGTTCAAAGCCGGCGACAAAGTACAGCATGGCAAATGGGGGACAGGAACCATCGTTGCCGTCAAAGGCACGGGTAACGATACGGAGCTGCAGATTGCATTTCCGGCCCCGGTTGGCGTCAAACGCCTGCTTGCCGGTTTTGCCCCGATCACCAAAGTGGAATAATAAATCTTGCAACGGAACGAACGCCAGACCTGCTCTGACGTTCGTTCTACATAATGACGTGCTTTTAAACAACACATATAAACCATTTAAATACGGAGGGATGGCCCCATATGGATCCGATGCACCGGATGGAGCAACTCGTAACCGAGCTCAATCAGCATAACTACCAGTATTACACGTTGGACCAGCCGCAGATCAGTGACAAGGAGTATGATCTTCTGTACGACGAACTGGTTACGCTGGAACGGGAAAGCGGCATCGTTTTGCCGGATTCGCCTACGCAGCGCGTGGGTGGTGAACTGCTTAAGGGATTTGAACCGCATCGTCATCTATCCCCGCTGTGGAGTTTGGACAAAGCCCAGAACATGGAGCAGCTGAGAAGTTGGAATGCCCGCGTGATCAAGCTGGTGAACGACTACAACAGCAAAAATCCGGATCATCCTCTGCCGGCCCCGGGTTATGTCATTGAGCTGAAATTCGATGGTCTTACCCTGAACCTGACGTATACGAACGGTGAACTCGTTCAGGCATCCACGCGCGGCAACGGCACGGTGGGCGAAGGCATTTTGGCGCAAGTCAAAACGATCAAATCGGTTCCGCTCAAGATCCCATATACGGCGGGAACGATTGAAGTGCAGGGCGAGGGCATCATGAACCTGTCCGTATTGAGCAGATATAACGAGACGGCCGCCGAACCGCTCAAAAATGCGCGTAATGCCGCCGCGGGCGCGCTGCGCAACCTCAATCCGAAGGTCACTGCGGAACGCAGGCTGAATGCTTATTTTTACAATGTCGGGTACTCGGACAATCTTCGGTTCGCCACCCATCAGGAGATGATGGACTTTCTGCGCGAAAACCGTTTCAAAGTAAACCCGTCGATCACATACTTTCATGAGTTCGAGGATGTGGTGGAGCAGCTGGACGCCATTCAGGAAAACAGGGATCAGCTTGATTATCTCATCGATGGGGCGGTCATCAAGATTACGGACATGCGCACCCGCGAAGTGTTGGGATATACGGACAAGTTCCCTCGCTGGGCCGTTGCGTTCAAGTTCGAGGCGGAAGAGACGACGACGGTCCTGAAGTCGGTGGATTGGAACGTAGGACGTACCGGAAAGGTCACGCCGCTCGCACGTGTCGAGCCGGTCGAGCTGGCAGGGGTTACGGTTCAGAACTGCACGTTGAACAACGTGGGGGACATCGAGCGCAAAAACCTGAAATTCGCATTGGGCACGCGCGTGTTCATCCGCCGTTCCAATGACGTCATTCCGGAAATTCTCGGAAAAGTAACCGAAGAAAATGACGGAGAGGAGATCGTCTATCCGGAAAGTTGCCCTGCCTGCGGTTTCCCGCTCGAGCAGCGCGGAGCGCACCTGTTCTGCAACAACCGATTGGCATGCAAACCGCAGACCGTGGCACGCATTGCCCATTTTGCATCCCGTGATGCCATGGATATCGAAACGTTCAGCGAGAAGACAGCCATCCAGCTGTATGACGAATTGAGCGTTCGCGAACCGGCAGAGCTCTATACCCTTCAATTCGAGGATTTGGTGAAGCTGGAGCGGTTCGGCGAGAAAAAGGCGAATAACCTTTTGGCGGCACTGGAGAAAAGCAAGGATCGCGACCTCGCTTCGTTCCTGTATGCCCTGGGCATTCCGAACACCGGTAAAACGACGACAAAAATGCTGGCCGATCATTACCGCGATCTTCATGCGATCATGAACGCTACCGTGGAAGAGCTCATTGAGCTTCCGGACGTGGGCGGCATCGTCGCCGAGAGCATTGTAGCTTTCTTTGCGGACCCGTTCATGCAAGCAGCCATCGAGAAAATGTTGAGCCTTGGCGTCAAGGCTCAGGCTCCGGAAGCTCCGGCGGCCGTTGTGCAGGATTCATTCTTCAGCGGCAAAACGGTGGTGCTTACCGGCACCCTGCATCAACTGACCCGGGACGAGGCTACGCAGCGTCTGGAGGCACTTGGTGCCAAAGTGACCGGCAGCGTATCCAAGAAGACCGATCTGGTCATCGCCGGCGAGAAAGCAGGCAGCAAGCTGGCGAAAGCGCATGATTTGGGCATTCCTACGATCGAGGATGAGGATGAGCTTGTAAGGCTGCTGAATCAAGGATAATGAAACACGGACGAACTGAAACGAAATAACGCAAAGAATCCCCGGTAGCTGCATTGACGCGGCTAGCGGGGATTTTTATTTTTGAGTGAATTTGGGGAAGAATATCAACGGATGTTTGGAAGGCGGGCGACCGCTCCTGTAAGCCAGGCATCTTTATCATATCCGCGTTCCTCCCAATATCCGATATGTTCGCCGGAAATCAGCTCAATCCGGTTTAGCCATTTTACCGACTTATAAGCATACATTTGCGGGATGATCAGGCGTACCGGACCGCCCAGATCGGCAGGGATCGGCTTGCCGTCATGCATGACGGCGATCATGATGTCATCCATTTGCGCCTGGTCAAGGGTAATCGCATCGGTGTAGACGCCATCGGCGGAATAAAACTTGACGCTGTGGGCTTCGGGTTGGACTTTGGCCTGTGCGAGAAAATGCCTGAGCGGAATGCCCTCCCACGTATTTTTGTACACCGACCATCCGGTAACGCA
This sequence comes from Paenibacillus sp. FSL W8-0426, assembly GCF_037969725.1. Classification (NCBI taxonomy): domain Bacteria; kingdom Bacillati; phylum Bacillota; class Bacilli; order Caryophanales; family Paenibacillaceae; genus Paenibacillus; species Paenibacillus sp. FSL W8-0426. The sequence continues at coordinate 6,136,428 of NZ_CP150203.1, read as the reverse complement.
GTGAAAATCGCTAACCTGTACGGTCCGCTGAAGCTTGACGAATTGCTCCCAGTTCCATGACTGCGCATGCTCAACCAGTCCGTCGACGCGGAAAGACCAGTTTTCATTGGAGAATGAAGGGATCGGGGTCACTGTATACACGCGGAAACGGCCTTCCGCCCCGCCGCCAATCGGAGGATTGGAGGAAGAGTGCGGTTGAGGAGCGGGTACCATCCGATTGGGATCGTTGGCCAGCAATTCTTCCATGCTGTTGCTGCTGTTCAGGTTTTTTCCGACCCATGAAACAAACGTAGGCCCAAGCGTAACGGCAAGTCCTGCTCCAACTGCAGTCTTGAGAAAAGAACGCCGTGTGTAAACAGGCTGTGGCGTATCTTGGCGTACGGTATTTTCTGGATATTGGCTTTTTTGGCTCTTGGAAGCCGGAGGTGCTTTGGTACTTGAAACAGGAAGGGAAATCGCATCGTCGGTAACGGGACGGATGGTTCTTCGAGAGGGCTCCTTAAGCCACTTGGATCGCGTAATCGAATGGTAGATCATATAAGGAAGGCCCACCCAGGTCAACGCATCGTGAACCAACAGTGCGGCATTGGACCACCGGGGACCGGAAAGCTTAAACTGCCACAGTACAATTCCCGACAAAATCCATCCCATAAGCAGCGTAAGTACAACGATGGTATTGGTTCGCTGCCAAGGTTTGTTCCGGAGCTGCTTCCAATGCTTGCCCGCGAGCAGTAAGTAGTAACCGACCGGGACCAGCATCATCAGACCAGCGACAATATGCAGCCATTTCAGCCATATCCGCCCGATGCCGAGCAATTCCCGCCAGAATGCCCCGACAAGCATCAGTCCAGTAACTGAAAGGATCAGCACTATCCAGGCATTCCAGGCGTGAATGGAGACCAGCTTTTTGCCATACCCTTTGCGGGCGGAATTCAACCACTTCTTCAAAAACGATCACCTCGCTATAAAGTGGGTTGCTGTAAACTAAAGAAGCGTCTTTAATTTCATATACTTCATTATAAAGGTTTATGGATGGGAGACCAAACTCGATAGGGTAGTGAGAAAAAGGTTGGAATACAGGTATATAGCGGTGGCAATCAGTAAATATATAAAAATTTAAATAATATGCTTGCATTAAAAATTCATTCGTGATATATTATTTCTTGTCGCTTCGGACGGATGATTGTTGAAACGCTCCGAAAGCTGTCGAAAAAAGTGTTGACAAGAAAATGGTCGACATGATATGATAAGATTCCTGTCCGGGACAAACGTCTTGTGGACAATCAAGTTCCTTGAAAACTGAACAAATGATAAGCAATTGTGCAATACAATGAATCGTCAGATTCAAATGAGCTAATCGCTCTTTTCAATACCTCAGATGATTTTCATCACGATTAACCTCGTGACTGAAATTCATCTTTATTGGAGAGTTTGATCCTGGCTCAGGACGAACGCTGGCGGCATGCCTAATACATGCAAGTCGAGCGGAGTTGATAGGAAGCTTGCTTCCTTGATGCTTAGCGGCGGACGGGTGAGTAACACGTAGGCAACCTGCCCTCAAGCTTGGGACAACTACCGGAAACGGTAGCTAATACCGAATACTTGTTTTCTTCGCCTGAAGAGAACTGGAAAGACGGAGCAATCTGTCACTTGAGGATGGGCCTGCGGCGCATTAGCTAGTTGGTGAGGTAACGGCTCACCAAGGCGACGATGCGTAGCCGACCTGAGAGGGTGATCGGCCACACTGGGACTGAGACACGGCCCAGACTCCTACGGGAGGCAGCAGTAGGGAATCTTCCGCAATGGGCGAAAGCCTGACGGAGCAATGCCGCGTGAGTGATGAAGGTTTTCGGATCGTAAAGCTCTGTTGCCAGGGAAGAACGCTTGGGAGAGTAACTGCTCTCAAGGTGACGGTACCTGAGAAGAAAGCCCCGGCTAACTACGTGCCAGCAGCCGCGGTAATACGTAGGGGGCAAGCGTTGTCCGGAATTATTGGGCGTAAAGCGCGCGCAGGCGGTCATTTAAGTCTGGTGTTTAATCCCGGGGCTCAACCCCGGATCGCACTGGAAACTGGATGACTTGAGTGCAGAAGAGGAGAGTGGAATTCCACGTGTAGCGGTGAAATGCGTAGAGATGTGGAGGAACACCAGTGGCGAAGGCGACTCTCTGGGCTGTAACTGACGCTGAGGCGCGAAAGCGTGGGGAGCAAACAGGATTAGATACCCTGGTAGTCCACGCCGTAAACGATGAATGCTAGGTGTTAGGGGTTTCGATACCCTTGGTGCCGAAGTTAACACATTAAGCATTCCGCCTGGGGAGTACGGTCGCAAGACTGAAACTCAAAGGAATTGACGGGGACCCGCACAAGCAGTGGAGTATGTGGTTTAATTCGAAGCAACGCGAAGAACCTTACCAGGTCTTGACATCCCTCTGACCGGGCTAGAGATAGTCCTTTCCTTCGGGACAGAGGAGACAGGTGGTGCATGGTTGTCGTCAGCTCGTGTCGTGAGATGTTGGGTTAAGTCCCGCAACGAGCGCAACCCTTGATCTTAGTTGCCAGCACTTCGGGTGGGCACTCTAAGGTGACTGCCGGTGACAAACCGGAGGAAGGTGGGGATGACGTCAAATCATCATGCCCCTTATGACCTGGGCTACACACGTACTACAATGGCCGGTACAACGGGCCGCGAAGCCGCGAGGTGGAGCTAATCCTAAAAAGCCGGTCTCAGTTCGGATTGCAGGCTGCAACTCGCCTGCATGAAGTCGGAATTGCTAGTAATCGCGGATCAGCATGCCGCGGTGAATACGTTCCCGGGTCTTGTACACACCGCCCGTCACACCACGAGAGTTTACAACACCCGAAGTCGGTGGGGTAACCGCAAGGAGCCAGCCGCCGAAGGTGGGGTAGATGATTGGGGTGAAGTCGTAACAAGGTAGCCGTATCGGAAGGTGCGGCTGGATCACCTCCTTTCTATGGAGAATCGTCTTCTGCAACGAAGACATTCAAATAATGCAGACGTGATCTGCAACAACAATTGCTTATTCATTTGTTCAGTTTTGATGGAATTTGAGGGGCCATAGCTCAGCTGGGAGAGCGCCTGCCTTGCAAGCAGGAGGTCAGCGGTTCGATCCCGCTTGGCTCCACCAACGAATTTCATCTGAAATAGCTTGTTCTTTGAAAACTGGATATCGAAACGAAAAATGCGAATTAGAACATTCCTTTTCGGATGAATGCTTGTTCGGTTCAAGTAACCGATCAACAATCATCCTAGCTGAACTTGTGTCAACAAGTTTATATATTAGTGAAAACTGCATTGCTCATCCGAGCAATTGGTTAAGCTACTAAGAGCACACGGAGGATGCCTAGGCGCTAGGAGCCGATGAAGGACGTGGCGAACAACGATACTGCCTCGGGGAGCTGTAAGCAAGCTTTGATCCGGGGATGTCCGAATGGGGAAACCCAGCTGGCGTAATACCCAGTTACTCTTGTCTGAATACATAGGGCAGGAGAGGCATACCAGGGGAACTGAAACATCTAAGTACCCTGAGGAAGAGAAAACAATAGTGATTCCGTCAGTAGCGGCGAGCGAACGCGGAACAGCCCAAACCAGAGAGCTTGCTCTCTGGGGTTGTGGGACGTCTCACATGGAGTTACAAAGGAGCCGGTTAAACGAAGAGGTCTGGAAAGGCCCGCCATAGAAGGTAAAAGCCCTGTAATTGAAAGTCTGCTCCCTCCGAGACGGATCCCGAGTAGTGCGGGGCACGTGAAACCCCGTATGAATCCGGCAGGACCATCTGCCAAGGCTAAATACTTCCTAGCGACCGATAGTGAAGCAGTACCGTGAGGGAAAGGTGAAAAGCACCCCGGAAGGGGAGTGAAATAGAACCTGAAACCGTGTGCTTACAAGAAGTCAGAGCCCGTTTTAGGGGTGATGGCGTGCCTTTTGTAGAATGAACCGGCGAGTTACGTTCCCGTGCAAGGTTAAGGTGAGAAGCCGGAGCCGCAGCGAAAGCGAGTCTGAATAGGGCGACATAGTACGTGGACGTAGACCCGAAACCGGGTGATCTACCCCTGTCCAGGGTGAAGGTGCGGTAACACGCACTGGAGGCCCGAACCCACGCACGTTGAAAAGTGCGGGGATGAGGTGGGGGTAGCGGAGAAATTCCAATCGAACTCGGAGATAGCTGGTTCTCCCCGAAATAGCTTTAGGGCTAGCCTCGGAAAACAGAGTCGTGGAGGTAGAGCACTGATTGGGTGCGGGGCCCGCAAGGGTTACCAAGCTCAGTCAAACTCCGAATGCCATAGACTTACTTCCGGGAGTCAGACAGTGAGTGCTAAGATCCATTGTCAAAAGGGAAACAGCCCAGACCATCAGCTAAGGTCCCCAAGTGTGTGTTAAGTGGGAAAGGATGTGGAGTTGCACAGACAACCAGGATGTTGGCTTAGAAGCAGCCACCATTTAAAGAGTGCGTAATAGCTCACTGGTCGAGTGACTCTGCGCCGAAAATGTAACGGGGCTAAACACACCACCGAAGCTATGGCTTGATCTTATGATCAGGGGTAGGGGAGCGTTGTATGTACGTTGAAGGTGTACCGTAAGGAGCGCTGGAGAGCATACAAGTGAGAATGCCGGTATGAGTAACGAAAAGATCAGTGAGAATCTGATCCGCCGAAAGCCTAAGGGTTCCTGAGGAAGGCTCGTCCGCTCAGGGTAAGTCGGGACCTAAGGCGAGGCCGAAAGGCGTAGTCGAAGGACAACAGGTCGAAATTCCTGTACCACCGTAAATCGTTACGAGCGATGGGGGGACGCAGTAGGGTAGTGACGCAGGCTGATGGATGCCTGTCCAAGCAGTGAGGCTGGTTAGTAGGCAAATCCGCTAACCGTAAGGCTGAGCTGTGATGGGGAGTGAAAATTACAGTAGCGAAGGTCATGATCTCACACTGCCAAGAAAAGCCTCTAGCCAGATGAAGGTGCCCGTACCGCAAACCGACACAGGTAGGCGAGAAGAGAATTCTAAGGCGCGCGGAAGAACTCTCGTTAAGGAACTCGGCAAAATGACCCCGTAACTTCGGGAGAAGGGGTGCCCCGGTAGTGTGAATAGCACGAGGGGGCCGCAGTGAAAAGGCCCAAGCGACTGTTTAGCAAAAACACAGGTCTGTGCGAAGCCGTAAGGCGAAGTATACGGGCTGACGCCTGCCCGGTGCTGGAAGGTTAAGGGGAGCGGTTAGGGAGCAATCCCGAAGCTGTGAACCGAAGCCCCAGTAAACGGCGGCCGTAACTATAACGGTCCTAAGGTAGCGAAATTCCTTGTCAGGTAAATTCTGACCCGCACGAATGGCGTAACGACTTGGGCGCTGTCTCAACGAGAGATCCGGTGAAATTTTAATACCTGTGAAGATGCAGGTTACCCGCGACAAGACGGAAAGACCCCATGGAGCTTTACTGCAGCTTGATATTGAATTTGGGTACGATCTGTACAGGATAGGTGGGAGCCTGAGAAGCATGAGCGCCAGCTTGTGTGGAGGCACCGTTGGGATACCACCCTGATCGTATCTAGGTTCTAACCTGGTGCCCTGATCGGGTACGGGGACAGTGTCAGGTGGGCAGTTTGACTGGGGCGGTCGCCTCCTAAAGAGTAACGGAGGCGCCCAAAGGTTCCCTCAGAATGGTTGGAAATCATTCGAAGAGTGCAAAGGCATAAGGGAGCTTGACTGCGAGACCTACAAGTCGAGCAGGGACGAAAGTCGGGCTTAGTGATCCGGTGGTACCGCATGGAAGGGCCATCGCTCAACGGATAAAAGCTACCCTGGGGATAACAGGCTTATCTCCCCCAAGAGTCCACATCGACGGGGAGGTTTGGCACCTCGATGTCGGCTCATCGCATCCTGGGGCTGAAGTAGGTCCCAAGGGTTGGGCTGTTCGCCCATTAAAGCGGTACGCGAGCTGGGTTCAGAACGTCGTGAGACAGTTCGGTCCCTATCTGTCGTGGGCGTAGGAAATTTGAGAGGAGCTGTCCTTAGTACGAGAGGACCGGGATGGACGTACCGCTGGTGTACCAGTTGTTCCGCCAGGAGCACCGCTGGGTAGCTATGTACGGACGGGATAAGCGCTGAAAGCATCTAAGCGTGAAGCCCCCCTCAAGATGAGATTTCCCAATTAGTAAGACCCCTTGAAGACGACGAGGTAGATAGGCTGGGGGTGGAAGTGCAGCAATGCATGGAGCTGACCAGTACTAATCGGTCGAGGGCTTATCCAAAGAAATGCAGGTTCTAAGATCGCAAGTTTCGTTTCGAATCCAGTTTTCAGAGAGCAATCTCTGGGCTTGAGAATAGGCTGTCCTTTAAGGGCTGAACTTTTCTCGCAGCGATTTCGAGAAGCGTAGGCTTCGAAAAATCATGTTTGGTGGCGATGGCGGAGGGGTTCCACACGTTCCCATCCCGAACACGACCGTTAAGCCCTCTAGCGCCGATGGTACTTGGACCGCAGGGTCCTGGGAGAGTAGGAAGCCGCCAAGCGAAGAACCACTGCCGATGTCATCGGTGGTGGTTTTTTTATTTTATAATAATAAGTATACATGAATTGACTTTGTTCCGTACCTCTGACAGACTCATAAGATGAGACATTCTTTTGGATCAATGGCTTATAGTGGCTCAATCCGAAAATTCAGAGAACGAGGTGCAGAAGGATATGGACATTCGCAAATTAACGACAGATGACTACGAAGACAGCATTGCGCTCTCCCAGTATGCCTTTCAGTACGTTTTGACCGAAGAAAAGAAGGAGAAGCGGCGCAGTCAGTTTAATGCTCAGGACACATGGGGTGTATATGAAGGAGGACAACTGGGAGCGAAGCTCCACATTGTTCCTTTTGAGACCTATATTCATGAAAAGGCGTTTGCCATGGGCGGGATTGCGGGGGTTGCCACCTGGCCCGAATATCGACGCAAAGGATGGGTCGCCAGCTTATTGCGCCATGCGCTAAAAGAGATGAATCGCAACAAGCAAAGCATTTCGTTTTTACATCCATTTTCATTTGGCTTTTACCGCAAATACGGATGGGAAGCGTACATCGAATACAAGAAGTATCGAGTCCCGGTAACGCATCTGCCTGCAAAGAAGGAGACCCCTGGTGCGATTCGTCGGGGTGAGCCTGAGCTCGAACTGCTCGATACGATATACCAGGCTTACGCAAGCCGGTTTAACGGAACGCTCGTTCGGGATCGAAATTGGTGGGAGTACTCCGTATTGACGGAAGGTACCAGCCAGAAGGCCGTGTATTACGATGCAGCCAAACAACCGCAGGGCTACGTTTTATACGAGGTGAAGGATCGCAAGTTTACCATCGATGAGATGGTCTGCCTGAACGAAGAAGCGAAACAGGGGCTCTGGACATTCATTGCCAACCACGATTCCATGATTGAAGAGGTGACGCTTCAGGCGCCTGCGAGCGATGATCTTGCTTTTCGACTGGATAATCCGCGAATCCAGCAGGAGATCGTTCCATACTTTATGGCGCGAATCGTGAGCGTGGAGCAGTTTGTATCGCAGTACCCTTTTGCAGACCTGGATTCCCCGATTCGCCTTATGCTTCAAGTCCAGGACGAACATGCTCCGTGGAATGAGGGCGTATGGGAATTGAATATTGCGTTAAACGGCACGGCCTCCATCTGGAAGTCTTCTGCAGAAACGAACGCGAACGGCCAAGACGTCAAGGTCAGCATTCAGACGCTAACAACGATGCTTTTGGGCTATAAAAGACCTTCGGAGCTGTTGGCTATGGGTCGTATTGAAGGCAATACGGAGAGTGTGGCCGCACTGGAACGGGCCATTCCGAATAGGGAGACGTATCTGCTGGACTTTTTTTGAGATGTCCTGCCGGAAACGGTGGGGAGCGAGGAATTCCCGATTGGGGCATGGAGCGCTTAACGAGAGATACGGAGAAAATGGAAGACAAAAGGACTTCTTTCCACGATGGAGAGAGGTTTTTTTGTATATGCGGAATATTTCGTGTAAAATCGTAAAAAATGAAGGAAGACCCCTCTTGGCAAAACCACAGAATATGTTATAATGTAAACAAAGTCAAAGAAAGTCAAAGTCAACTGAAAGTCGAAATCAGCCTTGATCTTGTGGTGATAAGGCGAATTTCCATCAGAACTTCAAGCGTCCTCACCCACCGGTTGCCGGCTTGGAATGCAGATTCGTTGTTTCCTTGAATGGTTAAAATGGGGGAGAGGTTGTACTCTGTGGGGGCGTGTGGGTCCTAATTGACTTAACGTTTCAAACAGTGGAGGATGAGTCGATGCGTAATATCTCTGATGTTATCGAACAATATCTGAAGAGTATTTTGCATGAAAGTCCCGAGGGGATGATTGAGATTCAGCGCAACGACCTTGCTGATCAATTCTCATGCGTGCCTTCGCAGATCAACTATGTCATCAGCACGCGTTTTACGCTCGAAAAAGGTTACCTGGTCGAAAGCAAACGTGGTGGCGGCGGTTATGTCCGGATACAACGGATCGAATTGCCCGCACATTCGGACCTACATCACCATTTGCACCATAGCATAGGCGAGGAGATCGGGCAGACGGCGGCTGAGGGGCTGATTTATCAACTTGAGGAAGCGCGTTTCCTGAGCAAGCGGGAGGCAGCTTTAATGCGTGCCGCGATGTCGAGGGAAATTATAATGGTCAAACTTCCTTACCGGGATCAAATTCGTGCCAGAATGTTGAAAGCAATGATCATCTCGTTGCTCGGTAAATAAAACGTTTGGGGGGTACATCATTATGCTGTGCCAGGAATGCAACAAACGTCCGGCGACACTTCATTTCACGAAAATCGTAAATGGAGAAAAGACGGAATTTCATATTTGCGAGTCATGTGCTCGCGAAAAAGGGGAGATTATCCCTGGAACAGCAGGCGGATTCTCGATTCACAACCTGTTGTCGGGGTTGCTTGATTTCGATCCTGCCGGCAAAAACGGCTCCGCAGGCGCATCCTCTCCACAATCGCTGAGATGCGAAGAGTGCGGAATGACCTATTCACAGTTTAGCAAAATCGGCCGATTCGGCTGCAGCTCATGTTATAAATATTTCGACAGTCGGCTGGATCCGTTATTCAAGCGGGTGCATGGCAGCACCTCTCATGTGGGTAAGGTCCCTGCGAGAGCGGGGGGACGCATCAAGCTGAAACGGCAAATCGCCGATCTGAAGAAGGACCTTCAGGAAAGCATTGCCGGAGAGGAATTCGAAGCCGCCGCGGGGATCCGCGATCAGATCCGGGAGCTTGAAAAACGGCTGGCTCAGGAGTAAAGTTTGGTCAAGAGTCATGAGTAGGAGGGATATGCAAATGCCTAGTCTGCGCTTCACGGAACAGGCACTAAGCGACTGGATGCGAAGCGATGCAGCCGATTCCGAAATCGTCATCAGCAGCCGCGTTCGAATCGCCCGCAACCTGCAGCACTATCCGTTTCCGATGCTGGCTACCAACCAGCAATCCGAAGAAGTGCTGAACAAACTGAGCGAAGTGCTTCAACATGATGATATTCGGGCTTTTGCCAATTTCCACACGTTGGAGTTGGCAGATGTCCCTGACCTTGATAAAAGGGTGCTCGTCGAGAAACATCTGATCAGTCCCAGCTTGGCGAGCGAGTCCAGAAATGGCGCCGTCATTCTGAGCGAGGATGAATCCATCAGCATCATGATTAACGAAGAGGACCATCTGCGCATCCAATGTCTTTATCCGGGATTTCAGGTGAAGGAAGCGTGGGAGAGGGCATCTTCGATCGATGATGCTTTTGAAGCCCATGTGGATTATGCCTTCGATGATCGAAGAGGTTATCTGACCAGCTGTCCGACGAATGTAGGCACAGGGGTCAGAGCATCGGTCATGATGCATCTGCCTGCACTGGTCATGACACAGCAGATTGGCCGTATTTTGACGGCCGTTTCCCAAGTGGGGCTTACCGTACGAGGCATCTATGGGGAAGGCAGTGAGGCGATGGGAAACCTGTTCCAGATTTCCAACCAGATTACGCTTGGACAGACGGAGCAGGAAGTCATCGACAATCTGCACGGCGTGGTGCTCCAAATTATCGAGCATGAACGTACAGCGAGAAAACGTTTGATGACGGACTCCAGGCTGCGAATCACGGATAGGGTGATGCGTTCTTACGGTATTTTGTCCTATGCGGCTGTCATGGATTCCAAAGAAGCGGCACAGCGCCTTTCCGACGTCAGGTTGGGTGTGGACCTTGGTCTCCTTGATGGATTGTCCATCCCCGTCATGAATGAGCTTAACGTCATGACGCAACCCGGCTTTTTGCAGAAAACGTTCGGGGAAGACATGCGAGCGGATGAACGGGACATCTACCGTGCGCAGCTGATTCGTGATACGATCAGTACAACCAAAAATTCCTAACGGCTTCACCAGAGAATCGATTTGGGTTTCACGTCCGCGTTAAAGCGGCTTTTATATAATGATATTATTCGCGGCATATGGCCGCAAAAAAGCATCACAACAAAGATTACTACAGCGGAGCCTTTAAATTAGAATGGTCCCGCTTATATCCAAAACCATGGAGGTGCAGGAGATATGATGTTTGGAAGATTTACGGAACGGGCCCAGAAGGTGCTCGCACTCGCGCAGGAAGAAGCTGTCCGTCTCGGTCACAATAACATCGGTACAGAGCATATTTTGCTCGGCCTCATTCGAGAAGGCGAAGGCATTGCGGCCAAAGCGCTGATCGGCCTGGGACTCGGATTGGAAAAAATTCAAGATGAAGTAGAGACGCTGATTGGCCGCGGCCAGGAGCAGCCTACGAACATTGCATATACGCCTCGTGCGAAAAAAGTGATCGAATTGTCCATGGATGAGGCACGCAAGCTGGGCCACACTTATGTGGGCACAGAACATATTTTGCTTGGTCTGATCCGCGAGGGTGAAGGCGTTGCGGCACGTGTGCTCAACAATTTGGGTATTAGCCTCAACAAGGCTCGTCAGCAAGTATTGCAATTGCTTGGCAGCAGCGAAGCGGTATCCAGCCATAATGGAGCACCTGCGAACGTTAGCACGCCAACGCTGGACAGCTTGGCCCGCGATTTGACGGCATACGCGAAAGAAAACAACCTTGATCCGGTTATTGGCCGCAGCAAGGAAATCGAACGCGTAATTCAGGTGTTGAGCCGCCGCACCAAAAACAACCCGGTATTGATCGGGGAGCCGGGCGTAGGTAAAACGGCGATTGCCGAAGGCCTTGCCCAAAAAATCATCAATAACGAAATTCCGGAAACGCTGCGAGACAAACGCGTAATGACTCTGGATATGGGTTCGGTCGTTGCAGGTACGAAATACCGGGGCGAATTCGAAGATCGTTTGAAAAAAATCATGGACGAAATTCGTCAGGCAGGCAACATCGTGCTGTTCATTGACGAGCTGCACACCCTGATTGGTGCAGGTGGAGCCGAAGGCGCCATCGATGCTTCCAACATCCTGAAACCGGCGCTGGCACGCGGTGAGCTGCAATGCATCGGGGCAACAACGCTGGATGAGTACCGCAAATACATCGAGAAAGACGCTGCGTTGGAGCGCCGTTTCCAACCGATTACGGTGGATCAGCCTTCTCCGGAAGAAGCCATTCAAATTTTGCACGGCTTGCGTGATCGTTACGAAGCGCATCACCGCGTGAAAATTACGGATGAGGCCATTGTACAGGCCGTGAAACTGTCCGATCGGTATATTACGGATCGTTTCCTGCCGGACAAAGCGATTGACCTGATTGACGAAGCGGGTTCCAAAGTAAGGCTGAACTCGTATACCATTCCGCCGAATCTGAAACAGCTGGAAGGCCGTCTTGAAGATATCCGCAAGGAGAAAGACGCAGCCGTCCAAAGCCAGGAATTCGAAAAAGCGGCAGCGCTGCGCGATACTGAACAAAAAATTCGCGAAGAACTGGATCTGACCAAAAACCAATGGAAAGAAAAACAGGGACGCACCGATTCCGAAGTAACACCGGAAGACATCGCTCAAGTCGTAGCGAACTGGACCGGCATTCCGGTGAACAAGCTGAAAGAAGAAGAAACTCAGCGTTTGCTGAATCTGGAGCAAATTTTGCATGAACGCGTCATCGGTCAGGATGAAGCCGTTAAATCCGTGAGCCGTGCCGTACGCCGCGCACGTGCCGGTCTGAAAGATCCGAAGCGTCCAATGGGCTCCTTCATCTTCCTCGGTCCAACCGGGGTCGGTAAAACCGAGCTGGCTCGTGCCTTGGCAGAAGCGATGTTCGGTGACGAAAATGCGGTAATCCGCATCGACATGTCCGAATATGGCGAGAAACACTCCACGGCTCGTCTGGTCGGAGCGCCCCCAGGATACGTTGGTTATGAAGAAGGCGGTCAGCTGACCGAGAAAGTGCGCCGCAAACCATATTCCGTCGTATTGCTGGACGAAGTTGAGAAGGCACACCCTGAAGTGTTCAACATCTTGCTGCAGGTGCTGGAGGATGGACGCCTGACCGATTCCAAGGGCCGGGTTGTCGACTTCCGCAATACCCTCATCATTCTGACATCCAATGTCGGAGCTGAAGCGATCAAACGCAATTCCACGCTCGGCTTCACCGCGGTTATGGATGCGGGCGCCGATTACAGCAACATGAAGGGCAAAGTGATGGATGAGCTGAAGAAAAGCTTCCGTCCGGAGTTCTTGAACCGGATCGACGAAATCATCGTATTCCATTCTCTCGAAGAGAAACATATCGCCGAGATCGTTTCTCTTATGAGCGAAGAACTGCGCAAACGTCTGCGTGATTACGATGTGGACTTCGAATTGACGGATTCGGCCAAAGCGTTCCTGGCTAAAGCAGGCTTTGATCCCGCTTACGGTGCACGTCCATTGCGCCGGGCCATTCAGAAGCACATCGAGGATCGTCTGTCCGAAGAATTGCTCACAGGCAGCGTAAAGAAAGGCGATTCGTTGTTGATTGATGAAAAAGACGGCGAGCTGTCGGTTACGAAAAAGGAAATTGCTCCTGCCAATGAGGAAATCGAAACCAAATAAGCGGATCTTCATGGACGGGTTCCGTCCTAGATCCGACCATAAAGTTATTCCTTTCGGCTTCGGCCGATCGGACGTTAAGTACAAAGAGGCCTGCCGATTTTTGGCGGGCCTCTTTTTGCTATGCAACAACATGTGTAAAGTTTACGATAATCCTTTACGAAAAATCTCAAACAATGGTAAACTTTTAGTATGCCTGCCTGTCAGGATGTTCAGGTCAAAATTCGTCGAAAAATGCAAAACGTTGAAATAAAATAAAACTTTTCAGGAGGCTGAAGTGGCTAAAACAAAGACCAAGTTTCAGTGTACAGAATGCGGCTACGAAGCCCCGAAGTGGTACGGCAAATGCCCGGGCTGCCAATCCTGGAACTCCATGGTGGAGGAAACGGAAACAATTGTCAAAACGCAGGGAAGAAATTCACCTCTGTTTGACAGTAAAGATAAACCCCTTCCCATCATAAACATAGATAGTGGCCAGGAACCTCGCGTGCATACGGGCATCGGTGAGTTGAACCGCGTGCTGGGCGGCGGCATCGTTCCAGGCTCCCTTGTATTGGTGGGGGGAGACCCCGGAATCGGGAAATCCACGCTGATGCTTCAGACATCCCATGCGTTAACCCATTCAGGTTTGAGGGTGTTATACGTTTCGGGAGAGGAGTCGGTGAAACAAACCAAATTGCGGGCAGATCGCCTCAATGCGTTATCGCCCGAATTGTACGTTTTATGCGAGACGAATATGGAACGTGTTGAAGAGGCGGTGGAGCAGATCCAACCGCATTTTCTTGTCATCGATTCGATCCAGACCGTGTACTTGCCCGAGGTGACCAGCGCCCCCGGCAGCGTTGCCCAAGTCAGGGAGTGTACCTCGCGATTCATGCGAATTGCGAAAGGCAAGGGCATTGCAACCGTACTTGTGGGGCATGTTACGAAGGAAGGAGCCATTGCGGGTCCCCGCTTGCTGGAGCATATGGTGGATTGCGTTCTTTATTTCGAGGGAGAGCGTCACCACACGTATCGCTTGTTGCGAGCGGTCAAAAACCGTTTCGGCTCAACGAACGAGATCGGCATTTTCGAAATGGGCGAGGATGGGCTGCGCGAAGTGGGCAACCCTTCCGAATTGTTTTTGTCGGAGCGCCCGCTCGGCGTGGCAGGATCTACCGTCGTCGCCAGCATGGAAGGCACGCGGCCGATGCTTGTGGAACTGCAGGCGCTGATATCGGCAACCCACTTTCCATCCCCGCGCCGGATGGCGACAGGCATCGATCATCATCGTTTAAACCTGATCATTGCCGTACTGGAGAAAAGGATGGGCATGTTTTTGCAAACGCAAGACGCCTATCTGAACGTGGCGGGCGGAGTCCGTCTGGATGAGCCTGCTGTTGACCTGGCCGTCGCGGTCAGTATAGCATCCAGCTTGCGGGATGTGCCGACCAAGCCGGATGACGTCATTTTTGGCGAAATCGGCCTGACGGGGGAGGTCAGAGCGGTATCGCGTGCAGAACAGCGCGTAAAGGAAGCGGAGAAGCTTGGATTTAAACGGGTCATTTTACCCGAAAAAAGTTTGAAGGGGTGGAAGCATCCCCGCGGAATACAGTTGATCGGTGTGAATACTGTGGCAGATGCACTAGCGGTTGCTTTAGATTAGGGGGCATAAGAGATGAAGGATTCGAGCCAACTGGATAAAATGAATGATTTATTAAGGCTGATCGCGCCAGGCACACCGTTCCGGGAAGGGTTGGAGAACGTGCTGCGCGCCAAAACGGGAGCATTGCTGGTCGTCGGCTACAGTCCCGAGGTAATGGAAGTGGTGGATGGAGGATTCTCCATTAATTGCGACTTCTCCCCGAACTATTTGTATGAGCTTGCCAAAATGGACGGCGCCATCATTCTTAGCGAAGATTTGAAGCGCATTTTATATGCCAATACTCAGCTGATCCCGGATTCATCGATCTCGTCCTCAGAGACGGGCATTCGTCACCGAACAGCGGAACGTGTGGCAAAGCAAACGGGAAAACTCGTCGTTTCCATCTCCCAACGGAGAAATATCATTACTCTTTATCAAGGAACGCTGCGATACTCGCTCAAGGAGATCGGAGTCATTTTGACGAAAGCGAATCAGGCCATCCAGACGCTGGAGAAATACAAGGCGGTTCTCACGCAAGCTCTGACGAATCTTAGCGCATCGGAATTCGAAGAGCTGGTGACGATTCCGGAGGTGGTCAATGTCATCCAACGGACCGAGATGGTCATGCGCATCAAAATGGAAATCAAACGTTACATTCACGAGCTTGGCAACGAAGGACGGCTGATTTCGATGCAAATGGAGGAACTGGTCGGCACAACGGAGGAAGAAGCCTGGTTGCTCTATAAGGATTATGCGCGCGACGATAGCGATGAAAAAATCCGCGATATCATTTTGGGATTGAAACGGTTGTCTGACGACGAATTGCTGGACGCGCATCATATCGTGCGTTTGTTAGGTTATCCTTCCTCCGCTGCGACATCCGAAGAATCGGTTGCGCCTCGCGGATTCAGGGTATTGAATAAGATACCTCGTCTTCCCAACGTGATCATTCACAATTTGGTGGAACGGTTCGAACAGCTTCCGCACGTGATCATGGCAACGATCGAAGAATTGGATGAGGTGGACGGCATCGGTGAAGTCCGTGCCCGCACGATCAAGGAAGGCCTGAAACGTCTGCAGGAGCAGATGTTCATTGACAGACAGATGTAACCCTTAACTCCACGGTGCCGTAAACAGATAAGAATGGAATATTTGAACGTGAATAGGGTTCTGCGAGAATGGTTCCAAGACGATGAGGTGAACAACGATGATAACAAGATTCATTCCGAATCTCTTTACCCTGGGCAATCTGTTTCTTGGAATGATGGCGATTCTGCTGGCAATCAACGAAAGTTACAGCTTGGCTGCCATTATGGTCATCATCGCCATGCTGCTGGATGGTTTGGATGGCAGGGTGGCCCGGGCTCTAGATGCTCAAAGCGACTTCGGGAAAGAATTGGATTCCCTTTCGGACATGGTTTCGTTTGGAGCAGCGCCAGCGCTGATCATGTTCATGGTATCGTTTCAGGACACCCTGCCCATGCTGGCATGGATCGCCACGGCAAGCTTCCCCATCTGCGGCGCGATCCGTTTGGCTCGCTTTAACGTACGTCCCGGAATCCCGGGGTATTTTACGGGTCTTCCGATTCCGGCAGCCGGAGGCGTGCTTGCAACGCTGACGTTGTTCAATAAAGACATCAGTCCGGTCAGCATGATGATTGCCACGCTCTTGTTGTCTTATCTTATGGTCAGCTCCCTCAAGTATCCCAATTTCAAAAAAGTGGGCTTTCCGCGAAAAGCGATATGGATCGCACCCTGGGTTGTATTGCTGGCCGTGGGGATGGCGGTGATGTTCCCGGAGCAGTTATCCAAACTGATTTTTATCCCCTTGGTGTTATACGCACTCTACGGAATGAAACATAGCATGCGAACCACCGCGTCCCGAAACCGGGCCAAAAAGCGCAAGGACGAAAAATCCTCCCGGTGATTCCAATTGACGTTGTGCCGTTCATTATTATTGCATAGCCGATCCAAGAAACATGAGAAAAGCACGCATTTTCCGAAAGGAAAGAGGCGTGCTTTTTTGAATTTATTTTCCATGCCACCTAGGTGCCAGGAAATGATTTATGCAAGTGATATTAACTTAACGATTTGCAAGCCGTGTGATCTGTATTTTACTTAAGACAAATTAAACATGCCAAGCGTCGAGCATTTCTGGGACTCGCTTTCGACGACGTCTTCCATGCTAATGTTCAGCAGATTGCAGAGTGCCGACATATAAAACAGGTTGCGGCCCAGTTCGGAGCTGATAACCTCCTTGCAGTTTTCGCACAATTCACCTTCCACATGGGTCTCGAGCAAGGGCGTATTTTGCGCAATATTGCGCCCGGGAGCATACTTCTGCTTGGTGGCGTGCAGTTCAATGCAGCCACACTCGGTAATGGCCTTGGACACGGCACGGTTCACGGAAGCACCGGCTTGTCCCGTTTTGGACAGTACATCAATCAGACTGCGATGACGAAGCAACAGCTCGGAAACCTGATCCTGAAATGACTGTAAACTTGGCGTACTCATTTTGCCCACTCACCTCGGTTATGAATTGAATTCATTATATGCCAATAATTTACCTCCTTCAACCAAGGATTGCTTCACTTCCAAAAAGTTCTTGTTTAACGGATTAGCAATCCGCGAATTGGATCATACTGGATATGAGAAAACATTTGAAGGAGGTGCAGGGGACTTATGTGGAAAAGAGGCATTTTAACTTTTACGGGATTGTGCGGTGCATGGTTTGGTTACACGGCATATCAACTGGCTGGAAAATCGGTCCCTTGGATGGCGGAATGGATTCAATCGGCAGGGTTGTTGGGCGCGGGCATAGCGACCATTCTCGGTGCGGTGCTGTTCATCGCATTATGCAGCATTGGAGGAACAATGCTTGCCGCGAAATTGAATCATGGCATTGATGCACTGGCCAAAATTCCGATGAACGAACTGGCTGCTGGTGCAGCCGGCATCCTCACAGGACTTGTCGTTGCGCTGCTGCTCTCCCCGTGCCTGGCATGGTTGGGAACATCCGGGGAAGTGCTTCAGCTGGCTTTGACGATGATCAGTGCGTATTCGGGATATATGCTGGCCATGGCAAAGAAAGAGGATCTGGCAGCCTTCTGGATGTCCGGACGCTGGGGACACGGCGATGGTGCAGAAGAAGAGAGACGGCTCGAGGAGCACAAAATTTTGGATACGAGTGTCATCATCGATGGCCGCATCGCGGATATCTGCAAAACCGGATTCATTGAGGGAACCATCGTCATTCCGGAATTCGTGCTGGAGGAGCTGCAGCATATTGCCGATTCCTCGGATCTGCTCAAGCGTAACCGCGGCCGGCGTGGTCTGGACATTCTGAACAAAATCCAGAAAGAGCTCGACGTTAAAGTTTTGATCTACGAAGGAGATTTCGAAGAGATTTCCGAGGTCGACAGCAAGCTGGTCAAGCTGGCCAAAGTACTGCAGGGCAAAGTGGTAACCAACGATTTCAACCTCAACAAAGTGTGCGAGCTTCAAGGGGTTTCGGTGTTGAACATCAACGACCTTGCCAATGCAGTGAAGCCGGTGGTGCTGCCTGGCGAAGAGATCATGGTACAGATCATCAAGGACGGCAAGGAAAACGGTCAGGGCGTCGCTTATCTGGATGACGGCACCATGATCGTAGTTGAAGGCGGGCGCGATTACATCGGCCTGATGATGGAGGTGCTCGTCACCAGCGTACTGCAGACTTCTGCGGGACGAATGATTTTTGCGAAACCGAAACTGTTGGAAAAAGCCCAATAAAGCGGTATGATGGGTAGTGTGTCGTTTGGCGATAGCCCGAACGCGTCCCGAGGCGCGGGAATATCGATCAGCGATAAACTGACAGACAAGGCAGGGATCGCGGCATGAGGAAAGAATGGGGCGTTGTCGTTGTGGCAGCAGGACGGGGAACCCGAATGGGTACCGATGAGAGCAAGCAGTTTCTGCTGCTGCAGGACAAGCCCGTTTTCATACATACGCTTGAAGTGTTTGCCGCTTTGGACGACATTGGCGAAATCGTGCTTGTGACTGGAGCGGCGGACGTTGAACGCTGCCTGAAATGGGTAAAGGAATATCGTCTGGAATCGCGCGTACGCGTCATCCCCGGAGGGAAGGAGCGGCAACATTCGGTGCATGAAGGCTTAAAAGCTCTGGGCACCGAGTGGGTCCTCGTTCACGACGGGGTTCGTCCTTTTGTGAGCGGGGAACAGATCCGGGCTTGCATGCAGGCCGCGATAGACATTGGAGCTGCCGTGCTGGCTGTACCGGTGAAGGATACGATCAAACAAGTCAATGCTGAGGGCATCGTCATTGCAACGCCCGAACGCAGCAGTCTGTGGAGCATTCAGACCCCGCAGGCTTTTCGTCTTTCTTCCCTGCTCCATGCGCACGAGTCGGCGGAACGGGACGGATTTCTGGGAACGGACGATGCCATGCTGGCGGAGCGCCACGGCATGTCCGTCAAAGTTGTGGAAGGCAGTTATACCAATATCAAATTGACTACACCGGAAGATTTGCATTATGCCGCATTTGTGCTGGGGGGAGAGAAGAAACAATGATACGCGTAGGACAAGGGTTTGACGTACACCAACTGGTAGAGGGACGCCCGTGCATTATTGGCGGAGTCACGATCCCGCATGACAAAGGTTTGCTGGGGCATTCCGATGCCGACGTGCTGCTGCATGCCATCAGCGATGCCATTCTCGGGGCGCTTGCGCTGGGAGACATCGGCAAGCATTTCCCGGATATGGATCCCGAATTCAAGGATGCCGATAGTCTGAAGCTGCTTGGGCATGTATGGAAGCTCGCCAAAGAGCGTGGATACCGTTTGGGCAACATTGATTCGACCATCATTGCCCAGAAGCCGAAAATGGCTCCGTATATCCCTCAAATGGCGGAGATCATTGCCAAGGCGCTTGAAGCGGACGTGGAGCAAGTCAACGTCAAAGCGACGACGACCGAGCAGCTTGGATTCCCGGGCCGAGGAGAAGGCATAGCTGCCCAATCCGTGGTTTGCCTGGTTCGGGGACCCGTGGTATCATCAACGAATTAGAGACGGAGGGGATAGTATGAGCACGGAAGTTCGTGTGCGCTATGCGCCGAGTCCGACGGGGCACCTGCATATCGGGAATGCCCGGACCGCGCTGTTTAACTACTTGTATGCCAAACACAATAACGGAAAATTCATCATCCGTATCGAGGATACGGACGTGAAACGCAACATTGCGGGCGGGGAAGAAAGCCAGCTGAAATATTTGAAATGGCTGGGCATGGATTGGGACGAGAGCATTGATGTGGGCGGCGAATACGGACCGTACCGCCAAACCGAGCGCCTTGATATCTACCGGAAATATACGCAGGAATTATTGGATAAAGGGCTGGCATACCGCTGCTACTGCACGGAAGAAGAACTGGAGCAGGAGCGTGAGGAGCAGACCGCGCGTGGCGAAACGCCGCGTTATTCAGGCAAGCACCGGAACCTGACTCCGGAGCAAATTGAGGCGTTCGAGGCCGAGGGCCGCGTGGCTAGCATCCGTTTCCGCGTACCTGAAGAGCGGGTATACACGTTCGATGACATGGTGAAGGGCACTATTTCATTTAACAGCAAAGAGAGCGGAGACTTCGTCATCGTAAAAAAAGACGGCATTCCCACGTACAACTACGCCGTTGCCATTGACGATCATCTGATGAAAATCACCCACGTGCTGCGGGGAGAGGATCATATTTCGAACACGCCGCGTCAGCTGATGATTTACGAAGCGCTCGGCTGGGAGCCGCCGATATTCGGCCACATGACGCTGATCGTAGGCGAGAACCACAAAAAGCTGAGCAAACGCGACGAATCCGTCATTCAGTTCATCTCGCAGTATGAAGAGCTCGGTTATTTGCCCGAAGCGTTGTTCAATTTCATTTCCTTGCTTGGCTGGTCTCCGG
Organism: Paenibacillus sp. FSL W8-0426; assembly: GCF_037969725.1. Taxonomy (NCBI): domain Bacteria; kingdom Bacillati; phylum Bacillota; class Bacilli; order Caryophanales; family Paenibacillaceae; genus Paenibacillus; species Paenibacillus sp. FSL W8-0426. The sequence continues at coordinate 6,115,812 of NZ_CP150203.1, read as the reverse complement.
AAGGGGAAGAGGAAATTTTCTCGCAAGAGCAGCTGATTTCCATTTTCGATACGAAGCGCCTGTCGAAGAGCCCGGCAGTTTTCGATACGAACAAGCTGGCCTACCTGAACAACCATTACATCAAAAATGCCGATCCGGAACGAATTGCCGAAATGGCCATTCCGCATTTGCAAAAAGCGGGCCGCCTTCCGGCCGAATTGTCGTCCGAGCAGCGGGAATGGGCGCACGCGCTTGTACGTTTGTACCAAGAGCAAATGACGGCTGCTTCCGACATCGTGGCCTTGTCTGAGGTGTTTTTCCGCTCGAGCCTGGAACTGGACGAGGAAGCAAGTGCCGTTCTGGCAGAGGAGCAAGTGCCGACCGTGCTGAAGGCTTTTGCCGATAAGGTACAGGACAGCGATGAATTCACGCCAAGCAAAATGGCTGCTTTGATCAAGGAAGTGCAGAAGGAAACCGGGTTTAAGGGCAAACAGCTCTTTATGCCGATTCGTGTAGCGTTGACCGGTCAAACCCATGGTCGCGATTTGAACCAAACGATCGTGCTGCTGGGCAAGGATACGGTCATCGAGCGTCTGCACGCACAGGTTCAAGGCGCGTAACTCGTTTAACATTTTGTGTGTCTGAGGCAAGGAACGTTATTGTCAGTCTCTGTCCTTTTCGCTATAATAGCAACACAAAGGCATAAGTTTTGATTTTAGATGTTCAATTTACGTTAATCATACAAACGGCAAGGACCGGGAGGAGTACGCTGAACCGGACAGCACCAGAGAGGATGGTCCCGTTCGCAGGGTTGAAAAGGCCTGTGAGCGGTGGCTGCGAGCCATCCGCTGTCCGTCAGCCGAATTGCGCCCGTGAGCCGCACAGCCGAATCCGGCCCCGCCTGAGCACGAATAGATCAGGAAAACGTCAGGATAGGTTATGCCGAGTGGTTCCCGTTACCGGACCGCAAGAGGGTTCTTGCGTGCGTTACGCATATTTTGCGTTGCTTACGAAAGAACCAAGCAGAGTGGGACCGCGACCAACGCCTCTGCAGCTTCGGGCTGCAGGGGCGTTTTTTTATTGCACCTGGGAGCGCGGACTCACGATTATCCTGCGGAAGCCATTAGGGTGCGCGATGGTGGTTCGCTTTAAAAATCCCGGTACACCAATGCATGAGAGAGGATTCGAGCTTGGCGCACGATCATGAAGATCCTGTTTCCTGCGCAAGCGGGAGAACGCAGAACTGAACAAGAGGGGAAGAACATGTTCAAAAAGATCAGATCGGATATTCAGGCGGTATTTGAAAACGATCCGGCGGCGCGCGGTTGGTTTGAGGTGGTGTTTACCTATTCCGGCTTGCACGCCATATGGGCACACCGCATGGCACACGCGTTGTACAAACGGAAATGGTTTTCTTTGGCACGGGTTATTTCGCAAGTCAGCCGCTTTATGACAGGTATTGAGATTCACCCTGGTGCAACGATCGGCGAGCGGTTGTTCATTGACCACGGCATGGGCGTCGTGATTGGCGAAACGTGCGAGATCGGCGATGATGTCGTCATTTACCAGGGGGTGACCCTCGGGGGGACCGGGAAAGAAAAGGGAAAGAGACACCCCACAATTGGCAATAATGTGGTTATCTCGTCAGGTGCAAAGGTGCTGGGTTCATTTCGCGTCGGCGATCAGAGCAATATCGGCGCCAATTCGGTCGTGCTGAAGGAAGTTCCGCCAAATAGTACGGTGGTGGGCATTCCGGGTAAGATCGTCAAACGGGATGGCAAACGGGTGGATCGCTTGAACCAGCAGCTTCCCGATCCGGTCGTTGACTCCTTGCGCAGCATGCAGCAGGAAATCGAACGATTGCGGGACGAAATGCGTACAATGCAATCAGCGCGCGAAACCGAGCGCGAGCGTGATACAATTAACGGGGGAAGCAAAGGTTAATTTGGCGGAGGCTTGCACCGGTTAGGCGGCTGTTGATACGATCGCTCTCCCGTGCCAAAGAACGGTGATTAACGTTCAGAATTTTAGGTTCAAGTTTTATATACGGAAACGGACGAAAGGAAAGTGACTATGACGCTTCATATTTATAATACGATGAGTCGTGCGAAGGAAGAATTTGTTCCCCAAGAGCAGGGGAAGGTAAAAATGTATGTATGCGGCCCGACCGTATATGATTATATTCACATCGGGAATGCCCGGCCGGTGATCTTTTTCGACGCGGTTCGCGGTTATCTTGAACAGATCGGCCATGAAGTGAATTATGTCGTGAATTTTACCGATGTCGACGACAAGCTCATCCGCAAAGCGGAGCAGCTTGGAACAGATGTGCCTCATGTCGCCGAGAAGTTCATCGCGGCGTATTATGAAGACCTTGAAGGATTGGGCATTCCGAGAGCGAGCAGCAATCCGCGCGTAACGGAGAACATGCCGCTTATCATCGATTTTATCCGTGAATTGGTCGACAAAGGCTATGCCTACGAAAACGGCGGGGACGTCTATTATCGCACGGGCAAGTTCCCCGAGTATGGCAAATTGTCCAAGCAAAACCTGCAAGAGCTGCAGTTCGGCATCCGCATCGGCGTGGATGAGCGCAAGGAACATCCCGAAGATTTCGTGCTTTGGAAGGCCGCGAAGCCGGGAGAGATTTATTGGTCGAGCCCATGGGGAGACGGGCGTCCGGGCTGGCATATCGAATGCTCGGCCATGGCGCGCGAATATTTGGGCGACACGCTCGATATCCATGGCGGCGGACAGGATTTGCAGTTCCCGCACCATGAGTGCGAATGCGCGCAATCCGAAGTGCTGACCGGCAAGCCGCTGGCCAATTATTGGATGCATAACGGCTTTATCCGCATCGATAATGAAAAAATGTCGAAATCGCTTGGAAACGGCGTGTTGGTCAAAGATTTGCGAACACAATACAAACGCGAGGCCATCCGTTATTTCATGTTGTCGACGCATTATCGCAATCCGTTGAACTTTACGGAGGATACGATGGAGCAAGCTCAGAAAAGCGTGGACCGGATCGCGAACGCTGTGGGCAACCTCAAGCACCGCCTGCAGGCCGTGACGGTGGAACGGGAAACTTCGGCGGAGCTGGCAGCCCGCCTGGAACAGATTCGCAGCCAGTATCATGAAAAGATGCAGGACGATTTCAATACGCCTGACGCGATCACGGCATTGTTCGAATGGGCAGCCGAAGCCAATCTTCTGCTGCAGCAGGATGTGGTCAATGCGGGAGACATTCGCGCGCTGCTGGAATTGTTCGCGGAATTGAACGCCGTGCTCCGCCTTTATACGGAAGCGGAGCCGGAGCTTCTGGACGAGGAGATCGAGCGTTTGATCGAAGAGCGCACCGAAGCGCGCAAAGCGAAAAACTGGGCAAGAGCCGATGAAATTCGCGACATTTTGTCGGCAGAAGGCATTTTGCTGGAGGATACGGCACAAGGCATGAGATGGCGGCGCAAATGAGCGAGGGTCTGAAGAAAACGTCCATGGACTCCACCGCTCCCAACGTGGCTGAAACGACTGGACACGACGCGGATCTGCAGGCTGAGCCGGCAGGCGGGGCAGTGGATTCGTCCGGCGGTCGTTCGGCGGAACGCTCGGCCGGGGGCTGGTTCCCGTATCCCCCTTCGCGTCCGGCCCATCTGATTCCGCCGATCGCTCTTGCTTACATCGGCGATGCGGTTTACGAAGTCGCGGTTCGACAATATTTGCTGTCCAAGCCCAATATGCGACCCGCTCATTTGCATCGAAGTGCGACGGGGCTGGTGTCGGCCAAGGCCCAGAGTCGAATTTTGGCAGGCATCGAAAGTTTGCTGAACGAAAAAGAACAGGATATCGTCCGGCAGGGACGCAACGCCAAGTCGGGCAGCGTTCCGAAAAATGCAGACGTGCTCGAGTACAGGCATGCCACAGCGCTGGAATGCCTGATCGGCTATTTGTACAGCAGCGGACAACATGAACGGATGATCGAGTTGATTACACAGGGCATCGAACACGCCCAAAGCTTGACGAAATAAACGGAAAATCAACGAAATGCGCGAAGTTGAGCATGGGGACCGGCTGTCGAATCGGCCCGACCCAACAACTTGGCGCTACAGAGAGGATCGAACGAAGTATGGAAGAAGAATGGATTGCCGGTAAACACTCCGTCACGGAGGCGCTGCGTTCAGGCCGGACCATCAACAAAATATGGATTGCAGATACGGCGCAAAAACATTTGACAGGACCGATCATTGCGGAAGCCAAAAAACTGGGGATCGTTATCCAGCACGTGGACAAACGCAAGCTGGACCAAGCGGTTCCAGGCATTCAGCATCAGGGCGTGGTGGCCCAAGCCGCTCCCTACGCTTACGTCGAAGTAGAAGACATTTTGGCCGCGGCTGCGAAAAAGGACGAGCCTCCTTTCCTGATCTTGCTGGACGAGATTGAAGATCCGCATAACCTGGGTTCCATCCTGCGTACGGCAGACTGCACGGGAGCTCATGGCGTCATTGTGCCCAAACGCCGCTCGGCAGCCGTTACGGCTACGGTGTCCAAAACTTCGGCAGGAGCGGTGGAATACGTGCCTGTAGCCCGGGTCAGCAACCTGGGCCAAACGATTGATCGGCTGAAAGAGGCAGGGGTATGGGTAGTCGGCACGGACGTTGCCGCGACAGAGAACGTGTTTGGCAACGGCGTGTTCACAGGTCCCGTAGCGCTTGTGATCGGAAACGAAAACAAAGGCATGGGCCGGCTCATTCGCGAGAAATGCGACGTGCTCATCAAACTGCCGATGCAAGGCCAGATCAATTCGCTCAACGCTTCGGTAGCTGCGGGCGTTGTCATGTATGAAGTGCTCCGGTCGCGCCAAGCGCAAGGATAACAGCCATGGCTGATTCCCGTGATGTGCTTCTTGTGGACGGGTACAACATGATCGGTGACTGGCCGGAACTGACCCGATTGGCGGAAAGCGGGCTGGAGGAAGCGAGGAATCGGCTTCTTTCCCGCCTTGCGGACTATCAGGCATTTTCCGGCCGCCGGGTCATCGTGGTGTTTGACGCATACCTCGTGCCCGGACTCGGCAGGTCGTATTCTCAGAGCAAGGTTCAGATTTATTTTACCAAGGAAAAAGAGACGGCCGATGAATGCATCGAGAGACTCGTTCGGGAGTTGAGCACGCGAAGACGCCAAATCTACGTAGCTACCAGCGATATGGTGGAACAGCATGTCATTTTCGGTCAGGGAGCGCTAAGGGTATCTGCCAGGGAGCTGCTCATCGAGGTCGAGCAGAATGAAAAAGAACTGCAAAAGCGGCTCGAAGAAGATCAGGCGAAATCCACGCGAAATACGCTTGGGGCCAAGCTGAGTCCCGAAATATTAAAGCAATTCGAACGCTGGCGCCGGGAGTGATCCGGGGAAATTCGGCGATGTCTGGCATAAATTTCAATCTTGAAACTCTTGACAATTATGTTATTCATGATCTTTTTTAGGGACGGCGTGGTTGACGGTGTGAGGTGGCATCATATATACTGTTCGTATATTTCATAGAGTAGAGTAACGGGGGTACCTTGCGTTGCAGCCGGAGGGATTGTCTGTGAGTGTCGACCTCAAAGATATCATGTTATCCAAGTATGATTACCAAAGCGACGAAGACATTGTCGAAGCGGTCCGTGAAGGTGAGAGCGAAGCGCTGGAATATCTGATCAACAAATATCGGAATTTCGTACGCGCCAAGGCGAGATCTTATTTTCTGATTGGGGCTGATCGGGAGGACATCATTCAGGAAGGGATGATCGGCCTCTACAAGTCTATTCGGGACTTCAAAGGGGACAAGCTGGCCTCGTTCAAAGCGTTTGCCGAGCTGTGCATTACCAGGCAGATTATTACGGCAATCAAGACAGCGACGCGGCAGAAGCACATTCCGCTGAATTCCTATGTGTCACTTGATAAGCCAATTTATGACGAAGAATCCGATCGTACGTTACTCGACGTAATTTGTGGAACACAGGTTAGCGATCCAGAGGAACTGATCATCAACCAGGAAGAGTTTGTTGGCCTGGAAGACAAAATGTCGGAGATTCTGAGCGACCTGGAACGAAAAGTGCTGATGCTGTATTTGGACGGAAGATCCTATCAGGAAATTGCCGTAGACCTGGATCGGCATGTGAAATCGATTGATAATGCGCTTCAGCGCGTCAAGCGCAAGCTGGAGAAGTATTTGGAAGTTCGTGATCATTGAGCTGGATAAGAAGTTGTCGTTGACGGAAAAGGCTCGGAAGTTGAGTCTTTTTTTGCTTGTCTTTCGTTTAGAAAATTTGAAAATGACTATACTAGTAATCGCTTGGTTCGAGCAGGAGCAGAGGAAAAAAAGGAGAGGTGAAGCGGCTGCGTAACGGCCGGAACTTTTACCAGGTTCTGAAAGGTGATTCTTTCGTTGACATGGAAATACCCTTATGATAAAGTGTTTTAGGTAGGCCTAAATTCGCGGCTTTTTTTTAGGTTCAATTAAGAGACTCTGCTTCAAAGTGGAAGTCTTCGGGAGGTGTACATCATGCGGGTAATTATTACTTTGGCTTGTACAAATTGCAAACAAAGAAATTACACAACGACAAAGAACAAGCGTAATCACCCCGACCGCATGGAGATGAAGAAATTTTGCAAGTTTTGTAACGAGCAGACTTCTCATCGCGAAACCAGATAGTTTTTGGGAGGTGTAGTCGGCGTGAAACGCAGTTTCAAATCTCTGTTTTCCTTTTTCTCCGAAAGCTGGGCTGAACTTAAAAAGGTTCGCTGGCCTAATCGTAAAGAGCTGACCAACTACACATTGATCGTTCTAGGCACTGTTGTGGTTATGACGCTGTTTTTTTGGGTCGTTGATATCGGCATCTCCGCTGTGATCGAAGCGATTATTTAAGAAGGGTCCCAGGTGGCTTGATATGGAAAAAAGATGGTACGTTGTTCATACCTACTCCGGGTATGAGAATAAGGTCAAAGCCAATTTGGAAAGACGCGTAGAGTCCATGGGCATGGAAGACAAAATTTTCCGCGTTCTTGTTCCTATGGAAGAAGAAGTGGTAAACAAGGACGGCAAGAAAAAAACCGTCATGCGTAAAGTTTACCCCGGATATGTTTTGGTGGAAATGATCCAGACGGACGATTCTTGGTATGTTGTTCGCAACACGCCAGGGGTTACGGGATTTGTCGGTTCGACAGGTTCCGGGTCCAAGCCAACCGCCTTGCTGCCCGAAGAAGTGGAACAAATTCTGAAGCATATGGGCATGGTTGAACCGAAGCCGAAAATTGAATTCGATATTAAGGAATCCGTGCGCATCAAAGTGGGTCCTTTTGCGAATTTTGTGGGCTCCGTGGAAGAAATTTTGGTAGACAAAAGCAAGTTGAAAGTTCATGTGAACATGTTTGGACGGGAAACGCCGCTTGAGTTGGAATATACCCAAGTGGAGAAGATATAGCTCTTCAAGTTTCTTGTGGGAGGACCGGAAGGTCCGGTGACCACTATTTCGCAAGGAGGTGTCAATCATGGCAAAAAAGGTAATCAAAATGGTAAAACTGCAAATTCCAGCAGGTAAAGCGAATCCAGCGCCTCCAGTAGGTCCGGCTTTGGGTCAAGCGGGTGTCAACATCATGGCATTCTGTAAAGAGTTCAATGCGCGTACAGCTGATCAAGCGGGATTGATTATTCCTGTTGAAATTACAGTATTCGAGGACCGTTCCTTTACGTTCATCACCAAAACTCCACCAGCAGCAGTCCTGCTGAAAGTTGCGGCGAAAGTCGAAAAAGGTTCCGGCGAACCGAACAAGAAAAAAGTTGCTACCGTTAAACGCGACACAGTTCGCCAAATCGCGGAGCAAAAAATGCCTGACCTGAATGCAGCGAACGTTGAGTCCGCTATGCGTATGGTCGAAGGTACTGCCCGTAGCATGGGTATCACCATCGAAGACTAATTTTTCTTAGGAAACATGGCTTCGTAAAGCCGGCCGATTCGCGGCCGGTCAATGTGGGAGGTATATCCGCTAAAACCACAAAGGAGGAATATAACATGGCTAAACACGGTAAAAAATACCTGGAAGCTGCCAAGCTGATCGACAGCGAAGCAACTTACGAGCCTTCAGAAGCTGTTGAGCTTGTGAAAAAGGCAGCCACTGCTAAGTTCGATGAAACCATCGAAGCTGCAGTGCGTTTGGGCGTAGACCCTCGTAAACAAGACCAGGCTGTACGTGGTGTTGTTGTCCTGCCGCATGGTACAGGTAAAACACAACGCGTATTGGTATTTGCAAAAGGTGACAAAGCGAAAGAAGCGGAAGCGGCTGGCGCGGATTATGTTGGCGATGCAGATATGATCAACAAAATCCAACAAGGCTGGTTCGAATTCGATGTCTGCGTAGCGACACCTGATATGATGAGTGAAGTAGGTAAATTGGGCCGTCTGCTCGGCGGTAAAGGCCTGATGCCTAACCCTAAAGCCGGAACGGTAACATTCGACGTAACCAAAGCTGTTCAAGAAATCAAAGCTGGTAAAATCGAATACCGTCTGGATCGTGCAGGTCAAATTCATGCACCGATCGGTAAAGCCTCTTTCACTGCAGAGCAACTGAACGAGAACTTGAAAGCTCTCATGGACGCTCTGAACCGTGCTAAACCGGCGGCAGCAAAAGGTGTTTATCTGAAGAACGTTTCTCTTTCTTCCACGATGGGCCCTGGCGCACGCGTGAACGCAGCTGCTTTTAGATAATATCTGTTGACAGACTTGTTCTGTTCTGATATGCTATAAGAGTTGTGAGTCCGAGTGACTGACCGTTGATATTTGAATATGCTTACCGTAGACAGTAGGTGCCTCAGGGCTTAATTTCCTACCGAGGTGTGATTATAGAGCTTAGACTGATTTCGGATCGGTTATGAGTATATATCAAGCCTTCGTGATTCTACGGAGGCTTTTCTTATTGGGATAAGTCCGGTGTGCCGGACGTGAAATTTGACAGGAGGTGTACAGTTTGGCAAATGCAAAAGTGATTCAAGCAAAAGAAGAGTCCGTTGCAGTAATTACGACAAAATTGCGCGAGAGCGCAACGACAGTTGTGGTTGACTACCGCGGATTGAACGTTGCTCAAGTAACTGAGTTGCGTAAGCAACTTCGTGAAGCCGGAATCGAATTCCAAGTGCTGAAAAACACGTTGCTTCGCCGTGCGACTGCTGCAGCAGAACTGACTGAACTCGATAGCGTTCTGACAGGTCCTACTGCGATTGCATTCAGCGGAGAAGACGCTGTGGCTCCAGCCAAAATTCTGAACGACTTCGCTAAAAAGAACGACAAGCTGGAACTTAAAGGTGGAGTTGTTGAAGGTCGCGTAGTGGGTGTAGAGGAAGTCAAAGCGCTGGCAGAACTGCCATCCCGCGAAGGTCTCCTTTCCATGCTCCTCAGCGTGCTTCAAGCGCCAGTGCGCAACTTCGCGCTTGCGGTTAAAGCTGTTGCAGAAAAAGAAGAGCAAGGCGCGTAAGCTTCTTGATCTGAATGCTGCTTAAGCGGTAATGAAATAAAAAAAATCTAAACTATATATGGAGGTTCAATCATGAGCAAAGAGCAAATCTTGGAAGCAATCAAAGGCATGACTGTACTGGAACTGAACGATCTCGTTAAAGCAATCGAAGAAGAATTCGGCGTAACTGCTGCAGCTCCAGTAGCTGTTGTAGGCGGCGGCGCTGCTGCAGCTGAAGCTGAGCAATCCGAATTCGACGTAATCCTGGCTAACGCTGGTGCGTCCAAAATCAACGTAATCAAAGCAGTTCGCGAAATTACAGGTCTGGGCCTGAAAGAAGCGAAAGAAGTAGTAGACAACGCTCCAAAAGCGTTGAAAGAAAAAGTAAGCAAAGAAGAAGCTGAATCCATCAAAGCTAAATTGGAAGAAGCAGGCGCTACAATCGAAGTTAAATAATTTAGCTTACTCTAGCTAACATTATTAAACAAAACAACAAACCCCTTGAACTACTTCAAGGGGTTTGTTGCTGTAATTGTACATGGAAAGCGAGTGAGGACATGTCCAATCATTATTATTCGGATAAACCGCAAGTGGCGCATGACAGAAAAGTGAATGAATCGCTGCTGCGCGGGTTTGGAATGCGGTTCGTTTCGGACGCAGGGGTGTTTTCCAAAAACGGAATTGATTATGGCAGCAGAGTATTGATCGATGCGATGGAATTGCCTGCAGGTGCGCTTGTCTTGGATGTTGGCTGCGGATATGGGCCGATCGGGCTCACGGCAGCAAAGCTTGTGCCGAATGGACATGTCACCATGATTGATATCAACGAGAGAGCGGTTGAGCTTTCCAAGGAAAATGCACGGGCGAATGGCGTTGCCAATGTTACGGTGATGCAAAGCAATCTACTTGCTGAAGTGGAGAGAACGGATTTTGACGTCATTCTGACCAATCCGCCCATCCGAGCCGGCAAAGACACGGTTCATGCTATTTTTGAGCAGGCGTACGATCATTTGAAGATGGGTGGTTCACTATGGGTGGTCATTCAGAAAAAGCAAGGAGCGCCGTCGGCCAAGGCTAAACTGGAGTCTTTGTTTGCAAGGGTGGAAGAGGTTACGAAGGACAAAGGTTATCGCATTTTTAAAGCTACGAAGGACGAAGTGGTGGTTTCATAATCTTTTCTTCGTTTTTTGTAAAGTAAGCAGGCATAAGATTTTTTAGCAATAGGACTATTGACTTGAAAAACCAGTCGTGGTATTATTATAAAATGTCAGTATTAAGATGCCCTACTTGGCTTTAGCTAACTAAAAATGTCCACCTTTTTTGCGCCGAACGGGCATATTATGCCTACGTTTGGCGTATAATATGTACATTTTGGGCAAACTGGGGATAAGTATGATTGGCAAGATATCCACCGAATACAAGGTTGCTCTTTTTTCGAACGACATTCGAGTAAGGGCTTTTCTTTATTTGTGGATGCATTGCTTTGCTCTGTATGTGTACCATTATAAGGTTACAAACAGAGGTTCGCAACGAAATTTTTATGTGAGTAGACATTGAGGGGTGAGTTTAAGTTGGCAGGACATCTTGTTCAATATGGTCGACGCACTCGGCGCAGTTATGCACGAATTAACGAGATACTCGAAGTTCCGAACCTGATTGAAATCCAACAAAAATCTTACGATTGGTTTTTGGAGGAAGGGTTGCGCGAAATGTTCCAGGATATCTCGCCGATCCAGGATTTCACAGGCAACTTGATTTTGGAATTTATCGATTACAGTCTCGGTGAACCGAAGTATACAGTAGACGACGCCAAAGAGCGTGACGTTACTTATGCAGCACCGCTTCGGGTCAAAGTCCGGCTCATTAATAAGGAAACCGGCGAAGTCAAAGAGCAGGAAGTATTCATGGGAGATTTCCCGCTGATGACCGAAACCGGCACATTTATTATTAATGGTGCGGAACGGGTTATTGTCAGCCAGTTGGTTCGCTCTCCTAGCGTTTACTTCAGCACAAAAGTAGATAAAAACGCCAAAAAAACGTATACCGCTACAGTGATTCCTAACCGTGGCGCTTGGCTGGAACTTGAGATGGACGCGAAGGACATCGTTTACGTCCGGATCGACCGCACACGCAAAATACCGGTGACGGTTCTGCTGCGTGCACTTGGTTTCGGCACAGACGCTGAGATTCTGGATCTTCTCGGTAATGACGAATATATTCGCAACACACTGGACAAAGACAACACGGATTCCACGGAGAAAGCACTCATCGAGATTTACGAGCGTCTCCGTCCGGGCGAGCCGCCAACGCTGGATAACGCGAAAAGCTTGCTCGTAGCGCGCTTCTTTGATCCAAAACGTTATGACCTCGCCAACGTAGGTCGTTACAAAATCAACAAAAAGCTTCACATCAAAAACCGCTTGTTCAACCAGCGTCTTGCGGAGTCCTTGATCGATACGGACACTGGCGAGATCATCGCTGAAGCGGGCCAAATGGTAGACCGCCGCTTGTTGGATGAAATCATGTCCTACCTTGAGAAAAGCGTCGGGTTCCGCACATACCATGTGGCAAACGGTGTATTGGATGCCAATGATATTCCGGTACAGACGATTGATGTATTCTCTCCGATTGAAGACGGCAAAGTAGTCAAGCTGATTGCTAATGCGAACATCGATAAATCGGTTAAAAACATCACGCCTGCGGACATCATCTCGTCCATCAGTTACTTCCTGAACTTGTTGCATGGCATCGGAAGCACGGATGACATCGACCATCTGGGTAACCGTCGCTTGCGTTCCGTGGGCGAGCTCTTGCAGAACCAATTCCGCATCGGTCTTTCCCGTATGGAACGCGTTGTGCGCGAGAGAATGTCCATCCAGGACGCTAACGTGATCACGCCGCAGGCTTTGATCAACATCCGTCCGGTCATTGCATCGATTAAAGAGTTCTTCGGCAGCTCTCAGTTGTCGCAGTTTATGGATCAAACGAACCCGCTGGGTGAGTTGACGCATAAACGTCGTCTGTCCGCACTCGGACCGGGCGGTTTGACGCGTGAGCGTGCCGGCATGGAAGTCCGTGACGTCCATCCATCCCACTATGGCCGGATGTGTCCGATCGAGACGCCGGAGGGACCGAACATCGGTTTGATCAACTCCCTGTCGACATTTGCCCGCGTGAACGAATATGGCTTCATCGAAGCGCCGTATCGTTGGGTTGACCCGAAAACAGGCGTAGTCACGGAGCAAATCGACTACCTGACGGCGGACGAAGAAGATAACTACGTTGTCGCTCAGGCGAATGCGAAGTTGAACGAGGACGGAACGTTTGCCGAAGAGTCGATCATCGTGCGTTACAACAAACAGTCGGATAACATCCTGACGATGCCGAGCGAGCGCGTTGACTACATGGACGTATCTCCGAAGCAGGTCGTATCCGTTGCGACGGCGCTCATTCCGTTCCTTGAGAACGATGACTCCAACCGCGCGTTGATGGGATCCAACATGCAGCGTCAGGCCGTTCCTTTGCTCGTGCCTAAAGCTCCGCTTGTCGGAACAGGTATGGAACACAAAGCCGCAAAAGATTCCGGTGTATGTATTGTTTCCAAATACGACGGGATTATCGAACGTTCTTCTGCCAATGAAATCTGGCTCCGTCGCATAGAAGCGATCGATGGCCAAGAGGTCAAGGGCGATATCGTTAAATATAAATTACACAAATTTATGCGTTCCAACCAAGGAACATGCATTAACCAACGTCCAATCGTCAAACGCGGCGACGTCGTCAAAGCGGGAGATATCCTTGCTGACGGCCCATCCACGGAAATGGGCGAATTGGCACTGGGCCGCAACGTAGTCGTTGCCTTCATGACTTGGGAAGGTTACAACTACGAGGATGCGATCCTGCTGAGCGAAAAACTCGTGAAGGAAGATGTGTACACATCCATCCATATCGAGGAATACGAGTCCGAGGCACGTGATACGAAGCTTGGACCGGAAGAAATTACGCGTGACATCCCGAACGTCGGCGAAGAGGCTCTTCGCAATCTGGATGAGCGCGGAATTATCCGCATCGGTGCCGAAATCGCAGCCGGCGACATCCTGGTTGGTAAAGTAACGCCTAAAGGCGTAACGGAACTGACTGCCGAGGAACGCCTCTTGCATGCGATCTTTGGTGAGAAAGCACGTGAAGTTCGTGACACTTCCCTGCGCGTACCTCATGGTACGGACGGTATCGTAGTCGACGTTAAAGTGTTTACACGCGAAAACGGCGACGAGCTGCCTCCAGGCGTTAACCAGCTGGTTCGTGTCTATATCGCTCAGAAACGTAAAATCTCTGAGGGTGACAAAATGGCCGGACGTCACGGTAACAAAGGGGTCGTGGCACGTATTCTGCCTGAAGAGGATATGCCGTTCCTGCCGGACGGTACTCCGGTACAGATCGTTCTTAACCCGCTGGGCGTACCATCGCGGATGAACATCGGTCAGGTGCTTGAGGTCCATCTTGGTATGGCTGCGATGCAGCTGGGTATTCACGTGGCAACGCCTGTATTCGACGGAGCGAAGGAGTATGACGTCTTCGATACGATGGAAGAAGCAGGCATGCAGCGCAATGGTAAAACGGTTCTGTACGACGGCCGCACGGGAGAACGCTTCGAACGTGAAGTTACGGTCGGTGTCATGCACATGATCAAACTGGCGCACATGGTTGACGATAAAATCCATGCCCGTTCCACAGGTCCTTACTCTCTGGTTACGCAGCAACCGCTGGGCGGTAAAGCCCAATTCGGTGGCCAGCGTTTCGGGGAGATGGAGGTTTGGGCGCTTGAAGCCTACGGCGCAGCCTACACGCTTCAAGAAATCCTGACCGTCAAATCCGATGACGTTGTAGGTCGTGTGAAAACGTATGAGTCCATCGTCAAAGGCGAGAACGTTCCGGAACCGGGTGTTCCTGAATCGTTCAAAGTTTTGATCAAAGAGCTGCAAAGCTTGGGTATGGACGTCAAAATCCTGAGCGAAGACGAACAGGAAATTGAAATGAAAGAAATCGACGATGAAGATGACGCTGCGAACGACAAACTCAGCCTCAACCTCGAGGGTGCAGAGGTCGGAGCGGAATAATCGCCTTCGGGCATAGCTGACCGGCGTTTTTTCATCAGGCTCGCGTCTTTCTCCGGCTTCGGCCGGGGAGGGCGTAACCTAGAATACAGGACTTGGTTAAGGAGGGTTGCTCCTTGTTGGACGTCAACAATTTCGAATACATGAAGATCGGGCTTGCTTCCCCTGAAAAAATTCGTTCTTGGTCCCGCGGAGAAGTGAAGAAACCGGAAACGATCAACTATCGTACGTTGAAACCGGAAAAAGAAGGGCTGTTCTGCGAAAAGATTTTTGGCCCTACGAAAGACTGGGAATGTCATTGCGGTAAATACAAACGCGTTCGTTATAAAGGCGTCGTCTGTGACCGTTGTGGCGTTGAAGTAACACGTGCGAAAGTACGTCGCGAACGGATGGGGCATATCGAGCTTGCTGCTCCGGTATCGCATATCTGGTACTTCAAAGGTATTCCGAGCCGTATGGGTCTTGCTTTGGATATGTCTCCAAGATCTCTTGAGGAGATTATTTATTTTGCATCTTATGTAGTAACCGATCCAGGAGAAACTCCACTGGAGAAAAAACAACTGCTGTCCGAGAAAGAATATCGCAGCTACCGTGAAAAATACGGATATGGATTCCAGGCCGGCATGGGTGCAGAGGCAGTCAAAAAACTGCTTCAAGACCTTGATGTGGAAAAAGAGCTCGACTTCCTGAAAGAAGAGCTTCGCACTGCGCAAGGACAACGCCGCAACCGTGCAATCAAACGTTTGGAAGTCATTGAAGCTTTCCGCAATTCCGGCAATAAGCCTGAGTGGATGATCATGGATGTTCTTCCAGTGATCCCGCCAGAACTTCGTCCAATGGTACAGCTGGACGGCGGACGTTTCGCAACGTCTGACCTCAATGACCTGTATCGCCGTGTAATCAACCGTAACAACCGTCTGAAACGCCTGTTGGATCTTGGCGCACCGGACATTATCGTGCAAAACGAAAAACGGATGCTTCAGGAAGCGGTTGACGCATTGATCGACAACGGCCGTCGCGGACGCCCGGTAACGGGTCCTGGTAACCGTCCTTTGAAATCCCTCAGCCACATGCTGAAAGGTAAACAAGGACGTTTCCGTCAAAACTTGCTCGGTAAACGTGTTGACTACTCCGGTCGTTCGGTTATCGTCGTAGGACCTTACCTGAAAATGTATCAGTGCGGTCTGCCTAAAGATATGGCGCTTGAACTGTTCAAGCCTTTCGTGATGAAAGAGCTTGTGAATAAAGGGCTTGCCCACAACATCAAGAGCGCTAAACGCAAAGTCGAACGCGTAAGCCCGGAAGTTTGGGACGTTCTTGAAGAAGTCATTAAAGAGCATCCGGTTCTGCTCAACCGTGCCCCTACGCTTCACCGTCTTGGTATTCAAGCATTTGAACCGATTCTGGTTGAAGGTAAGGCAATTCGTCTTCACCCGCTCGTATGTACGGCGTATAATGCCGACTTTGACGGTGACCAAATGGCCGTGCACGTTCCTTTGTCTGCGGAAGCTCAAGCAGAAGCGCGGATTCTGATGCTTGCATCGGGCAACATTTTGAACCCGAAAGACGGTAAACCGGTTGTTACCCCTTCCCAGGATATGGTCCTCGGTTCTTACTACCTGACCATGGACAACAAGGAAGAAAAGGGAACAGGCATGATTTTGCGTACGGTGAACGAAGCTGTATCCGCATATCAACGCGGTACTGCAGGTTTGCATGCACGCGTGGCTATTCCTGTTAAAGCACTGGGCAAAACAAGCTTCACGGAGAAACAACAAGAGGCGATGCTGCTGACAACGGTCGGCAAAATCATCTTTAACGAAATTTTCCCTGCGAGCTTCCCGTATATCAACGATGCTACACGTGCTAACCTTTATCAAGGTACTGCGGAGCACTCGTTTGTATATGAGAAAGGTGCCGATCTGAGAGAAGCGATCATGAATGCTCCTCAGGCTGGCGGTGTCGGAAAAGAGTATCTCGGTTCGATCATCGCGCGTTGTTTCGAAATTTATCACACAACGGAAACAGCCGTTATTCTGGATAAAATCAAACAACTCGGATTTACGTATTCGACCCGTGCCGGTATTACCGTGGCCGTGTCGGACGTTGTCGTGCCTGATGAAAAAATCGATATTCTCAAGCAGTCCGAAGAAAAAGCCCAAATCGTTACGAATCAGTACCGCCGCGGTCTGATCACGAACGAAGAGCGCTATGACCGCATCATCGATATCTGGTCGAAATCGAAAGACGATATCACCGATATCCTGATGAAGTCGATGGACCGTTACAATTCCATCATGATGATGGTTGACTCCAAAGCGCGGGGTAACAAATCGCAGATCACCCAGCTGGGCGGTATGCGTGGTCTGATGGCCAACCCATCCGGCCGGATTATCGAACTCCCAATCAAATCGAACTTCCGTGAAGGTCTGACGGTACTCGAGTACTTTATCTCGACGCACGGTGCCCGTAAAGGTTTGGCCGATACGGCCCTTCGTACAGCGGACTCCGGTTACTTGACTCGTCGTCTCGTAGACGTAGCCCAAGATGTCATCGTACGCGAAGACGATTGCGGTACGGATAAAGGCTTCACTGTTAGCCGTATCCAGGACGGCAAAGAGGTTATCGAGGATCTCTATGACCGTATCGAAGGCAGATACTGCTTTGAGACGGTTCGTCATCCGGAAACGAATGAAATCATTGCGCACCGCAATGAATTGATCGATTCCGATAAAGCGGAAGCGATTGTCAAAGCGGGCGTAACGAAACTGCAAATCCGCTCCGTACTCAGCTGCCGTGCTCGTCATGGTGTCTGCAAAAAATGTTACGGTCGCAACCTGGCGACAGGTAAACATGTGGAGATCGGGGAAGCAGTCGGTATTATCGCTGCACAATCCATTGGTGAGCCAGGAACCCAGTTGACGATGCGTACATTCCACACCGGTGGTGTAGCCGGAGACGATATCACGCAAGGTTTGCCGCGTATCCAAGAGCTCTTCGAAGCCCGTAACCCTAAAGGTCAGGCTACGATCAGTGAGATTGACGGTGTCGTTAAAGAGATCCGCGAGGCGAAAGATCGTCGCGAGATCGAAATCCAAGGTGAAGCGGAGTCCAAAGTATACTCGGTTACCTATGGTTCCCGTGTGCGCGTAAGCGAAGGCATGGAGATCGAAGCGGGCGACGAGTTGACGGACGGTTCCATCGATCCGAAAGAAATGCTGCGCATCAAAGGCGTACGTGGCGTGCAGAACTACATTTTGCAGGAAGTACAGCGCGTATACCGTAACCAGGGTGTAGAAATCAACGATAAACACGTTGAAGTCATGATCCGTCAAATGCTGCGCAAAATCCGCATCGTAGATGCAGGGGACACCAACTTGTTGCCAGGATCGTTCGTGGATACCCACGAGTACGAAAAAGCAAACAAAGCGGCATTCCTCAGCAACAAAGAGCCAGCGGTTGCCAAACCGATCCTGCTCGGGATCACCAAAGCATCCCTGGAGACCGATTCCTTCCTGTCCGCGGCATCCTTCCAGGAGACGACACGTGTCCTGACAGATGCAGCGATCAAAGGAAAAGTCGATCAGTTGCTCGGTCTGAAAGAAAACGTAATTATCGGTAAACTGATTCCTGCAGGTACGGGTATGAACCGTTACCGCAGCATCGAGTTTGCCGGTCCGGAAGACGGCGAATCTTCGGTAGAAGAGCTGGAGCCGGTATCCGTAGATTAATCGCTTTTTCTAGCACCTGAACAAAGACATAGAGTTTTGGGCATCAGGGGATGATGGCATGAGCGTGCCTATACGTCCTCTGATGTTGCAAACTTTATGATAAATGTTTCTGATTAGCATTGACAATGCTTGCGCTAGATGCTAATATATCAAAGGTGCGTGAGCAGATGATTGTATTTGATCCAATTTCGGAGGAATGTACGATGCCTAATGAAAAAGGTCTGCAAGATGCTCATGTCAAGATTGGTACCAAACAGACCATGCGGATGGTTCAGTCAGGAATGGCTTCCGAAGTCTATGTGGCTGAGGATTGCGATCCGCAGCTTACTTCCAAAATCATCGCTTTGTGCGAAGAGCACAATGTCAAGTACACGAAAGTGGACACGATGAAAAATCTCGGCAAGGCATGCGGGATTGGAGTAGGGGCAGCAATGGTAGCTGTCGTTAAATAATGTTAGGAACGTTTTTGTCAGGGAACATTTTTATGGATTCTCAAAGGCAAAAACTTTTCATTTGTCTTTTTATGAACCGCCTGGGTCTGTGGGCTTAGAGTAAAGGTTTATAAAGAAACATGAATAATTGAGGAAGGGGGTGGCAATCACATGCCAACTATTAACCAACTGGTTCGTAAAGGACGCCAAGCTAAAATCTACAAGTCCAAATCGCCAGCCTTGCAAAAAGGGTTCAACGCTCTGAAACGTGAAGCTACTAACATCAGTGCCCCACAAAAACGTGGTGTCTGCACTCGTGTAGGTACAATGACTCCGAAAAAACCGAACTCCGCGCTTCGTAAATACGCTCGTGTTCGCTTGACGAACCGCGTAGAGGTGACGGCTTACATTCCGGGTATCGGACATAACTTGCAAGAGCACAGCGTTGTGCTGATCCGTGGCGGTCGTGTAAAAGACCTTCCGGGGGTACGTTATCACATCGTTCGTGGCGCTCTTGATACTGCAGGCGTGAACAACCGTATGCAAGCTCGTTCCAAATACGGTGCGAAACGTCCAAAAGCTAAAAAAGCCTAATTAAAGAATAGCGGTAATCTCGGCATGACTCTGGCTGCTGCCAGATAAGCCGGATTAGCCGAACAAGAAAGAAAGGGGGATATCCATGCCACGCAAAGGTCCAGTTACGAAAAGAGACGTGTTGCCAGATCCGGTATACAACAGCAAGTTGGTTACTCGTTTGATCAACCGCATCATGCTCGACGGAAAACGCGGTGTTGCTCAAAGCATCCTGTACAATGCGTTCAAGTTGATTCAAGAACGTACGGGTAATGACCCGATGGAAGTATTTGAAGCAGCAATCAAAAATATCATGCCAGTCCTGGAAGTTAAAGCTCGCCGTGTCGGCGGTGCCAACTACCAAGTACCAATCGAGGTAAAACCAGAGAGACGTACTTCCCTGGGATTACGTTGGCTCGTGAACTACTCCCGCAACCGCGGTGAGAAAACGATGGAAGAGCGTTTGGCGGCTGAGATCATCGACGCTTCCAACAACACAGGCGCTTCCGTTAAAAAACGCGAAGACACGCACAAAATGGCTGAAGCGAACAAAGCGTTTGCTCACTACCGTTGGTAGGATTCAGTTCATACTAAAAACTTCAATTTTGAAGGGAGACCCATTTCATGGCAAGAGAGTTCTCCTTGAAAAATACACGTAATATCGGGATCATGGCTCACATTGACGCGGGTAAAACCACTACAACTGAGCGGATCTTGTTCTACACAGGCCGTACGCACAAAATCGGTGAAGTTCACGAAGGCGCTGCGACAATGGACTGGATGGAACAGGAACAGGAGCGCGGGATCACGATTACTTCCGCTGCGACTACCGCTTCTTGGAAAAACCACCGCGTCAATATCATCGATACCCCGGGACACGTTGACTTCACTGTTGAAGTTGAACGTTCCCTTCGTGTATTGGACGGAGCAGTAGGTGTATTCAGTGCGAAAGAAGGCGTTGAGCCTCAGTCCGAAACCGTATGGAGACAGGCTGACCGTTATGGCGTACCTCGGATCGCATATGTAAACAAAATGGATATCATCGGTGCCGACTTCTTGAACGTTGTTGCTGACATGCGTGATCGCCTTCAAGCGAACGCTGTTGCAATCCAACTGCCAATCGGCGCGGAAAATGATTTCAAAGGCATCATCGATATCATTGAGCAAAAAGCTCATATGTACCAGGATGACCTGGGACAAAATATCGATGTTGTGGACGTTCCTGCGGAATTCGCTGACCAAGTCGAAGAACTCCGTAACGAACTGATCGAGCGCGTTGCAGAACTCGACGAAGATTTGACGATGAAATACCTGGAAGGCGAAGAGATCACAGTTGATGAGATCAAAGCCGCTCTCCGTAAAGGTGTAGTCGAAGTTAAAATCTTCCCGGTTATCTGTGGTTCCTCGTACCGCAACAAAGGTGTTCAGCTGATGCTGGATGCCGTAATCGACTTCTTGCCAGCTCCAGTTGACGTACCGGACATCAAAGGTGTTCTGGAAGACGGAACTGAAGCGGTTCGTAAATCTTCTGATGAAGAGCCATTCTCCGCATTGGCTTTCAAAATCATGACAGACCCTTACGTTGGTAAGTTGACGTTCTTCCGTGTTTACTCCGGCGTACTTCAATCCGGTTCTTACGTATTGAACGCTACTAAAGGTAAACGCGAACGTATCGGCCGTATCCTTCAAATGCATGCGAACAGCCGTCAAGAGATCACTGAAGTTTACTCCGGTGATATCGCAGCTGCCGTAGGTTTGAAAGATACTGGTACAGGTGATACACTGTGTGATGAGAAACATCCGGTTATCCTGGAGTCCATGAACTTCCCTGATCCGGTAATCGAAATCGCCGTAGAACCTAAAACTAAAGCTGACCAAGATAAAATGGGTGTTGCTCTCGGTAAGTTGACTGAAGAGGATCCAACTCTTCGCGCACATACTGATGAAGAAACAGGCCAAACCATCTTGGCTGGTATGGGTGAGCTTCACCTTGATATCATCATCGACCGTATGCGTCGTGAGTTCAAGGTTGAAACGACTGTGGGTAAACCGCAAGTAGCTTACCGCGAAACATTCCGTGCGCCAGCTCGGGTCGAAGGTAAATTCGTTCGTCAGTCCGGTGGTCGTGGTCAATACGGTCACGTATGGGTTGAGTTCGAACCTCTCGAGCCAGGTACAGGTAACCAATTCGACAGCAAAATCGTCGGTGGTTCTGTTCCTAGAGAGTATATCGCACCAGCTTTGGCAGGGATCGAAGAGCAAATGAAAAATGGTGTCATTGCAGGCTTCCCGGTAGTAGACGTTAAAGCTACCATCGTGGATGGTTCTTATCATGATGTCGATTCCAACGAGATGGCGTTTAAAATCGCCGGTTCGATGGCACTGAAAGCGGCAAAAGATAAAGCACAACCAGCACTGCTTGAGCCAATCATGAAAGTTGAAGTAACCGTTCCGGAAGAGTACATGGGTGACGTTATGGGTATGTTGAATTCCCGTCGTGGCCGCATTGAAGGTATGGATTCCCGTGGTGGAGCCCAAATCATCCGTGCTAAAGTACCTTTGTCCGAAATGTTCGGATACTCTACAACTCTTCGTTCCGGTACGCAAGGACGCGGCGTGTTCTCGATGGAGCTTTCTCACTACGAAGAAGTTCCTAAATCGATCGCTGAAGAAATCGTATCCAAGAACAAAGGCGGCGAATAGTTTCTCCACATCAGGTGAACGTGTACTCACGGCTCTATGAGCGTGTGAGTCCATACCACCTGATGCAAACATAAATCAAATTATTATAAGGAGGCCACGTTCAAATGGCAAAGGCTAAATTCGAACGTAATAAACCACACGTTAACATTGGTACTATCGGTCACGTTGACCATGGTAAAACAACTCTGACTGCTGCAATCACTACTGTATTGTCCAAAACTTACGGTGGCGCAGCGATCGCTTTTGATCAAATCGACAAAGCTCCAGAAGAGCGCGAACGCGGTATCACAATCTCCACAGCACACGTTGAGTACGAAACTGACGCTCGTCACTACGCTCACGTTGACTGCCCAGGTCACGCCGACTATGTTAAAAACATGATCACTGGCGCGGCTCAAATGGACGGAGCGATCCTGGTTGTATCCGCAGCTGACGGCCCAATGCCACAAACTCGCGAACACATCCTGTTGTCCCGCCAAGTAGGCGTTCCTTACATCGTCGTATTCTTGAACAAATGCGACATGGTTGAAGACGAAGAGTTGCTTGAACTGGTTGAAATGGAAGTTCGCGACCTGTTGAACGAATATGAGTTCCCAGGCGATGACACTCCAATCACTCGCGGTTCCGCTCGTGAAGCTCTGCAAAACCCAGAAGGTCCTTGGGCTGAAAAAATCGTTGAGATGTTCAAAGAAATCGATACTTACATCCCAACTCCAGAGCGCGACACTGAAAAACCATTCTTGATGCCAGTCGAGGACGTATTCTCCATCACTGGTCGTGGTACAGTTGCTACTGGCCGCGTAGAGCGTGGTACAGTTAAAGTCGGCGACGAGGTTGAAATCGTTGGTATCCACGAAGAAACTAAAAAATCCGTCGTTACGGGCGTTGAAATGTTCCGTAAATTGCTGGATTCCGCTCAAGCGGGTGACAACATCGGCGCATTGCTGCGTGGTGTTGACCGTACTCAAATCGAGCGCGGACAAGTATTGTCCAAACCGGCTTCCGTTAAGCCACACACTGAGTTCACAGCTCAAGTTTACGTCCTGACTAAAGAAGAGGGTGGACGTCACAAACCTTTCTTCACAGGATACCGTCCACAATTCTATTTCCGTACAACTGACGTAACAGGTATCATCAACCTGCCAGAAGGTACTGAAATGGTAATGCCAGGCGACAACATCACAGTAACTGTACAACTGATCGCTCCAATCGCGATCGAAGAAGGTACTCGCTTCGCGATCCGCGAAGGTGGCCGTACAGTTGGTGCCGGTGCGGTAGCAACAATCCAAAAATAATTCGGCTTCTTGCTGAATGATTATATGTAACATTGTACTGGAACGAGTAACGCTGTACTGGAACGAAGCTTCGGAAAAGAGTTCTTTATCCGATATCGGGTAAAGAACTCTTTTGTTTTATGAATCGGAACGGGCGTCAGGGAATAACAGCAAACATTGACGAGAAGAAACGGTAAAGGCAACAGGCATAGCAAATGAACATTTGAATGAGTTGTTTCTGCAAAGAATTATTCTTTTAAATGTATTTCTTAAATATGCTTGCAATACGCCTATCTTTTCTGTATAATAATGAATGTTGTTCTGAGACGTTGCGATGATGTGAGAGGTTACTGACACACCCGGCCCCTTTGCCATGGGAGGGTGGTCGGAAAATTTTCACGGAGTATGTCCGATACCAAATTGGGCGATAGAAGGAGGGACTAAAATGGCAAAGCAAAAAATTCGTATTCGTTTGAAAGCTTACGACCACAGAATTCTTGATCAATCCGCGGAGAAAATTGTTGAAACAGCAAAACGTTCCGGTGCTGGTGTATCCGGTCCGATTCCGCTTCCGACTGAAAAACAAATCATTACTATTCTTCGTGCGGTGCACAAGTACAAGGATTCTCGGGAACAGTTCGAGCAGCGTACACATAAACGTTTGATCGACATCGTTAACCCGACTCCACAAACTGTGGATGCCTTGATGCGCTTGGATCTGCCGTCCGGTGTAGATATCGAAATCAAACTGTAATAGATGAAATAAATCTCATGTACAAAGGAAAAGAGGTGTCAACATGAAAGGTATCTTAGGAAAAAAACTTGGAATGACTCAAGTGTTTACGGCTGAAGGTAATGTTATTCCTGTAACAGTTATCGAAGCAGGACCTTGTGTTGTTTTGCAAAAGAAAGATCTTGAGAATGATGGCTACGAAGCAATTCAAATCGGCTATGCTGATAAGAAAGAGAAAAATGCTAACAAGCCAGAAGCAGGGCACGCCAAAAAAGCGAACACTGCCCCTAAGCGCTACGTTCGTGAACTTCGCGGAATCAACCTTGCGGATTATGAAGTTGGCCAAGAGTTGAAAGCTGATATTTTCGCAGAAGGCGAGTTTGTTGACGTAACGGGTATTTCCAAAGGTAAAGGTTTTGCCGGCGTAATCAAACGTTGGGGACAAAGCACTGGTCCTATGTCTCACGGTTCGCGTTACCACCGTGGTCCGGGTTCCATGGGTTCCATCCAAGCGAACCGCGTTCCTAAAGGCAAACACTTGCCAGGACACATGGGTCATGAAACAGTAACGATCCAACGTCTTGAAGTTGTTAAAGTCGACGCTGAGCGTAACGTTCTGCTCGTTAAAGGCTCCATCCCAGGACCTAAAAACAGCTTCGTGAATGTTAAAGAAACGGTGAAAAAATAACCACTAAAGAAAGGAGGAACACGAAATGCCAAAAGTAGCAGTTTACAATGTTGAAGGTAGCCAAGTTGGCGAAGTAGAATTGAATGATGCAGTATTCGGTATCGAGCCGAACGTGCATGTTCTTCACGATGCAGTATTGCTGCAACGCGCTTCCCTGCGTGCGGGTACTCACAAAGTAAAAGGACGTTCCGAAGTCCGTGGCGGTGGACGTAAGCCTTGGAAACAAAAAGGTACAGGTCGCGCTCGTCAAGGTTCGATTCGTTCTCCACAATGGAAAGGCGGCGGTATCGTATTTGGTCCGACTCCTCGGAGCTATGCGTTCAAACTGCCTAAAAAAGTTCGTCGTTTGGCGATCAAATCGGCTCTTTCTTCCAAAGTTGTCGACAAAGACATTATCGTATTGGACGCTCTTGCACTGAGCACGCCAAAAACCAAAGAATTTGTTAACATTCTGAGCAAACTGAATGTTGACCGCAAAGCTTTGATCGTAGCTCCTAGCTTCGATGATAATGTTGCACTTTCCGCACGGAATATTCCAGGCGTGAAATTCGTTGCAGCTGACGGCATTAATGTTCTTGACGTGCTCGCGCACGACAAACTGATCATTACGAAGGAAGCAGTTCAGAAGGTAGAGGAGGTGCTCGCGTAATGAAGGATCCTCGTGATATTATCAAACGTCCGATTATTACGGAACGTACTGCTGACATGATGAACGACTTGAAATATGTATTTGAAGTCGATATCCGTGCAAACAAAACCGAGGTAAAAAAAGCTGTAGAAGCGATCTTTGGCGTGAAAGTGAAAAACGTGAACACTCTTCGTGTTCCGGCGAAACCAAAACGCTATGGCCGTTACAGTGGTTACACTTCCGAGTGGAAAAAAGCGTTCGTTACGCTGACTTCGGACAGCAAATCGCTTGAGTTCTTTGAAACTGTTTAATTGATCTTGCTAAAGTAAGGAGGGAAAACTCGTGCCAATCAAAAAGTATAAACCGACATCCCCGGCAAGACGGAATATGTCCGTATCGACATTTGAGGAAATCACCACAAATCAGCCGGAGAAATCGTTGCTCGCTCCTTTGAGTAAAAAGGCAGGCCGCAACAACCAAGGTAAAATTACGGTTCGTCACCACGGTGGTGGACACAAACGTAAATACCGTATCATTGACTTCAAACGGACCAAAGATGGAATACCGGGCCGCGTTGCTACAATCGAGTACGATCCAAACCGTACTTCGAACATCGCCCTGATCCACTATGCTGATGGTGAGAAACGTTACATCATCGCGCCTAAAGGTCTGAAAGTTGGCGATCAAGTGTTCTCTGGACCGGAAGCCGACATCAAAATCGGTAACGCGCTCCCATTGGAAAACATTCCAGTAGGTACCGTTATTCACAACATCGAGTTGAAACCAGGTAAAGGCGGACAGTTGGTTCGTGCTGCTGGTACAGAAGCTCAATTGCTCGGTAAAGAAGAAAAATACGTTTCCGTTCGTCTCTCTTCCGGAGAAGTTCGCCGTATTCTGAAAGTTTGCCGTGCAACAATCGGTTCCGTAGGTAACGAAGACCACGAGCTCGTGAAAATCGGTAAAGCCGGTCGTAGCCGTTGGTTGGGTCAACGTCCTGAAGTTCGCGGGGTAGTAATGAACCCTAACGATCACCCTCACGGTGGTGGTGAAGGCCGCGCTCCAATCGGACGTAAATCGCCTATGTCTCCATGGGGTAAACCAACTCTTGGTTACAAAACGCGTAAGAAAAACAAAGCTTCTGATAAATACATCATCCGTCGCCGCACGAAGTAATACACACTGTGCATAACTTCGTGAGGCATCTACGGATGCATAATAGCAACGGTTGAAGGGAGGATTTTACCATGAGTCGCAGTTTGAAAAAAGGGCCTTTTATTGATGGCTACCTGCTCAAAAAAGTAGAAGACATGGACGCTTCCGGCAAGAAACTTGTCATCAAAACGTGGTCCCGTCGTTCTACAATTTTCCCGCAATTCATCGGACATACATTTGGCGTTTACGATGGTCGTAAACACGTGCCGGTTTATGTTACTGAGGATATGGTCGGACACAAACTGGGTGAGTTCGCTCCAACCCGTACGTACAAAGGCCATACAGATGACGATAAGAAAACAAGAAGATAAATTGATTATCTCTAACGTTTGAGAGGAGGTTACACAATGGAAGCAAAAGCACATGCTAAGTTTATCCGCATTGCTCCTCGTAAAGTTCAACTCGTTGTTGACTTGATTCGCGGCAAGCAAGTTGGTGAGGCGGTTGCCATTCTTCGCCATACTCCGAAATCCGCTTCTCCGGTTGTTGAGAAATTGCTCAACTCGGCGATTGCGAATGCGGAACACAACTACTCTATGGATGTTAATAACTTGGTTGTTTCTCAAGTGTTCGTAAACCAAGGACCGACAATGAAACGTTTCCGCCCTCGTGCAATGGGACGTGCAAGTCGTATTAACAAACGTACTAGCCACATCACTTTGGTGGTATCTGAAAAATAGAAGGAGGGAAAACGTGTGGGCCAAAAGGTAAATCCAGTCGGACTTCGTGTCGGTATTATTCGTGACTGGGAATCGAAATGGTATGCAGGCAAGGACTTCGGTGATCTCTTGTTGGAAGACGTGAAGATTCGTGAATTCCTTAAAAATAAACTGAAAGACTCCGCTGTATCTCGCATCGAAATCGAGAGAGCGGCAAACCGTGTGAACGTAACAATCCACACCGCGAAACCAGGTATGGTTATCGGTAAAGGTGGTTCGGAAGTTGAAAATCTGCGTGGTCAAATCACCAAAATCGCAGGTGGCAAAAAAGTTCACATCAACATCTCTGAAATCAAAAACCAAGACCTGGACGCAGTCCTCGTTGCTGAAAGCATTGCACAACAACTGGAACGCCGTGTTTCTTTCCGTCGTGCTCTGAAACAAGCAATTCAAAGAACTATGCGCTCCGGTGCTAAAGGGATCAAAACTCAAGTGGGCGGACGTCTTGGCGGTGCTGAGATCGCACGTTCGGAAGGCTACAGCGAAGGAACTGTTCCACTGCATACGCTTCGTGCCGACATCGACTACGGTACAGCTGAAGCTCATACTACTTACGGTCGTCTGGGCGTAAAAGTATGGATCTATCGTGGAGAGGTTCTTCCTACGGCTAAGAAACAAGCTGCTAAGGAAGGAGGCAACTAATCATGTTGGTACCAAAACGTGTAAAACACCGTAAGCAACAACGCGGTCACATGAAAGGCCAAGCTAAAGGCGGAACTACGCTGAACTTCGGCGAATACGGTCTGCAAGCAACGGAACCAGCTTGGATTACTAACCGTCAGATCGAAGCGGCTCGTATCGCGATGACTCGTTATATCAAACGTGGCGGTAAAGTATGGATCAAAATTTTCCCTGATAAACCGATCACTCAAAAGCCTCTCGAGGTTCGTATGGGTAGCGGTAAAGGTAACGTAGAAAAATGGGTAGCAATTGTGAAACCAGGCAAGATCATGTTCGAACTTGCTGGCGTACCAGAAGAAGTTGCTCGTGAAGCAATGCGTCTGGCTGCTCACAAACTGCCGATCAAAACGAAGTTTGTGAAACGTGAAGAAGTGGGTGGTGAAGCAAATGAAAGCAACTGAATTTCGCAACCTAACCTCTGCTGAAATCGAGCAAAAGATTGCCGGATTTAAAGAAGAACTCTTTAATCTGCGCTTTCAACTTGCTACCGGTCAGCTGGATAACCCGACTCGGATCCGTGATGTGCGGAAAGAAATAGCTCGTGCTAAAACCATTATCCGTGAAAGAGAACTGGGAATCGGTTAATATCGACCGGATGGATATTCCGTCCGTGATCAGGAAGGAGGCCAACAATGAGCGAAGAACGTAACGCACGTAAAGTGCAAATCGGTAAAGTGGTTAGTGACAAAATGGACAAAACAATCGTTGTTGCTGTAGAAACTTACAAAAAACACGACTTGTACCATAAACGCATTAAATACACAAAAAAATTCAAAGCGCATGACGAAGAAAACACTGCGAAAATCGGTGACACCGTGAAAATCATGGAAACTCGTCCGCTTTCGAAAGATAAACGCTGGAGACTGGTTGATGTCGTTGAAAAAGCGGTTATCATCTAATGACTCGGCAGCATAGCTGAAAGGAGGAAAACTAAATGATTCAACCATTTACACGTTTGGCTGTAGCCGACAACTCTGGTGCGAAGGAACTGATGTGTATCCGTGTACTGGGTGGTACGGGACGTCGTACAGCTCAAATCGGCGATCTGATCGTTTGCTCTGTAAAACAAGCAACACCAGGCGGCGTTGTCAAAAAGGGTGATGTAGTAAGAGCGGTTGTCGTTCGTACGAAACGTTCTGTACGTCGTAAAGACGGTTCCTACATCGGCTTTGACGAAAACGCAGCGGTTGTTGTCAAAGAAGACAGAAGCCCGCGCGGAACACGTATTTTCGGACCTGTTGCTCGTGAACTTCGCGAGAAGGATTTCATGAAAATCGTTTCCTTGGCTCCAGAAGTTATCTAATAGCTTAGCTCGTGATGTGAGAAACAGGAGGTGTACGAAATGCCAAGAGTGAAAAAAGTTCTGGAATCCCATAACAACAAACTTCACGTGAAAAAGGAAGACACAGTTATGGTGATCAGCGGTAAAGACAAAGGCAAAAAAGGCCGTGTCATCGCTGCTTATCCTCGTGAGAACCGCGTCCTTGTGGAAGGTGTGAACATGGTGAAAAAACACCAGAAGCCTAACCAACAAAACCCGCAAGGCGGCATCATCGAGAAAGAAGCTCCGATTCATGTTTCCAACGTGATGCATATCGATCCAAAGAGCGGAAAAGTAACCCGTATCGGTTACAAAGTATTGGATAACGGTAAAAAAGTTCGCGTTGCAAAACGTTCCGGAGAAATCATCGACTAATCGAACCGATCAAGAAAGGAGGGCTATGATTCATGGCATCAAGAATGAAAGAACGTTACCTGAACGAAATCACTCCTGCTTTGGTGCAGAAGTTTAACTATACGACGGTAATGCAAGTGCCGAAAATCGAGAAAGTTGTAATCAACATGGGTGTGGGCGATGCAGTCCAAAACTCCAAAGTGTTGGATTCGGCTGTAAACGATTTGCAGCTGATCGCAGGTCAAAAACCTGTAATCACTCGTGCGAAAAAATCCATCGCAGGTTTCAAACTGCGTGAGAACATGCCAATCGGTGTGAAAGTAACGCTGCGCGGTGAGCGTATGTACTACTTCCTCGATAAATTGTTCAACGTAACTTTGCCACGCGTCCGCGACTTCCGCGGTGTGTCCAGCAAAGCGTTTGACGGCCGTGGTAACTACACTCTGGGTCTGAAAGAGCAATTGATCTTCCCAGAGATCGAGTACGATAAAGTAGACAAAGTTCGCGGTATGGACATTGTTATCGTAACTACTGCAAAAACTGACGAAGAGTCCCGCGAGTTGCTTACGCAACTGGGAATGCCTTTCGTAAAATAAGTTGACGTAACGTTTCCGGGTGTCTGGAAAGACTCCCTTTTCTCCGAAATTATTTAGGAGGTGTCAGGCTAAGTGGCAAAAACTTCGATGAAAGTTAAACAACAACGCACACCTAAGTTCAAAGTACGTGCTTATACACGCTGTGAGCGTTGCGGACGTCCACACTCGGTGCTGCAGAAGTTCAAAATTTGCAGAATTTGCTTCCGTGAATTAGCTTATAAAGGCCAGATTCCTGGCGTGAAAAAAGCAAGCTGGTAAAAAGTTCTGAACGGGAAGGAGGTTAACTCACAATGACTATGTCTGATCCAATTGCAGATATGCTTACTCGTATTCGTAACGCGAACACGGTTCGTCACGAAACGGTAGAAATGCCTGCTTCGACGATGAAAAAACAAATCGCTGACATTCTGAAGCGTGAAGGTTTCATCCGTGATGCAGAATATATCGATGATAACAAACAAGGGATTATCCGTGTTTTCCTGAAATACGGACAAAACAACGAGCGCGTTATCTCTGGTCTGAAAAGAATCAGTAAACCAGGTCTTCGTGTTTACACGAAGAGCAACGAAGTACCTCGCGTACTCGGCGGTCTCGGAATCGCGATCATCTCGACATCCAAAGGTGTTATGACGGACAAAGAAGCTCGTCAAGCAAAAGCCGGCGGCGAAGTCGTATGCTACGTTTGGTAATATAACGTCACAAGATAGGAGGTGCAACATATGTCCCGTATTGGTCGCAAACCAATCACTGTACCAAGTGGTGTAGACATCACTTTGGAAAACTCCGTTATTACGGTTAAAGGTCCAAAAGGAACGTTGACTCGTGAACTTCACAAAGACATGAAGGTCACAGTTGAAAACAACGAAATTACAGTTGTGCGTCCTTCCGACAACAAAACTCACCGTTCCTTGCACGGAACTACGCGTAGCGTTGTAAACAACATGGTGAGTGGTGTAACTGAAGGTTTCGCAAAATCTCTGGAACTGGTTGGGGTCGGATATCGTGCAAGCAAATCCGGAGATAAAATCGTACTGAACGTTGGATACTCCCACCCGGTTGAAATCACTCCGGAAGCGGGAATCGAATTCGAAGTTCCTTCGAATACGAAAATCATCGTTCGCGGGATCGACAAAGAGCGCGTAGGTGCTTACGCTGCTAAAATCCGTTCCGTTCGTGAACCTGAGCCGTACAAAGGTAAAGGTATTAAATATGAAGGCGAGCGTATCATCCGTAAGGAAGGTAAAGCCGGTAAGAAGAAATAAGATTTCTCTTACCGCCTTTGCGCGGCTTTCGGTTTGCTTGCTTCTCGTGTATCTAATATACCCCGTGGCTTCATCTCTGAAGCCTGCGAGGTAACCTGAAAGGAGTGAAATCCAGAGATGATTACGAAACAGGATAAAAACAAGGCACGTCTGAAAAGACATCTGCGCGTTCGTAAGAAAATCCAAGGAACGGCAGCGCGTCCTCGTTTGAACGTTTTCCGTTCTGGTAAACATATTTACGCTCAAATCATCGATGACGTAGCTGGTGTAACGATCGCTTCCGCGTCTACTGTAGACAAAGAACTGAGCAGCGACATCAAAAACGGCGCATCTGTTGAGTCTGCTCGTAAAGTTGGCGAACTCGTCGCTAAACGTGCGAAAGACAAAGGTGTATCGAACATCGTATTTGACCGTAGCGGTTATCTGTACCATGGTCGCATCGCAGCATTGGCTGAAGCGGCTCGTGAAGCAGGACTTGAGTTTTAAGATATTTTTCAAAAGGAGGTTAACGACTTGTTGCGTGTAGATCCGAATACTTTGGAACTGACTGAAAGAGTTGTAAATATTAATCGCGTAGCTAAAGTAGTAAAAGGCGGACGTCGTTTCAGCTTCAGCGCACTGGTTGTTGTCGGTGACGGCAATGGCTGGGTTGGAGCTGGTATCGGTAAAGCAGGCGAAGTACCTGACGCGATTCGCAAAGGTATCGAAGATGCTAAGAAAAATCTGATCCACGTACCACTCGTAGGAACTTCGATTCCTCACTTGGTAACTGGTAAATTCGGTGCAGGACGCGTTCTGTTGAAACCAGCTGCTGAAGGTACTGGAGTTATCGCCGGCGGTCCGGTTCGTGCGGTTCTCGAGCTGGCTGGTGTGGGCGACATTTTGACAAAATCTCTGGGTTCTTCGAATTCCATGAACATGGTCAATGCGACTTTGGAAGGTTTGTCCCGTTTGAAACGTGCTGAAGATGTTGCAAAACTGCGCGGCAAATCCGTCGAAGAGCTTCTGGGTTAAGGAGGGGAATCTCATGGCTAAATTGGAAATTACCCTCGTCCGCAGCTTGATCGGACGTCCGGAGACGCAAAGAACAACTGTGAAAACATTGGGCTTGCGCAAAATCAACAGCAAAGTGGTTCAAAACGACAATCCTGCCATTCGTGGTATGATCAACAAAGTAAGCCACCTGGTTTCTGTTAAAGAAATCGAGGCTTAAGACGGGTAAATCCCACAAATCTTTAAGGAGGTGCAACGAACGATGAAGTTACATGAGCTTTCCCCAGCTCCTGGATCCCGCAAAGAGCGCAAACGCGTAGGTCGCGGTCCAAGTAGCGGTACGGGTAAAACATCAGGTCGCGGTCACAAAGGACAAAACGCTCGTTCCGGCGGTGGTGTGCGTCCGGGCTTCGAAGGTGGACAAAATCCATTGTATCGTCGCTTGCCAAAACGCGGTTTCGTAAACCCAACTCGCAAAGAATATGCGGTTGTGAATATTGAAGACCTGAACAGTTTTGCTGCGGGTACTGAAGTAACTCCAGAATTGCTGCTGACAAACGGCGTTGTTAAAAACGCTAAGTCTGGCATCAAAATTCTGGGTAACGGCGAAGTCACTGTACAGTTGACTGTTAAAGCTAACAAGTTTTCTCAATCTGCGGTGGAGAAAATTGAAGCTGCCGGCGGTAAAACCGAGGTGATTTAATGTTCAAGACCCTAAAGAATATCTGGCGGGTTGAAGATCTGCGCAAAAGGGTATTATTTACCCTTTTTGTCCTGATCATTTATCGCATCGGATCGTTCGTTCCTGTACCGGGAGTTGACAAAGCAGTTTTTGAAGCAACAAACTCTGCAGGTAAGGAAATTTTTGGGCTGCTTAATACGTTCTCGGGTGGAGCGCTGTTCCAGTTCTCGATTTTTGCACTCGGGATCGTACCTTACATTACAGCATCGATTATCGTGCAGCTGCTGTCCATGGACGTCATTCCTAAATTGACAGAATGGGCTAAGCAGGGCGAGCAGGGTAAGAAAAAATCGGCACAGCTTACGCGTTACCTAACGGTAGCTTTGGCATTGATTCAAGCGTTTGGTACTTCGATCGGATTCAATCGCTTGTACAATACTCAAATGATACCGAATGCAACCTTTGCAGATTATATCCTGATCGCAATTGTTCTTACAGCGGGTACATCATTCCTGATGTGGCTTGGTGAGCAGATCACCGAGAAGGGCATCGGAAACGGGATTTCGATTTTGATCTTTGCAGGTATCCTGGCAACAGCGCCTAACATTATCAAACAAACCATCGAGTCCGATTTCATCCAAGCTGATCAATTGTTTATGAACATCCTGAAAGGTGTAATCATTGCAATCGTGATTGTATTGATTATCATGGGGGTCATTTACATTCAGCAGGCGATTCGGAAAATTCCGGTTCAATATGCCAAACGTGTTGTAGGCAACAAAATGTACGGTGGACAGAATACTCACATTCCGCTGAAGATTAATGCAGCTGGTGTAATTCCTGTCATCTTTGCTTCGTCACTGCTGATGTTCCCTACGATCATCGCAAACTTCTGGGC
The DNA here is from genome assembly GCF_037969725.1 of Paenibacillus sp. FSL W8-0426. NCBI lineage: Bacteria > Bacillati > Bacillota > Bacilli > Caryophanales > Paenibacillaceae > Paenibacillus > Paenibacillus sp. FSL W8-0426. The sequence goes on along the minus strand of NZ_CP150203.1, from coordinate 6,081,757 downwards.
TGACCGTGCTTGGGCACAATGGATCGGAGCCAACCTGACAACGCACAAACCACTCGGTATGGTATTGTATGTTGTCATGATCTTTGGTTTCACCTTCTTCTATACTTTCGTACAGATGAATCCGCAGCAGATGGCTGATAACATGAAAAAGAACGGCGGTTACATCCCAGGCATTCGCCCGGGGAAAGCAACTGAGAAATATTTGACCCGCGTCATGACTCGTTTGACAATGGCCGGAGCCATCTTCTTGGCTGTCATTTCCGTACTGCCTGTAATCTTGGGCGCACTTTCTGGTTTGCCTCAATCCGCGCAAATTGGAGGAACTTCCCTCCTGATCGTTGTCGGTGTTGCGCTGGATACGATGAAGCAAATCGAAAGCCAATTGATCAAACGCCACTACAAAGGTTTTATCAATAAATAGGCAATAGGTACCGGTCAAGCTAACATTTACTTGCCCGGCACCTATTGTGCTGTTTGTTGATGTAGGGTAGTCTTGGAGGGAGTGACATAACGTGAACATCCTATTCATGGGCCCTCCGGGGGCAGGAAAAGGAACGCAAGCAGACGTCATCGTGAAAGAGTTCGGTATTCCCCATATCTCAACAGGCGATGCATTTCGCCTCGCGATTAAACAGGGAACTCCCATTGGCCTGAAAGCCAAGGAATACATGGATCAAGGTTTGCTCGTACCGGATGATGTGACCATCGGCATCGTTGAAGAACGTTTGCAGCAGCCTGATTGCAAGGAAGGTTTTCTCTTGGATGGATTTCCAAGAACCCTTTCCCAAGCAGAAGCGCTGGATGGCATTCTGGAACGTTTGAACTCTGGTCTGGATCATGTCATCAATCTGAAAGTAGACCGCAACAAGCTGCTGGCTCGTCTTACCGGACGCCGGATTTGCAAAAATTGCGGAGCTACCTATCATGTCGTGTTTAATCCGCCTAAGCAGGAAGGTATTTGTGATAAATGCGGAGGCGAGTTATACCAACGCTCGGATGATAACGAGGAGAGCGTAGGCACACGCCTTGACGAATATATCAACAAAACAGCACCACTCCTCACGTTCTATGAGAACAAGGATCTCCTTCGCCAAATTGACGGAGAGCAAGAGATCGAACAGGTTTCTCAAGAAATCGTGTCCTTGTTGCGGGGTTAATTGAATGATCATTGGTAAGTCAGAAACGGAACTGGGCTTGATGAGGGAAGCAGGGAGGATTGTTGCGGAAACGCATCGGCTCCTGGCAGAGCATATCGCTCCCGGAATTACGACTGGTGAACTTGACCATATGGCCGATCAATATATCCGTAGTCAAGGAGCTGTGCCGTCTTTCAAAGGTTATAACGGTTTTCCTGCCAGTGTGTGCGCTTCAGTCAATGAAGAGTTGGTGCATGGATTTCCCGGCAAACGCAAGTTGAACGAAGGCGATATCGTTACGTTTGACATTGGCGCGCAGTACCAGGGGTATCATGGAGATTCTGCCTGGACTTATCCAGTCGGCCGTATTTCCGAAGAAGCCGAGCGTCTTCTGGACGTTACCGAGGCTTCGTTATACGCAGGTCTGGCGCTGGTTAAACCGGACGTTCGCTTGTTTACAATATCTCATGCGATTCAAAAATATATCGAGGATGCAGGCTTTTCAGTCGTTCGCGAATATACCGGTCACGGCATAGGCGCGGAGCTGCACGAAGATCCTGATATTCCGAACTACGGTCTCCCTGATCGGGGACCACGGCTCAAAGCGGGCATGGTGCTGGCCATTGAGCCGATGGTTAACGCAGGCAAACGGTATGTGAGAACATTGGAGGATAATTGGACCGTCGTCACAGTAGATGGCTCATTATGCGCCCACTTTGAACACACCGTGGCAGTTACGCCCGATGGCATGGAAATTTTCACAAAACTGAATGCGTAGGTGATAAGGCATGAACAATACCTCTACTCCGCAGCTCGGTCAACTTGTGAAGATCCGTAAAGGCCGCAATGCGGACCAAGCCGCAGTAATTGTTGCTATCGCGGACAGCAGGTTCGTATATATTGCGGATGGAGACAAACGTAAGTTTGATCAGCCCAAGAAGAAAAATATTCTTCATCTGGAGCTCCAGCCGATGATTAGCAGCGAGGTCGTAAACAGTTTAAACGAGAGTGGGCGGGTGACGAACGGAAAGCTGCGCTATGCGGTGCATTCGTTTCTGGAATCCACCAACATTCAAGCTGAAGAGAAAGGAGACTGAATTATGGCCAAGGAAGATGTCATTGAAGTGGAAGGTACCGTCCTTGAACCGCTTCCGAACGCGACGTTCAAGGTTGAGCTTGAGAATGGTCACCAAATTCTCGCTCACGTTTCCGGCAAGTTGCGGATGCACTTCATCCGGATCCTGACTGGAGACAAAGTGGTTGTACAGTTATCGCCTTATGACTTGACAAAAGGTCGCATAACTTACCGTAAATAGTTGTAGACAGTTGCAATGAACTGTGAAGCTTATGAGCGGGTTTTGCCCGGCAAAACTTGCGAAAGCTTCGAAGCCGGTTTTACAATGGTAAAACCAGGTCAATGCTTACGAAGAGAGTTTTGCTAAGCAAAACTTTGAGGAGGTAATTCACATGAAGGTAAGACCTTCGGTCAAACCGATTTGCGAAAAATGCAAAGTCATTCGCCGCAAAGGGAATGTAATGGTTATCTGTGAAAATCCGAAACACAAACAAAAACAAGGTTAATGAAGGGGGTGTAGCGTAAAATGGCACGTATAGCTGGTGTGGATTTGCCACGTGATAAGCGCGTTGAGATCGCCTTGACTTATATTTTCGGAATCGGTAAAACGACTTCCCAGAAAATTCTGAGCTCTACAGGCATCAATCCGGACACTCGTGTTCGTGATTTGACGGAAGATGAAGTCAGCAAATTGCGTGAAAGTATCGACAAAGAGGTCAAAGTAGAAGGTGACCTGCGTCGTGAAATCTCTTTGAATATTAAACGTTTGACGGAGATCGGATGTTACCGTGGAGTTCGTCATCGTCGTGGTCTGCCTGTTCGCGGACAACGTACGAAAACGAATGCCCGTACTCGTAAAGGTCCTCGTCGTACTGTAGCGAACAAGAAGAAATAATAAGGGGGGATAAGAGAAAATGGCTAAACCGAAAAAAGTCGTACGTACTAAACGTCGTGACCGTAAAAATATTGAATCTGGCGTGGCACATATCCGCTCCACGTTCAATAACACCATCGTTACCATTACGGATCCTCACGGAAACGCAATTTCGTGGGCAAGTTCCGGCGGCCTCGGATTCAGAGGTTCCCGTAAATCGACTCCGTTTGCTGCACAAATGGCTGCTGAGACTGCTGCCAAAGCTGCAATGGAACATGGTATGAAAGCCGTTGAGGTTATGGTTAAAGGACCAGGCGCTGGCCGTGAAGCTGCGATCCGCTCTTTGCAAGCCGCTGGTCTTGAAGTTAACCTGATCAAAGACGTGACTCCAGTCCCGCATAACGGATGCCGTCCTCCAAAACGTCGTCGTGTCTAATGAGATTTGCCCCTGCGTGTGGTATAAAAACCGTGCAATCTGCTAATAATGGTTGTTTAGGCATACTACTACATGTTTTCGCAAGAGAAGGTAAATGTTTCATAGAGGACCGACGTTTTGAAGGAGGGGTATTGCAGTGATTGAAATCGAAAAGCCGAAAATTGAGACGGTAAACGTCAACGATGATGGCACCTATGGGAAATTCGTAGTAGAACCGCTGGAGCGCGGGTACGGTACGACGCTGGGCAACTCGCTTCGCCGTATTTTGCTCTCCTCGCTGCCGGGTGCGGCAGTGTCTTCGGTTCAAATCGATGGCGTTCTACATGAATTTGCTACAGTTCCTGGCGTAATGGAAGATGTGACGGAAATTATCCTGAACCTGAAAGCTTTGTCGCTGAAGATTCATTCGGACGAGGAGAAAGTGCTCGAGATTGATGCTGAAGGCGAAGGAGTTGTAACGGCAGGAGACATTCGTGCGGATTCCGACGTGGAGATCCTTAACCCGGATCTGCATATCGCTACGCTTGGACCAGGTTCGAGACTTCATATGCGTATTTTTGCCAATCGCGGTCGCGGCTACGTCCAGGCAGATCGGAACAAACGCGATGACCAGCCGATCGGCGTCATCCCTGTCGATTCGATCTTTACCCCGATCAGTCGCGTCAATTATGCCGTGGAAAATACGCGTGTCGGCCAGGTAACCAACTATGACAAGCTCACGTTGGAAGTTTGGACTGACGGAAGTATTCGTCCGGAAGAGGCAGTAAGCCTTGGCGCTAAAATTTTGACCGAGCATCTGATGCTCTTCGTAGGTCTTACAGACGAAGCGAAAGACGCAGAGATCATGGTTGAAAAAGAAGAAGACAAAAAAGAAAAAGTGCTCGAAATGACGATCGAAGAGTTGGATCTCTCTGTTCGTTCCTACAATTGCCTCAAACGTGCCGGCATCAACACGGTACAAGAGCTGACCACGAAAACGGAAGAAGACATGATGAAGGTGCGCAACCTGGGTCGCAAGTCTTTGGAAGAAGTTCAAGAGAAGCTCGAGGAATTGGGACTGGGACTTCGTACAGAAGAATAACCAGCCGAGTGCTTGTGTGGAGGAGGGAAAACAATGGCATACCAAAAGTTGGGCCGTAACTCCAGCGCGCGTAAAGCTTTGTTCCGCGATCTGGTAACCGACCTGTTCTTGTACGAACGCATTCAGACAACTGAGGCTAAAGCAAAAGAGGTTCGCTCTATTGCTGAAAAACTGATCACGAAAGCGAAGCAAGGTGATCTTCATGCCCGCCGTCAAGTGGCAGCTTACGTTCGTCGCGAAACAATCGATGGAGAGCAAGATGCAATCCAAAAACTGTTTAGCGAACTGTCCACTCGTTACGCTGAGCGTCCAGGCGGATACACTCGTATCCTGAAACTGGGACCTCGTCGTGGTGACGCAGCTCCTATGGTTTACCTGGAACTGGTAGACCGCGCGTAAAAACAGATGGGATAAGAAAGGGGACAGAATCTGAGGATTTTGGATCATCCCTTTTTTTCTCTTCATTTCGGATTCCGCGCTGTAATTGAAGCTCCGAAAGGGGCTTCTTTTGCTGTTCGGGACAGGAACAGGCTTAGTATGGAACAAAGGTGAGGTAATGATGCGCAACTTGTGTATGACGTTGACCTATGACGGTACGGCTTATTACGGCTTCCAGTCGCAGCCGGACGGGAATACGATCCAGGATTATATTGAAAAGGCCATCTTTGAGCTAACCGGAGAAAAGGTCAAGATTACAGGCTCCGGCAGGACCGATGCAGGCGTTCACGCCCGCAGGCAAATTTTCAATTTCCACACGTCTTCCCAAATTCCGGTGGAACGATGGTGCGTAGCGTTAAACTCCCGTTTGCCTTCCGACATTGTCGTGATCGATGCGATCGAGGTGCCGCTTGATTTTCACTCCCGATATGAGGCGAAAAGAAAAACGTACCGCTATACCATCAATGCGAACCAATTCGCGGATGTGTTCAACAGGAGACTGCAATACCATCACCATGCAAAGCTGGATATCGCGGCCATGCAGGAAGGGTTGCGTCATTTTATAGGGACGTATGATTTTACGACCTTCGCTTCGAGGCACTCGCAGAAGGATAACCATGTCCGTTCCATATACGACGCCTGGCTTGAGGTGGATCGTTCCATGTGCAGAGATAACCCGCGTGATCAAGGTGTGATTCACATTTATGTGACCGGTAACGGTTTTTTGCAGCATATGGTCCGAATCATGGTGGGCACGCTGCTGCAGATCGGAGAGGGCAAGCGGAAAGCCTCTGATGTGCCAAAGATGATTGCTGCGTGCGATCGTGCTGCTGCAGGTCCTACTGCGGTAAGCCACGGTTTGATGTTATGGGATCTGGAATACAAGAAAGAATAAATTTGGTTTACGAAACTGCAATTTATACTTGCGATTTTGTCCCTTATCCTGTAATATAAAAGTTGTGTTTTCTTAATGGCTTTCCCACAGCCCCAATTAAGAGCTGCACAATGAACAACTATCCATCAACACCTAAAGTTATAACTTAACGAACGAAGATAAATGAAAATGATGATTGGAAACAATTAAGGAGGAACTATTCATGCGTACCACGTACATGGCGAAGCCAAACGAAGTTGAGCGCAAATGGCACATCATTGATGCTGAAGGCAAAACGCTCGGACGCCTGGCAAGCGAAGCAGCTGCATTGATCCGCGGCAAACATAAGCCACAATTCACTCCACATGTGGATACTGGTGATTTCGTTATCATCATCAATGCGGAGAAAATCGTATTGACTGGTAAAAAAATGTCCGATAAAAAATACTACCGTCACTCGATGCACCCAGGTGGTTTGAAAGTAACTACTGCTGAAGAGATGGTTAAAAACAAACCTGAACGTATGTTGGAATTGGCTGTTCGCGGCATGCTTCCTAAAACTCGCATGGGCGAGCAAATGAAGCTGAGACTCAAAGCGTACAGAGGCACAGAGCATCCACATGCAGCACAAAAACCAGAAGTTTACGAACTTCGCGGTTAATTAAAAGGAGGACAGTTTCATGGCACAAGTACAATACTATGGGACAGGTCGTCGTAAACATTCGGTAGCTCGTGTTCGTCTCGTACCGGGTGAAGGACGCATTGTCATCAATAAACGTGATATCAATGAATACTTCGGTTTGGAAACTCTTAAACTGATCGTAAAACAACCACTGACTTTGACTGAAACATTGAACAACTACGATGTTCTGGTTATCGCTCATGGCGGCGGAATCTCCGGTCAAGCCGGTGCAATCCGTCACGGGATCTCCCGTGCTTTGCTGAAAGCAGATCCGGAGTACCGTGCATCCCTGAAAAAAGCTGGATTCCTGACTCGTGACCCACGCATGAAAGAACGTAAAAAATACGGTCTCAAAGCGGCTCGTCGCGCTCCTCAGTTCTCCAAACGTTAATTTGTACGACAAAAGCCTTTGGCCTATGGCCAGAGGTTTTTTTTATCTTTCAAAGGAAGGCACAGATTTAATGAATGGATGAAGGGAAAGGGGCTGCAACCATGATTTAACTGCCGTTAAATTCATAATGGATGAAAGTCATCAGGATTTCTTATGGATTTCATCAGCATTACTTAGAGATAACGACAGAATACAGGACATTTCAGGCTTGCATTTTATTCCCTTAATTTCGATCTGATATGAAGCGTGGAACGTTTTAGTCTGAAAGGATGTATGATGAACAATTCGTAAAGCCTTGCTCCAGCAACGCCTTTGAATGCAGCTGTTCGAAATGCGCTCCCTTTAGTCAGGACCTGCGTTTGCACTTTTTTTCGCTGGCAATGTAAAACTGATGAAAGCTGCAGCTGAAGTGAATAAAAATAACAGCCCTTAACAGGCGTTGGAGGGCCATTTTTGCCAAATGTCAGGCATTGACAATGCCAATGAAAGATTTATACTATGTATAATTCATATTTGTTTAGTCGGTTTTATGTTTTTTGAAAAGCAGATTGGGGGATATTCAATCATGAATTTGTTCGAAAAGGAAGAGCTTGCGCGCACGAAGGCCGAGGAGTTGGAGAACGCAAGTCCCGAGGATATAATTCGTTACGCGATCGAGACATTTCCGAACATTACGTTTGCATGCAGCTTCGGTGCAGAAGATGTTGTGCTTGTAGACATGCTGCAAAAGATCAGCCCGTCTACGGACATTTTTTATTTAGATACCGATTTTCACTTTAAGGAAACGTATGAGACTCGCGATAAACTGAAAGAGCGGTATAATCTTGACTTTGTTCGTGTTTCCCCTAAAATTACGCCAGAGGAACAAGCTGCACAGCATGGGGATGAGTTATGGAAATCTGACCCGAATGCGTGCTGCAACATCCGTAAAGTAGAACCGCTGACTCGGATTTTGTCCCAGTACGATGCATGGATTACAGGAATTCGACGGGACCAGGCACCTACACGCGCCAATGCGAAGAAGGTAGAATACGATTTGAAATTCGGGCTGATGAAATTCAATCCGATTGCCCATTGGACTTCCGATGATGTCTGGGAATACATCCGTGCGAACAATGTCATTTACAATCCGCTTCATGATCAGAACTATCCAAGCATCGGCTGCGAACATTGCACCCGTCAGGTCATGCCTGGCGAAGATCCACGTGCGGGCCGCTGGTCCGGAAACGAGAAAACAGAGTGCGGGCTGCACAAATAACCATATTCTATACAGCGAGCTGACAAGATAACTACGATTCTGCCTCATGGAGGTACGCTGGTACAGCGTGTCGCACAAGGAGAAGAACGTGAACAATTGCTGCGGGACAGCGAGAAACTGACCATGAAGGTGTAGGCGACTACTACGGCACGTATGAAGCACAAGAGATTTTCTCGAACTTTACGGCTGAAGAATTGGGCATTACGCCATTGTTCTTGACATAGCTTCTTTTGCACCAAATGCAGCAACATGGCATCGAGCAAAACGTGCCCGCACGACAAATCACAGCATCTGACGCTGTCTGGCACAAAAGTGCGTGGTTTGCTCCGTAACGGAGAGTGCCCTCCACTGGAATTACGTGTTCTGAGGTCGCCAAGATCCTGATCGAAGAAATGACGGACCAAGTAAGCGTCTAGCGCTCAGGGGTATATTTGTCCACCTCGTCCCATATAGATGATTAGAGTCATTTATATGGGACGAGGTGGTTTTTTGTATGCGTAAAAAGGTGGGTAAACATTTCGTATTGTGGATTCGTTTACGCACGGTCAAACGGCTCTTATTCAGTCTGTGCCTTCTTGCCATGTTTGTAGCGGTAGTCTCTTATGAACTCCCTTCTGCCAAAACGTCGGGATACTGGAGCTTGCCTTTGGCCGGCAAAGTCATTGCCATTGATGCAGGACATGGAGGACCGGATGGAGGGGCCGTAAGCAAGCAGGGGGTCATCGAGAAAGATATTAACCTGTCCATCGCCCTGTATGTTCGTGACTACTTGCAGCAAGCTGGCGCGTTGGTAGTCATGACCAGGGAGATTGATCAGGACTTGGCTTCCCCGGACACCAAGGGATACTCCAAACGTAAAACGGAGGACCTCAAGCAGAGGGTTAGACGGATTGAGGATAAGCAGGCAGACCTCTTTATCAGCATTCATATGAACAGCGTTCCTTCCAACCGGTGGAGCGGGGCGCAGGTGTTCTATACACCTAACCACCCTGACAATGAAGCATTGGCCAATCTGTTGCAGTCCGAGATTATTCGCAATCTCGAAAACACCGACCGGATCGCCAAAACGGTGAATACGGTGTATCTTTTGCAGGCACTGAAAATTCCTTCCGCCCTGGTAGAGGTTGGTTTCTTGTCGCACCCTGAGGAAGCACGACTGCTTGCGGATGAGAACTATCAGCGGAAGGTCGCCGCATCCATCTATAATGGCATCTTGCGGTACTCGTCCGGGGAAAGGCCCAAAAGGTAGCCACAGGCGAGAATGAGAGTGGTATAATTAAGGCAGCATATTTAAATACATGCCAATAGATAAAGCTGAGGTGCTGTCTGATGATGTTATCAAAGGAACAGATCCTTGAACTATTGCAGCCTTTGCAAGAGCCACAACTGGGCGTTAGTTTGACGGAGCTGCAATGGATTCGAGATGTCATGGTAAAGGAACATCATGTGTCCCTCACCATCGTAACGCTGGACAATAAGCCGGAGGACACAGAAACTCTTCGTGATGCTGTACAAGCCATTTTATTGCAGCATGGGATCGAGGATGTACATATCCGGCTCCGTGCGGCATCCGAGCACGAACGGGATAAGGTATTGGGGGAATCTTCTATACCGGAAGAGGAGGATGAAGTCCTTGTAAAAGGCCATGCAGCCGGACTTGACGGCCATGAATTGCTTGACCCGGAATCCGGAGTACGCTTCATTGCAATTGCAAGCGGCAAGGGTGGCGTGGGGAAATCAACCGTTACGGTGAATTTGGCGACAGCGCTTGCACGGCAAGGCAAGAAGGTAGGGGTGATCGATGCGGATATCTACGGTTTCAGTGTGCCGGACATGATGGGCATCGAGGAATACCCTGTCGTGGAGGATGGCGTCATCCAGCCTGTTGAACGGTTTGGCGTCAAAGTGATGTCCATGGGATTTTTCATCCGGGAGAACAATCCTGTAATTTGGCGGGGTCCCATGCTTGGACGCATGTTACGGCAGTTCTTTACCGACGTGAATTGGGGAGAACTGGATTATATGTTGCTGGACCTGCCGCCTGGAACCGGCGACGTGGCTCTGGACGTTCATCAGATGCTGCCGCAGAGCAAAGAAATCATCGTCACGACGCCTCATGCCACCGCTGCATTTGTAGCAGCCCGTGCGGGAGCGATGGCGATTCAGACCAATCACGAACTGCTCGGCGTTGTGGAGAATATGGCTTACCACGAGTGCGGCAAATGCGGTGAAAAAGAATACATATTCGGTCGTGGCGGGGGCGGACAGCTTGCTGAAAGCCTGCACACCAAACTGCTTGCCCAGATTCCGCTTGGCTCACCGGATAACCACGTCTCAGAGCCGGATTTCTCGCCATCGGTATTCAAGGCGGATACGCGTATTGGAGCTCTGTATGATGAGGTTGCCCAATTGATCGATAACGAGTTCTGAAGACTAAAAAGGAAAGCTCGCATCCATGAAGGGTGCGAGCTATTGTTGAATCAGCATTTCCGCTAAAGCCCAGGCTGATCGATTGCTTTCTGATCATTACAATCCGTACCCCAATTAAAGCGAGCCGAGTTCGACGTCTTTCATAACAAAATATATGTGGATGATGTCCTGCCCCGTTGTTATAAACGTTTGTTTCGCTGTCTTATGAACCTTGGCCGCCACCGCCACCACCGTCGCCGCCTCCATCTTTCCCGCCGTCGCCGCTATCTTGACCTTGGCCGCTTTGGCCTTCCTGCTTCTGTTGTCCGCCGCTTTCGACTTTCGGCTGCAACTCATCCTGCACAACCTTTTTGAGCAGTGTTAACACTTCCATGCGGAAAAGCGGATTTTGCATTACTTCCTGCATAACCGTCATGGTTTGTTTACGGTATTCGGGTGTTTTCGTCATGTCCATGAACATTTTGGACACCTCGGGGGACTTCATGATGTCCTCGATCGACTTTTGGTACGTAGGGTCTTTAATAAGCTGCATATGAAGCTGCTTGCTTTGCGCATTGACCACTTTGGCGAATTCTCCCGCAAATTGCGGATCCGTCATGATCTTTTCAAATTCCTTCTGGTACTCCGGAGCCGTAATTGTATCCTTCACCGCGATGCGGATCTGCTCTGAGGATTGCGCAGGCATCAGCATTTTCATGCCGATCGTCCCTGTTCCTCCTCCGCCTTGGCCAGAACCTTGTGTTCCCCCGGCCCCAGAAGAGCTTTGGCCAGTTATGGCCTCCTCCACGGCTTTTTTGCCTTCATCGCTTTTGAGAATATCGACGACCATTGTTTTCATCTCTTTATAACTGCCCTGGGGGGCCGAATAATTCTGATCTGAACCACAGCCCGCCAGTGCGACGGAGAGGCCCAGCATAACGCCGCAAAGCTGCCATAAAGGCCGTTTCATAGGCATAATCCCTCCTTGATGAGATACTGGATGTAGTATGTGATAAGCGCCTTCGAAATATGTTGGCCGATGATGGTTTTTTACTGTGAAGGTTGGTAAAATAAACAATCGGGGGGTGGAAAACATTTGAATTTGCGTAAATGGTTGTTTCTGTTTTGGACAGCCCTGCTGATTGGGGCAGTTGGTTCCCTCTTTACCGGTATTGCTATGATGTTGTTCAACGGGGAGAGGACGAATGGTCTCGCCGATATTCTGCTTTATCTCCTCATACTGCTCGGCTCGGGCGTAATGATTAGCGTTTATTCGCAAATGGGTTTTTTCGCTTATCTGATCTTGAATTACATGGGCAAAGGCGTTTTCCCTAAACGTGCCTGGCAAATCATTCAAATTGTGCTAACCATATTTGCGCTGCTGGATGTCATGTTTTTGCGGTTGTTTGTCGCAGGGGGGCAAGAAAGATTGTCGGACGTTGTGCTCGGCATCATCATTTTGGCGGCGGCAATTGTTACCGCTTACGTAAAGGTGAAGCAAACCCACATTTCCGCGCTGGTGCCTACGCTATTTTTCATGATTGCAGCAACGATCGTGGAAACAATCGGCGTACTCCGCATCGATGTTAATGCAGCCACCGTGTTTATTGTCGTTCCATTGCTTCTGTGCAATGCATACCAGATCCTGCTGCTGCACAGACTTGTGGAGGGGCAGGGATTAGCTCAGCCGGTAAGCAGTAAAGGCAGAAGTCCTAAAATTGAAGCATAAAGCAGTCGATAAACGTATATGGATACATGACAAAAGAGCTAACCGGGTTAGCTCTTTTCGTTTGGCCTTTCGGGCGGTTACTGAGAAATGGCTTGATCGCGAACTTCAGATCCCTTTACGTTGGAATGGTTCAGCAGTTCGGACACGGTGGCAAACTCGTAGCCTTGTTGGCGCAGTTTGGCGATAATGGCAGGAAGCGCTTCATGCGTTTGTTTGGAAGAATCGCTTGCATGAAGTAGAACGATGTCTCCGGGGTGGGCTTTGCTGACAACGCGGTCCACAATGGTCTGTGCACCTGGATTCTTCCAGTCGAGGGAATCCGTATCCCACTGCACCACCTGATAGTTCAGACTGCTCGCGACCTGGAGCACACGTTTGTCAAAATCGCCATTCGGCAGACGCAGGAGGTTTGGTTCTTTTCCCGTCAAATCGGTTAAAATGCTGTGAGCTGTCATAATTTGTTTGCGAATCTCTTCTTCCGTCATTCTGCTGTAGTTGTCGTGTTTGTGGCCATGACTGCCGATTTCGTACCCTGCATCTTTGATTGCACTGACGATTTCAGGATGTGTTTTGCTCCAAGGAGATGATAGAAAGAAGGTTGCTTTCTGCACGTTGTTCTCTTTGAGCACTTTCAGGATCGGTTCTGTGCGTTTATCGCCCCAACTGATGTCAAAGGTAAGAGCGATTACTTTTTTCTCGGTGGGCACACTATACACAGCAGATGGCGTGTCCTCCGAAAATACGGAAACGTCCCCGGTTTCCAAATAGATGATTCCAATCGCAAACACGGCAGCAGCCAGCACGATCAGATACCGTTTGATTTTTTTGCCGCTGAATACATAGAACGAGTTCATTTCGCTAAGCGCCCCTCTCCCCTAAGAAATGCTTGTTTACTTTTCAATGTATGCTCGTACCGCCCAGTTATTCTTTAAGCCGGAAGGTTGTTTACGTACAAATTCGAAAAAAATAGAATCCGCAGGAGGTATTCATGTTTAAATTCAGCACCTTTCTAGAAGGTATGGGCTCCATTCGGAGCGCGATTGTATGGTCGTTCATATTGTTTGCCGCAGGAATCGGTATTGGGTGGATCAGTACGGGAGCGCTTGAAGATGTATTATTGGGGCAGATCAGGGGCTTGCGCGAAGCCAGTGAGCAATTGGAGCAAGGGGGCAACGTGCAGTGGAACTTCTTCTTGTTCATTTTCTTCAACAATGCCATTAAAAGTGTGCTGGTCATATATGCCGGTATTTTCTTTGGAATATTGCCAGTGGTTTTTCTCCTGATTAATGGGATGGTGATCGGATTTCTCGTTAATGTTACGACGAGTAATGGTGCAAGTCTGTTCGATATCGTTGTTAAAGGATTGCTGCCTCATGGCATTATCGAAATACCTGTAATTATTATTGCCTGCGCATTTGGGCTGAAATTTGGCGGATTGGCGCTGCGTAGTTTGATTCAGCTTGGCGGCCAGAAACGTCAACAGACCGGTCGGCAATGGGCACAATTTCTGCGTACGACGATAGCCGCTTCATGTTGGATCGTTATTCTGTTATTTATTGCCGCCATTATAGAGAGCACGATTACGTATAGCATTGTGCGTGGATAAATTTGTATGCAATTACATTCATAATTTTTCAGAAAGTTGACCATAACAATAAAACGGGTGCCAGCAGTTACAATAAATCTTCAGTGAGGAACGGCAACCGCTGCTGACGCCGCGTTGTCAAATAGAATGCCTTTGTTTGCGGGAAAGGCGAGAGATGACATAACTATCCATATGCTGAAAAAGGAGAACTCTAATGCTGGGTATGCTGTTTAACGATAAGGAATGCAAGGAATTGGACTATGTTTTACGCAAAGAGCTGGATGAAATG